>CAYUOU010000055.1:0-28470 GCA_964446485.1 uncultured Desulfobacterales bacterium | reverse complement strand
GACCGTGTGTCAGTTCCAGTGTGGCTGATCATCCTCTCAGACCAGCTACCCATCGTAGCCTTGGTAGGCCATTACCCTACCAACAAGCTAATGGGGCGCGGGCTCATCTTCAAACAACAGCTTACATGTAGAGGCTATCTTTGATCGTAAAAACCGAGGTTGAAACGATGTCATCCGGTATTAGCGTCGCTTTCGCAACGTTATCCCCGATTTGAAGGTAGATTACCCACGTGTTACTCACCCGTGCGCCACTTTACTCTCTTCAGCAAGCTGAAGATTTCTCGTACGACTTGCATGTGTTAAGCACGCCGCCAGCGTTCATTCTGAGCCAGGATCAAACTCTCCAATTGAATTGAAGACCGTTGCCGAAGCAACGGTTTTTTAACTCACGAGACCCGATCCGACATAAATCGTCACTATTTAGTTTTCAAAGATCAAACCGCCTCCCGAGGAGGCCAAGCGCCCATCTCGGGCGCTTCATGAAAAACAGCCTTATAAACCTATTGCCGCTTTCATGTCAAGCTGTTTTTTTTAAAAGACCGAATTTGAAAAAAGCGGGCTTTTGGCGCTTTTGAAAACCCGTTATAATACTCACAAGGAGATCCCATGTCAACATTTTTTTTGGGTTTTTTCGCCATTTTCCCGGTGACCCTCACGGTAAGATCGTCAGGCCATCGTGTGGGCAGATTCGGCATCATGGCAATCGTCTTTAAGAGCGGCCCCGAGTGCGAATCCGCAGCCCGAAGCGAGAAACAGGCTTCTTTCATTTCAAAATTGCGAACGTCAACCTGTTCATCTGCGCATCACTGTGGCCGGGGTTTCACCATCGGTTCAGTGAAGCGAAGAGCCTTTTACATGTTGTGCTGACAGCGGTCAAGCAGAAAATTAACTATTCTATAACAATTTTATGGAACCGCTTTTTCCCGGCGCGAAGCAGAATGGCGCCGTCCTTTATATCGGCTCCAGAGAGCATCTGGTCATGCGCCGTCACCCTGCTGCCGTTGACATAGCCACCGCCTTGCGCAATCAACCGCCGTGCCGCCCCTCCCGTATCGGCAAGGCCGACCAGTACGAAGGCTTTGAATGCCGGCAGCCCCTGATGGAGCAGTTTTTCGCTTACCACCGTCTGCGGAACGGCAGCCGTCTCATCCATCAGGCCCTTCCGCGGTACCGTGCTGGAGGGCAGTATCCACGGGGAAATTTGCCGGGCGCCGAAAACATTCTGAGCGGCCTCCATGGCCTCAACGGCGGCCGTTTCACCATGGGCGATCTTGGTCGCCTCAAAAGCCAAAATCGCCTTGGCCGCGTTGATATCGCTGTCTTCAAGGTCTTGTACCGGGGTGATCTCCTCAACCGGCAAAAACGTATACAGGAGCAGAAACCGCATTATATCCTGGTCGTCGGTGTTGACCCAGTATTGGTAGAAGTCGTAAGGGCTCGTTCGATCCGCGTCCAGCCACACGGCGCCGGCATGGGTTTTCCCCATTTTGATGCCGGCGCTGGTCATGATAAGGGGAAAGGTAATGCCAAAAGCCGTCTTTTGGGCCTCACGCCGCACCAAATCAATACCGGCAACGATATTGCCCCATTGATCGCTTCCGCCCATCTGAAGCAGACAATCGTGGGTATTGGCCAATTCCAGAAAATCATAGGCCTGCAGCAGCTGATAATTGAACTCGATAAAGCTGAGTCCCTCTTCGGATTCGAGCCGCATCCGGTAACTTTCTGCCTTGATCATTCGGTTGACTGAAAAATGCCGACCGATGTCTCTGAGAAATTCGATGTAATTGATAGGAACGAGCCAGTCCGCATTGTTGAGCAGCAACGCCTTGCCTTCAGAAAAATCAATGAACCGACTGAGTTGCCGCTTTAAAGCCACCGCATTCTCCTGGACAATGTCTGCGGTGAGTACCTTTCGCATTTCGGTTTTTCCGCTGGGGTCGCCGATAAGGCCTGTGCCGCCGCCCACCAGTGCAATAGGCCGATGCCCGTGCCGCTGCATATGGGCCAGCGCCATGATGGGAACCAGGCTGCCGATGTGGAGGCTCGGAGCGGTGGGATCGAAGCCGATATAGCAGGTGCGCCCCGCCTGGGCCAAATAGGCCTCCAGTTCGGCGCCATGGGTGGTGTCTTCGATAAATCCCCGTGCTGTTAACGTCTCCAAAATAGATGTCATGCGTATTCTCTTTCTTTCATCTTCGCATCGGCGCCGCAGTGAAGTGGGTCCGGGCACCAGACCCGCGCCAACACACCCTGCAAGACACGGCACGCCTTTGATTGAACACCCACCGCGGCTACCCCAGTGTGAGCCGGGTAGGGGTTTGGGGCTTTATTTGTTGGCATACTCCACGGATCGTGTCTCCCGGATGACCGTGACCTTAATCTGGCCCGGAAAGGTTAACGACTCCTCGATGCGTTTGACAATGTCCTTGGCGAGCAGTGTGGATTCCTCATCGGTAATCTTTTCGCTTTCGACAATGACGCGCAGTTCCCGACCGGCCTGAATGGCATAGGTGTTTGAGACGCCCTTGAAGGCTTTGGCAATTCCTTCCAAATCCTCGAGCCGCTTGATGTAGTTTTCAAGCATCTCTTTTCTGGCGCCGGGCCTTGCTCCGGAAAGCCCGTCTGCCGCTTGAACCAGCAGCGCATAGACGGAATTCGGGGGTACGTCCTCGTGGTGTGCCGCGATGGCATGGACCACCTTCGGCGCTTCGCCGAATTTCTTTGCGAGCTTTGAGCCGATGAGCGCGTGGGGGCCCTCGACCTCATGATCGACGGCTTTACCCAAGTCATGCAGAAGCCCCATGCGCATTGCAATCTTCTGATTCAGCCCGAGTTCAGCCGCCATGATGCCACAAAGAAAGCCGACCTCCACCGAATGCTGAAGAACGTTCTGCGCATAGCTGGTCCGGTACTTCAGGCGGCCCAGATAACTGATCAGCTCTGGTTGAATCCCATGAACCCCAAGATCGAACGCCGCCTGCTCACCGGCTTCTTTTACGGCGGCGTCAACTTCCTTGGTCACTTTCTTGACCACGTCTTCGATCCGGGCAGGATGAATTCGGCCATCGGTGATCAGTTTCATCAAAGACAAGCGGGCGACTTCTCGTCGGACCGGGTTAAACCCGGACAAAATGACGGCTTCGGGCGTGTCGTCAATGATCAAATCAATCCCTGTGGCGGCTTCAATGGCTCGAATATTCCGCCCTTCGCGCCCGATGATCCGGCCCTTCATTTCATCATTGGGCAGTTGAACAACGGATACCGTTCTCTCGGCGACAAAATCGCCGGCATATCGCTGGATGGCCGCCGCGATTATTTTCTTGGCCCGCTTGTCTGCCTCTTCGCGGGCTTCGTTATCAATTCGCTTGATGAGTTTGGCGCCCTCATATCGGGCGTCGTTTTCCATGGCTTTGATGAGTAGATCTTTAGCCTGGTCGGCGGTCAACCCCGAAATTTGTTCAAGCTGCCGCTTCTGCTCGGCGATCAATTCATCGTAGCGGTTTTTACGCTGCGCGATCTCGCCCTCTGATCGCTGGAGATTTTTTTCTCTTTCCACCATCAACTGCTCACGCTCCCCCAGTTGATCCGATTTGCGATCGAGGTTCTCTTCCTTTTCCAGCAGCCGGCGTTCTTTCTTGTTTAACGATTTTCGGGTCTCGATGGTTTCAGAATCGAATTCGGTCTTCATTTTGAGCAGCCGGTCTTTGGCCTCAAGCGCCGCTTCTTTCACGAGGGTGTCGGCCTGCCGCTCGGCGGCGGTCACGATGCGTTGACCCTCTTCCTCGGCAGCCCGCAGTTTTTGAGCCAAGGCTTTTCCCTTGACCCAATAGGCCACCGCGCAGCCGGCGGCGAAGGCCAGCACACTAACAAGAATCGTCAAGGTATCCATGCAAAACTCCTCATTGAAAATGACAATAAATCCTGCACCGCCGTTGTTCAGAATTTGTACCCACAACGTCATGTGCAAGGCAGCATGCTACAGCCGCCGAAAAGGCGCTACGGGCACTATCGATAGGGTCGTTGCAGGGGCATCCCTGACGCCGCCGCCTCAGGCGGCGGCCCTTTATAAACTCTTAATTCAGCCCGATGTTCCAGCAAACGGATCTCAAACATCGAGCCAATGGCAAATGGAGGTCATGCGCAATCGGTGAGAAGTGTCAAGCTGGTATTGAATAGGGGCAAAAACACCGGAGGGGTGGTGCATCGGAAGCAAATCATCAAAGGGGCCCCCTGCCATTGTGCCGTGTCGGTAGGTCTTAGAACCATAGACCGTTAGGTGGGCGCCTTATTACCCCTTTAGGCTTTTCTGTACGCGCAGAACCTGCTCACCAGGGTAAGAGAAGGCTCCCGTTGCCGAGGTGTTGGGTCAAAGAGCTTCTCCCAATCACGAGCACGGCAGGGGGCAAACATCTACTGTCGAACACACTTCGAATCGGTGTTACCGGAACAATGCGCTGAACGGGTATTCAGCTATCATACGAGTCGCATGGCGCGTGACCATCATACCCAGCCATAACGGGTTGCTGTGGCAGCCGCGCTGCCAATCCTTGAAAACGTCGGTTCAACTCCTCAGTGAGTGCGGCCTGCGAAGATTTCAATTCTACATATGCACTGGTAATGTTCAACGCCGCAGACAGCAGTAAGGCCATTTCATTTTTTGGAACGGCCCTTACCCCTTCGGAGACTTCAAGCCGCCTCAGCTCCTCGGTCAAATGCATCACCACTGTCTCAGCCCTGACATCGGAAGAATCGACCTGAAACGTATATGAACGACCGAAAAGCGTGATGGTGTGGAGATGACTCACAATATGATGCAACCCCGTGATTACTCGATACTGTTCAGTGCATCGTCGGATTGCGCTTCCAACCGCGTCAACAGACCATCGATGCGGCTGCGGACCAATTCCCTCTCCTGATTGTACTGTGTAATCGCTTCGGATGCTTCCTGAAGTGCCTGTTCCAGCCTTTCAATCTTCTCTATTAACTCGCTGTTGTCTTTTTTTAGTGCTGCATAATTGCCGATAAACTGCTCAATTTTTTGCTCAATGTCGTCTACATGTCGAATGATGGAATCGTTATCCAAATCAAACCTCTATTGTTATAGTTGGTTATAGTCGCTGGAACCTTTTAAAGTCAACCACTTTGGGTCAGGTCACTGAAGCGGCAGGCCTGAAAAAAATAACGTCTCTGTTGCCGTTTTGGAACCCTTCAAAACGCGGTTTCTTACTATTAACTCATTGTTTTATATCGGTTTTGTATTTATCAACACTTTCTCAATGCGCGTAAGGTCCTCAAACGTGTTGATTCCGGCCACTTCATCGACCCGGGGGCACTCCTGCGTGCCGATACTCCAGCCCGCTTGGTGGCCAATATGAACGATATCAGTGAGATAGTATTCACCTTGGGCATTGTCGCACCGGATCTGAGCCAATCCCTCGTTCAACCGTTTTTGGTCAATGCAGTATATGCCGGAATTCACGAGGTCAATGGCACGCTGTTTATCGGTGGCGTCCTTCTCCTCAACGATTCCAGTGAATCGCCCCTGCGCATCGGTGATGACACGGCCGTATCCGGCTGGATCGGATCGTCGCACCGACAACACACTGATATCCCGATGGTTGTTATGATGCTCAGCTACAAATGCTGACAATGTATCGGGGGAAATCAGGGGCACATCGCCGCAAAGGACAACCACAGTCTCCACGCCGGCATCCAGTTGCGGCAGGGCGCACTGCACCGCATGGCCCGTGCCGAGCTGCTCATGTTGTTCGGCGAACCGTGCCGCAGATGTCTTCTCAACACAATGGCGTACGGCTTCGGCCTGATGGCCAACAACGACAACGATGCGATCATCCACCAATTTTGCGGCCGTCTCGACAACGTATTGAATCATGGGTTTACCCACGAGGGGATGCAGCACTTTTGCCATGTCGGATTTCATGCGGGTGCCTTTGCCCGCCGCCAACACGACAATGGCCGTTGAATTCAATGACATGAATATCACCTCCGATATCTTACTAAGTCAGTCAACCCCATCGCTGCATAAACAAAATGGCATAAAATTTTCAACATACTGATGTTTTAATAAATACCCCTATACTGGCGGGCGGGAAGGGATGAGGGAGGGAGCGGGGGCATGGTACTTCCCATGGATGACTACTTAACGAAACGGGGCAAACCATCAAATGGTTTGCCCCGTCGGTTCAACAATCATGCACACCCACACATCGGGCAGCGGGCAGGTGCTACGCTTGGCTACCCCCTGCAAGCTTCAGTCGATACAAGGCTCGCTCCAGGGCGGCCTTGGCTCTTTCGAAGTCGACACCTTCCTTATGCTGGTCAAGCCTCGCTTGTGCGCGATCCTTTGCCGCCCGAGCACGCGCCGTATCGATGTCTCCACGTCGCTCAGCCGACTCTGCCAACACCGTGACCTTGTCTGGCAGCGCTTCCGCGAAACCACCGCTGACGAACACAAATCGCTCTTTTCCACCGGTGTCTGTATATTTGAGCGCTCCCGTCCTCAACGTCGTCATAAAAGGTGTGTGTCCGACGAGCACACCGAATTCACCCTCTGAACCCGGCGAAACCACCGATTGCACGTCCTCGTTGACGATGTCCTTCTCGGGCGTGACAACTTGAAGTCTAATATTTCCAGCCATTGTGTCCCCTTCTTCGGCGATTACATTTCCTTAGCTGCTTCAAGCACCTCTTCAATCCCACCCTTCATGTAAAAAGCCTGCTCAGGGATACTGTCGTGTTTGCCTTCGACAATTTCCTTAAAGGCTTTGACAGTGTCGGCAACCTTCACATATTTACCCGGCTTTCCGGTGAAAGTTTCCGCCACATGGAACGGCTGAGAAAGGAAGCGCTGGACCTTGCGGGCCCGCTGTACGGTCAGTTTGTCCTCATCGGAGAGCTCTTCCATGCCCAAAATGGCAATAATATCTTGGAGTTCCTTGTATTTTTGGAGCATCTGCTGGACGGTGCGGGCCGTCAGGTAATGATCCTCGCCGATGACATTGGGATCCAGAATACGAGAAGTGGAGTCAAGGGGATCCACCGCCGGGTAGATGCCAAGCTCGGCGATCTGCCGGGAAAGCACCACGGTGCCGTCGAGGTGCGCGAACGTCGTTGCCGGCGCCGGGTCGGTCAAGTCGTCGGCGGGCACATACACGCACTGAACTGCAGTAATGGAGCCTTTGTCTGTAGAGGTAATACGCTCTTGAAGCGCGCCGAGGTCCACGGCCAGCGTCGGCTGGTAACCCACGGCGGAGGGCATGCGACCCAGCAGCGCGGACACTTCGGAACCCGCCTGAGTGAACCGGAAAATGTTGTCGATGAAAATCAACACATCCTGACCTTCCACGTCTCGAAAATACTCGGCACAGGTCAACGCTGACAGCGCCACGCGGGCACGTGCCCCCGGAGGCTCAGTCATCTGTCCGTAAACCAACGCGGCCTTGGGAAGTACGCCGGACTCCTTCATTTCATGGTAAAGATCGTTGCCTTCGCGGGTCCGCTCACCAACACCGGCGAACACGGAAATTCCGCCGTGCTGCATGGCAATGTTGTTGACCATCTCCATCATGATAACCGTCTTGCCGACGCCGGCGCCACCGAACATACCCATTTTGCCGCCGCGGGGGAATGGTACCAGCAGGTCGATCACCTTGACACCGGTTTCCAGAACGTTGACTTCGACATCCTGCTCGGTGAACTTCGGGGCCAGGCGATGGATCGGCATCAATTTTTCCTGACTGACATCGCCAAGTCCGTCCACAGGGCGCCCGACGACGTTCAACACGCGCCCAAGGCTGGCTTCGCCAACCGGCATCATGATCGGTTTGCCCGTATCCTTTACCGGCATTCCCCTGACCAGACCATCCGTGACGTCCATGGCGATGGTGCGCACCACGTTGTCCCCAAGATGCTGGGCGACTTCGATAACCAAATTGTCCTCATCGTCGTTGATGGCGGGGTTGCTGATAAGCAGCGCAGTCAAGATCGTGGGAAGCTTCCCCTGCTCAAACTCCACGTCGACAACAGGGCCCATGACCTGTACGATTTTTCCAATGTTCTCAGCCATTACAATCCTCCTGTGAATCGTATTTAACCTTTAAGAGCCTCGGCACCGCCGACGATATCCATCAGATCAGCGGTAATAGCCGACTGCCGGGCCTTGTTGTATGCGAGCGTCAACGACGAAATCATGTCCTTGCAAGCCTTGGTGGCGTTGTCCATGGCCATCATCCGGGCGGCGTGCTCACTGGTGGACGTTTCCAACAACCCGCTAAACAGCTGCACGTATACGTTCCGAGGCAATAAATCCCCGAGAAGTTCCTCCGGGCTCGGCTCGCAGATATGCTCGGCCTGGTAAGGCGCATCGGGCGCGGCTTCCGTTTCTTCTTCCACGGTAATGGCAGGAATCGGCAGCAGTTGCTGCACCGTCGCCAGCTGTTTGGCCATACTGATGAATTTTGAATAGATCAAATACACCTCATCGTATTCATCGGCGAGAAACCCGTTGACCAATTTCTGACCGGTAGTGGCGGCGATGCTGAATCCGAAGCGTGCCCCGACGACACCAAGATGCTCTTCGATCAAATCAAATTGCTTCTTGCGTCCCCAATCGCGACCCTTTTTTCCGAAGTACGTGTACGAGAAGGACACGCCCTCTGCGGCTTTCTCCGCCATGAACGACTTGGCCTTGTCGGTGAGGTTGATGTTGAATCCACCGCACAAGCCGCGGTCGGAGGTGCAAAGCACAATATGGATCTTTTTCACCTCCGCTTTGGGGACCAGCAACGGGCTTGCCCCCTCCCCGGCCTTTTCCGCCAGGCTGCCGAGGACCCCACCGAACTTCTCGGCATACGGACGGAATGCTTCCATATTCGTCTGGGCGCCGCGCAGCCGAGACGTGGCCACCATGTTCATGGCTTTCGTAATCTGCTGCGTTTTTTTAACGCCTTTTATTTTAAGTTCTACTTCTTTGAGTGTCGGCATACGCTGATATCCTCACTGCGTTTCAATGAGTTGGTCGTCGAAAAGGGCTTATTTAATGGTGTCACGGAACTCATCACCATATGCCGTCAGCACCTCATTGGCCAATTTCTTCAGGTCGTCCGTCCACTCTTGTTTCTCCTTCAGTCCCTCGAAAAGCTGCGGGAACCGATCCTCGACGAATTTATAGAGGCCGGTTTCATACTTGGCCACCATGTCGGCGGGAAATTCATCAAGATACCCATTGGTGCCGGC
The DNA here is from genome assembly GCA_964446485.1 of uncultured Desulfobacterales bacterium. Lineage (GTDB taxonomy): Bacteria > Desulfobacterota > Desulfobacteria > Desulfobacterales > JBDRRP01 > JBDRRP01. The sequence continues at coordinate 19,212 of CAYUOU010000055.1, read as the reverse complement.
ATACAAAATGGTGACCTGCTTTTCCATGGACAGCGGCTGGTACTGGGGCTGCTTCAGGATCTGAACGAGGCGCATCCCCCGTGTCAACTGCCTTTGCGTCGCGGCGTCAAGATCTGAGCCGAAAGCGGCAAAGGCCTCCAACTCACGAAACTGGGCCATGTCCAAACGCAGTGTCCCGGCGACTTGTTTCATGGCCTTGACCTGAGCGGCGCCACCAACTCGGGATACGGAGAGGCCGACGTTAATGGCCGGACGGACGCCGGCGAAAAACAGTGCAGGCTCCAAGTAGATCTGCCCGTCGGTGATTGAGATAACGTTGGTCGGGATGTAAGCGGAAACGTCACCGGCCTGGGTTTCAATGATGGGCAGGGCGGTCAGAGAGCCCCCCCCCAGTTCATCGCTCAGTTTTGCAGAGCGCTCCAGTAGGCGCGAATGGTTGTAAAAAATGTCACCGGGGAAGGCTTCACGTCCCGGCGGACGCCGCAACAACAGGGAAACTTGACGATAGGCAGCGGCCTGTTTGGAAAGGTCGTCGTAGATGATCAGGGCGTGCTGCCCCTTGTCGCGGAAGTACTCGCCCATGGCGGTCCCGGCATAAGGAGCAATGTACTGCAGGGTTGCCGGATCAGAAGCGGCCGCACAAACGACCGTCGTGTATTCCATGGCGCCATGCTTTTCCAGCACGTCAACGACCTGGGCGACGGTGGATTTCTTTTGGCCCGAAGCCACGTAGATGCAGTATACATCGGTGTCTTTTTGCGCCAAGATGGCGTCGATGGCCACAGCGGTCTTGCCGATCTGGCGGTCACCGATGATGAGTTCCCGCTGGCCGCGGCCCACCGGTGTCATGCCGTCCACCGCTTTGAGACCGGTGTAGCAGGGCTCGTGAACCCCCTTACGCGCGATAACGCCGGGCGCAACCATTTCCACGCGCCGGGTTTCGGCGCCTTCAATGGGCCCCTTGCCGTCGATGGGCAGGCCGGTACCGTCAACGACGCGGCCAAGCACCGCCTCGCCAACCGGGACCTGGGCGATTTTGCCGGTCCGCTTGACGATGTCGCCTTCCTTGATTTCGGTGTCTTCACCCATGATGGCGACACCGACGTTGTCCTCTTCCAGGTTGAGGACGAGCCCCAATACACCACCGGAGAACTCAACCAGTTCCAGTGCCATGGCCTTTTCAAGACCGTAGATGCGGGCAATGCCGTCACCTACCGATAGCACGATGCCGGTTTCGCTCAGCTCGACCTGCTTGTCATAGTCAGTGATCTGCTCTTTGATAATCTGGCTTATTTCTTCAGCTCGTAGTTCCATCAGACGCTCTCACCCCTTTTTAAAGATTCTTTCATATTAAGCAGTTGCGTTCTAATGCTGCCATCCAATACGAGATCCCCGATCCGCGTAATGATGCCGCCAATCAGGCTGGGGTCCTGCTCAACCTCCAGAATGATATCCTTACCTGTCTTTTTTGACAGGGTTGCCCGAATTTTCTCGACGGTCTCGGAAGAGAGTTCCGTCGCCGAAACCATGCTGGCCCTGGCAACACCTTTCAACTCGTCGGCCAACTTCTGATAAAAATCATTGATGCTCGCCAGGAACCCGATCCTGCCCTTGTCAAAAACCAGCAGCAGAAACGCCCGCATGATCTCCGACAAATCCAGTTTCTCCAAAACCGACTGCAACACTTTTTTGCGTCCGGCGGCGTCATAGAGCGGGTTTGCGATGGCCAATTCAAGGTCACCGTTTTCTGAGATCAGACCCGTGACCCGCTCAAGCTCATCCTTGTAGGTCTCAGCGTTGCCGTCTGCCTTCCCGATGAGCATCAGTGCCTTGGCATACCGCCGTGCAATCGCCAAATTTTTCACTATGCCACCACCTTCTGTAAATATTCATCAACCAGTTGGCTCTGATCATCGGCCGAGATGGCCGCCGTGATCTTCGCTTCCGCCTTTGCCATCGCCTCGTCAACGATTTCCCGCTTGAGCTGTTCTTTTGCCTGCAGGAATTCGTGCTCTATGTTCTTTCTGGCCTGCACTTCCATCCTCTCCGCAGTGGCTTCCGCCTCCTTGAGGATACGCGCCTTGGCTGCCTCTCCCTGCCTGATGTATTCGGCCATGATGTCCTGAGCCTCAGCCTCAAGCTTGGTGAGTTTCTCACTGTAGGTGGCCAGTTCCGCCTCGGTGGCGCTCTTTTTGGCCTCAAGTTCCTCCAACTGCTCCCGGATCCCGTCGATACGGCCGCTCAGCGCCTGGGCGACGGGTTTTTTCAGAAGGAAAAACAGTGCAATGGCCAGAACGGCAAAATTCATGACTTTGTAAGTGTCTGTGGCTGCCCAGTGAGCCCCGCCACCACCTTCGCCACCGCCGCCGGAGGCCAATGCCGTCATTGGCGCCGCAACCAGCATCAATGCCAGGATGCATGTCAGGGCCATGGCCCTTTTCCAGCTACCAAAAGGAATCTTCATTAAACCGTCCTCCCCAGAATCTTTTCACAAATGGCATCGGCAAAGGTATCCACTTCAGCCTGCAATGCCTTTTGGGCCGTGCCGATCTCCTCGGCCACTTTGTTCTTCGCAGCGACCAGTTCGGCCTTGGCTTTCTCGTTGATCCGTTCGACGATTTCCTTTTCTTCAGCGGAGGCTTCATTGACCATGGCGTCTTTTTGCTTCTGACCGTCAAGCCGAGCAGCCTTGATGCCCTCTGAAAAGGCGTCCTGCTTGTCTGTGGCATCTGCCATGGCGGTTTCGATGCCCTGCTCCAGGCCCGCTATCTTTTCCCTCCTCTGGATCAGAACGCGCCGGATCGGCCGATACAAAATAATGTTCAAGATCCAGATAAGAAAGATAAAATTGATGATCTGAACGATCACCGATACATCAATGCTAACCATTGAAGATCCTCCATTGCCGATGTGTCTGAAAAAAGAGAAACCTACCGCCCCTAACCGAAGAGATTGGGCTCGGATGCGAACCCACGCGTCTATAGCATTTAGATAATTTGCCTGTCAAAGGTTTTTTATTGGGCATTGACGACGCCTAAATAGAGGAAGCATGTGAATAATATCAATTATTTAAGCTCTTTGAAGAAACGCCGGTGCGGGGTCCGAAATGCCGGAACGCCCGGCGTTGCAGGGCGCTGAAAGCCTGCGGGAGGGGTGGGGGGGGCTTTATGACTCGAAAAGAAATCGCCGCATGCTGACATTGAGCAACATCCCAATACCGATCATCATGGTAATGATGGACGAGCCCCCGTAACTGATAAACGGCAGCGTGACCCCGACGACCGGCATGAGCCCCATCACCATGCCGATATTGATGAGGACCTGCCAGAATATCATGGCGGTGACACCCACCGAAAGAATGGTGCCGAAGGGATCTCGGCAGTGCTGAGCGATGTTGAGCCCCCACAGTATCAGCAACAGGAACAAAAGCAGCAGCACGCAAGCGCCGATCAGCCCCCACTCTTCGGCCAGGACCGAAAAGATAAAATCGGTATGCTGCTCGGGAAGAAACGCCAGTGCGTTCTGAGTCCCCTTCAAATACCCTTTGCCGCTGAGCATTCCGGAACCGATGGCAATTTTGGACTGAATGATGTGATAGCCCGCCCCCAACGGGTCCCGGTCGGGATTCAGAAATGTGAGAATGCGCTGTTTCTGATACCCTTTCAGAAAAAACCACACCGCAGGCACCGCCAGTGTGCAGCACGCCACAAGCCCTCCCAGAGACCGGCGTTCAATTTTGGCAAACAAGGTAATGGAAACGGCGATGAGCGCCACGACCATGGCTGTCCCCAGATCGGGCTGACGAACGATGAGCAAAAAGGGAATCAAGGTCAGGATGACAGGCTGCATCAGATCCCGAATTGTCATGCCCCTTGCGCTGACCATTTTGGCGTACATGCGTGCCAAGGCAATAATCACCGCGACCTTTACCAATTCTGAAGGCTGAAGGGAGGCCGCTCCCAGCGACAGCCAGCGCTGTGATCCGCCCACCACTTTTCCAAAAAACAACACCCACACCAGCATGAGGACGCAGGCGCCGTAAATGAAATAGGCCCAGCGTTCCAGCAGCTTGTAGCTGAATAAGAAACTCACCACCATTGCCACCAAACCGCACCCGAACCATATGAGCTGCCTGATGAACAGTGGGTTTTGCGATGGGGCGCCATCCAAGGACACGGCACTGTAAAGCGTCATCAGTCCGGCGCTGATGATGGCCAGCGTCAGCCATAGCAGCCCCCAGTCAAAAAATTGCGCCAACCGTCTGTCAAACATCGTTCACCATTTCAATTTGCTGCGGTGCACGGCATCGAGTTTCCATCGACCCGGCACCATGGCTTCCGCAGCGCGCTGGAGAACCGTCCCCGTCGCGTTTTTAGAATTGTCATCCAGAGGGGGTCAGCGTGTTTTCGCCCGGGCGCAACAGCGCAGATTCGGGTGTGCTGCCGAACGCCTCCATGGTGTCTTTCGAACCGGGCTTCAAGAAGACAGCGATCATCTCCTTGGCAATGGGGGCCGCAGCGCTGGAACCATGCTCCCCGTGCTCCACGATAACAGCAACGGCGATCTTGGGTTGCTCCGATGGCGCATAGGCGACAAACCAGGCGTGATCTTTGATCTCGGGGGCCTCGGGGGCTTCTCCCGATCCGTCTTCGCTCTTGCGACCGACCACCTGCGCCGTCCCCGTCTTGCCGCTGGTGGTATACGCCTTTTGCAGGATACCCCGGGCCGTGCCGCGAGTGCCGTGAACCACCTCGAAAAGGCCCTGCCGAACCAGCGCCAGGGTTTCGGGAGACATGGGCAGCAGCCCCATCGGTTCTGGGATCTCTTGAAACACCGTTTGGCCATCGGGCGTTTTGACGGCATCCACCAACAAGGGACGGTAGCGAATGCCGCCATTGCCCACCGCCGCCGTCAACACCGCCATCTGCAGCGGCGTTACCAAATTGTAGCCCTGCCCGATGGCAACGGAAAGGGTTTCGCCTTGCTGCCAAGGAATGCCGAAGCGGCGGCGCTTCCAATCGGCTGTGGGGATCAACCCGGCGTTTTCGTTTTCCAGCCCGATGCCGGTTTTGAGGCCCAATCCACTTGCCCGAGAATACCAGGCCAACCGATCCACGCCGAGTTTCACACCCACCTGATAGAAAAAGACGTCGCATGACTGCGCAATAGCCTGAACGACATTCACCGTGCCGTGGCCGCCTTTTTTCCAACACCGGAAGGTCCGGTCTCCGAAAGTGAAATGTCCCGGGCAGTGGAATGTGGTGTCGGCGTCGATCACGCCCTCCTCAAGCCCCGCCATGGCGGTAACAATCTTGAACGTTGAAGCCGGCGGGTACTGCCCGCGCAAGGCCTTGTTTTCCATGGGATGGCGGGGGTTGGACACCAAGGCCTGCCAGGCTTTATTGCTTAGACCGTCAACAAAGAGGTTTTGATTGAAGGAAGGGCTGGATGCCATGGCAAGGACGCGACCCGTTGAAGGTTCTATCGCCACTGCGGCCCCGGCGTGCCCCTCGAGCAAGGACTCAGCCGTTTGCTGAAGATCGTGATCCAAGGAGAGAAAAAGGTTGCTGCCGGGCCTGGCTTCCACCACATTGAGTAGCCGAACAACTCGACCCGTTGCATCCACTTCCACTTGCTGGCCGCCGTGCTCGCCGGTCAGATACATGTCAAAGGATTTTTCGATACCGGACTTGCCGATGAAATCACCCGATTGCCGTCCGGGATATTTGCCCGATCGCAATTCATCCCCGCTGATTTCGCTTAGGTATCCGATCAGATGCGCGGCACTCTGGTCCTTTATGTAGTGGCGCCGAGGTTTGACGTTCACCACGATGCCCGGCAAATCGAATTTATGCACTTCAATGGCGGCCAGCATATCACGCCCGATATCCTGCATGAGCGGAATCGGTTTGTAGGCGCCGACGCCCCGGTGCTTTTTGTAGGCATTTTTCAGATCTTCCAGCGGAATGCCTGCATATTGAGACAGTTTGCGCAGGGTGCCATCCACCGGCTTGGCATCTTTGGCGACGATAAAGAGATCGAAGGCCGGGCGATTGTCCACAAGCAAGGTGCCGGTGCGATCGTAAATAAGCCCCCGCTGAGGGTCCAAGTCCTGAAGCCGAATGCAGTTATTGAGGGACAATCGCCGCATTTCATCCCCCGCGATGACCTGAAGATAAACCAGCCTTACAAACAAAATGAGAAAGGTGGCGACGGTGATGACCACGAGGCCCGTCAACCGCATCCGAAACCACTCGCTGTCTATGGCGCGTAGGTACATCTGCTATTCGTCCTTCTTGGGATAGGCACCCTGTCTTTTGATAACTGCCGCCAACGGTGAACTCGGTTTGGTACGATAGTGTTTTACCGAAGGCCAGGCTATCCCGAATATTGTCCCGACAATGCCAAGGCGGCCGCTCACCGGCGGGCGAAGATCCCAGCGCCGGCCCATCATTAGAACTCGCTCTTGGTCAACCGGGCCACAATGCGTCGCTCGAAGGCAACGACCAGGCTGCGAATCGCTAACAAAATGATGGGGCCGGTGGGCAATGCCCACAGTACCTGAATGATCATGTTGTTGATGACGTTGGCCAGAGTGGCCGGCTCGCTGCCGCCGAGGCTCATCACAAACACCACCACGGTGTTCTCGAAGGCGACGCCGGCGGCCACCACGAACGGAATTAAAAACCGGCTTTGAACGTTGAACAGACTGATGAGCCATTTCAATACGGCAAACAGCCAGTAGTAGGTGGTCATATAAATGCCGAAAGGCCCGCCCGAGAGCCCTTCCATGGCGAGCCCCAGCAAAACCACCATTACTGCGCCCTCCCGCAACTGCCGAAACAGCGCCAGATAGACCACAATAGGGATCGTTAAATCATAGACAAAGCCCCACCCGAAAACAAAGGGCAGGACAACGGACTGGCTGACAAAAAGCACCAGCCACAGGAGGGTAAGATACACAACCGTCATTTTACTATCGAAGTGTCATCTGTCTGGGTGATTGGGGTGACCAACACGAGGACTTCCTCGAGTTTTTCAAAGTCCACATAGGGCGTCACGGTCACGTCCTGGAAAATGCCGGACGTCCGGCGCACCACACTGGAGACGGAACCAATCCGCAAGCCTTTGGGAAACACCCCGTCCAGCCCCGAGGAAATCAAAAGGTCGCCTGCCTTCACGTCACTTTTCCTCAGGACGTACCTGAAATAGCAGATCCCGTCGGGGTTTCCCGACACGATTCCCCGGGCTCGGCTGCGCTCCACCAGGGCGTCCACGGCATTATTCTGATCGGTGATCAACAGCACTTTCGCGTACCCCGCTCCGGTTGACATCACCTGGCCGACGATCCCCTCGTGAACCACCACGGGCATGCCTTTGCGAACCCCGTCGTCATCCCCCTTGTCGATCACTACGGTGCGGTACCAGGGCGAGGGATTCTGGCCAATAACTTCTGCTGCCAGTACTTCTTGCCGGGTTGCTTTTTGAAAGCTGAGAAGACTTCTTAACCGGGTGTTGGACCGTTCGATCTCTTCGTACAGGTGATCTCGATGACGCGCCTCGGCCAACATATGCTGGAGCGCATCGTTCTCCATGGATGCGCCGACAAGGTAGAAGTAGTGATGCCAGATATCGCGGCAGAATCGGATCGTTCCGGTCACGGCTCCCTGGAAGGGTGCGACCAGTTGGACAGCTCCCCGGCCCAGGCTGCTGGACGGCGTGTGCCGGCTGCTGCTGATGGCGAGAACGATGATGTTGATCGCCACCACCACAATCAATCCGACGATCATCAACGTTTGTTTGGAAAACATGATGCGTTAGGAGATGGCCACCTGTCTGAGGATTTCGATACTGTCAATGGCTTTTCCGGACCCGAGGGCAACGGTGGAGAGCGGGTCTTCGGTAACGGTAATGGGAAGGCCGCTTTCCTCCATCAACAGTTTGTCGAGGTTTTTCAACAATGCGCCGCCGCCGGTGAGGACGATGCCGCGATCAACGATGTCGGCGGCAAGTTCCGGGGGGGTCTGCTCCAGGGCGATCTTGACGGTCTCCACGATGGCGTCGATCTGCTCCGAAATCGCCACGCGGATTTCTTCACTATCGATGGCTAAAATCTTGGGGATACCGGATACGAGGTCTCGCCCTTTGACTTCGATGGTTTCCAGATCATTGGGATCGGGATAGGCGTTGCCAATGGTGGTTTTGATGATTTCAGCGGTGCGCTCACCGATGAGGAGGTTATACTTTCGCTTGATGTACTGCATGATGGCTTCGTCCATCTTGTCGCCCGCCACCCGCAGGGAACGGCTGTACACGATGCCGGCCAGGGAAATCACCGCCACTTCGGTGGTGCCGCCGCCGATGTCCACCACCATGTTACAGGTGGGTTCGGTAATGGGCAGCCCTGCCCCGATCGCCGCCGCCATAGGCTCTTCGATGAGAAACACCTCCCGGGCACCGGCCGACTCGGCCGATTCCCGCACCGCGCGTTTTTCCACCTGGGTGATCCCGGAGGGGACGGCGATGATGATACGCGGCCTGACCAGCCGGCTGCGGTTGTGGACCTTTGCGATAAAGTGACGAAGCATGGCCTCGGTCACTTCAAAATCGGCGATCACGCCGTCTCGCATGGGACGGATGGCCACAATGTTACCCGGTGTCCGGCCCAGCATTTTTTTGGCCTCCGAACCGACGGCCAGCACACGATTCTTGGTTCGGTCGAGCCGAACGGCAACCACCGAGGGCTCGCTGAGGACGATGCCTTTGCCTTTGACATAGACCAGTGTGTTGGCAGTACCGAGGTCGATGGCCAAATCACTGGAAAACATGCCGAGAAAACGATCGAAGAAACTCATATCCGTTTCATCCTATTGATATGCATATAGCGCCCGACAACGCATGTATGAATGCCTGATAATGGCGACCGCCATGGCCGCCGACTTCATAATACCTTGGAACCACTACCAAATTGTTTCCACCCTGACAAGGGAATTGTTTGCAAAATCATTTGTGATTTATCCCATTTCATCGCTCATGGGTGCCGAAGCATCCAGCCCTCGCATCAGCCCCGCAGCACCCCCATGATGGCATCGTGGATACGGGGTCGATGGACGTTGATGCCTTGACGAAACCGAAACGGGTGGGTGCGATTGGTGAGGAGAACGATGTGAATGCCCGTGTCGAGTTCCAGCCAAAACGACACCCCGGTGAATCCGAGGTGCCCGACGGCAGGCCCCTGGAAAAAGTGCCCGCAGGCGGGCTGCGCCCCCGAGGGGACATCGAACCCCAATGCGCGTGCGCCGTCCAAAGGGGGCGTTAAAAAAGCCCTGACGGTTTCCGTTGATAACGATCCGAAAGGAGCATCCCCCACATATGCGTGCCACAGGGCAGCGACCACTTCGTGAACCGCTGTGGCATCCCCAAAAAGCCCGGCATGGCCCGCTGCGCCCCCCAAACTGAACGCAGTTTCATCGTCAACCTCGCCCTTTAGCAACCGGCCTCGCCAAGGGCACAGCTGACCGGCTGCAAATTTTCCCCTTCTGACATCCTGACGCCGTTGGAAGTAAGGCCCCCCCCCTTTGATTGCGGGGTAGATGGTGTTCTCCAGCAAAGTGGAGAGGGATTCACCGATCAAATCCTCCATTAAAGAGGCCAGTAGAAGAAAACCCACATCGCTGTAGCAAGTTTCAGCCCCTGGCGAATGAACGGTCGATGTCTTGAGAAGTATTTCTTTCAATAAAACGCTTCGTTTAGACATCGGCGCGTGTCGCAGCATTTGGAAATAGGGCTGCCACGCAGGAAGGCCGGAAGTATGGGCAAGCAGCATCCGAGGAGTGAATTTCCGTCTGCCGTCCGAAGGCGATTCTCCCATCGTGTCGCAGACCGGGCGGTCCAATTCCAATGCGCCGGCTGCGACCAGCCGCATGACTGCCAGAGTCGTCCCCAGGGGCTTGGTCAAGGAGGCCAAATCGAACACCGTGTCCAAGGTCATGGGTTGGCGGCTGAAGATGTCTGCAAGACCGTAGGCCTTTTGAAACAGCACCGAACCGCCCTTCCCCGCCAGTAGTACGGCGCCCGGAAAGGCCCCTGTTGCTAAGGCGTCAGCCACTGCCGGATCAACGGCCTTTTGAATCGCTTCTGATGATTGGGGTTCTGCCATGTATGATTAGGGTAGCGCCTTGGTCTTGAAGTCAACACAAAGGGTCCCGCTCTCGGTGTCGAGGACAACAGGCACACCGAGGGGCACGGCAATATTGGTTTCGCCGTGACCGATGGGAAGACCGCACAGGATGGGTATACGAAGGGCCTCAAAGTGCGACATAAAAACATTGCGCATTTCTTCCGGCGTGCCGCAGTTCCTGAAATGCCCAACAGCGATTCCAGCCACGGCATCGAAACTACCTGCCATTCGCATCTGACAAAGCATTCGATCGATGCGGTACGGGGCTTCGTTCACATCTTCGAGAAGCACAATGCACCCAGTTAGGTCCGGCATGAATCGCGTCGCCAGAAGGTGGTTCAACGTCGTTAGATTACCCCCGAAAAGCGGGCCGGCGGCACGCCCGGGTGTCATCACATCGGCATTTGCCGCTGTGATGACAATCTCCTTTCCTGAAAAGATACGCTCAAGGCTTGCTGCTGTTTCCACCTCGGCGCTGGCGATGGACGTGAGCACGGGTCCGTGAATCACCGGCGTGGCGCACCGCTGGGCGAGAGGGTTCAACAAGGCGGTGATGTCGCTGAAGCCCACGAGGGGCTTTGGGTGCCGCCGAATGCGGGGTTCATCGAGCAGGGGCAAGAGTCTCAACGCGCCGTAGCCGCCCCGGGCGCAAACGATGGCCGAAATGTTGTCGTTATCAAACAGCGCGTGCAGCACGTCGACCCGTTGCCGGTCGTCACCGGCGAGAAAACCACAGCGCTCGGTGATGCGTGGATCCACGTGGACCTGAAAACCCATCCCCTCCAGAACAGCTCGACCTTTTTGAAACACTGCGTCATCGAAAGGGCCGGCCGGTGCCGCCACCCCGATGGTGTCACCGGGTTTCAACATGAAATCCGTAACGTTCAATTTTCCCATCATGCGCTCCGCAGGGCCGAGTTGTCCGCCGAGAGATCAAGAGTCGCCGAGAGGCTGTCCGGCGTGAGCTATCATAAGGGAAAACGTACCGGTATCAAATGATTTTTTACTTGGGCCGACGCCCCAGAAAACGCCATTACGTGCTTGACAATATTGGGTGATATTGTTAAATAGCCCGCCTGTGTCGGGGCGTAGCGCAGCCTGGTAGCGCACTTGAATGGGGTTCAAGGGGTCGGAAGTTCAAATCTTCTCGCCCCGACCAAAAAAAGCAAATAAAAAAGGCGGGTTAGCAAATTGGCTGACTCGCCTTTTTTGTCGTATTTTTGAGAAGTACCAAGAAAAGTGATGAAACGGTAAAAAGTAGCAAAAAGGACGATTTCGTAAAATGTTCGAGATACGGCTTGCGAATCCTGAGGAATGAGGCGTACTTACAGTACGCCGTAATGACGAAGAATGACGCGTAACGCAGATATCGGACTTTTTACGGAACCGTCAAAAGTACCAACTCCGGAGGGTGCTATAACACCCAAAAAAAACAGCCCCCGCCACGGCCAGCCGGGTACCCCTGGCGGGCCGGAGCCAGGGGTCCGCGCCAAAAAAAGAGGCCGTCCCGAAGGCCGACCCCGCAGGATTCCCGGCCCCAAAAACCAATTGCACGCACAATAAGAAATCCGCTTTCTCTATGGTTTTATATAAACCGCGTATGTATTCGTCGGCCTGTTTTTCACCCCGGACTTTATCCGTATAATGCATATTCCAAATATCTTTTAATCTGTGTAATATTTTCATCATTTTTGGGTAATACTCTCACCACAGACACCCTCGGTTTCTTATCCACAGACAAATCCGCTTGCCCCTAATCCCCTATTATATTTAGGTTATTTTAAATCATAACAGCTGATTCTTCCTGTCGGCATCATTTTTGCTATGTTCAAAGGGTCTAAGTGTTTGGATGACAGGCGGGCGTTCGAAAAAATTTGGGGCGGCATTTATCCGTGAGGGCTGGCTTCAGAACCCAGGCGAGATTAGATGATAGCGGGGCAAACCATTACATATTGTGGTGTAAGCAATGTATAGACCTTACATATGGTGTTGTGATATACATTTCACAGACCCCCTAAGCAGCAAAAAGGACCGGTATCCGGCTTGAATCAAGCTAATAACATCTCCCGTCTATCGCGTTTTCGCCCCCTGCCGGTGCTGCCCCAGGCCTTGAGCCTGATGTGTGATCTGCTATCGGCCCCCTCCCTTGATGAGCGCCAAATTGTCGATGTCGTTTCCAGAGAGCCATCCTTGATCTTGCAGGTGCTTAGAATCTCGTCGCCCAAGCCCACCATGGGGGCCATGATATCGGAGCACATTCGAAAATCCGTGCGAGATTTGGGACGCTCCGGAATGAAACTCGTCGTATCCGGCGCCCTATCGAATTATTTGGCGCACTACCTTCGACCGGATTTCCGAGCCGCCTACTGCGTTTACTGGCGCCGTTCGCTGGTGACTGCGATCACAGCCAGGCAACTGGCCGTCCACATTCCCATTGAAGATGCTGAAATGGCCTATCTCTGCGGCCTACTCCTCAATGTGGGAAAGGTACCGTTAATTCTGGAGGGATCCTCACCCAACAACACCGCAGCATCGCATTCCGAAATGGCCGGCGACACCGCGGGTGAACCCATCGAAGAGGGCGCCGTCGGTGAAGCGCTGTTAAAAGGGGCTTTTCCGCTATCCATTGCAAGAGATGTTGTGAAATACCGGGGATACCCCCTCGAGGAACTCAAGACCGCACTGCCGCTGGTCAAAATCGTTACCGTCGCGGACATGCTGGCTACCGGGCAACTGGCGCCTGAAAACGCACCCGACGAAGCATTTATCGAAGACTTTATGGGTCTGAGCCGGCTCCAGATCGAAAACATCTTGGGATCCGTCGCCGATGAAATCACCCATGTCCATGAGCTATTGCAGCTTCCAGAAAGTAGCACACCTGAGGTGTCGGATATCGGTACGGCAATGCCGCCGGCTCTCACACGCCTTTTGGCGAAGAGCATGGCTTCCCAGGCCGAAAACGCCGTATTTTCGAACAGTGGCACCGAAGCCGAAAAGTGGGTCCTACTGGCCCAAGCACTGGCCGCCCGCTATGGCATCCACTCGTGCCTCGTGATGCAATACTCCAACGAGACCTATTTATTGGAGCCCGTTTACCAAGCCCTGCGGACCCGCGACGGCCATCTCAGCTTACGATTGCCCTCTGATGGATCTCATGCTGCCGCCATCGCCTGGCGAGAAAACCGACTGACAACCGTCCACGCCCGGCAATCGCAGCCCACTGCCACCATTGCTGATCGACAGGTCATGGATGTTTTGGGCGCCGATGGCATGGTCTGCATCCCTTATGGCGACGTCACCCCTGCCGCCGGTGTAGTGATTGCCGGCATTGCAGGGGCCAAAAATGATGCCACTGCGATCAGAGACGAAGACATTCAAAACACCGTGGCCGCTGCATTCACTGCGGGTATCACTAATTCCATGGCACCCCTTGATGCTTCCGCTCACCCCTTGGGCGGCTATGCCATGGAACGCCTTCTGGTGAAGAAGACCGCCCATGAAATCAGAACACCGTTGGCCATCATCAAAAACTATCTGAGTGTGTTGCAGCTAAAGCTCCCACAGGGCCACACCGCACATGCCGAACTTACCATCATCGGTGAAGAGATCGACCGCATCGGCGGACTACTCTCCCAAATGATACTTCCACCGCCCGATGAGACGCGCGATTGGCTGTCCGTCAATGACATCATCCAGCAAATGGTGTCCGTTGTTCAAGCCCCGCTGCCGTCGCCGGCGATGGTAAAGATCGGGACCGACCTTGACGCCACGCTGCCGACAATCTATAGCAGTCCTGATAAGATCAAGCAGATTGTGCTGAACTTGATAAAAAACGCGGTTGAAGCGTTGACCGACGGCGGGAACATCAACATCAGTACACGATGCCAAAGCGCCAATGCACCGGATGCACCGCCTGAAACGATTCAAATCATCATCAGCGACGACGGCCCCGGCATCAGCGACAAAATCAGGGCCAGCATGTTTCAGCCGTTTAACACGACGAAAAACGCCGGGGACACCGGACTCGGGCTTCACATTGTCAGAAACGCCGTCAACGCCATCGGTGGTCGCATCGCTTTTAAAAGCGATGCCGGCCAGGGGACTGCCTTCACCATCGAGTTGCCGGTTACCGACAAAATGCCTGACTGAACCGCTTGTTTTACCAACGCGTGCCATCCATCGATAGACCTCACCCACTCATGACCATGCCCCTGGAAATCCTCATCGTCGACGACGACCCCCGGATGACCGAGAGTATTGCCGCTATCCTGAACTCCGCCGGCTACCAGACAAGAACCACCAATAGCCCCCAGACAGCCGTCGAATTAATCGTCAGCGATGCATTCGGAATTGTCCTTATCGACATCATGATGCCGGGGATGACCGGCTTTGACGTCATGGACCGCATCAATGGCAACCGGGATACGTCGGAGTTCATCATCATCACCGGTGACCAGAGCCCCGATGTGGCTATCAAAGCCATTCGCAAAGGGGCCTTCGACTTTATTCGAAAACCTTACGAACCGGATGAGCTGCTAAAGCGTGTTGAAAACGCCGTGACCCAATTGCGGCTTAAAGAAGAACGTCGAAAAGCCGTCGACGCCCTGAACCGTCTCAATGAAGAGTTGGAAGACGCCATTGCCCAACGCACCGCCGAGTTGATGGCCACCAACAAACGGCTCAACCTGGAGATTCAGGAAAAGCGTCTCATTGAGAAAAACCTCCGGTCCTCCGAGAGCAAGTACAGCAACCTGGTCAGCAACTCGCCCGACATCATTTATATGCTGGATTCTGAGGGGCGCTTTAGCTTTGTGGGGGGCGCCGTTGAAAAACTGCTGCACTACGCGCCTGAAGAATTGATCGGCCGGCACTATTCTTCTCTGTTTCGGCGCCCTGATGATCCTGGAATCAAGTGGCGAATCAACGAACGACGCACCGGCGAGCGTGCCACTCGCGGTCACGAGGTCAAGCTGAAACCGAAAGCGGGCGCCTGGCCATTGGAAAGCGACGCTGCAGACATTTTCGAGCTTTACGCCTCAGGTATCTACGACAAACCCATTGACACCGGCGATACGAACTTTGTCGGCACCTATGGTGTGGCCCGTGACATCACGGAAAGAAAAAAGGCTCTCAAAGCATTGCGGCAAAGCGAAGAGCGGTTTCGCGAATTGGCCGAGTTGCTGCCGGAAATGCTCATCGAAATGGATCGGCACGGCCGATTGACCTTCTTCAACAAAAAGACGGTTATCTCTACCGGACACTCGGCAAAAGCCCTTGCCGGTGATTTTTCGCTGTCGGATCTCATTTCCGCCGAGGACCGTGCACGATTTGAAAAGGCATGCTTGGCGGCGATAGAAAACACAGACATCAGCGATCAGGAGTTTTTGGTGCGCCGGGCTGATGGCATTTGTTTCCCGGTGATCATGCGTACCACGCCCATTTCGGATAATGGCACGACCGGGGGCATTCGCGCGCTGTTGATCGACATCACAGAAATCAAAAAAACCCGCGAAATGCTTCAAGCCACCAAAGAAAAGGCGGAAATCGCCAGCCGGGCCAAGAGCGAGTTTTTGGCCAATATGAGCCACGAAATCCGCACCCCCCTCAACGGCATTATTGGCGTTTGCGACCTCATGGTCAACACGCCCATGGATCAAAAGCAGCGCGAGTACACCAGCATCATTCAGTCTTCGGGAAAATCGCTACTCGGCCTGATCAACGATATCCTCGATTTCTCAAAAATTGAGGCAGGGAAGCTTGCGTTCGAACAAATCGCCTTCCAGCCGGGAGGCGTCATTGACGAAGTGGCCGACTTGTTTCTGGACCGATTGCTGAAGAAAAACATCAAGTTGACGGTGGATGTCGGAAGTGCGGTGCCGAACCGTGTCATTGGAGACCCACTTCGGCTGCGGCAGGTGCTGACGAACCTCATGTCCAACGCTGTCAAGTTTACGGAGCGTGGTGAAATTCACATCACCGTGGGTGTTGACAGCGAATACGCGGACGGCATCCAACTGCGCTTCGAAGTCAGGGATACGGGCATCGGTATTGCCCCGGACGTTCAGGAAAGTATCTTCGACGCCTTCACCCAAGCCGACGGTACCACGACGAGAAAATATGGCGGGACAGGCCTGGGCCTTGCGATCAGCAGGCGCATTGTTGAGATGATGGGGGGCCGCATCCGGCTGCGCAGCGAACCGGAGAAAGGCAGCAGTTTTTATTTTACAGCCGGTTTCTCCAAGGCCGTCGTGGAGAGGCATCGACCCCACCGAATCTCGTCATCATTTCAGTCTCAGCCTTTCGATGCCGTGACGGAGATCTGTTGCAGCCAAGACCCGATAGGCCCGCTTGAGCCTGACGGCAGTGCGGAAACCGGGGATTTTCCCGGTGCCCGGGTATTGTTGGTGGAAGACAACCCCATCAATCGTCGGGTGGCAGAAGAGATATTAAAGCTCGCCGGCATTGAGGTCGTGACGGCCCAAAACGGCAAGGAGGCGCTGGATAAGATGGCCGGCGGTTCCATTGATGCCGTGCTGATGGACATTCAAATGCCGGAACTCGACGGACTCGCCGCCACCCGTGCCATTCGAAACGAAATGAATAATGGCGACATCCCCATCATCGCCATGACCGCCCACGCCATGCAAGGCGACCGTGAACGGTGCCTGGAAGCGGGCATGAACGACTATGTTTCCAAACCCATCGACCGCAAAGAGCTTTTCTCGACACTTCGACGGCACATTGGCAGAAAACGTGTTGGGCCCAGCGAAGATACTCCTCTCCAAAACCAGAGCGAAATCTCTCTGCCGGGACTCGACATCACCGAAGGCATGAATCGCCTCGGCGCAGATCTAGAATTATACATGGGTATCATCGCGGAGTACTGCGCAAACTACCGCGATGTGGAAGCCGTTATCTGCGATGCCGTCGAGGCCGGCAACTATAAGAAAGCCGAGCAAACCGCCCACTCCTTGAAGGGTGCCTCCGGCAACATCTCCGCCACCGACCTTTACCAATATGCCATCCAACTCGAGCGGCTGTGCAGAGCACGCAGTGACGACCATATCCTCGATCTCTCAAAAAAAATCGCAGCCGAACTCCGCCGCCTTTCGACCATTCCCCAAAAAATTCAAAAAGGCTGCTTCACCACAGAGGACCCGAGGTAACAGCAGGGGTAATTTACCCTAACGTTGCAACGATGGGGAAGCGTCAAGGGCAGACTTGACCCCTTTTACAACCACCTGGTGCCCGCGTTTGTTGAGGTGTCCTTCATGTGGATGATATAGCATTTCACCGGTTCTTTCGTATTCATTTCTCAAATGGCCGGCCAAATCGTGTATCGGCACACCCCACCGGGATCGATTCGCCAAAATCTCTTGTCTGAAGAAATCTTGAACGGGCGCAGACAAACTTCCCGGCGAGATCACAAACGACTGCCCGGGCATGAGTACGATCTGCAGTGCGACACCATTTTCGCTACAAACCGACTTAATCTCATCGACGATCTTGTAAAAAAGGTTTAGAGCATCCTTAAAATGCATTCTGAAATCGGGCGCACCGGCCTGCCTACCATGGCCTAAATGATCCAAAAGCAATCGAGCGATCTCAAATTGTGAAGATAATATTCCAGTCCACCCCACCCGCTGAGTCACGGCATCCAGGCCGATCTTTTGCCTGGATGCAGCCTGCTCACGTGGGGGCTTGGTCGTGACCGGCACTGGCACGTTTTTGAGTGCGAGACGTTGGCCCTCGATTTCAAAGAAAGGCTTTGCTCGATCTGCCTGCAGCGGGAAGGAAAGCAGATTGTCGAAAAGATCGTTACCCAAATAGACGACGAGCACCACTACATCAGGGTCGAAAAGCAGCACCCTGTCCTTGATCAACAGCAGTTGCTGATCGGTACTGGTGCCCGGCAGACCGAAATTCAAATACTGCCTTTTGCCCCCAGACATCTCGTTGAGAATGTTGATAAACGTGTCTTCGTCATTGGCACCGTACGAAAAGGTAAAACTGTCTCCAACGAATGCGTAGCGCTTCGTGCCCCTGGCCTTCGTTTGAGGGAACTCACCTCTAAAGCCGAAACGATTCGTCGAGTAGCTCACCTCAAAATCATAGTGGGTGTGACGCCCTTTCCAATTCTGGGCGAGTTTCCATCCAAGCAGTGAATCGTAGACAATATGGCCCGGGTCAAAATAATTGCTTTGAGCAATCTTCTGACTGCGGTACCTCAAGAAATATTCGCCCGCCGACAAAGACACGCCCACACCGAATACTACCAGCAGTGCAGAAAAGATGAACCGCTTGCCTCGAGTCAGATGGGGCGATTTTTTTTCAGATTCTGGAGCGTTCAATGCGCGACCTTGGGATGCTTATCAAAATAATGTATATATGAATGGTGCAATTACACTGCTCTTCGTGAACACGACCAGCGCGCTCAGCAATGCCAGCATGATCAAAATCGGGAGCAGCCAGTACCGCTTGCGGTACTTAGCAAACTCCCAGAACTCTCTTATCAATGACATATTCGCCACAAGACTAACTCCTACACGGTTTCGCCACGGAGCATCTGTTTCCCCTGCTTCCCGTGATTTAGAGATGCAGTTACTGAAAAAGCCGTTATCGGTTATTTGTTATCCGTCACTGACAACGGATAACAGTTGTTCCTTTTTGCAGCGCGTAGGATGGGAGGAGCGCAGCGGATCCCATCAATCAGGCTTTTCCGCGCGCAGCGCCCAGGCGCCTAACGGCGCGGTTCAAAGTTCAAGGTTCAAGGTTGGCGCCTTCGGCGCGTTCCAAGTTCCAAGTTCCAAGTTCCAAGGTTCAAGGTTCAAAGGTAAAAAAACAAGTGAACAGTTAAGAGTAAAAAGTAAAGAGTGAAAATCGATATCGTTTCTAACTGGGCTCTCCCTCCTCACTACTAACTTCTTACTTTTCACTGTTTTAAGCCGTTCGCCGCGCCAGCGCCAATAAACGCCGCTATCATGGTCATCAGCGTTTATCTGCGTCCCATAAAAGGTTTTTAAATCCCAAGC
>CAYUOU010000054.1:0-28531 GCA_964446485.1 uncultured Desulfobacterales bacterium | reverse complement strand
AATGACGAAGGATGACGCGTAACGCAGATATCGGACTTTTTACGGAACCGTCAATGATGTTGCCCTGCGCCGCCTCAGTCGCTATGATATGTGAAAGATTGTTGCCTGCGAGGTGTACCGACGACGGGTGAGATCCCTCGCAGGCGGCTTGGATTACCACGCCGGCCCGGGAGAATCCGCCATGCCATACAGCACATTGGGCAATTTCCACGTGGCAGGGCATATGCTGCGCTACAGCAGCTTTGTTCCCCGCCTTTACAACCTGTGCAAAGCGCATGGGTTCGAACCCGGAAAGATCATGCCCTCTCGCAGTTTCTGCTCGGACGAGAGTCAGGGCTACCCCATCATCCTTATCGCCAAGCACTTCGGCACCTTTCCGTTCGACCACGGCCGGGTGGGCGGCATCGTTGCCACCGACCGGCACGCACCCCATGCCCACCACGGGAGGGACCTCGTTATCATTCAGGCCAGCCACGTCGGCTATGACCCGGAAACCTGCACCTTCGGCGGCTACCGTCGACTTCAAATGTCCCGCCAGCCGTTCACCGCCGACTGCGGTAAAATCGGCGCCGTCCTCGACTGGTATCATCGAGAATACGCATTTGCCGGAGCCAACGTGGCATTTTCTCGAATCAGCGACCAGGATGTGGTGATCATCGACAATCAGTTACTCGACGCCAACCGCCAGGAGGGACTGTTCCTGAAGATGAAGAAGCTCGTGGATGCCGGCCCGGACGGCCTGCCCGCCCCCGTGCGGGTGTTGAGCACAGCAAAGGCGTATGCGGTGAACCCCTCACTGAGGGAAACAATGCCCCCGGCATACTGGCAGCCGAATATCCGGACACCCATCGGCGAACGCCTGACCGAAGCCTTTTTCACATTCAAAAGACCGGTATCAGACGTGGTGGAAGGCTACGACCACATCGAACGAAACCTGGCTCAGAGCATGCCCCACATCATCACCTCTCCCTATCCGGCGCTCACCGCGGCCCAGGTGAATACCCAGGTGGAATTTGACCGTGTCTATCGCACCATCATCCAGGGGGACGACTACCGCGGCCGGCATTTGGCATTCATCGCCGGTCTCCACATCGACATCTCACCCAAATCGGGGCAATTGTTTCCCCTCACCAAATTCGTGCCGTGGGCGCTATACCTGCAGACCCATGATGGCAACCGCATGACCATGGAGCAGGCGGAACTCACCGAGGCCCTCAATGCCCACAGCACCGACAACCCCGACGAAATCGAATTGGAAGCGGCCATCACGGCCATGGAGCAAGCGCCCGAGGTCAAAATTTCACTGACCCACTGCCGCCAAGGAACCTTTCAATGAGCTTCATCGACAATCTGCGCCAGAAAATCGCCATCAATGACATGAGCGCCGCCGTCATTGCCTCTTTGAAGCCGCCGGGCAGCGAACGGCACCTAAGCCGCGAAACCATGGTCCGGCTCTTGGAAGCGGCGGGCTACCAGCACGCGCGTCGAAGGGACCTCGATATTTACCTGCCGGATGGAGATCCCGCCCGAAATGAGGTGCTGGTCCTCGACAACGACCTTCCCCTGTACCGCACCTCCGTCGAAGACGTGGAAATGCGAAAAAGCCCCATCGTCAAAGAGATGGTCAGTTTCAGGAACATCAAACGAATCCTGGTGGACAGTGACGTGGTGGTCAGCAGACAGGCCGACACCGTCAACCATGTCCGGCAGCACTGCCTGGATCGCCTGGACCTCGACTGGCAGCCTTCGGACATTCAAGAAATCGCCGCCCTCGGCGTGCGCTCACTGGACAACGGCTATGCGGAGGGCGTGGTAGACAGCCTGAGGCTCTTCAGTGAACTGCTGGGATACGCGCCCCCCCCCAAGGCCCTGCGGGTCCCACACCACGATATGATCGGAGCGGCCACACCGAAGGATGGCCCCCTCCAGAGCTACGGCCCCATTGCGGTGTTCAGCCGCATCGACGACGCACTGCGCCTGGTGGACATGCGTGTCCGGTTGAGCGACCGCGAGGCGCTGGCGACCGCCACCGCCGCCATCACGGGCAAGGCGCCGGTAACGGCCGAAGGTGCCGCAGTATTCGACTGGCTCGAAGAAAAGGTTCTAAAATCCGCTGCTTCCGCCACGCCCTGATACCCTCAACACTCCGGATTCCATACTTTTCCAAAAAATGCGCAATTACCGGCGGCGCAGGCATGCGCCGATGATTGCGTTTTGTGTTAGCTCATGATAAGGATCGCGACCTTAAAGGGGTACGCGAAACTTCACAACCATAGGGTCTTCGATGACATCCCAAGCGGTAAGGCCATCGGCCGGCGCAACCAGAATCTGCCGACCCTGACTGGGGCCGCTTTTTTTTTGGGACATACCCGGCGACGATCCGGTAGAACCCCATCGGCAAGGTTTTCAATCACGTTTTCAACATTTTGATTCAGGAGGCGCGACATTGGAGAATTATTTGGTCAAGGATCTGATGGTCCCTCTGGCGGAGTACGCGACGGTAGGCGAAAACGCCACCCTGTTTGAAGCCGTCTCTGCCTTGGAAAAGGCCCAGGAGGAGTTCGACCACACGCGGTATCGCCACCGGGCCGTACTCGTGCTCAACGACGCCGGCGATGTGGTTGGTAAAATCAGCCAATTGGACGTGCTCAAGGCTCTGGAGCCCAAGTACGCAGAAATGTCCAACCACAAGGGGATGACCCACTACGGCTTTTCCAAATCATTCATGCTCTCGATCGTCGAGAGCATGGGAATGTGGTCGTCTGCGCTGATGGATCTATGTAAAAAAGCCATCGATATCAATGTCCGTAACACCATGCACGCGCTGTCTGAAGGGGAGTACGTGGACGAAGACGCCACCCTGGACCAGGCCGTGCACCAACTGGTGATGAGCCACGAGCAGTCGCTGCTGGTGACGTCGGGGGGGGAAATCACCGGGGTCATCCGGCTCACGGACGTATTTGCAGCGATCTTTCACATGATGAAGGAGTGCAAGATCGGTTAGCAGCAGGCAATCGTCGATCCCGCCGGGTTCAGGGGGAACCGGCCGCGATCGCTTTCCACACGGAGGTTAGCACAGATGACAAGCGCCAGTGTTGCAAAAGCCGCAAATAACGTCAGTTGGGGGAAAATCGCCGCGTTGTTCGCCGGGATCCTGCTTTTTGTTATCGTTTACTACTCGCCGCCCTGGCCCGATGCCATCGATCCCATGGGCAAGAACTTCGCACTGAGCAAGGAGGGCAAGGGCGCCCTGGCCGTCTTTCTCTTGGCCGGCACATGGTGGGTCTTCGAAGTGGTGCCCATCGGCATCACCAGCCTCACCATCGGCGTCATGCAGGTGCTCTTTCTCATCCGGCCCGCCAGCAAGGCATTCAAAGACTTCATGGATCCGTCGGTGCTCTTCATCTTCGGCTCCATCGTCATTGGCCTCGTCTTTACCAAGACCGGCCTTACCAAGCGGCTGGCCTACAAGATGCTCGCCATCGTCGGGGAACGGACCAGCATGATCTATCTCGGGGTCTTCGTGGTCACCGCGGCCCTGACCCATATCATGGCGCACACGGCGGTGGCGGCCACCATATACCCGCTGCTGGCGGCCATCTACGCCCTCTACGGCGAAGGGGACAAACAGACCAAGTTCGGCAAGGGGCTTTTCATTGGCATGGCCTATGTGGCCGGCGCAGGCTCCATCGTCACCCTGCTGGGGGCCGCCCGCGGCGCCGTGGCTTTGGGCTTCTATAAGGACATCATGCAGCTGGACGTCGGGTTTTTCGAACTCTCCTGGTACATGTTTCCCGTGGGATGGCTCATGACCTTCATCCTGTGGGGCTTCTTCATGATCGTCATGAAACCCGAAAAAAAGACCATTCCCGGTCTGCGGGAAAAGGCCATCCGGCTGAACAGGGAACTGGGCGGAATCACCCGGAAGGAATTGATCGCCGCCAGCATCGTGGGGCTGGTCATCGTCGCCCTGGGCGCCTCGGCCATCCTGAAGCAGATGATCCCCGGCTTCGTACCGCCGCACAAGACGGCCATCATCCTGCTGTCCACCGTCATGTTCTTCATTACCGGCATCCTGGACATCGACGACCTGGAAGCCATTCCCTGGAACATCATCCTGCTCTTCGCCGGCGCCATGAGCATCGGTTTCTGCCTCTGGGAGACCGGCGCCGCCGAGTGGATGGCCATCAACTGGCTGGGCATGTTCAAGGAGTCGCACTGGTTCGTCTTCGTCATGAGCATCGCCTTTTTCGTCATGATGATGACCAACTTCATCATGAACGTGGCGGCCATCGCCATCAGCCTGCCGGTGGCGCTGGTCATCGCGCCATACCTCGGCGTGGCCGGCGAGGTCATCCTGTACTCCTCGCTGGTGGTCTCCGGCATGCCGTTTCTGCTACTGGTGGGCGCGGCGCCGAACGCCATCGCCTACGACTCCGGGCAGTTCTCCACAGGCGAATTCTTCATGTGGGGCATTCCGGCCAGCATCCTGCTGATGATCGTCACGGGGCTCGCCGTATTCTTCCTGTGGCCGATCATGGGGATGCCCATCACGCTGGGCTGAGAACACCGGCTGCCATTGAAGGGTGTGGATTGTTCTGATCACCGATCACACGGACGCCCCCCGCGACCTGAGTCAACATGTTCAAGGGAGAGGGTATGAATCTTTTCTTCACCGCAAACCTGATCATCGCCGCCGGGGGCGTTGCCGCGCTGCTAACCTGCCGGCAGTTCAGCCTTATGAAAACCATCAGCGTGGCGGCATTGGTTTCAGGATGTCTCGTCGGTGCCACAGATGCCTTTGCCAAACTGATGCACCCCGGCAACGTAGCAGCAACGGTCGATTTTCTCCGTATCTCCCCACTGGCATTCCGTGTGGACGCGTTATCGGCCTTTTTCTTGCTGGTGATCTACGTCATCTGCGCCCTGGCCGCACTGTATAGTTTCCATTACATGGACGATGCGGAAAAGGCCCTGAAAACAGCCGTTAACACGTTTTTTTTCAGTCTGCTCATCGTCTCGATGGCATTCGTGGTCGCCGCCAACAACATGCTCACGTTCATGCTTGCATGGGAGATCATGTCGCTGTCGTCCTTCTTTCTGGTGATCTACGACCACCATTCGGCGGATAACCGGCAGGCGGGGTTTCTTTACTTCGTGTTCTCCCATATCGGGGCCATGTTCATCCTGGCCGGATTTGGCGTCATCTACAGCCAAACCGGAAGCCTCGAGCTATTCGCGGGCTCCTTGAGCACTCCGATGAAGACCGTGGCCTTTGTATTGTGTTTCATCGGCTTCGGCTCCAAAGCCGGCATCTTCCCCTTTCACGTCTGGCTGCCCCACGCCCATCCGGCGGCCCCGAGCCACATTTCGGCCGTCATGTCAGGGGTGATGATCAAGACAGGCATCTATGGAATCATCCGCATTTACAGTGTGCTGGATCTGACGACCGCCCTGCCCGGGGAAATCGTGGCAATCACCGGCATGGTTACCGGGGTGCTCGGCGTCATCTACGCCCTTGGTCAACATGACCTGAAGCGGCTTCTGGCCTACAGCAGTGTGGAAAATATCGGCATCATCCTGATCGGTGTCGGCATCGGCATGATCGGTGTGTCGTCCGGTCAGCCGGCCATGGCGGCCCTCGGCTTCGCCGGGGGTCTGTTACACGTCCTCAATCACGCGGTTTTTAAATCGCTCCTGTTCATGGGTGCCGGTGTGGTGATCCACAAAACCGGCACGCGATCAATCGACGCGCTCGGCGGCCTCATAAAACGCCTCCGCGTCACCGGCGTCACATTTCTGGTGGGCTCCCTGGCCATTTCCGGTCTGCCGCCCTTCAATGGATTCGTCAGCGAGTTTCTCGTCTATCTGGGCAGCTTTCGCGGTGTGGCGATAAACCAGGCGACCTTTTCGATGAGCGTCATGGCAATCGTCAGCCTGGCAGTAATCGGCGGTCTGGCCTTAGCCCTGTTTGCCAAGGTGATGGGCGTGGTGTTTCAGGGCGAGCCCCGTACAGCAGCAGCAGCGACTGTGGAAGAACACATTGGCTTCATGCTGCCGCCGCTGGCGATACTGGCTGTCGCATGCGTCTTCATCGGTGTATTTCCGCGCCTGTTTGTATTCTTGACCCTGAACGCCATGAGCGCCATTGGGTTGGGATTTGGGCGGGTCGCTGTTGAGCCATTCCTTCAAATCACTACGAACATCAGTCTGGCGGCAGCCCACTTTGTAGTGGTCTTTGCTATTATCGCCGCAATCAGGGCGATGTCCTACAAAGGGAAAACCATCGGCCGGTCCAGCACCTGGGGGTGCGGGTTCACGCAGCCGACGGTAAAAATGCAGTACACGGCATCGTCCTTCGCTGGGTCGATTCTGGATTTTTTCAACCCCGTCGCCCCGCGCCATGTGGACCACCCGGCCATCGAGGGACGATTCCCCGTCAAGACGCACTACCGCAGCGAAGTCAATGACATCGCCGAACTGAACATGGGCCGGCTGGTAGTCAGACCCATCCTGTGGCTGTTTGACAGTCTGAGATGGATCCAGCACGGGGATATCCACCTGTATATCGGTTACATCCTGGCAGCCATCGTAGCGCTCCTGTTTTTCATGTAGCGCAGTGAAGGGACAAGACTGTGAACGCACCATCCAATGAGGCGGTTTTATGATTGAATCCATCCATCTGTTGCTCGTCGCCATTGTCGTGGCGCCGTTTCTCTCGGCGGTCATTCTCAAGGTCAAGGCATTTTTCGGCGGCAAGAAAGGCCAGCCCCTGCTCATCAATTACTACACGCTGATCAAGCTGCTGAAAAAGGGTTCCGTGTACAGCACCAGCACAACGCACTTGTTCCGGATCGGCCCAATGGTCTCTTTGGGGGCCGTGCTGACCGCCATGCTGTTCCTGCCCATCGCGGGCCGCGCCCCCCTACTGTCATTCAATGGAGACGTGATTTTCATTCTATATCTGCTGGGGCTCGGAAGGTTCTTCACCATCGCCGCAGCCATGGATACGGCATCTCCCTTCGAGGGGATGGGTGCCGCCCGTGAAGCCTATTTCCCCATCATCTGTGAAGCCACCTTCTTCATGATGCTGATTCTGTTCTACCTGCTCACGGGCAAACTGCAACTGGCGGCCTTCTTCGCCGGCGGTCAGCCCCACGCACTGTGGCAAACCGCCGGCTCGCCGCTGCTGTTCGTCGTCATCGCCCTGTTCATCATCCTGCTCACTGAGAATTCACGCGTTCCCGTTGACGATCCGACGACCCATCTTGAGCTCACCATGATTCACGAAGTCATGGTGCTGGACCACAGCGGGCCGGACTTCGGAATCATTGAACTGGGCCGGTTTTTAAAACTGTTTTTCTACAGCTCGCTGATCGCCACGTTAATAACCCCGTTCGACCTGGGCCACCCAGCGCTGGACGTGGCACTGTATCCGGCGGCCTTGCTCATCGTTTACATCGCCGTCGGGGTCACTGAATCGGTCATGGCACGTTACCGAATGGACGCCGTGCCAAAATTCGTTCTGACCTCCTTCGCCCTGGCCTTTTTTGCAACCATCATCACCCTGGAGTTTATCCCATGAGCCACCCAGTGGATACCCTGCTGTCTCTGGTGCTGTTGTCGATCCTCTTTTCATTCGGATCCAGCCGCTTGCCCGGACTGATCAAAGTACTGGCCTTCCAAGGGATCGTGATCTCCGTCGTGCCACTGTTTGTCGGGCACGATATGAGCGGCAGCGGCCTGCTGTTCACCCTGGTCACATTGTTCATCCGCGGCATCGTGATCCCCATGTGCATTTATATGGCCATTAAGAAGGTGGCCATCCGCCGGGAGGTGGAGCCTATTATCGGCTACCATGCCTCCCTACTGGCCGGGCTTGGATTGATCGTCGGTGCGACCTTCGCCAGTCACAAGTTCAACCTGCCGTCTGGAGTGGCGAGCGCCCTGCTGCTGCCCACGGCAATCACGGTCCTGGTGGCGGGAATGTTTCTGCTGATCGCGCGGCGAAACGCCATCGCCATGGTGCTGGGCTACATCATGATGGAGAACGGCATCTATCTGGTAGGCACGACCTTCTCGGTGCGGGCGCTCCACATCGTGGAATTCGGCATTTTGCTGGATGTCCTCGCCGGGGTCATGATCATGGCCATCATCCTGCAAAACATCAAGCAGACCTTTGACGATGTGGACACGGCACTGCTCAGAACCTTAAAAGAATAGGTGGGAAGTATGGTCGAATTCGTTTTCGTGGCGCCCTTTCTTGCCGGTGGCATGGCATTTTTCCTGCCACGCAGCCAGGGGCGGCCACTCCTGGTGCTCACCGGTGCTCTGCATTTGCTGCTCTCCATTTTTCTGTGGGTACGCCGTCCGGCACCGGCATTTCCGGACTTTTTCGCGATCACTCCCGAAGGGATGCTATCGCTCTTGGTGATCTCGCTGTTGTTTTTTCTGATTTCCATCTACACCACAGGATATCTCAAACAAACCGACATCCCGTCCGAAAAGATCTTCACCGGCTCCATGTTGCTGTTTCTTTCCACCATGACCATGGTCACCCTGTCCGACCACATCATGGTCATGTGGATCGCCATCGAAGCAACGACCCTGGCCAGCGCCCCATTGATTTACACCCACCGATCCGCGGCGTCCCTGGAGGCCACCTGGAAATACGTCCTCATCTGTTCGGTGGGGATCGCCATGGCGCTGCTGGGTTCGGTGCTCATCACCGTTGCCATGGACGCAGGGCAAGTGAATGTGCCGGTTTCCTTCTCCGCGCTGACAACCGTCGCCGGAAAGCTGGACCCTTTGTGGCTGAAGGCAGGCTTTGTGTTCATCCTGGTAGGCTACGGCACCAAGATGGGGCTGGCCCCCATGCACACATGGCTGCCGGATGCCCACAGCGAGGCGCCCAGCCCCGCGTCGGCCCTCCTCTCGGGCGTGTTGCTCAACTGCGCGTACCTGGGCATCCTCAAAACCCACAAGATCATGGAGGCCGCCGGCCTGGCGGATTTTTCCGGCACCATCCTCATAGTCTTCGGGCTGATCAGCATCATGGCCGCGGCCACCTTCATTTTGAAGCAGACCGAGTACAAGCGGATGCTGGCCTATTCGAGCATCGAAAACATGGGCATCATCGCCTTCGGGACCGGCATCGGTGGACTTGGGGCGTTTGGGGCCATGGTCTGCCTGATCCACCACAGCCTTATCAAATCGTCCTTGTTTCTCACCTCGGGCAATATCCTACTGGGCTACGGCACTCGGATGATCGCCGAAACCGGTGAGTTGGTCAGCCGGATGCCGCGCACGTTTCTGGCCTTCTTCGCGGGGTTTGCCGGCATCTCCGGATTCCCGCCCTTCGGCATATTCGTCGGGGAGCTGTTCATTATCATGGGGGCCTTCCGGGGCGGCCATTACTGGGCGGTGGGGGTCTTCATCGTGACGCTCTGCGTGATATTCGCCGGCTTTGCCAACCAGGTACTGAAAATTTCTTTCGAGCGCAGCGATTCGGCCGTACGGATCCCCGAGAAAGCCAGCATGATCTGGCCTCAATATGCGCTGCTGTTGACCTCGCTGATCCTGTGCTTTTGGCTGCCCGATACCTTGTATCAAGCGATCGTTCAGGCGGTGACCCTCAATGGCGGAGGTTTTTAATGGATACGGGATTTATCGAAGTCAAAAATGGGGAAGCCGTTTCGCGGGAGACCATTCCACACTTGCCCTTTGAGACGTTTCGCGCCGAAGCAATGAAGATCGTTAAAGCCGGCGGCAAGGTGGTTCAATTCTTCGCCTATCCGGATGGCGGACAGATGAAACTGCTGTCGGTGCTTAGAACCGACAAACTGCTCATTGCCGGCGCTGATGCACCGATGCGCTACCCGTCCATGAGCACAGCATGCGAGCCGTTTCACATGTTCGAGCGTGAACTCGCCGAGCAATACGGCATCCAACCCGACGGTCACCCCTGGCTGAAAATGGTGCGCTACCATCCCAATTATTCAGGTCGGCCCGATGTTTTCGGCAATGACTACACCGAAGACATCCCCGGCCGGTATCCGTATTACAGCGTCGAGGGGGACGAGATACACGAAGTGGCCGTCGGGCCGGTCCATGCCGGCGTCATCGAACCGGGGCACTTCCGTTTCAACTGCATCGGGGAGTTGGTCCTCAACCTGGAGATCCAGCTGGGCTACCAGCATCGGGGCGTGGAGCCGATGCTGCAGACTCTCGCTGCCAAACGGCTGCCCATCGTGGCAGAGGGCATCGCCGGCGACACCACCGTGGGCCACAGCTTGTGTTTTTCCCAGGCCGTGGAAGCCCTCACCGGCATCGCGCCGGACGCGGGCGCCCGCATCATCCGTTCCATTGCGTTGGAGTTGGAGCGGCTACAAAACCATGTGGGGGACCTTGGCGCGTTGAGCGCCGATGTGGCCTTTCTGCCCCCGGCCAACTACTGCGGCCGCATGCGCGGAGATTTTCTCAACATGTCGCTGCTGATTTGCGGCAACCGGTTCAGCAAGGGGCTGATACGCCCGGGCGGCGTCAGGTTCGATATAAACGAAACGGTCCGAAACACACTGATTTCGCGAATTCGTGAAATCCACCCACAAGTGGAGCACACCATCGATCTCTTGTTTTCCACATCCAGCGTTCGATCCCGTTTCGAGGGGTGCGGTGCCGTCAGCACGGCCGACGCGGACCATCTCGGCCTCGTGGGGCCGGCCGGGCGTGCCTGCGGCCTATCCTACGACGCCCGTCGGTGCTTTCCGACAGAGCACTATGGTGCGCTGGAGATCCCGGAGAATGCCAAAACCACTGGAGACGTCTACGCGCGTGCCAAGATGCGCGCCGACGAGGTAATGCAGTCCATGGCGTTGATTCTTTCGATGCTGGAGAACCCCGTCGAGACCGCCTGCGTACCTCCCGGGGAAAATGTGCCTCTGGCACCCGCGTCCTGCGTGGTCACCCTCAACGAGGCATGGCGCGGCGAGGTCTCGCACTGTGTGCTCACCGGTAAGGGTGGAGAGATCCTGCGCTACAAGGTCAAGGACCCGTCGTTTCACAACTGGAACGGCCTGTCCATGTCACTTCGCAACACGGGGATTTCCGACTTCCCGCTGAATAACAAGAGCTACAACCTGTCCTATTGCGGATTCGACCTATAAGAGCAGCGTTATCCGAACAGCCACCAATAACGACAAGAGAACTCACGATGCTTAAGACGCTGAAAAACAGGTGGGAGCAGGGCTACCGGACCACACGGTACCCCAAAGAGAAAATCGCCCTGTGGGAGCGCTATCGAGGACGGCCACAGATCAACGCCGAGGCGCCCGAAGCGATGGTCGCGCAGTGCGTCGCCGTCTGCCCCCAGGAGGCCATCGACGGCGAAGCCAGAAAACTGGATATGGGGCGATGCGTCTTCTGCGGCACCTGCGAGCAGATCTCGGACGGCAAGTTCATCAAATTTACCGAGGATTTCGAAATCTCGGTGGCGGAAAAGGCACACCTGCTCACCGACGGCACGATTGCCGACCTGGCCCATCACTCCCGACAGCATTTCAAAAAGCTCTTCGGCCGTTCCCTCCAGCTGCGACAGGTGTCCGCAGCCGGCTGCAACGCCTGCGAAGCCGATCTGAACGTGCTGGCAACCCCCTTTTTCGACCTGGCCCGGTTCGGCATCAATTTTGTCGCCTCTCCGCGCCACTCAGACGCCATTGTGGTCACCGGACCGATATCCAAAAACATGAAAACGGCACTGCTGCAAACCTACGAGGCTGTCGCTGCGCCCAAGGCCGTCATTGCGGTGGGGAGTTGCGCCCTCACGGGCGGTCCGTTTCGTGGGAGCCCGGAAATCACGGAAGGGCTGGACAAACTGCTGCCGGTCGACCTGTTTATTCCGGGGTGCCCGCCGCACCCGCTGACAAACTTACACGCGCTATTGACATTTTTTAAATAGCCCCGGCGTGGCGGCGGAAGTCTGAACCCCA
This sequence comes from uncultured Desulfobacterales bacterium, assembly GCA_964446485.1. Taxonomy (GTDB): domain Bacteria; phylum Desulfobacterota; class Desulfobacteria; order Desulfobacterales; family JBDRRP01; genus JBDRRP01. The sequence goes on along the minus strand of CAYUOU010000054.1, from coordinate 16,544 downwards.
TCGTTGCAGGCCACCCGACCATCCCATGGCGGGTGCGACCGGCCGGTAATGCGCTTGCCCCAAAGCGCCTACCTATTGCCATCCACCCCGACCCCATCGGTTTACAGACGCCGCCCCTGCAAGGGGCACTTTTTGAAGCATGTGCCGACGCTCTTTTCTAGACTTTTTCAGTGAAGTTTGATGAAACGATAAAAATTGGAAAAAAGGACGATTTCGTAAAATGTTCGAGATACGGCTTGCGAATCCTGAGGAATGCGGCGTACTTACAGTACGCCGCAATGACGAAGGATGACGCGTAACGCAGATGTCGGACTTTTTACGGAACCGTCAAGTTTCCCATTGACAGGAAACCCAAAGGCCTTTAGAAAATTTCATTTCACAGCTGCTGCTTCAAGGCGATTATCCACAGCGGAGGTTTTTCATGAGCACGTATACCGTACAAGAACTAATGGTGCCCCTCTCCGAATACGCCACGGTAAAGGAAGGGGCCACGCTCCATGAGGCGGTCATGGCTTTAGAGAAAGCACAGGTGGAGTACGATCACACCAAATATCGCCACCGTGCCGTCCTGGTGTTGGATAAAAACAACCAGGTGGTCGGCAAGCTCAGCCACATGGATGTCCTCAATGCCGTACAAAACCAAACGGATCATGACAGTGGTTTTACTTTTGATGAACTCGTCCACTTCGGGTTCAGCAATAAGTTTGCCAGCAATCTGCTCCACCGAAGACCGTTTTCCGATGTTTCTTTGGGAGATTTGTGCGCAGCGGCATCAAAGACCGCTGTCGAACAATTCATGCAGTCCCCGACAGCCGGTGAATATGTGGAACCGGACACCTCGTTGGAATTGGCGATCCGACAGATGGTTGCAGGCAGCCATCTGTCACTGCTTGTGGCCCGGGAGAAAAAAATTGTCGGCGTTATGAGATTATCGGACGCTTTCGCTGCCATCTTCCATGTGATGAAAGACAATGTAAAAGATAGGGAGTAAATATACTATGCAAGCGATCACGAAACTCTTGGATCGAGTCGTCCAGCGCGTCAATATCAACCTGAGGGAACTCGACTACGATGTGGGACCCTGGGTCAGCGGATTGATCCCATTGAAGCAATTTAAAAAATTCTATGCGTTTTACGGCATCACCCCCAACCATCCGCTCGATTTCCAGTTCAAAGGGTCCAGCCTGGCCGGCAGCTACTTTCTCGGCAAATGCAAGGTGACCGGGTCGATTCTCTACAAAAGCGATATCCGCGGCGATGAGTTGAAGAAAAAGGGCGATGTCTACACATATAAAGACATGAATATCATTCTATCCAAGGACGAAGAGTTCGACATCGAAGACAGCTTTCTCTTAAAAACCCTAGTCCACTGCTTTACCCACGATCCCGAGACCCTGGAATCCTTTTTCATTAAGGACACGGTATCCACCCATTATGCCAACATCCACGGATCCCCCATGGAGGGCTGTTTCATGGGCCCTTTGTCCACCGTAGACCTGACCACCACCCACGACTGCGTCATCGGCGCATTCGCGTATGTCCAGGCCGGTGAGATCAATCATCTCAACATCTCGCCCGGCACGGTCTGGGTCCGCAGCCCGGGCAATTTCAATTTCTTGTACAAATACCCGCTGGATCAATTGAGCAACTACATCCACTTCCAGGCCGGCAGCCAGCCCCAGGGGCTGCTCATCGATTTCGTGGAGGACCGGCAGGAAGCATTTCAGCGGGTCTTTGAGGTGGTTAATATCGAACCCTCGGTGAAGGTGCCCCATAACGCCTCCCTGGACCGCTTCGCCGTCATCAAACCCCGCACCACGATCAGCGAAAACGTTCTGGTGGCAGAACGTGCCTTCCTGCAAAACGCCTTCCTCGGCAAAGGCGCCAACGCACAGGAAAACTGCTACATCATCAATTCCCGGCTGGAGGGCAACAATGTGACGGCCCACGGTGCCAAGATCATCGAGGCCGATCTGGGCACCACCGTCTTTGTTGGATTTAACTCATTCCTGCGCGGACGCCCAGAGGCCCGCCTCACCATCGGCAAAGACTGCATCATCATGCCTCACACCATCATCGACACCACCGAGCCCTTGACCATCCCGGCCGGGCACATCGTCTGGGGTCTCGTCACCAACCCGGCAGATCTGGAGAAAAACAGCATCAGCCAAAAGGATTTCGCCAAAATCACTGACGGCGTGTCCAAAGGGGCGATGGCGTTCGAAGGCAACGGGGCAACCTTCGTCACCGGCTTCAAAGAACGCATCCACCACATCCTCGAATCCAACGGCGCGTTCTACAATGGCATCAAGAACAAAGGGCACGCCCAGAGAAACCAGAATTTGTCGTTCAACACGATTCAGCCCTACCCGGAAGGGGCGTTGGAAGGGCTGTACCCGACCATCATCATCAAAGAATAGCAACGTGAAATCAATTCTGGACATGTTCAAGTCCCCGACCCTGCAAAGCCTGTCCAAAACCTGCGGCTGAGCGGCAAAGATCAGCCCGGTCGGGCTGGACAACCTGCTTGAGAAGCTGCCGCAGAATACGGACCCGGATCTCCTGGTGGGCTTTGGCACCGGTGACGACGCCGGGGTCTATCGCATCAGCGAAGACACCGCACTGATTCTAACCGCCGATTTCATCACACCGCCGGTGAACGACCCTTACCTTTTCGGGCAGATCGCTGCGGCCAACGCCATCAGCGACGTCTACGCCATGGGGGGGCGTCCGCTGGCCTGCCTCAATCTGGTGGCATTCCCCTCGGGCAAACTGGATGAAGACGTCCTGCACCGGATTATTGCCGGAGGCCTGTCCAAGATCACCGAAGCCGGTGCCGTATTGGCCGGCGGCCATTCCATCGAGGACGACGAGCCCAAGTACGGGCTGTCGGTGACAGGGGTGGTCCACCCGGAAAAGTTCTGGACCAACGCCGGCGTGCAGCCCGGTGATGCCCTGGTGCTTACCAAACCCCTGGGCAGCGGGGTGCTGTTCAACGCCAACCTAAAAAAATGGGTCTCCGCGGCGGCCATGGCCGCCTGCATCGAGATACTCGTCACGCTGAACCGCACAGCGGCGGAAACAATGGCCGGCTTCGACATCCACGCCGCCACCGACGTCACCGGTTTCGGCATCGCCGGCCACGGCTTCGAGATGGCCAGGGGATCGGGAGTGACGCTTCGGATGGGCCTGGACGGCCTCCCGGTGATGGACGCCGCCCTGGAAATGTATCGGCGGGGCATGACCACCGGCGTCAACGCCCACATCGTGGCTCGGGTCCATCGGCACATTCGCTTTGACGGTGCGCAACCGGAATGGCATCGCCAGATCGTCTACGACCCCCAGACCAGCGGCGGACTGCTGGCGGCTCTGCCCGCTGATCGAGCGCCCGGCCTCATCGCCGCGCTTCACGGCGCCGGCGTCACGGCAGCACGCATCATCGGTGAAGCGGTGCCCTTGGAAGGTGATACCTACCTGGTATTCCAATAACCGGGGGCACGGCAACGCGTGGCCCTCCAACACCGAGACCGGACGGTGGAGGGACGCCCTCCAAAATCAAACGCGGCTGTCAGAAAATCGAACGGACGAAGTCCTGAATGTGCATGTGGCGGATCCCCTCGAGACTGCCGCCGGCGATCTCATCCATGGTCACGACAACTTTGGGAAAATTGTCCGGGATCGCCGCAAGATTGCCGAACTCCCGCTGCCGGACCGCCTCATCGGCCAGTAAGTAAGCCACCTGGACGTAGAGACGGTCGCCGCCCTTTTCAGCAACAAAATCCACCTCCCGAGTCCCCACCTGACCAACACGCACCTCGTAACCCGCGGCTCGCAGATGCAAAAAGGCGATATTCTCCAGAATTTTGCTGATGTCCATGGCCCGATAGCCCACCAAGGCATGGCGAAGCCCGAGATCTTCGAAATAATATTTCTCACCGATTTCGAACATTTTCTTTCCGACAATGTCCATGCGCCCGACCTTGGTTACCAACATAGCGTTGCAGAGGTATCCCAAATAATCCAGCACGAGGTTGTGCGAGACGTTTACTTTCTGGGATTTCAAATAATCGCTGATTTTTCTGGCCGTCACCAGGCTGCCGACGTTGTCGGCTAAAAACCGTCCCAAACGTAGTAAAAATGATACATTACGGATGTCGTAGCGGGCGACCACATCCTTGAGCAAGATGGCATCGGTGATGTTGCGCAGGTACTCGAACACAATGGACTCATCCGTTGGAAGGTGTCTGAGGTAGGGGAGCCCTCCGAGTTTCAAATAGATGCCAAAGCTCTCGCGGCCGGCAGATAGACCGTGGAACGCGACAAACTCCGGATACGTCAGCCCGTGAATCCTGATTTCGATGTAGCGACCCGACAGACCCGTTGCCAGTTCTCCCGAGAGCAGCCGGGCATTGCTGCCGGTGGCATAAATGTCGACGCCACCGCCGGCCTGAAGGCTCCGAAGGGCCTTCTCAAAATCCTTGATCTCCTGAACCTCATCGATAAACAGGTACAAATGCCGGTCCGTCTTTCTCCGATCGGCGATCGTGTCCAGCAGTTCTCTGTGACTGTGCAATTGGGCAAATTCATCCAGTTCCTTACTGATATAAATCTGCTGGCCGTTGGGATCCAGGTCGGCAATGCGGTCCATCAGTTGAAACAGCATGTAGCTCTTGCCAACCCGCCGCTGACCTACGAGAATCTTCATGATATCTTTTTTTACGAATGGCAGGATTCTGTCCAAATACAAGGGCCGTTCGATGTAAGGTGGAAATTTCATGAGATCACCGGATTCTGTGTCTTATAACAAACAGCCAGATGAATATTATCACTTTTGTATGATACGATCAACAAATAATGCCGTCATTGGAGGACGCGTTCCGTCGCGTCCGCCTTGTGTTTATCACCCGGATGACTCCTGACCAATCGACTACAACCATCTGAAATCAGTAATGTTTGACCATCCGATGGCCTGGCCATGCTTACGGTTAACATCTCGATCCCCTCCGTAGATCACATAGAAACGATCGTCGGTATTTCCCGAGAGGCGTTCAAAATATCGAAGCCCTTTGAAGAATTCAGGGTTCAGGGTTTCCCCGGATTTTATTTCCACTGCCGAAAAATGTGCGCCTTCATCAATCAGCAGATCGACTTCATGTCCCGTGCTGTTTCTCCAAAAAAAAGCGTTGGAGCGCATCCCCCGGTTAGACCGTGACTTTACATACTCGGCGATATCGCACAATATAGTAATATCAATACTATATTGTGCGATTATTATTTGTTTTGTCTGGCCCGCGGGAGTCCCGGGCAACCTGCACCGTGACGGCCACGGCGGAATCGGATCGTCATCTTTCCGCCAGGCTCGGGAAGGATTACCGGTTCGACGCCGCCAATCGGTCGCCTTTGTTTTTGTAGATAGGCCCGGAAAGCAAAGAATGAATAGAAGATGGAGGGACGTGTTTCATCGCGTCCGCGGATCACACCGCACCTCGGGCCAGCAGGTAGACAAGATACCCCGCGTAGCTGGCCAGAAGTACGCATCCATTGGCGCGGGTAAGGGCGTTCTTCTTTCCCAGCATGACCCACGGCAGAGCCGAGATGGCGATCATCACCAGGACGTCCACCAGAAGGCCGCTGGCCACGAAGCCCCCGGGGATTAAAATGGGACGCACGGTGGCGGCCACCCCCAGCACGCTGAGGATGTTGAATACGTTGGAACCCAGCAGATTCCCGATGCTGATGTCCATTTCGCCCCGGTATGCGGCCACTGCAGACGTGGCCAGCTCTGGCAGGGACGTGCCCAGCGCCACCACGGTAAGGCCGATGAACTTCTCCCCCACCCCCATGGTTTTCATGATGTTGACCGCTGCGTCGATGAGCAGTTCGGCGCCGATGAGAACGCCCACGATGCCGCCCACGATGGCGCCGACTTGTCCGGCACGGGAGGCCATGAAGGTGGGGGTGGGCATGTCGCTTTTGGGAATGGCAACCCCGCAGTTGACAGCGGCGGCACCTTTAACGGCGGCGCGGTAGTTCAGAAAGGTATACAGTAAAATGCCCACCAGCAGGGACACGCCCTCGGCCCGGGAGATCACATCGTTGAAAGAAACGGCCAGGAGGTAGAAGGAGACGCCCAGCATGATGGGGAATTCCCGCCCCCTGATGGAGGCGTGGCAGGTCAGCGGGCGAATCACCAGCGCGATCCCCAGCACAAGGGCGATGTTGCAGATGTTGCTGCCCACGACGTTACCCACCGCGATCATACTTTTCCCCTTGAGGGAGGAAACCACACTGATCACGAGTTCCGGCGCAGAGGTTCCGAAAGCCACGATGGTCAGTCCAATGACCACCGGCGACCACCCAAGATCCCGGGCGAGGCGCGAAGCGCCCTGAACCAGGAAATCGGCCCCGTAGCAGAGCAATATCAGACCAACGGTGAACAGCACGCCGTCAATGGCCATAAATCCCCTCTCGCAGGCATCGCACACGTTAAAAAAGCGCCGGCTGTGTGCCGCCGCCACGTGATTCAGGGCATCTGATACATGAGCGTCAAGGCACTGTCAATGTGACGGCTATCAGAATAATGGTGCATTCGGACCGACTGTGGTAGTATGGCGCCGGTTCTACGCCAAGGATACACCGGCACTGCATCCGGCGCATGCACAGCGTGCGGAAAACCACCGGCAAACACCGACCCTATGACCTCGGAACCCGCTGACAAACGCTTCTGCCTGCTGGCCCTGATCCCCTTCGGCCTTGCCGCCGGGTTCGCTGCCATGATGCCCTCCCGCATGACCGGCACCCCGCTGCGCTTAGCCTTCCCATGGATTCCCAGCTTGGGCATCGATCTGAGTTTTTATGTGGACGGCCTGAGTCAACTCTTTGCGCTCATCATCACCGTCATCGGCGGCTTCATCTTTCTCTACGCGCCCGGGTACATGGGCCGGCTGCGCATGCCGCTTCGCTTTTACGGCACCCTGGGGGCGTTCACCCTGGCCATGCTCGGGGTGGTCACGGCCGATCACATCCTGGTGATGTTCGTTTTCTGGGAAATCACCACCCTCACCAGTTACGTGTTGATCGGATGGGATTTTGCATCGTCGGAATCCCGCTTCAATGCCCAGCAGGCACTGCTGATCACCGGCGCCGGCGGGCTGTCCCTGTTGGCCGCACTCCTGATGATGGGCATTACCACCGGCACCTGGACCCTGTCTGCGCTCCTGAACAATCCCGACGTCCTGCGTGGCCACGCCGCCTACCCCTGGATTCTGTGCCTGGTGCTGGGCGGCGCTTTCACCAAAAGCGCCCAGTTCCCCTTTCACTTCTGGCTGCCCAACGCCATGGCAGCCCCCACGCCCATCAGCGCGTTTTTACATTCGGCCACCATGGTCAAGGCGGGCATCTATCTCCTGGCACGGCTCCAGCCGGTGTTGGGAGGCACGCCGTTGTGGCAGGGCGCGCTCTTCACGGCGGGTGCGGTGACGGCGCTTTACGGAGCCGTGCACGCCCTCCACCAGAGCGATCTCAAACGACTGCTGGCCCACACCACCCTCATGGCTTTGGGGACCCTCACCATGCTGCTTGGCAGCGGGTCCACGGAAGCGGCCACGGCGGCCATGACGTTCCTGCTGGTTCACGCCCTTTACAAATCCGCCATGTTTCTGGTGGTGGGGAACATCGACCACGCCTGTCACACCCGTGAACTGGATCAACTCCGGGGCCTCGGTCCGGTCATGCCCTTCACCGCCCTGGGGGCGGCGGCCGCCGCGCTCTCCATGGCCGGATTTCCCCTCTTTTTCGGATTCATCGGCAAGGAGATCATGTACAAGGGCGCGCTCGTCATGGAAATCTCTCCGGCGTCGGCCGCCGCCATCATGGTGTCCGCCAATATGATGATGACGGCGGCTTCGGGAATCTTCTTCCTCCGCCCGTTTTTGGGCCCCTTGACCTTTCGACCCACCGCGCCCCACGAGACCGGACCGGGCAACTGGCTGGGCCCTCTGGTGCTGGGCGGTATCGGCATTTTGTTCGGCATCATCCCCTGGTGGGTGGCCAAGTGGCTTGTGTCACCGGCGGTCATGGCACTTCATCCCACCGCGGCGCCGGTGGAACTGGTCCTCTATCATGGCATTAACCTGCCCCTGTTTCTGAGCATCATCACCTTGAGCGGCGGCACGGTGCTCTACATATTCAGGAACGCCGTTCGGCGGGTGCTGTGCGATCTGGAATGCCACCTTCCGTTTCGATTTGACCGTCTCTATGCCGCTGCCATCGGCGGGCTCCAGGTCTTGGCTGAAAGCGTCACCGGTCTGATCCAGGCCGGGGCCATGCACCGGCACCTGTCCATCACCTTGGCGGTGGCCCTCGCCGCCATGGCCGCAGGGTTCCTCCGCCATACGCCGGCATTCCCACTACTGACCTTGCCGCATCTCAGCTGGCAGGAGTGGGCGGTCATGGCCATGGTCGTCACCGGCGTCGTCACGGTGGTGTTCTCCCGATCGCGGCTGACCGCGGTCTGCGCATTGGGCGTCAGTGGGGCCGGCGTGGCCCTCCTGTTCGTTTTGGGCGGCGCCCCGGACCTCGCCCTGACCCAACTCATGGTGGAAACCCTGACGGTCATCATCATCTCCATCATCCTGCTGAGGCTGCCCGCCCTGGCCGACCCTCCCCCGACCTGGCTGGGCATCCGTTGGGGAGACGCCGCGCTGAGCGCGGCGGCAGGGGTGTTCTTTGCCGCCATGATGATGGGCGTCACCCAGGGGGATCTGGATCGGCAAATAACCCGCTTTTATGAACTGAACAGCGTCATAACGGCCCACGGCCACAATATCGTCAATGTCATTCTCGTCGATTTCCGTGGTCTGGACACCCTGGGTGAAATCACCGTCGTCGCCCTCGCCGCGATCGCCGCTTGCACCCTCGTCGCTGACGTCGAAGACGCCCCCTCGGGCCCGTCGACGGTGGCCACGCTGATCCTGAAAACGACCACCCGCCTCATGGTGGGGTTGATTTTGGTCTTTTCAATCTTTTTGCTGTTTCGCGGCCATCATGAGCCCGGCGGCGGATTCGCCGGCGCCCTCGTGGCAGCCACGGGATTTGCCCTGTTCGCCATCACCGAAGGGCCGGCCGCCGTGCGGCGGGCCCTTCGGGTGGATCCTAGCGCCCTGACCTTTGTGGGCCTTGCCGTGGCCCTGGGCAGCGGCCTCTTGTCCATGGCTGCAGGAAAAACGTTCATGACAGGATTGTGGCTCCATGCACCCACGGTCTCCCTGGGAACCCCCATGCTGTTCGATACCGGCGTCTATATCACCGTGATCGGGGCCGTTTTGACCCTTATTATTTCGCTGGAGGAGCGCATCACCTGATGGAATCCGCCATGGCCATCCTTATCGGCATACTGGTTGCCGCCGGTATCTATCAAATGCTGGCGAAGAACCTGGTGCGATTTGCCTTCGGCCTCATCATCATCGGAAACGCCGTCAACCTGCTGCTGTTCACCGCCGGGCGATGGACCCACCGCACCCCGCCGTTGATCCCGGCCGCGGCCGACACATTGGCCTCGCCGGCAGCCAACGCCCTGCCCCAGGCCCTGGTGCTCACCGCCATCGTCATCGGTTTTGCCGTCCTGGTGTATGTATTGGTGCTCTTCTACCGCTGCTACGCGGTCTTCGGTTCACTGAATCCGGAAACGATCGCGGCGCAAACGCAGTCCACCAAGGTCGCGCCGTCACTGCCAGAGACGGGGAACGGCGGTGGCGCGTGAACGCCCTGGTGATCGCGCCCGTGATTGTGCCCCTGGGTTTGGCCGTGGCCGTATTTTTACTGCGCCGGCACCCGGCGCCGCGCATCTCCTTGACGGTCCTGGGAAGCACCGCCAACCTGGCGATTGGCATCTGGCTGCTGGTCCGGGTGATGACCGACGGAATTCAGGTGATGCAGGCCGGCGGGTGGGCGGCGCCTTACGGGATCAGCTTTGTGGCGGACCCCCTGGCAGCCGTGTTGGTGGTGGTGACGGGCGTCGTCAACATGGCCGTTTCCTGCTATGCCCAGGCCTCCATTCCCGAATCGATGCGCCGGCGGGGCTACGATGCCACGATGCTTTTCCTGATTGCGGCGGTGAGCGGCGCGTTTCTCACCGGTGACCTCTTTAACCTGTATGTCTGGTTTGAAGTGATGCTCATGGCCTCATTCAGTCTGCTGCTGCTGGGGGGCACCCCGGAGCAGCTCAAGGGGGGCCTGGGATACGTGGCGCTCAACCTGATTTCCACGATCCTCTTTGTCTGTGCCATCGGCATGACCTACGCCATGACCGGAACCCTCAATATGGCCGACCTGCACGTGAAGATCCACGACGTCGCCAGTCTGGGGTGGCTGTTGCCCACGGCCATGCTGTTCATGACGGCATTCGGCATCAAATCGGCCGTCTTCCCCTTGTTTTTCTGGCTGCCGACTTCCTATCATACGCCTCAAGTGGCTGTCTCGGCGGTCTTTTCCGGACTCCTGACCAAGGTGGGGGTCTACGCCATGATCCGTGTGTTCACGCTGCACTTCATTGCGGACACCGCCTTCACCCACACCATTTTGTTGGGGGTAGCCGGCCTCACCATGGTGACGGGCGTGTTGGGCGCCGCGGCCCAGATGCATTTCAGACGCATCCTCAGTTTTCACATCATCAGCCAGATTGGCTACATGATCATGGGCTTGGGCATCTATACCCACTTGGCCATCACCGGAACGGTTTTCTACTTGGCCCACCACATGGTGGTGAAGACCAACCTCTTTCTCATCAGTGGGCTGGCCGAGCGCATTGGGGGGACCGGCAGCCTGAAGCGACTGGGCGGGTTTTACGATTCGGCCGGGTGGCTCGCCGCCCTGTTTTTCATTCCGGCGTTCTCCCTGGCGGGCCTGCCCCCACTGTCCGGCTTCTGGGCAAAGCTGATCCTCGTCAAGGCCGGTTTGGCCGGCGGGCATTACTGGGTCACGGCCGCGGCCATCGTTGTGGGATTTCTCACGCTGTATTCCATGACCAAGATCTGGGATGCCGTCTTCTGGAAACCGGCTCCGGAGGCCGCTTCAACCAAGGCGCTCAGCCGGAACGAACTTCTGTGGATGGCGCTTCCGGCCGCCGGCATGGCCACCATCACCTTGTGGATCGGCCTCTGGCCCGAGACGCTCGCCGCGATAGCGACCCGGGCGGCGGAAACCCTTATGGACCCCGGCGACTACGTGCGGGCCGTCCTGACGGCAGGAGGTCGGCCATGAATCTCTTCGTTCTCAATCTCCTGCTGGCACTGGGGTTCAGCGCCGTCATCGCCCGTTTCAATCTGGAAGGCCTGTTGATCGGCATGGTGGTGGGGTATGCAGCCCTTTGGATCACGCAACCCCTGTACCCGCCCTCGGGGTATTTCACCAAGGTCTGGTGCTGGATCCGCCTCGTCGTGTTCTTTATCAAGGAATTGGTGGTATCCAGCACTCTGGTGCTGAGGGAAGTCGTTCGCATCTCTCCATCCAGCCGCCCAGGCATTATCGCGGTACCTTTGGATGTCACCAGTGACCTGGGCATCACGCTGGTCGCCAACCTCATTTCCCTGACACCGGGGACATTGAGCCTGGAAATGTCGGCTGATCGGCACCAACTCTTCGTCCATGTCATGTTCCTCGAAGACCCGGACGCCGAGATCAAAAATATCAAGGACGGTATGGAAAAACGCGTCATGGAGGCCTTGCGATGACCGACGTCGGTGCAGGATTCCTCGAGACCGCGGTCACCATCACCATGGGGCTGCTGCTGATAGGGGGCCTTTTAGGCTCTATCCGCCTCATCCGCGGCCCGGATCACGCGGATCGTATCGTAGCCCTGGACATGATTTCCACCCTCGTGGTTTCGCTGCTGGCGGTGGTGGCCATCGATGAGGGCGCTGCGGTCTACCTTGATGTGGCCATCGCTTACGCGCTGATCGCCTATCTCGGCACCATCTCGCTGGCGCGCTACCTCCAGCGGTTTCACAAAAAACAGCCCCGGCAACAGGAGGTCGACACGCCATGATTGCGATCCTGACCGGCATCCTGCTGCTATGCGGGGGGATATTGGCCGCCGCCGCCGCGCTCGGCATCGTCCGGCTGCCCGACACCTTCATGCGCATGCATGCCTCCACCAAAGCCGGCACCCTGGGTGCCGGGCTGATTCTCTTGGCCGTGGCCATTCACTCGCCGGACACCGGCGTGGCGCTGAGGGCTCTGCTGACCAGTCTCTTTCTGCTGCTCACCGCGCCGGTTTCCGCCCACATTGTTGGTCGAGCCGCTTATCATATCGGTCCGCGCATGTGGCAAAAGACCTGGAAGGACGACTTAGCCGCGGCCTGCGGGATGAATGATGTGCCACCAGGGCGTACGGGAGGCATCCCGGAGGGTTGTGACCCACCGGATAATTGACACGGTTTTCACCAAGGATTATAACCTCACAACCATCCTGATCGCTGTTAGAGGCCATTTCCGATGAACAAGACTGTTCTTGTGGTGGACGACAATCGGTTGATCCTCGAATTCATGGTCCGCGTCATTTCCGATCAGGGGTATACCGTCACCACCGCCACCGACGGGTTCGAAGCCCTCGACCGACTCTCCGACCTGGTTCCGGATGTCATTTTCGTAGATCTGATCATGCCCAAAATCCAGGGCGATACCCTGTGCCGAATCATCAGAAAGATGCCCCACCTGGACGGCAGTTACCTCGTTGTCGTTTCCGCCGCCGCCGCCGAAATGGATATCGAATTTGACATCCTCGGCGCCAATGCCTGCATCGCCAAGGGCGCCTTCAACACCATGGCCCGCAACATCCACCAGGTGCTCGAAGAGGCCGCACTGGAGGATTTATCCCGAGGGACGCCGACCCCGAAGATGCTCGGGCTGGAAGACCTCCAGCCGCGTGAAATGACGAAGGAACTGCTCTCGAGAAACCGGCACCTGGCCGGTATCCTCGAAAACATCTCCGACGGCATTGTGGAGACCTTTTCAGGCCGGGTGGTCTATGCCAATGCCGCCGCCCAGTACCTGCTGGCGGCTTCCATTGAAACGATCAGCGGTGCGACCTTCGTTTCGCTGTTTGGTCCGGATGATCGAGCAAGCATCGCTCGCCTGGTTGAAGCCGATGACGGCCCGGGCGCCTCGCCTACCGGTGCCGCAACGGTCACGCTGGGACGCCGCTCGGTGGTGGTGCGAAAACTATCGATATCCGCCGACAGCGACACCACGGCGCTCTTGATCACCGATGTCACGGAAAAGCGTGAGGCCGAAAAAGCGCTGCAAGCGGCACAACGCCGCATAGACGCCATGGCGGGCGACCCACCGGCGCCGCCTGTCCCAACCTCCGGAGATGAGCAGCAGACGGATCCTACCTGAAAAAGAGATCTCGTGGCGATGCTACCGCGTCGCCACGCCGCCTCCGGCATCGATGCCGAGATTCGCTGTCGACCAGGAATAGCGGTTGACGGCACACCGCCAATAGGTCATAAAAACCGGCTGATCGACCTGTCCCATCCACCGCGAGAAGAGGCCCATGCATTACGAAGGCAACATGATCCGCCCACCCAGCGAAGCCGGCAGCATCCTGCTCCAAGCCACCGTCGGCTGCTCTCACAACAAATGCACCTTTTGCGGGGCTTACAAGGGGGAACGGTTCAAAATCAAATCCGATGACATCATTTTTTCAGACATCGATTTCGCCGCGACCCACTGCCGCCGACAGCGGCGGGTGTTTATCTGCGACGGCGATGCATTGATCATCCCCTTTGCCCGGTTGAAGGCTATCTTGACGGCCATTCGCGAGCGCCTGCCATGGGTGACACGGGTAGGCGTTTACGGCAACACCAAAGGGTTGGCCATGAAATCGGCCGCGGAGTTGCGCGATCTCAAGTCGCTGGGCCTGGGCATCGTTTACCTGGGCCTCGAAAGCGGCGACGATGACACCCTGAAGCGCATCCGAAAAGGCGCCACTGCTGAGAAAATGATCGCCATGGGCCAAAAGGCCATCGCGGCGGGCATGAAACTGTCTGTCACCGTGCTGCTGGGCATCGCCGGCCCCAAGCGGTCCCCTATCCACGCCAGGGAAACCGGACGCGTCCTGACGGCCATCGATCCCAGTTACGTGGGCGCGCTGAGCCTCATGCTGATTCCGGGCACGCCGCTCTACGCGGATGCACGTGAAGGACGGTTCGAACTCATTCCCCCCGACGCCATGCTCATGGAACTGCGCACCATGATCGCCCACACCGACCTCAGCGGCGGCCTTTTTCATGCCAACCATGCGTCCAACTACCTCCCCATCCGTGCGGCCTTGCCCAGAGACAAGGCGCGCACCCTGGCCACCATCGATGATGCCCTGAACGGGCGCATTCAACTGAAACCGGAATACCTGAGAGCGCTTTGACCCAAACACCACTGCCCGATACGGAGACGTTATCATGACAGCCTCAGCCACCGATCACGACACCCTGTGCATCAACACCATCCGCGCCCTTTCCATGGACGCCGTTCAAAAAGCCAACTCGGGTCACCCCGGGGCTCCCATGGGGTTGGCACCGGCAGCGTACGTCCTGTTCACCCGATTTCTGAAACACAACCCGACCAATCCGGACTGGTTGGACAGAGACCGATTTGTCCTGAGCGGCGGCCACGCATCCATGCTGCTGTACAGCATGCTCTACCTCACCGGCTACGGGCTCACGATGGAAGACCTCCAGGCGTTTCGCCAGTGGGGCAGCCGGACCCCCGGTCACCCTGAATTCGGCCACACCCCGGGCGTTGAGACCACCACCGGCCCGCTGGGCCAGGGATTCGCCAATGCCGTGGGCATGGCCATGGCCGAACGGCACCTGGCCGCCAGATTCAATCAGCCCGGCCACGAGATCGTGGACCACCACATCTATGTCATGTGCGGCGACGGTGACCTCATGGAAGGGGTGTCCGCAGAGGCGGCGTCCCTTGCCGGGCACTTGGGCCTGGGACGGCTCATCTGCATCTACGACGACAATGGTATTTCCATCGAAGGGCCCACCAGCATCGCGTTTACCGAAAACGTGGCCGAACGTTTCCATGCCTATGGCTGGCAAACCATCCGCGTGGCCGACGGCAACGACACGGAGGCCATCGCCACCGCCATCACCGAAGCCAAAAAAGAAACGGGAAAACCCACGCTGATCCTTCTCAAGACCGAAATCGCCTACGGGAGCCCCAATAAACAGGGCAGCGCCGACGCCCACGGCGCCCCCCTGGGAGCATCAGAAGTGGCGTTGACCAAGGAGTGTCTTAAGTTTCCGAGTAATGTCTCCTTCTGCGTGCCGGAAGAGGTCATGGACACCTTTGCCGCCTGCCGGATCGCCGGCGAATCCGCCGAGCAGGCATGGATGGCGCGGTTCGCCGCATTTCGGGCCGCCTTCACAGAAATGGCAGGCGCCTGGGCCGACGCCACCAGCGGGTTTCTCACTGAAGGATGGGCCCAGGATGTGCCGGCGTTCACCCCGGAAGACGGCCCCCTTGCCACCCGCGCGGCATCCGGCAAGGTCCTCAATGCCATCGCCTCACGGCTGCCCACCCTCATCGGCGGGTCCGCCGACCTGGCGCCTTCCAACAAAACCTACCTGTCGTGCTCCCATGAATTCCAGAAAGGCGCCTACGATGGGCGAAACATGCGATTCGGTGTACGGGAGCACGCCATGGCGGCCATCATGACCGGCATGTTTCTCCACAATGGCGTGAGGCCCTACGGGGGAACCTTTCTCGTATTCGCCGATTACATGCGCCCCGCCATTCGGGTGGCCAGCCTCATGAAAGTGCCGGTCATCTATGTGTTCACCCATGACAGTGTCGCCGTGGGAGAAGACGGGCCGACCCATCAGCCGGTGGAGCATCTTGCCTCCCTGAGGCTTATCCCCGGACTCACGGTGTTTCGCCCGGCTGACGCCACCGAGACCGCCGATGCGTGGAAGGCCGCGGTAAAGACATTCGACGGACCGGTGGCCCTCGTGCTGAGCCGGCAGAAACTGCCGATTCTGGACCACAGGGATGGGCACGGCAACGTGGCCATGGGCGGTTATGTGCTCTCCGGCGGAAATGATCGGCCCGATCTCATCCTCATCGCCACAGGGTCCGAAGTGCACCTGGCACTGGCCGCCGCCGACACGCTGGCCGCAGAGGGCGTAACGGTGCGGGTGGTCAGCATGCCCAGCCGCGAACGCTTTGAAAAAACGTCGGCATCCTATCGCGAGAGCGTGCTGCCATCGGATGTATCCGCCCGGTTGGTCATCGAAGCGGGGCACACCATGGGGTGGAAACAGTACGCCGGCGACCGGGGCGACATCATGGGAATCACCACATTCGGCGCCTCCGCGCCGGGGCCGGTGGTGATGGAAAAATTCGGATTCACGGTGGAGAATGTGGTGGCTCGCGCCAAGAAGCTGTTGGAGAATAATCGCCGATAGGCACCCCAGGTGAAAACCATTTTTGACGGTTCCGTAAAAAGTCCGATATCTGCGTTACGCGTCATCCTTCGT
>CAYUOU010000053.1:0-29942 GCA_964446485.1 uncultured Desulfobacterales bacterium | reverse complement strand
TGGTGGGACATAACAATTTTTCCTAAAACGGTAAATATGTAATTTCTACTTCCCTGAATCCAACCGGGAAAAGCACAAGCACCGGCCAAACCCCGGCGGTTAGCCCCACCCGGGCCATGTCAATACCTTGCGGCCACGGCGGAGCGTAGCCCTCCAAAACCACAGTTCCCCCGACGCGGTACGATGAACCGGAGCGGCGCGTTTCATCGCGTCTGCCATGCGTTCCGAACCGCCAAATGCGGGAAGGTCATCCACCATCTTTGACTTTGATAGGACCCCGTTCACCGCCCCCCAGTTTGCTTGACACTATTGGCCCCTCCCCATATAATCCCTCACGCTTGCGGGTTCAGCCGCATTTTCATCCCCCAGCACATGGCCGATCCGCACCATCCACGACCATGCACCACCGGCCGATCGTCATCGGCAAACCACCTCCTTCCGAGGGAGCACCATATTTATGAAACGACGAACCTTTCTCAAGATGGCCGGGATTGGATCTCTCTCCATCGCCGCTGGCTGTTCCCCGCCAGACGCTGAAAAGCATTTGTATTCTCTGGTCAAGGCCCCGGATGACATGGTGACCGGCAACGCCACCTGGTACGCCGGCACCTGCCGGGAGTGCCCGGCCGGCTGCGGCACCATCGCGAAAAACCGTGAAGGGCGCATCGTCAAACTCGAAGGCAATCCCCTGCATCCCATCAACCGCGGTGCCCTGTGCATGCGTGGTCAGGCAGCGTTGCAGGCGGTGTATCACCCGGACCGGCTGAAGCACCCCGTGCAAAAAGTTGCCGGCCGATGGAAACCCGTATCCTACGAAGCGGCCTATGATCTGGTTCGCCAAAAGGCAACGACGGCTGCGGCCAAGGGCCGCGGTCGCGTCAAAATGATGACCGAAACCACTGGGGACAGCACGATGGCGCTCATGGTCGCCGCACTTTCCCAGTGGCGATCCGGACGGCCCATTGTCTTCGAACCCTTTGCGTATGAGGGCTTGAAGGTCGCCAATCGGGAAGTGTTCGGACGCGAGGCGCTGTGCTCTTATAAGATGGAAGAAGCCGATTTCCTGGTGTCCTTCGGCGCCGATTTTCTTGAAACCTGGCTTTCCCCGGTGGAATACGCGCGACAGTTCAAGGCCATGCACGCCATGCGCGACGGTCAAAAGGCGCTGTTCTTCCACGTCGCGCCCTATCAGGGCCTCACTGGCGCCAACGCCGATCGCTGGCTGGCGTGCCGCCCCGGCGGCGAAACCGCCGTGGCGATGGGGCTGCTCCGCCACGCCTTGCAGACTGGCCGCGGCACAGCGTTGCCGCTGTGGGTGCAGGCCAGAATCAAACAAGTGACCGCCGAATACACCGATGAGCGGGTCGTCAACGATGCCGGTGTGCCGCTGTCTGAATTCAAGACGCTGGTTGATCATATGCTCAAAGCGGGAGCGCCGTTGATCCTGGGCACCGGGACGGCCATGAAAAACACCCTGCAGACCGACATGGCGGCGAATCTGCTGAACCTGGTCCTCGATCCAGCCCTGCAGCGCATCGATTTCCACCAACGGCACCACGTGGAAACGGCCGCCGCCCGCGCCGATGTCCTCGGCTTTTTTAAATCGCTGGAACTGGGCGGCGCCGACATGGTCCTGCTCAACAATGTCAACCCGGTGTACGCGCTGCCCCCAGGGTCAGGCGCTGCCGTGCTGGGCAATCCTTCTTTTTTTACGGTCTGTTTTTCGGCGTTCATGGACGAAACCGCTGCCCTGGCCGACTTGCTGATACCGGTTCGACTGGCCCTGGAATCGTGGGACGCTTACGCCGGCAAGTCTGGAATGATCTCCACAATGCAGCCGGCCATGGGAGATCTGACCGGCGCACCGCAGTTGGCCGACGTCCTTTTGGAGACGGCCTTCGGCGACCAAAAACCGGCAGCCGACGCACGATCGTGGCTCATGGCCCAACTCCGGGCCCAGGGGCAACCCTTCTCGGAAGCAGACTGGCTGGAAACGGTCCGCATGGGCGGGCGGTTCGCCGAACCCGACGCGCCGCGGCGAGACACGGCGGCACCATTGCCCACCGCCACATTTGCCGACCTGTTCCACGGCGTCGAATCGCCGGCATCTTCGGGATTCGCCTTCACGGCAATGCCGTCGCTGCGATTCTTTGACGGACGCAGCGCCAACCGGCCCTGGTTGTGCGAAATCCCCGACCCCTTGACCAAGGTGACGTGGCAGAGTCCGGTGGCGATTCACACGGATACCTGCGCCAAGCTGGGCGTGGACGCCGGGGACACCGTCAGCATTCAGTCCAAGTGGGGAAAAATCACCGCGCCCGTGATACCCAGCCATGATGTCATTCCGGGGCTGTTGGCCATGCACACGGGTCAGGGACACGAAGCCTACGGTCGATTTGCCAAGGGGGTCGGCACCAATCCCGTGAAGATCCTCCCGCCCGAAGTACAGCGCATCGCCTTTGGTCCGGTCATGCTCATCGAACCGGTCACCGTGCTGCCCAGCGGTCGCCATCAGGCGTTGGCCCATACCGACGGCAGCAGTAATCAGATGGATCGGAAAATCGCTCTGGCCACCACGCTGGCGGCGCTTTCCGATCATGAAAAGGGCCATCCGCCGGGCCTGACCATGCACGATTTCCCCCTGACCCTGCCGACGCCCGAAGGCTACGATCCCAAAAGGGACTTCTACCCGCCCCACGACCATGACACCTATCGCTGGGGCATGATCGTGGACCTGGATCGCTGCATCGGATGCGGCGCCTGCGCCGCCGCCTGCTATGCGGAGAACAACATCGGCATCGTAGGAGAGGCGCAGATCCTCAAAGGGCGGGAGATGGCGTGGCTGAGCGTCGAACGTTACCGGGACACCAAACACGGCGAGCGCGTATCCTTCCTGCCCATGATGTGTCAGCACTGCGACAATGCCCCGTGTGAGTCGGTGTGCCCGGTGTACGCCCCCCACCACTCCAAGGAAGGGCTCAACAACCAGATTTACAATCGCTGCATCGGCACCCGCTTTTGCGCCCAGAACTGCCCCTATAAAGTGCGCCGGTTCAACTGGCACACCTGGCAGTGGCCTGAGCCCATGAATCTGCAGTTGAACCCCAATGTCACCACCCGCAGCAAGGGGGTGATGGAGAAATGCTCGTTTTGCATCCAACGCATCAAGGACGCACGCAATCGGGCGAAGAACGAAGACAGGGCCATCCGCGACGGTGAAGTGATCCCCGCGTGCGTGCAGACCTGCCCCACCCAGGCGCTGACCTTTGGCAGTTTCATGGATCCCGAAAGCCGGCTGCGCCATCTGGCAGCCGATCCGCGCGCCTACCAGGTCATGGGGTATCTCAACACGAAGCCGGCAGTAATATATTTGAAAAAGGTCATCCACGACATTTAGCCACGGAAACGGAATCATGTCTGAATTGACGTTTACCAAGGTCGACCGCATCGTCCTGGACACGCTGAAGCCGCCCGGGCGCGCCTATTGGGCCACCATTGCGCTGCTTTTTATGGGCATTCTGACTGGAGCGGCCTGCTGGCTGTACCAGATCCTTGTGGGGGTTGGTGTGGCCGGCATGAATACACCGGTGCACTGGGGCACGTACCTGATCAACTTCGTGTTCTGGGTGGGAATCGCCCACTCCGGCACCCTCATTTCGGCCATCCTGCATCTGTTTCGCGCCGGCTGGCGAAATCCCATTGCCCGGGCGGCCGAAACCATGACAGTATTTGCCGTCTGCTGTGCCGGCCTGTATCCCTTCATCCATCTAGGGCGGGTTTGGCTGGTGTTCTACATGCTGCCGCTGCCCAACCAGCGGACCCTATGGCCCAATTTCCAGTCGCCCCTCATGTTCGACGTGGTGGCTATCAGCACCTACCTGACGGTGAGCTCGCTGTTCTGGTACACCGGCATGCTGCCGGATCTGGCCGTGGTGCGCGATCGCGCCACCGGCGTCCGAAAGAAAATCTTTACCATCCTGAGCCTTGGGTGGACCGGCGCCCATGAACAGTGGCGCCACTACACCCGCGCCTATCTCTTCTTCGCCGCCCTGGCGACGCCGCTGGTCATCTCGGTGCACAGCGTCGTGTCCTGGGATTTTGCCCTGGGCGTGGTTCCGGGTTGGCACACGACCATTTTCGCACCCTACTTCGTCGCCGGCGCCATCCACTCCGGGTTGGCCATGGTCCTCACCCTGATGATCCCCATGCGCCGCATCCTCCATTGCGAAGCCATCATCACCATGAAGGTGCTCGAAAGCGTCGCCAAGACCATCATCTTTACCGGTCTGATCGTGGGGTTCGCCTACGCCACGGAGTTCTTCATCGCCTGGTACAGTCATAACCCGGTGGAGGCGGAAATCTTCTGGTGGCGGGCAACGGGCGACTATCGGGTCGGCTTCTGGATAATGGTGATCTGCAACACCATCGTCCCGCTGGCCCTGTTTTTCAAAAAGGTGCGCACCTCCATCGCCTGGCTGTTTCCCATCTCCCTGCTGATCAATGTGGGCATGTGGTACGAACGCTTTGTGATCATTGTAACCAGCGTCGCCCATGATTTTCTTCCCCACGCGTGGGGGTTTTACACGCCGACAATCATCGAATTCGGCATCATGATGGGCAGCTTCTGTTTGTTCTTTTTTCTTTTTCTCCTGTTCATCAAACACTTGCCGTCGATCTCCATGACCGAAATCAAGGAAACCCTGCATGAAGGAGACCATCATGCCGGCTGATACGCACATCCTGGGCCTGTTCGAAAACGAGGATAAGGCGGTGGATGCCGTCCGGCAAATCCGGTCCAATGCGGACTGGACCATCGCTCGGGTCAATTCACCCCTGCCCAGCCGCAAGCTGGCTCAAGCCCTTTCCGTCAAGAAGAGCCTGATTGGATGGTGCACGCTGGCCGGCGGCATCACCGGATTTTTCAGCGGTTTTCTCCTGGCGGCGTTCACCTCGGCCCGCTGGGGCCTCATCGTCAGCGGCAAACCCGTCGTTGCGCTGGTGCCCTTTTTCATCGTGGGCTTCGAGTTCACCATCCTGTTCGCCGTTTTTGGGAACGTCCTCGGCCTGGTGGCGCTGGCACGGCTACCGGACTACAAACAGCTCTTGCATTACGACGAACGCTGCTCGGGCGCCCATTACGGCATTCTGGCCAGCTGTGCGGCTGAACACACGGACGGTCTGAAGGAATTCTTTCGCCGGCAAGGCGGTGACATCAGGGAGTTCAACGGCGCGACGGGGTAGCCTCGCACCCAGGGGACGGTTGCCCCATCATTCATCAACGGAACGGTATGCCATGACTGACAACAACACCCACACGGCGGTCTGGAAAAAACCCGCGATGGCGTTTTTCATAGGCCTGATCATCATCGGGCTGGTGGCGTTTGTCTACGAAGCCACCGGAAAGCATCCCGAAAAAGCGTGGCAGGTGTACTTGATCAATTTCATGATCTTTTCGGGCATCGCCCAAGGGGGGCTGCTTTTCTCCACCATCATGCACACCACCGGCGCCCGCTGGAGCGGCCCCCTGGCCAACCTGTCGGAAGCCTTCGCCAGCTTTTTCCCGGTGTCGTTCGTCTTGCTGCTGCTGATGCTCATCGGCCAGCACCACGTGTTTCCATGGACCCACCATGACCTGCACGGCAAAGAGGTCTGGCTCAACGTCCCCTTTCTCATGACCCGGGACGCCATCGGCCTGCTGGTGCTCTACGGCATCGGTTTTGCTTATATATTCCACGCCCTCTGGCTGAAACAAAAGACCCCCGCCCCTCAGAACGGGTTCCGTCTCTGGCTGAGCGGTCTGTGGGAACGGACCATTCGCGACGAGGCCCAGTGCCGCAAGCGCATGAACGTGCTGGCCGTTTTGTACATGCTCGCCTTCGCACTGGTGCTCTCTCTGCTGGGGTTCGATCTCATCATGGCCGTGGATCCCCACTGGTACTCCACCCTGTTCGGGGCATACACCTTCGTGAAGGCAATGTATGTGGGGCTGGGCGGGTTGATTATCCTGGCGTCGATACTGCATCTGCTTCCCAACACGGGTTATGATCTCAGGGAAAAACAGTTCCATGACATCGGAAAACTATACTTCGCCTTCTGTCTGCTGTGGGCGGACTTCTTCTATTGCCAGCTCGTGGTGATCTGGTACGGAAACATCGCCGAGGAAACTGCATTCGTCATCGAACGCACCATGGTGGCGCCATGGCAGGGGCTGGCCTGGGTCGTATTCATCGCCGGCTTCATCGCCCCGTTTCTCATTCTCCTGAACCGCAAAGTCAAAACCATACCGGGGTTCATGATCGTGATGTGCTCGGTAACGCTGACCGCCATCTGGCTGGAGCACTATCTGCTCACGGGGCCGGCGTTTTACCACCACGCCGAGCACCTTCCCCTCAACGCGGTGGATCTCATCATATCGCTGGGATTTCTCGGGCTGATGGGTGCCGCCGTGACCGGGGCGCTCAATCTTTTCCCCGAGCTGGTGCGGCTCACACCGGCGGTGACGCCCAATGAGGAGGTGGCCTGATGGAAATCCTGCTCACCTCACTCGCGCTCCTCACCCTTCTGGTGATCGTCATCCTCGTCGGTACCCGGGGCAAGCCGATGAGATTTTTCACGGCTTTCCGCGACACCCTGTCCGCCATCGCTGTAAACAAAACGCCGCTGACCCTGTGCGCCATGAGTGTGCTGGTGCTGGGGTTATTTCTGTGGCTGTTTTACGCCACGCCGGGGGCCATGATCCAACCTGAGCAGCCCATCCCCTTCAGCCACCAGTTGCATGCCGGGGTCAAGGCCATTGACTGCTATTACTGCCATCCCTACGTGGGGAAATCCATTCATCCGGGTCTGCCACCGGTGGAAAAATGCCTACACTGCCATAAGTACATCATCGCCAACCACCCGCAGATCCTGAAAGAGCACGATTACTATAACACCAACACACCGACGCCATGGCGCAAAGTCTACCTGGTGGCGGAGCACGTCGTTTTCAATCACCAGCGCCACATCCGAAAAGAAATCGCCTGTGAAAGCTGTCACGGGCAGGTAACGCAGATGGACCGGCTGAAATCCCATCGGTTCAAGATGGGCTTCTGCATCGAGTGCCACCGGGAGAAAAAGGCCAACATCGACTGCTGGCTGTCGTGCCACAGTTAACGCAACACGTTTAAACGGGGAAACTCATGACCGCCACCCTTACTGAAGAAGTCGAGAGCCAGTCGGCCGCCATCGCATTTACGTTTACTTCTGCGCTTTGGTTCGCCTTTGCCACAAGCTTTGGCATGATCGCCGCCGGTTATCTCATTGCACCTGACTTCATGGCCAATATCGAGTTTATCCAATTCGGGAGATCCCGGCCGATCCATGTCAACCTGGTGCTGTTCGGTTTCGTAACCCCCGGGTTGATCGCCGCAGCGCTGTACTACACACCGCGGCTGCTGCGCACTCAACTCTACAGCCAGAAATTAGGTGTGCTCACGGCCGTGCTCTGGAACATCATGCTGGTCATTGCCGTCATCAGCCTGGGGGCGGGGTACAGCCAGGGACGGGAGTACGCCGAGCTGCCCTGGGCGGTGGATATCATGATCGCCGTTCTCTTCGCACTGGTCATCTTCAACGTTTTCATGACCGTCCACCAGCGCCAGGAGCAGATCCTTTACGTTTCCATCTGGTATGCCTGCGCGGCGCTGGTGCTCACCGCCGTCGGGTACTGCCTGGGCAATGTGATCTGGCAGCCCGACACCGGCGCCCTGCTGGGCATCCCCGATGCCATCCTGCTGTGGTTTTACGGGCACAATATCTTTGGCCTGCTGCTGACCCCCATGGGACTGGCGGTGGCCTACTACGTGCTGCCCATCGCCACGCGGTCGCCCCTTTACAGCCACACCCTTTCCCTCATCGGATTCTGGTCTCTGCTGGTGGTTTACACCCACATCGGCACCCATCATTTGCTTCAGGTGCCGGTCCCCACCTGGCTCAAGGTCATCTCCATCGTCGACAGTATCGCCATGGTCATTCCGGTGATGATCTTTCTCATCAACATCTGGTACACCATCAGAGGCAAGCTTGGCGACGTGTACGCTGATATCGGTGCCAAATTTGTTTTCACCGGCACCATCATGTATTTCTTCGCCAATTTTCAGGGCAGCTTCATGGCGCTTCCCCAGGTGCAGCGGGTCACCCATTACAACAACTGGGTGGTGGGCCACGCCCACATCGGGGTCTTTGCCTTCGCCGGCATCACGGCACTGGGGGGGCTCTATTTCATTCTCCCGCGGATTACGAAAAAACCGCTCTACAGCGAGTACCTTGCCAACCTGCAATACTGGCTGGTGGTGATCGGTGTGTCTGTTATGGCGGTTGATCTGACCATTGCGGGCCTGATCCAAGGCAACGCCTGGCTCAACGGCGAAACCATCTACCGGGTGTTGCCCCAAATCCATCTATACTATGTGATTCGCGCCTCGTCGGGGTTGTTCATCCTCACCGGCGCCTATCTCGGTTTTTACAATATCGTTCGAACGCTTTTTTTTAATCCTGGAGCGGCAACAGAATGAAAATGACCCCCACAGTGGTGATCGGCGGCGCCCTGCTTATCCTTACCGCCATCGTCCTATTGATGGTGGCGTGGCCTTACTCCACCGCAGACATGACGCCTTCTGAGATCTACCGTGATCGGACAGCGGTGGAGCAAGCCGGGTTCAAGCTCTATCTGCAGAACGGCTGCGTATACTGCCACAGCCAGGCGATCCGCGCCTTCGATTGGGGACACGGCTCAAGCCGCATCGCCCAGGCCGGCGATTATGTTAGCGATCGCCCCATTCAGCTGGGTTCCGCGCGCACCGGTGTAGACCTGTCCCAGGAGGGCGGCGAGCACCCCGACGACTGGCACATCGCCCATTTTTTCAACCCGCGGTACACGCGCCCGAATTCCATCATGCCGCCTTTTAAATGGCTCGGCGAAGCCCAAATCGACACCCTCACCCAATATGTCCAGAGCCTCGGTATGAAGGCCGCCGACGCCCGCATGTCTCGGCAGCGGTTTTGGAAGGCGGAATCAATCAAAGCGTACGAGGCGGGTCCCGACGTCAATGCCCAGTGGCTGGCCGATATCGTTCCCCAGGGCTGGCGCGACTTGCCCAACCCGTATCCGACCAGTGCGGCGAGCCTGCAGCGCGGGCATGTCGTTTATCAGCAGTTTTGCATCGGATGCCACGGCCCGGTGGGAGACGGCATGGGACCGGCCCAGCCGTGGATATACCCGCCGCCGCTGAATTTCACCATCCTGAAGGGCCGTGAGATTTCCGGCGGCATTATCTATTACCAGATCATGAACGGCATCACAGGCACGGCCATGCCGTATTTCAAGCGCGAACTCGAATCTCAGAAGATATGGGAAGTCGGAGATTATGTGGCCGTTTACTTCATCAACGACAGCGACGCCAACACAGAACCCCGGGGCATCGATGCCTCCTATGAACCATTGAAGTAACCGCGCGAAGCGCATCGGGGTTGCCGATAACCCGCGTAGAAAGAAATTAACGGGGAACGCCCATGTATTACCCATACTTCATCAGCTACATGCTTTTTGGCCTATTTGTCTCCTTGGTGGTCTTTGCCTGGGCCTTGAAGAACAATCAATTCCGGGACCAGCAGCGGGCGCGGTTTCTGCCGATTCTTGAAATCCCGCGCCAACGGCCAGCCCCGACGAAATTGGCCAGCCGCCTCGAGATGATTGCCTTGTTCGGCCTTGTATGCATAACACTGTGCGCCAGTTTTTCCTTCGTCATATTTGCGATTGTGAAAGCGGGCTAATATTATATTTGCGGGAAGGGATGGTCGGGTATGCATTTTTTCGAACTGCGCAATTTCCAGCACTTTGTGCTGTACCTCTTTCCGGCGCTGCTGAGCATCATCGTTTTGGCGGTCGCTTTGGCCCGCACCCATTTTAACCATGGGGATGCCGACAAGCGCATGACCGAAATCCATGCCACCTATGTCGACGGCATTCAGGAACGCGAAGCCCCTTTTCCGTTGGTCCTGATACTGATTCTTGCCGGAACGGTGGTGTGGGCGTTTCTGTACATTATCCTCTATGGCGTGCTGGAGGTAAAAATATGAAACCACGAACGGACGTTGAACACGGCCACCACGAAGCCAGCATCGTAAAAACGTGGGTGATCATCCTGCTACTGGTCGTCTTCATCTTTTTCAAAGGCGGACTGGCCTACTTTGTTATTGGCGATCTGGGACAACCGGACTGGGATTACCGTCCCATACCCGACGTGCCCGGCGAATCGGAGTACGCAAATTACCCAAGCGTACCGTTTCCCCAGCATGTGCGGGGCGCAAAGGGAGAATAAATGATACGCATACTCACCCTCGGCCTCGTCGTCACAAGCATTGTGCTGGCGGCCTATACGGCGATCACCCTGTACGACGACAACCTCTCGGTGGGGCGCATGTGGGAAACCCCGACCGTTCGCCCCCATGAAAAGCCTATTCTGGCAATGGCATCCGGCCTGGTGCCGACATCGGACGGCGAAATTCAGTATCGCACGTCTTCGCCAGCGGCGTTGGTATCCCCCTATGGCAGAGCACCTGATGCCACCGTCGTCAGCACGGGGAAGGTGTTGTATGGACGGTTCTGCCAGCAGTGCCACGGCATCAATTATGACGGCAAAGGAACGGTGGGGCAGAGTTTCGCGCCGCTGCCGGGCGATTTGAGAAGCGCCAAAGTCCAGCAGACACTGGACGGCGTGCTGTTCAAGGAGATCAGCTACGGCATCCCCAATGGCCGACAACCGGCACTGGCCACCACCATTTCACCCCCGGACCGCTGGCGCATCCTGGCCTTTGTGAAATCCCTCGGCACCCGCAACTAATCGTGTCCATCCACAAATGGCCGATGCGCGGGTATGGCCCGCTCCTACAATCCTGTGCGCGATTGCCCT
This sequence comes from uncultured Desulfobacterales bacterium, assembly GCA_964446485.1. Lineage (GTDB taxonomy): Bacteria > Desulfobacterota > Desulfobacteria > Desulfobacterales > JBDRRP01 > JBDRRP01. The sequence continues at coordinate 18,993 of CAYUOU010000053.1, read as the reverse complement.
GTGGCTGGACACCGACCCAATGACGACCACTGACGTTTGCGCGCTGTGCGGACTTCCCCTCACCCACGGGGCCCGCGCCCTGGCCGTGGACGGCACGTCGCTTTCCTTCTGCTGCATCGGCTGCAGACAGGTCTACGCAATCCTCTCCGAAGCCGGGACAGACGGCGACCTCACCACCAGCGATCTCTTCCGGGAATGCCAGGCCCTGGGCATCATTCCCAGCACCACGGCAGACCTGGACCGCATCGCCGCGTCGGATGCATTTTCCACAGAGCAGTCTTCGGATCCCGCACCAGAAGACGACACGCTGCCCCTAACGCTGGAAATTCACGGCATGTGGTGCCCTGCCTGTGCCTGGGTGATTCAGCGGGCCGTTTCCATGGTGCCCGGCGTCAGCCGGACCGTCTGCCATTTTTCCGGGGATCGTCTCTCCTGCCATTATGACCCTCGGCAGTCACGACCGGCGGACATTATGGCAGCCATCCATCGCCTTGGATACCCATCGGGACTGACCGGCGAGTTGGATTCACGAAGCGCCCGGCGCAAAGAATTTGTCCGGTTCGCCGTCTCCATGCTGCTGACCATGAACGTCATGATGCTGAGCGCCGCCCTGTACACCGGTTTTGTCACCGCATTGGACCCGGACAGCATCTTCAAGATTTCCCTCCCCATGTTCGTAATGACCGCCGGGGTCTTCGTTTACGGCGGCAGCCCCATCTTCCGGCGCGCAGCGGCCGGCTTTCGTACCGGTGCCTTCGGCATGGAGACCCTCATCGCCATCGCCGCATCCAGCGCGTTTCTCTACAGCACCTTCAACCTGGTCAGGGGCAGCATCCATGTTTATTTCGACACCTGCTCCATGCTCATCACCTTAGTGCTGTTGGGCCAGATGCTGGAGCAGCGGGCCAAGGCGGCCGTTCATGCCGATCTGGGCGCCTTTAGTGCCCTGGTCCCGGCAAAGGTGCGGCGCTGTTCGACCGAAGCGCCCGCGGGTCGATATGTACCAGCGATCCAATTGACGGTCGGCGACACCTTTCGCCTCACGCCCGGGGAGACCGCCGTCGCCGACGGCGTGGTTATCGCCGGCACCGGCACCATGGACGAATCCACTCTCACCGGGGAGCCGCGGTTAGTGGGAAAACGCTCCGGGGATCGGGTGATCAGCGGGTGTACGCTCGTCGACGGCGACCTGCGCATCCGGGCACTCCAGGTGGGGGCGGAGTCGACCCTCATGCAGATGATCCGAATCATGGAAACGGCTCTGGCCGGAAAGGATCCTCGGGTCAGTCAGACCCAGCGCTGGCTGTTGGGATTTGTGCCGACCATCGTTTTTCTGGCCATGGCCACGGCGGTTTTCGGCCTGGCATCGGGTCTCGGCGTCGAAGAGGCGATGATCCGGTCCATGACCGTGCTGGTCATCGCCTGCCCATGCGCCCTGGGGGTCGCCGTACCATTGGCCCGTGTGGCCGGCGTCTCCATTGCGGCCCGCGAAGGCATCCTCGTTCGGGACTTCGACGCCTTTGAAAAAGCCGGCGCCGTCTGCGCGGTGGTCATGGACAAAACCGGAACGGTGACCACCGGCCGGTGGCGACTGCTGTCGGTAGCGCCCGAAGCGGGGCACACCGCCAACGAAATGCTGGCCACAGCCGCTGCACTGGAAGCAGGCAGCCGCCACCCCATTGCCGAAGAGATCCGGCGATGCGCCCGCGACGGCGCCCTGCCCCTTCCCGACGTGTCCAGCATGGCCGAGCACGCCGAAGGGGTTAAGGGGCGCCTGGGGTCTCGGTCGGTAAAGATCGGCAGCGCCCGTTTCGTCGCTTTGGATATCGGCGCCGGCGCTCGGCGATGCGCCATGGAAGATGCCGACAGCATCGCATCCTGCGTCTACGTGAGCATCGACAACCGTCTTGCGGCCACCTTGTACTTCGGTGATCACCTTCGGGCGAGAATGGGTGACGTCGTGAACGCGCTGCTCACCCGGGGAATCCATCTGGAATTACTTTCGGGAGACGCCGACGCCGTTACCCGTCAGGTGGCTCAACACATCGGCATTTCACATGCCGCCGGTGCGCTGACCCCCGAAGACAAAGCCCGCCGGGTCGGCAACCTCAAGTCGGCGGGGCAGGATGTGGCCATGGTGGGGGACGGCATCAACGATGCCCCGGCCCTGGCGGCCGCCGACCTGGCGGTGAGCGTTTTCAGCGGCAACGCCCTGGATGCCGAGGTAGCCGACATCTCCCTCATGCGGGCACACCCCGGTCAGATTCTGGACTTCTTGGACATCGCCGGCAGCGTCCGCCGCAACATCCGGCAAAACCTCATGCTGTCGTTTTTCTACAACGTGACGGCCATCCCGGTTGCCATGATGGGATACCTTTCGCCTATCGTTGCCGTCATCGCCATGCTGCTGAGCAGCTTGAGCGTTATCACCAACACCCTGTTCATGATGCGGCGATCATTCCGTGGGCAACGCTGAAGCCGTCGTGGGAAGCTTATCTGGGGGGCCATGAGGAAAAATCCAGAAATTCGACGTCGGCGTGGCCAAGAACTACCTGAACGAACATGAAATCGCGCAATATAATACGACTTGACGAGAGCAAAATAATAATCTATATATCGCAATAAATAACGACATAAAGCAGTTTATTGGTTTTATTCGCAATCTTTAACGACTATGAGAATCACTGGATTACTCACGGATGATGCTGTCCTGGCCGAGTTGGGTGCACGCATTGCCGGACGCCGGCTTGAGTTGCAGTTGACCCAGGCGGCGGTGGCCGAACAGGCGGGTATCGCCAAGCGCACCCTCGAACGCATGGAGGCGGGGCAAACATCCCAGTTGACCACCCTGGTTCGTGTGCTGCGGGTGCTGGACGCCGCACCAGGGCTGGATAGCCTGATTCCGGAGTCCGGGCCCCGACCGATGGATCTGCTGAAGCGCAAGGGCAAGGTCCGGCAACGGGCTTCGGGCCAACGTGCCGTAAAGGCGACGGGCAAACCATGGCGCTGGGATGAAAAGCCGTGAGCACCCTTGCCGAAGTCAGGCTGTGGGGTAAAACCATCGGTGCTGTCTCGCTGGAGGACGGGGAGGACGTCGCCAGCTTTGAATACGATGCAGCATTTGCAAAAAGCGGCATTCAGGTCGCGCCGATGGTGATGCCGCTTTCCCGGCGCGTGTACCGCTTTCCCGAGCTTTCCCGTCCGACGTTTCGCGGGCTGCCCGGCCTCTTAGCCGACGCGTTGCCCGACAAATTCGGCAACGTGCTGATTGATGCCTGGCTGGCATTGCAGGGGCGGCAAGCGGATTCCTTCAACGCGGTAGAGCGACTTTGCTATACCGGTGAACGCGGCATGGGGGCGCTGGAATTTGCCCCCGCCACCGGTCCAGTGGCAAGGCAGAGCACCCACATTGAGGTCGACCAGTTGGTTGCGCTTGCCTCCGAGATATTGACCCACCAGAATGACCTGCAGGCATCATTTACGGCCGAGGGCAGAGCTGAGGCGCTGAGGGATATTCTGCGCGTGGGCACATCCGCAGGTGGCGCGAGGGCGAAGGCGGTCATCGCCTGGAACCCGAAAACCAATGAAGTGCGGTCCGGCCAGGTCAAAGCCGACCAGGGATTTGAATACTGGCTGCTGAAATTTGACGGCATCAGTGGCAACAAGGATAAGGAGTTGGAAGATCCAAGAGGATACGGATTGATCGAATATGCGTATTACCTCATGGCGCTTGAATGCGGCATTGAAATCAGTGAATGCCGGCTGTTCAAGGAGAATGGCCGGTCGCATTTCATGACGCGCCGATTTGATCGTCTCGCTGACGGGAAAAAACTTCACATGCAGTCACTCTGCGCCCTGGCACACTACGATTTCAATATGGCAGGCGCTTATAGTTACGAGCAGGCGTTACTGGTGATGCGGCAACTGCAGTTGCCCATGCAGGCCATCGAGCAACAGTTTCGGCGAATGGTATTCAATATCGTGGCCCGTAATCAGGATGACCATGTGAAGAACATTGCCTTCCTGATGAATAAATCCGGTGAGTGGTCATTATCGCCGGCCTTTGATATGATTTACCGCATTAATCCTTCGGGCGCGTGGACGGCAAGCCACCAGATGAAGATGAATGGAAAACGCGACAATTTCACCAAGGCGGACTTCAACGCCTGCGCAAAGAGTGCTTCGATGAAACGGGGGCGCGCTGCGAAAATCGTTGCCGAGGTGCAGGCGACGGTATCAAAATGGGGATCGTTTGCCGAAAAGGCAGGCGTGCCTGATGAGGTGCGCGAAAAAATTCAACGCACGTTAAATCTGAAACCCTATCTATGAAACCCGCTTTTGCGATATTGAGCGCCCAGAACACGACAAAAACGGCTATTCACCATACATATCGGTTATGAGATTTCGTATCTCTTAATTTCCAAAGTCTTTGTCCTCCAGTCCGTCAAGGAGAGTTGAAATAAAATCGTCCCAATGTATCTTTTCACTTGCCATGGCTTTGTATGTATCTTCCCCTGAAAGCTTGTCGCTTTCTTTTTTACGAAGAAGTAGCCCGCTGTCCGTTTCTTCGAGTAAAAGGGAGTTTTTTAAGCCATATTTTTGGAGATTAGGATTGGGATGGGCATGAGCGGTGCAGACGGGAACATCGATGCTGCAGAACTCGATCGCTTCGAGGCGGCGGCCAGGCAATGGTGGGATCTCGACGGCGAATATGCCGCGCTGCATCACATCAACCCTTTGCGGGCGCGGTTCATCGAGACATGCGTGGCCGGCCTCGACGGCAAATCGGTGCTGGATGTGGGATGCGGCGGCGGTATACTGACCGAAGCCATGGCCACCCGGGGCGCCGTCGTCACCGGCATCGACATGGGCGAGACGGCCCTGAGCGTTGCCCGGCGCCACAGTCAGGGCAGCGGGTTGAGCATTGCCTATGAACGAACCACCGTGGAAGCCACTGCCGCCGCGCGGCCCCAGGCCTTCGACGTGGTCACCTGCATGGAACTGCTGGAGCATGTGCCCTCGCCGGCATCAGTCATCACAGCGTGCGCCCGGCTGCTTCGCCCGGGTGGTCATCTGATCGTGGCCACTCTCAACAAGACGCTCCGCTCTTGGCTGCTGGCCATTGTCATGGCCGAGTGGGTGCTGGGCATCGTCGCCCGGGGCACCCACACCTGGGGGCGCTTCATCCCCCCGTCGTGCATCGCCGAGTGGGGAAGATCGGCCGGTCTACGGATAGCAACCACCACGGGGCTGCGGTACGTGCCGGTCATCAACTATGCCGGCTTATGCCGATCCACGGCCGTCAATTACATGATGCATCTCTCGGGAATGGAAGGACCCGGTAACCAACATGTCATTTGATCGACCCAGATGGTTTGACCGCGGTATCCGCCGCCAGCAGTTGGACGACTACATCGATTCCACCGGAAAGGCGACCTTTGGATTCAAGGAACTGCCGGCATCCGAGAAGGAATCCTGGGTGCGGCGGCACTTCGACACGGTGGCGCCGTATTACGATTTCATGAACACCCTTTGCAGCCTGGGGATTCACCATATTTGGAAGCGCATGGCCGTGAATCGCCTGAATTTAGTACCTGGGCAAATCGTGTTGGACGTCTGCGGCGGTACGGGGGATCTGTCCATCCTGGCGGATGAAAAGGTCGGCCCCGACGGGAAAGTGATCTTGTGCGACATCAACCGGGAAATGATCCGGGCGGGCCGCGCCAGAAGCAGCCAACGTGCCGCCAGAAACCGCATCCATTACATTCAGGGGAACGCCGAGTCCATCTGTCTGCCGGAAAAGATCTGCGACGCCGCCATGGTGGGATTCGGCATCCGCAACGTGACCCGACTGCGGCGTGCGTTTTCAGAAATGCACCGGGTCTTGAAACCGGGTGGGCGTTTCATGTGCCTGGAGTTTTCCAAACCCGTCAACCCCGTGTTTCGGCGCCTCTACGATTTCCATTCTTTTCACATCATGCCGTTCATGGGCCAACTGCTGGTGGGCAACCGGGAGGGCTACCTGTGCCTGCCGGAGACCATCCGCCTCTTCTCCCTGCCCGAGGAACTTGCCGCGCTGCTCGCCGACGTGGGATTCACCGATGTGGCGTTCCGGCGTCTCACCAACGGCATCGCCGTAATTCACACGGGGCGGCGACCGCTTTAATTGACGGTTCCGTAAAAAGTCCGATATCTGCGTTACGCGTCATCCTTCGTCATTGCGGCGTACTGTAAGTACGCCGCATTTTTCAGGATTCGCAAGCCGTATCTCGAACATTTTACGAAATCGTCCTTTTTGCTACTTTTTACCGTTTCATCTTAATTGGGCGTTAGACAAGAAGGACGCGCAGCAGCGCCACACAGAAAAGCCCCACCGGATAATAGCTGGCGCGATTAAAAAGCGTCATGGCCATTTCAGCCGTAGCAACATAATGGAGTCTCACGGCCGGCACCAGCAGCAGCCCAAACGTCATGATGACTGCCGCCGCTCCCCAGAGCGCGATACCGGCCCCGCCGACCGAATAAAAAAGCCACCCGCAGAGGATCACGGCAACGAGATTGGCCCACAAGATAATGGCGCTTGAGACATCCAGGCCGAAACGGACGGGGATGGTCCGACCGCCGAAACGACGGTCCTCTTTGAGATCGGCCCAATCGTTGGGCACATTCTGCCCTCCGATCTCCCAGGCGAAGAGGCAGCCGAACAGCAAGGCCAGAAACACCGGGTCCGGATGCGGATCAACGGCATAGACCCCGGCCACGGCACCCAAGGTTTTTACGACACCGCTCACCAGCGCTCGATACGGGCTGACCCGCCACAGGAGGCAATACACCGTTTCCAGGAGACAACCCCCCAGAAAAATCACTATGCAGACGGGATTCAGCCAGTAGGCACCGGCAAGGGCCACCAGCCCCCAAGCCAGTGCCCAGGCGATGCCTTCACCGAGGCGCAAATGCCCCTGGGCCATGGGATGGCGAATGAACACGGCATCCAGATCGCTGCCGGCATCTCCAAACCCGCCCTGGAGAAATTTCATCCGGTCGCTGTTGTAGCCCACCACGTCGTTGAGGGCATAAACGGCCGTGTACCCGGCAAAGGTGGTGACCAGCCCCACTATCGTCACCAAAGCGTCCGGCAGCCGGCCCAACCACAGCAGGGCGCCAAACGCCGGAGCGGCCATGTCCAACAGTCCGTGAGGGGTTCGCGACAGGGCCAGATACAGGCGGATGCGGCCAAGGCCGTCGCTGGGTATCGTTTCAGGGTGGTGCACAGGCGAAAAATCCTCTATCGTAACGCGAAAACAGCGGTGTGCTGTAGCACGCTGTAATTCGGACCGTCAATGCCCGAGACCGAAAGGCAGCGGCAGCCCTGAGCATTGATCCGGCGACTTCGGGGACACGAGACATGATGGTGCGGGTTGCGGCCTGCTGCTGCCCGGCGCCATTGCCGTTGAACACCAAATCCACGGGAGGGTGTCATGCCTATATTGTCAAATAAAGACAAGATACTGAAACAACTCAATATCGGATTGGGGAAGGCGCGCCCGGTGAGGGCGCCCAGGGGGATGCAGCTGCACTGCAAGGGGTGGTTTCAGGAGGCTGCGCTGCGCATGCTGTGTAACAACCTGGACCCCGAAAACGGGGAGAATCCCGATGCGCTGGTGGTGTACGGCGGTCGGGGCCGTGCGGCCCGCAACTGGGACTGCTTTGACGCGATTGTGCGAACCCTTCTGGAATTGAAAAACGATGAAACCCTCCTGGTGCAGTCGGGCAAGCCGGTGGGGGTCATCCGAACCCACACCCACAGCCCCAGGGTCCTCATCGCCAACTCGAACCTGGTTGGGCACTGGGATGACTGGGCCCATTTCAACGATCTGGAGAAGCGGGGCCTCATGATGTACGGCCAGATGACCGCCGGCTCCTGGATCTACATCGGCACCCAGGGCATCCTCCAAGGCACCTATGAGACCTTTGCCGCACTGGCCGAAAAGCATTACGACGGCGACCTTACCGGCAAGATCGTCCTCACCGGGGGTCTTGGCGGCATGGGGGGTGCCCAGCCCCTGAGCGTCACCATGAACACCGGGGTGGCGATCTGCGTGGAGGTTGACCGTCACCGAATCCAGCGGCGCATCGACACAAACTATCTCGACGTCATGACCGACGACCTGGACGCCGCCATCCGCATGGCCCGCGACGCGGCCGCGGTCAAAAAGCCGCTATCCATTGGTCTGCTTGGCAACTGCGCTGACGTACTGCCGACCATTGCCGGGATGGCGGACTTTGTTCCCGACGTGGTCACCGACCAGACCAGCGCCCACGACGAACTCCAAGGGTATGTGCCCAACAACCTGCCCTACAAGGAAGCCATGGTGCTTCGCGAATCGGACCCGGACAGGTACATGGAACTGGCCTTGGACGCCATGGCCGTCCATTGCCGGGCCATGCTGGACCTGCAGAAAAAAGGCGCCGTGGTCTTCGACTACGGCAACAACCTCAGGCGCCAGGCCATGCGGCGCGGCGTAGACAACGCCATGGACTTTCCGGGTTTCGTGCCGGCCTACATCCGGCATCTCTTCTGTGAGGGGGAAGGCCCTTTCCGGTGGGTGGCATTGAGCGGCGATCCCGAAGACATCGCCGTCATCGACGATGCCCTTTTGGAATTGTTTCCAGAAAAGACACGGATGGTGCGCTGGCTCTCCATGGCCAAGGCGAAGATCGCCCATATGGGCCTGCCGGCCCGCATCTGCTGGTTGGGCTACGGCGAACGTGAAAAAGCGGGAAAAATGTTCAACGATCTCGTCGCCTCGGGCCGTGTGAAAGCCCCCGTGGTCATCGGCCGCGACCATCTGGACTGCGGTTCCGTGGCGAGCCCTTTTCGAGAGACCGAAGCCATGAGGGACGGCACCGATGCGGTGGCCGACTGGGCGCTCCTCAATCTCATGTCATCGGTGAGTTCCGGCAGCGCATGGAGTTCGTTTCACGACGGCGGCGGTGTGGGCATCGGCTACGCCCTGCACGCCGGTCAGGTCACGGTGGCCGACGGCACCCCCGAAGGGGAGCTGCGACTGAGGACTGTCCTGAGAAACGACCCGGCCATGGGCATCCTCCGGCATGCCGACGCCGGTTACGAGCGGGCCGTGGCCGTGGCCGCCGAGCGCGGCGTCAAAATCCCCATGATCAACATGTTCGACTGAGCCAAAGGGGGCTTCAATGAAACAGATCATCGAGTGTGTGCCCAATTTCTCCGAAGGCCGCAACCTGGAAACCATCGAGGCCATCGCCGACGCGATCCGCGCCGCCCGGGGCTGCACCCTGCTGGATGTGGACCCGGGAACCTCTACCCACCGCACCGTCTACACTTTTGTCGGAGACCCCGAGGCTGTCGTGGAAGGGGCCCTTGCAGCCGCCCGCATCGCCCGGAAGCGCATAGACATGCGGGAGCACAACGGCGAGCATCCTCGATTCGGCGCCCTGGATGTGTGCCCGTTCGTCCCGGTGCAAAACGTCACCATGGACGAGTGCGTCGCCATTGCCAAAACATTCGGGACGCGCCTGGCCGAGGAGATCCACGTGCCGGTCTATCTCTACGAAGACGCCGCCGACAAGGATTACCGGCGCGCACTTTCCGATATCCGAGACGGGGAATACGAGGGGCTGGCCGAGCGGCTGGCCGATCCACGGTGGCATCCCGACTTCGGGCCGGCGCAACTCGTCCCCGAATGGGGGGCTACGGCCACCGGCGCCAGGGCGTTTTTAATCGCCTACAACGTCAATATTTTGGGCACCGCCAACCAGGCCCACCGCATCGCCCTCAACCTGAGAGAAGCGGGCCGGGGCCCACATGAACCCGGTCGGCTCAGGGCGGTCAAAGGGCTCGGCTGGTATGTGGACGAGTACAATGTGGCCCAGGTGAGCGTGAACCTTACCGACTACCGCACCACACCCATTCACGTTCTCTTCGAAGCCGTCAAGGAAGAGGCCGCCGCCCTCAACGTCGGGGTGGCCGGCTCAGAAATCGTTGGGCTCGTGCCACGTGAAGCCATTCTCATGGCCGCCGAACACTACATCCATAAGGAGAACCTGCTCATCCTGGACGAGGACCAGAAAATCCGTTTGGCCATCGAGCGCCTGGGCCTCAACGCCGTGGCCGCCTTCGACCCCACTGAACGCATCATCGAATATGTGGTGGCCGAACCGCTGGATGAACCGTTGGCAGGCATGCGCCTACGGGACTTCATCAAGGAAGTGGCAGCGCGCAGTTCGGCACCGGGCGGTGGTTCCGTGGCGGCCGCAATGGCAGCCATGGGCGCCGGTTTGGTAGCCATGGTGGCCAAACTGACTTTCGGGGTTCGCAAATTCGAACATCTGGACGCCAAGATGCGGGAGATTATTCCACCCCTGCATGAAACCGCCCATGCCCTCATCCCCATGATCGATGCCGACACCAATGCATTCAATGATTACATGATCGGCCTGAGAATGCCCAAGGACACCAAAACACAGAAAGCCGCCCGAATAAATCAGATGCAGGAAGGGCTCAAAAACGCCACGCGGGCGCCTCTGAAAACCATGCGGCTGGGCAACCAGGCATGGGATGCCCTGTGCGAAGCGGCCCGTTATGGCAACATCACCTGCAAATCCGACGCCCAGATGGGGGCTCGAGCCCTTGAAACCGGCATTTGGGGCGCTTATCAGAATGTGCTGATCAACGCGGCCGGCATCAAGGACGATGCCTTCAAAGCCGAGATCCTCGGCGACGCCGAGGCCATTGCGACGCGGGCCCGCGAAAAGTGCGCTGAAGTACTAAAGATTCTGGACCGGCGGTAGCACCGTAACCCTTCGGTATCGCAGCGCGGCCTTCCATGGATAGCTCGGCCCAACCCCGCAAGACGATTTAAGTGTGGTCTGCGAAATCCGAGCACCCTGAAGGGAAAAACATGCACGACACCTATGATTCGCTCTGGCTGGAAGCACGACTCGCCACCATGGTGGGGCCGACGCCTTACGGCATCATCGAAGATGCGGCCGTGATGGTCGACGCTGGCCGCATCACGTGGCTCGGCCGGCGTGGTGATCTGCCCGCCGGTGCCAAGCAAAAAGCGCACAGGATACACCGGTTGAACGGCGCATGGCTCACCCCGGGCCTCATCGACTGCCACACCCACCTGGTTTATGCCGGCAACCGGGCCGGCGAATTCGAAATGCGCCTTGACGGCGCCACCTACGAAACCATCACCGCCGCCGGGGGCGGCATCTCCTGCACGGTACGTGCGGTTCGGGAGGCCACGGAAAAAACGCTGTTCGAGGAATCGGCCCGGCGCCTTGCGGCCCTTCAGCGCGAAGGGGTCACCACGGTGGAAATCAAGTCCGGCTACGGGCTCAACACGGACACTGAATTGAAAATGCTGCGGGTGGCGCGCCGGCTGGGAAAAGCGTTTCAGGCCACCGTCATACCGACATTTTTAGGCGCCCACGCGCTGCCGTCGGAGTTTGCCGGCCGCTCAGATGATTACATCGAAGAAGTGATCGACAGCATGCTCCCGGCGGTTGCCGCAGAAGGATTGGCTGCCGCGGTGGATGTCTTCTGTGAACGCATCGCCTTCACACGCGCACAGACCGAACGGGTGATCCAGGCGGCACAGCGTCTTGGCCTTCCTGTCAAGATCCACGCCGAGCAGCTCAGCGACACCAAAGGCGCCGTCCTGGCCGCCCGCTACGGCGCATTGAGTGCGGATCATTTGGAATATTTGGCAGAGGACGGCGTGGCAGCGATGGCCGCCGCCGGCACTGTGGCCGTGCTGCTTCCCGGTGCCTTCTACTTTCTCAAAGAAACCCAAACGCCGCCGGTGCATCTGCTCCGACGGGCCGGTGTGCCCATGGCGGTGGCCACCGACTGCAATCCCGGAACCAGCCCCACCACGTCGCCCCTGCTCATGATGAACATGGCCTGTATTTTGTTTGGGCTCACCCCCGAGGAAGCGCTGGCCGGTGTTACCGCCAACGCCGCCCGGGCGCTTGGAATTCAGGATCGTGCGGGCACCCTTAAAGTCGGTAAAGCGGCTGATTTTGCGGTGTGGGATGTCAGAACCCCCGCCCAACTGGCCTATGGAATCGGCGGCATGCCCTGCCGCATGACCGTCAAGGCGGGAGTTGTCATCAACAGGTAGGATCTGGCGCGGATTGGGAAGATTTTGTGGCTGATGGTGCAGTGACCGGAAAGCATTGGGATGATCTGGAGCAAACAGACGCGGCCGATTCCCTGTATCGCCGATGTCCTTGACGACAAGAGGGGTCGGCGGTTGGACGGATTCTTGGTACCGGTGCCGGAGCCGGCGTGGCGACGCAGGAGCATTGCAAAGTGGTCCTTTTACAGGCGGTCCGGCCAGCCCGGCACCCCGTTTACCCCAACGATGGGGTTTATCTCGTCACGACGCTCCCCAGCCCCTTCACCAGCAGCATGGTACCCATGAGGGCCATGACCAGCCCCGACAGAATGCCGGCCTGCCGGCGAAACCGCCGAATGATCGCCGCCGCGCCGGTCCCCAGCAGCAGCAGGCCGGGCAGGGTACCCAGACCGAACGCCAGACACATGGCCATACCGCCAAACACCCCGTCGGCCCCGGCGGCGCGGATGAAGGCTGCGTAACTCAGCCCGCACGGCAGCAGGCCGTTGACGGCACCCAGGCCCAGCATGCCCGCCGCTGGCGGCCATCGGCGAGTGACCGCGATGAGCTTGCCCAGCCCGGGAAGACCTTCAGGCCGGGCCATGGTAAGCCCATCCACAGGGTTGAGCAGGCCCAGCTGAGCCAAGGCCATGAAGATGAGGCCGCCGCCGGCGATGAGAGAAAGCAATATCTGAACCCGGCTCAGCACCTGCACACGGTGGACTGGATCGTCGGCGGCAATGGCGGCCAACAGCAAGCCCGCACCGCCAAGGGCACCACCAATGATGGTGTAAACGCTGATCCTGCCCAGGTGATACAGCAGGTGTGCGTGGAATCGGCGCCGTTGCCCGGGAAACGCTACAATCAACGGCCCGCACATGCCAATGCAGTGGCCGGTGCCGAAAACCCCCAGCAGCAGCAAGGACATCCAGTCAGCGGTCTGCATGCCCCCCTCCCCTTGAAGCCAGCGAGTGTCTGCCCAGAAATGGGCAAATTGGGTTGAGATCAAGGCGTACGAATCCTGAAAAATACGGCGTACCTACAGTACGCCGCAATGACAAAGGATGACGCGTAACACAGATATCAGGCAAATTGGTCATTTATGGAAGGCCACTGAGTGTCTGGTGTGGGCGCACCTTGCGGTTTTATCTGGATTGCCATAAACTCCTTTCGGTCGATGCGTCGTCTGTTAAGACCCATTGGCCATCGAATGTCAACTGCGACGCGCTAACGCGCCACCACCGATATCGGTTCATGCCAGATACCCTCCCAACCGAATCCGCGCCCACACCCATGGGCGACCCGTTTCGCCGCTGTCGCATCCTGGCGGCGGGTGTATTGATTGTCACCACTTGCGCATGGGGTGCGGTGGCTGTCGCGCTGGCCCGCTGCCCATCCGAAATAGCCAGCCAGGCGCGTCTATCGAATGCATTCAGGGCCTTCAACCCCCCCAGAATATCCCAACGCGGCGATTGGCGCCTGACGCCGCATGTACCCGCGGAAATGATCGATTTGCCCGCGGCGCCGCCGTCGGCGGGCGGTAGGGTGTGGTGATGGCCCAGCGGCAATGGACAATGGCCCTGTGGGCGCTTCGAGACCTCGCACGCCGCCCCGGCGAGACACTGCTGACGGCCGGTGTCATGGTGGTGCTCACCGTCGTCATCGGCACACCGCTGCTCATCTCCGAGCAGGTGAACCACATGATGGAGGCCGTTTGGACAGCGGCACCGGCCATGGTGGTGCGCCGGGTCGACCCCACCGGCTGGCGCCCCATCCCCCTATCAGCCGTCCAGAAAATCGCGGTGATCCCCGGCGCCATCAAGGTCCGGTCCCGCGTCTGGGGCCGAGTCCCCATGACGAGCGGATCCGCCACAGTCTTGGCATGGACGCCGGACGATGCAGCCACCCCGCCCCTTTCAGGGGTCATAGTCCCAGCAGTCGGCGGAGTGCTGGTTGGCCACGGCGTGTGGCCCAAAGAACCCATCCGGCTCTATGGCACCGATGGGGTGGCGGTGTCTTTTGACATTCTGGGTCACCCCCCCACAGCCATTGCAGGGATGTCGCCGGACCTCATCATCATGAATGGGGACGATGCCCGCCGCCTGCTGGGCATCCCCTCGGACCATGCCACGGATATCACCGTTAACACCTTCCATGAAGCCGAAATCGAGGCCGTTTCAGCCGAGGTGGCGGGGGCGATGCCATTTCCGGTTCACATCGATGACAAGGCTTCGGCAATCGGCCGACACCACGCAGCGGCCGCGGCGCTGAGCGGTTCCCGAACAGCCCGCTTTTTTCCGGCCATCGTGGCAATGGTCCTGCTGGTAGTGGTCAATCTTCGCCAGCAATATACCAACAGCCGGGAAATCGGTTTATTGAAAGCGTTGGGCTGGTCGGCCGGGGATATCCACCGGCGGCATGTGTTTGCGGCCCTATGGGTCAGCGTGCCGTCGGTATCCATGGGTGTCGCGGCATCCTTGGCTGCAGTTTCCCTGCCGGGCGGTGCCGTTATCAGCGCACTGCTTTGGGGAAGTCCCCTGCCGGCAGGCTTGTCGAGCGCCGTCTGGTCATCCCTCGTCGTTGTTCTCGCCGAGGTCTCGATGCTGGTGGCGATTCCCTATGTGACGGCCGTTGTGCTGTCCAGCCTGATTGCCGCGGCGGGCGCAAACGATCGGCAACTCTCTGAAAACGGGGGGCGGCCATGAAAAACAAACAACTGATTTGCGAGCGCATCTCCGTCGGCCGACCGACAGAGCATGCCCCCCGCCCCCATATCCTGGATACGGTATCGGTGGCCTTTGACGGCGGCGAGATCGCCCTTGTCACCGGCGACACCGGAGCGGGCAAGACCACCCTGCTGCACGTGATGGCCTGTTTGAAACGGCCAACCGAGGGGCAAGTGGTTTTCGGCGGTGAGGCCGTGTCTCGGTGGACGGCGGCGCATCGCGATCGGTGGCGGCAACGCGTTGGATTGGTCTTTCAGACGGGCATCTTTCTTGAAGACCTCAGCGTCCTGGAAAACGTCATGGTGCCGCTGGTGCCGCTCCCCATAACTAGAAACGACGCGCTTTCGCAATGCCGGCGGATCCTTGAAACGGTGGACCTCTTCGCGCTTTCCGAGACGCCGGTACATCGGTTGAGTGTCGGCGAGCGCCAGCGGGTTTCCGTGGCCCGGGCACTGGCACCCACCCCCTCGATTATCTTGGCCGATGAACCCACCGCCCATCAGGACGACGGCCATACCGCGCGACTGATGGCGCTACTGGCCGATCATGCCCGAGAGCACCGCAGCATTGTCGTCATGACGGCGCATGATCCTCGGGTGGGAGAGCACCCGTCGGTGAAATCGATCTATCGGCTCGTTGACGGTCGTTTGGAGCGAAGGAAATGATCGGCCACCCCGTGCTGCTCGGTGCAATGGGCCTCGACCTGTGTGCCATGGCCGCCGTCATATTCAGTGCCGGGGATGCTTTTCGCATCGCCACCCAGTGGCGCCCGGCATCGAGCGGTCCCACGCAGCTGCTATTGGAAGCGCGGGCCGAAATCGCATCGATCATAGGCCGTGCGGGGTTTTTTCTTTTTGCCGGGGCCACACTGACCCTGCTTATTGCCCTCACCATGGTCATGCCTGCGCTGGTGCCCGGGGCAATGTGCGGCACGGGCGTACTCCAGGCATGCCACCCGTGGGGCACCCAGACCATCCTGTATCGCGTGGCCGCCATCGCGGTGTTTTATCTATGGGTCGCCGTTGATAACGTAAACCGTCGGCACCCAAATGCCCCCATCACCCAGGCCACGGCCAGCCTCACGCTTTTGCTGTTGCCACTGAGCGGCTTGGCCACCGCATCCACCTGGACGACCCTCGCCGGCATGCAATCGCCGCAACCCGTGGACTGCTGCATGGTGGTCTACGATCAGTTTGCCAGCCAGTCGGCGGCGGCAACCACTGGTGGGCTGCCCAATGCCGGGTGGGCGTGGATTCATGGCGTCATCACCGGGCTTCTGGTGATCAGTGGGTGGGCGGTTCACAAGCGTCAGCGTCTTGTTTGGATGTTCACCATGACCCTGGGCGCTCTGGCATGGGCCCCCGTCGCGCTGGTCACGCTCACCCGCGTGTCGAGCCCCTATCTGTATGGCGTGCTCCACCATCACTGCCCATGGTGTTTCTTTACCGAATCCGGCGCCTGGATGGGATTCCCTTTGCTGTTCGCTGCCGCAGGGCTGCTGCTGGAGGCCGCCGCGGCACCGGTTGTATGGTGGATGGCCGGTCGATCGGCCGCACTGGGTCCCGCGGCCCGTGTTCGCGTGGCACAATCGGGATTCCGGGTGGCGGCATGGGCAACGGTGTTCGCCGCCCTGGCCATCGCACCGGCGCTGTGGTGGTACTGGCGATTCGGTGTCTGGATCACGGGAGGGCGGTGACGGGGCTCACAAACAGAAACCGCGCCGGCACCGCATCTTTCCTGGAGGGCCGCTCACCACCGATTGAACCCTCCCCGAGGGGTGTTTGGCATCACAGGAAAAGGTCCGTGCTGAGGTAGCGCTCTCCCGTGCTGGGAAGAATCACAACGATGCGCTTTTCCTTGTATGCGGATCGCCCGGCCACCTGCAGCGCGGCCCACATCGCCGCCCCGGAAGAAATCCCGCAAAGAATACCCTCCTCCTTGGCCAACCGTCGGGCGGTATCGAAGGCGTCCTCGTTGGAGACGGTCACCACATCGTCGATAAGGGTCGTGTCCAGCACCTGCGGGATAAAGCCGGCGCCGATGCCCTGGATCTTGTGGGGGCCTTTCTGGCCGCCGGAGATCACCGGAGAAGCGCTGGGTTCTACAGCGATGGTCTTGAAATCGGGGTTTCGTTCCTTGATGACCTGGCTCACCCCGGTGATAGTGCCTCCCGTACCGACACCGGAAACCAGGGCGTCCACCCGGCCGTCGGTATCGTGCCAGATTTCCTCGGCGGTGGTTTTGCGGTGTGATGCCGGGTTGGCCGGGTTGGTGAACTGGTTGGGCATGAACGTGTTGTCCCGCTCGGCGGCAATCTTTTCCGCCGCGGCAATGGCGCCCCCCATGCCCTCGGCACCGGGGGTCAACACCAGTTCCGCCCCCAGGTGGACCAGCAGTTTGCGGCGCTCCTGGCTCATGGAGTCCGGCATAGTGAGACAGATGCGGTAGCCCTTGGCCGCTGCGATAAAGGCCAGCGCGATGCCGGTATTGCCGCTGGTGGGCTCAACGATGAGGGTGTCCGGGCCGATGAGGCCGTCGGCCTCGGCCTGGAAGATCATCCCGGCACCGATGCGGTCCTTCACGCTGCCAAGAGGGTTTTGATACTCCAGTTTGGCAAGGATTTCCCCGCCGACACCCGCGTTTAAGCGAGGCAGACGGACCAGGGGCGTGCACCCCACCACGTTAACGACGCTGTCGAGTATGCTCATAACGGCTCCTGTGTTCGATAGGGATGATGCCATCCCAACATGCCCCGAACACTAGTTGTCCTGCAGGCATTTTGGGGATGATGAGAAGGCCGAATTCGTGATTGTCGTTTCTCCGCTGCCCCGCTCCGCCGGATCTTCGCTGCGCTGCGGCAAGCCCTGTTGGCAACCTCAAGTCAAATTGCTGCGGGGAATGCGCTCACGAGTTGGTTGCAACGCCCACTTTCAGAAGGGTGGCGCTAGGTTGATGCTGCTTCGCCGTTACCGTACCTGTATATCAGGCGTGGCACCTCCATGAGCACTTTGGTGTCCGGCGGCACCGACTCCGTGAGCCAGACGTTGCCCCCGATGACCGATCGGGCGCCGATGACCGTTTCGCCGCCCAGAATGGTGGCCCCGGAGTATATAATCACATCGTCTTCGATGGTGGGGTGGCGCTTTTTCCCCCGCAGCTGGTTGCCCGCATCCCGCGGCAGCGACAGCGCCCCAAGGGTGACGCCCTGATAGATCCGGACGTTGCTGCCGATCACGGTGGTCTCCCCCACCACGACACCGGTGCCGTGGTCGATGACAAAACGCTCGCCGATATGGGCGCCGGGGTGGATATCAATGCCGGTGACGCTGTGGGCGTATTCGGTCATCATGCGCGGCAGCAGCGGAACCCCCATGTTGAACAGGGTATGGGCCAACCGATAGACCGATATGGCCATAATGCCGGGATAGCTGAAAATGATCTCGTCGTGGCTTTTGGCCGCCGGATCCCCATCGAAGGCCGCACGGACATCGTTGGCCATGATGCGACGGATCTCCGGTATGGCCGACAGCATGTTGAGCGCCACCTCGTGACCCTTGGCTTCACAGTGGCTGCAGGGCAGGCTGAAGCGAAAACAGTCGTGTCGGATGGCGTGGCTGACCTGCTCCACGAGCATGTCGTAGACGACGGAGACCGTTTTGCCGATGGTATATTTGACGCTCATGGGGTCGATCTTTTCCCGGGCGAAATATCCGGGAAAAATCAGCTCCCGCAGTCGGTCGACGATATCCACCACATCCCCTTCGGAAGCGATGGGCTCGTAGTCGACGTGCGTGAAGCAGGCCGCGTCATCACAATGCCCGATAATTTTTTCTGCCACCTCAGGCAGCTGCGCCTTGTATTCGGCGCTGGACGCGGCCTCCGTCTTGCAGGTGTCTTCAGCAATCGCCATCTCTTCGGTCATATCTCTCCTCCAGGCACGGCACTTCCCAAGCGGGGTGGTATTCAGCGGAATGGTTCACCATACGAATCAGAAGACAAAGGTAAGGTCACGGCAAATCGTTGTCAAAACGCGGCAGGTGAAAGTTGATAGCTCCGTAAAAGGTCGAAATTCCCCAATTGTCATTCCGAGGAGCTTGCGA
>CAYUOU010000052.1:0-30069 GCA_964446485.1 uncultured Desulfobacterales bacterium | reverse complement strand
CCTCCCACCCGAGGAGAGGTATTTATGGATGGACACTATTTTTTGATCTTAACACCCCTGGCAAACATCTCGAAAGCCACCCTCAGGGTTTCCTTAAGATAGTCCTTTTCTTCGTTGATAATCTTCTTGCTCGTCGTCCAGAGGATCACTCCCGAAAACAGCGCCCAGAAGATGTCGGCCAGCGCCACTGGGTGACGATCGATGAAAACGCCATCGCTGATACCCTCTTCGAAGACAGCGGCAATGGCGCCGATGGACTTTCGAGACAGGTCTTCGATTTCTCCCATGAGCTTTTCCGAAAGGTTCTTCAGGGTTTCGCTCGACTGAAGGTGAAACATGTTGATGAGGATCAGCGGATCGAAGGCGTAGACGTCGTACATGGCCTCGATGAGGGCATCCAGTTTCTGCTCCGGATTCAGATCCTCCTTGTTTACATGCTCAACACGGATGTGAAGATACTGAAGGATTCTCAGTGACAGGGAGGCGTAAAGCTCTTCTTTGTTTTTGAAGTACAGGTACAGGGTGCCGGGGCTCAGTTCCGCCTCCTGGGCAATGTCCTCCATGGTGGCCTTGTTAAAGCCTTTTTCGGAGAAAACACGTTTGGCCGCGACAATGATTTGTTGCCGACGACGCTCTTTCTCGCGCTCTTTTCGCTCCTGAATGCCCATTTCGCCCAAGTCCTGAATGTTATTTATTTGAAAAATGATATTATAAATTATTTTTTCAATATAATTAATGGGACATATTTGGTCAAGCGAAATGTGAATGGAATGTCCGCAGGAAGAAGATTGGGGTTACCGCAGCCCGCGGGCACCTGAGAGAGCGGAATCAGGATGATAATTCACCGGAAAAAAATGTCAATACACGCAGTTAGATGGGATTGAAGGTGACCCGCCGTCTTGCATTGCGAGATCGTCGCTTGGCTGGGACAAGACGGGTCGAGAGGTTCGCGTCAAGCGGCGACCATTTAAAATTCCTTGTAAATTCGAGCCAGGGGATGACCCGGTGCCCGCAACTCCAGGTCGTTGAAATAGCCGTAAGGCGTCAGGGACGCTTCATAGCCAGCCTTCCGAAGCCGCTCAGCCGCACGCGTAAGCAGCTCGAACGCAGCCTCGGGGGCGGCCTTGGTCTCCCCCAGATGGGTAAAGGAGTGAAGCACGATCTCGGTCACCGACCATTTGCGCGCCAGCCACTTGGCATTTTTCACGAGTTTGGTCTCCGCACCGCTGTCGTTGCCCACATCCTGGGGTTCTATGTGAACAAAGGCCACTACGGCCCGCAAGCAGCGAAGCGGGGCTGGAGCCGGGGCGTCTGGAAGGGTCTGAATGCTCGGTATCGTTTCAAATGAATCGCAAAACCAATACAACACCCGCATATTGCACCCTTTCCATCGGCGGTCACGCCGTTATTCCGTCGGATGTGGCACCGGGGCAATGCAGGCGGCGGCATTGTTTCGGGCCGCATTGACCACCGTTGAGACCCGGTATCGTGAGAGGACGGCGTCGTGGTGGGCTGCAATCACGATCGCCGCGTCCATGCCGGGTGCCAGGTTATACTGAGGCGTGCGCGTCACGACGTCGATATCGGCATCGAATCGGCCGGCAATGGTCACGACGTCGCTGAATTGTGAAAATCGTCCGCACATTGTCAGGGTTCGATTAGAAATGCTTCGAGGCACCGGCCATGATGGTCGAGACCTCCTTGGCCACAGCGTCGACATCCTCAGGGGAGATATTCAGGAGTGTCAGTGCTTCGATGTCGGACAAAGCTTCCTTGCGCGGGGCTTCGTAAACCGTAAAGCCGTTTATTTCCGCCAGCCGATTGGCAAGGCGCAACACCAGCATCAGCTTGTCGGCCTCGGCCGGCAGCTCGGGTTGCTCCTGGAGGGTCACCGCCCGGATGATCTCCGTGGCGTAATTCCACCGCTTCAGCATGAGACGGGATATGCCGATGTGAATGAGATCGATGTCCGGAAGGATTTCTTCCGCCTTGATGGCGGACTTCTTTTCAATGAAATCCGAAAGCGCTTTGAGCAGGACGACCTTCCCGATGTCGTGGACGATACCCACGAAAAAGTAGGTCTCCACAGTTTGAAGGGAAAGCTTTCTGGCGATGCCCACCGCCGCGTATCCACAGGCCAGGGAGTGTAGCCACAGGTTTTCCATGATCTGCCGAAACCGAGCGATTTTAGTTTCGAAGAGGCTCTTATGGGCGATGGCCGATACCAGGTTCTGGGTTTCGCTGTAACCCAGCCGGGCGATGGCGGTTTTGACCGATAGAATCTGTTCCAAACCACGGTAATATGGTGAATTGGCAACGGAGATCAGCCGTATTGAAATGACGGCATCTCGCTCGATCACCTTCGCCAAATCATCACTGGTGGCATTGGCGTTTTTAAGCACCGCTTCGACATCCTGGACGATCCGCGGCAGCACCGGCAGTTCTATTTTGCCGGTCTTCATCTTCTCGACAACGCCTTCGAGGACCGCTTTCACTGCCGGCGCATCGGCCTCGTCGACGGATCGATTGCGCGGTTTGTTTTGTTCAAGCTGGAGATATCGGACAAACTGGTTCAGCAGCATGCGGTCATACAGACTGCCGGCTTTTTCGTTGAGTGCCGCAACGGCATCTTCAGGGCTGAGCGCTTCCCGGTGAGGACGATCCGTCGTCATGGCATCAAAACCGTCCACGATGGAGAGAATACGGGCGCCCAGGGGAATGGCATTGCCTTTTAGCCCGTCGGGATAACCGCTGCCGTCAAAGGCTTCGTGGTGGTGTCGGATTATGGGCATGATGCCCTTAAGAATGGTGAGATGGTTTAAAATGTTTTCCGAAATCGTGGGATGCTGACGAACGACGGCCATCTCTTCTTCCGACAGCGACTCCGTTGAGTGGGTGATCCCCGTTGGAACGTAAACCATCCCGAGATCGTAGAGCAGGCCGGCAAAATAAATCTTTTCGGTCTCCGCCTGCTGTGAGAGTTTCAAGGTTCTGGAAAAGGCCGCACAGGTGGCGGCCACTCTTTCCGCGTGTCCCCGCAAATAGGGCTCTTTTTGCTCGATGACCGAAACCAGTGTGGACACCAGTTCCATGAAGAATTTATTCACCTGCTTGTCGGCATTCGACATGTTCGCTCCAAACGGATCCCCCCCCCGACGACGCCGGAGTATTGCATCGCGACCGTCAGGGTTCCTTGAGTCCTTCAGGGTTATAGCCACAACAGCGTCTCGAGTCAAACGCGCCCAGTGCCCAGAGGGTTGGAATCCGATAGCGATGACGATATGTAACGAGTAGGCTATCCGCGGACAGCCCCAAAGGCGGGCGCGGGCAGTCCGTGCGCGCGCTCTCGATCATGGGTCTTACGGCGCAGCTAATTGCGCAAGGGGGAGGAACCTTCAATGAAAATCAAAATCTACACCGTCGGCGGCACCATCGACAAAGTCTACTTCGACAGGAAGGGAACCTTTGAAATCGGGGAACCAAAGATCGGAGAGATTCTCGAAGACGCCGGCGTGGCATTCGATTTCGAACTGGACGCCGTACTCTACAAGGACAGTCTCGACATGACCGATGCCGATCGCCAGCTCATCTTCGACCGAATATCTGTGGATACCGCAGATCGTATCGTTTTAACCCACGGCACGGACAGTATGGCCGAAACGGCGGAAAAGCTTTCGGCCATACCGGGCAAGACCATCGTGCTCACCGGCGCCATGCAGCCGGCACGCTTTAAGACCAGTGATGCCGCGTTCAATATCGGCAGTGCAATGGCGGCGGTTCAACTACTCCCGCCCGGCGCCTACATTGCCATGAATGGGTGTATTTTCAAGGCGGGAGAAGTGAGAAAAAACGTCAAGAAAAGCCGATTTGAACCCATCCCTTAAATCGGATCTCTGTAATGCGCCGGTGCGGGCCAGGCAACTGCTTTTGAAAGTTTAGGCCAATCACCACGATTTGGAACAGGCACACGTGGCTTTTCACATCTGACCGGTATAAAAGGGGCTCTTCGAGGCCTCGGTGAGACGCTGGTCCTTTTTTTCCCACAGCGCGTTGAAATAGGCCTGGATCCGCCGGCGATAGGCAGCATCCTGCAGGTAGTCGCCAGCCAATTCCGGCAAAAACGGAAGGACGCGAGCCGCCACACGGATGGTTGGAGTGCGTCCGCACAAAAACGCCCAGACCGTCGGCGCTCCGTGCGGATAAAAGATGGTTACATCCAGCATACCGCTCAGTTGGTCACCCAAGGCGGTGAATACGATGGCGGCCCCACCGCATTTGGGCCGAAGCAGATGCTTGTGGGGGGACCGTTGGCGTTGGTGTTTTTCGGGGGTAAAGCGCGTTCCTTCCGCGAAGTTCATGACGGTGACCGGTAGCCGCTTGAATTTGTCGCAGGCCCTCAAAGCGACCTCCAGATCGCCCGCAGGGTTTCGGTTGCCTTTTTGCCCCTTCCCGTGGGGCGCCCGTTTCATGAAGGGAAAATCCAATATCCACCAGGCGAATCCCAACAACGGCATCCATATCAATTCTCGCTTGATGAAAAATTTCATGAACGGCACCCGCCGATTGAACACCTTTTGCAGTACGAGGATGTCTACCCATGACTGATGATTGGCCACCAGCATGTACCATCTCTTCGGCGTCAACCCATCGAGGCCGGTGATCACCCAGCGAGTCGGGACCAACAGGGCGAGCAGTCCATTATTGATGGAAATCCAAGTTTCAGCGGCGCGAATGAGAAATCGATCGCAACCATCGCGCAGCCAACCATTACCGGCGAGCAGTTTGATCGGCGTAACAAGCACCATCGGGGTGATGCAGATCACGGTGTTGATGGCGATGCCGGCGAGCATGAGTGCCCCAATGAAAGGCGACATCCACCGTCGCACCGGGCCGACCTTGACAGCGGCAGTTGCCTCCGGGCCGGATACCGATTCCGAAAATGTTCCAGCCGTTGCTTTCACCAGGTCCGACTTCATCGCGGATCATCCTCCAAATAGATGATATACTATCCGCACCAAGGCTGAGCGCACCATTGTCGGTACATCGTCTTGGTGCTGGTGACGGCCCTGAACGGCGTCTCGATGTCCGGCATGCAAAATGCCGGCGGGCCCCCCAGACTGCGGCGCGGTACGCGTTCGTGTGGAAAGGGCGCATTGCGGCGTGTGAGCGTTACGATAAGATCTCAATAGCGGAAACCCACGATGAGTGACAGGTTGGGCGGGACCTGGCTGGCGGTTTTACAGATGTTTTACAATAGGCGCCGTGAGTCCATCGAGAGCGCGACAACACGGCCGGCCGCGTCCGAATCTTCCTGGAATCTCGCGGCGTTGACTTGTTCTCGCAGAATGGGGTAACTGGTGATCCATGAAGCGCACGCCGTGGTTTTTGCACCCCGTGAGTATTTTCGTCTTTTCCACCGTGGCCCTGGGGCTTTCCCTCTTCCTGTATATCCACTGGTACATGGCTGCCAGTGCGAACCTGCAGGCGCTCGTTCAGCGGTTCGAGCTCAGTTCGGACCAACTCATGGCGCCACAGACCTGGCTCGTCACCATGGTGCTGTCAATCCTGGTGGGTATCATCCTCATGGGGATATTCACCATTTTCGTCTACCAGCAAAAAACCCTGCAGCTGTTTACCCTACAGCACAACTTCATCAACAATTTCACCCACGAACTGAAGACGCCCGTCACCTCACTGCGGATTTTCCTGGAAACCTTTCTGAAGCACCGCCTCTCCGAGGAGGATCAGGATAAATACATTCACTACATGCTTTCGGACGTCACCCGGCTGTCTACCACGATCAACCGGATCCTCAGCCTGGCCCACCTGGAGAGCAAAAGTTACAAGGCCACATTTGACCGCCTCGATCTGGTGTCGGTGATCGAAGCGTGCATCGCCGATAATGCCATCATCTTCGCCGGCAGTTCAATCCGCGTAACCCAGCGGCCGGCCACGCCCCTGATCATTCCCATCGATCGCCCCCTCATGGAAATGCTCGTGATCAACCTTGTCACGAACGCCATCCGGTATAACGAATCCGACATCCCCACCGTGGACATCGCCATCTATCTCAAAGGACGATCGATTCATGTCGATTTCAAGGACAACGGCATCGGGATGAACACCCGCGAGACCAAGAAAGTATTCCGCAAATTCTACCAGGCCAGAATCTCCTCTGGCAGCGTGATGACGCGGGGCAGCGGCCTGGGCCTCCATCTCGTGCAAAGTATCGCCCGCCTTCATCGGGGGCGGGTCACGGCAAAAAGCGATGGCCCCGGGCAGGGCGCCCTTTTCTCAGTAATACTGCCGGTCAAAGGTGGTTGAACAGTGGGGTGACAACATATGAAGGAGAACAGGAAACACCGCATTCTCATCATTGAAGACGATCTGCACATCGCCGAGGGGCTGATGCTGAATTTGAAAATGCAGGGCCATGCGGTCAAGATCTCCGGCGATGGCGTGAGCGGCCTCACCGACTGGAAACATTGGCGGCCGCACTTGATCGTTCTCGACATCATGCTGCCGGGGATCGACGGGCTTTCCGTACTTCAAAGCATCCGGCTGGAAGACGAGAAACTGCCCATCCTGGTTCTTTCCGCTCGGGCGACAGTCGACGACAAGGTCAAAGGGCTCCGCTATGGCGTCGATGACTACCTGGCCAAGCCCTTCAATCTTGAAGAGTTTCTCCTGCGGGTGGAACGGCTGCTAAAGCGTGCGTATTGGGAAAAACAGCAAATCGATGCCGAAGCTGCCGTACCTGAGGATATTCCGGAGGTGTTGCGGTTTGGAGAAAACCAGGTGAATACGCTGACCGGCGCCGCCCAGTGCCGTGCGGGAAATGTTCAATTGACCGAGCAGGAACTGAAACTGCTCAAGCTCTTCGTTCGTCACCGCGGCAAACCGCTGCGAAGGAGCAAAATTCTCGAGATCGGATGGGGCTATACCGGGGGAATGTCCACCCGTACGGTGGACAATTTCATTGTACGGTTTCGAAAATATTTCGAAGACGACCCGAAGCGACCGGTCTTTTTCCAGAGCCTCCGTGGCGTTGGCTACGTCTTCAACGACGAATAGGACCCGCGGGCACGTCCGCGGGTCCTATTTGGACATGGGCCGTGCCCACACATCGGACTCGCCGGTGTAAAACCACTTGTCAGGGAAACCCCGCCGCATGATGAACGTCGGATACCGGGCCCATTGGGTGAGGGTCCGGTAGGCCTCATGAATGCGACGAAACATCACCCCCTCGCCACCACGGTCCGGATGGTGCTGAAGGGCCTGATTGCGAAATGCACGTTTGATGACGTTCTCCAGATCCGGCTGGCGAAGGTCCTTGTCACCGAGTTTGAGCAGGATCAGCGATTGACCGCTCACGGTGGGGCGACTGACGTTGATCGGCCTAAACCGTTCGCCGGCCATCTCGCTGACGGCCATCTCGTTGAGCAGGAACCGCGATGCCAAATAATGCTTGTGAGTTCGGCGCTTCTCATCCCACCAGGCATTTCCCAGCGAGTTGGACAGCGTGCAAAAATCTTCGGCGGGGCTTCGCGTTCGGGATCGATTCAGGTAAAAGCTATACACGGTCTCGGTGCCATAGGGCAGCACATTGAGGGCGATGAGGTGCTCTGAAAAATGAAAGGTGGCAAAACGGGTGGTCAGGGCCCTGAGCAGGCCCGTACGCCGATTGAGGGTGTCCAGCAATCGCTGACGGCACTCCGGTGCGCAGTACTTGCGTTTTCGCCCGTTTAAGGGCGCGCCGCAGGCCATGCAAAAGCGCTGGGGCTTGGCCGCTTTCCGGCGCTTGGCCGGGTGCCGCATGGGCGGTGATGGTGACGAAGATAACATGAGGTTTCCCTCAACCCGCGCTGTCATCCCGGTCGGGATAGCGCAGCCGGTCGACAATCAATGCATGAAAGCCATCGGCGTGAGCCGCTGTGAACCGCCAGCCCAAATGAACTTGGCATCGCCCGCACAAAGCGATGCGCCAGTTGAACCCTTTGAACCAGGTGAATTCGTCCGTCCCGGGTCCCACGTACCCCACGGCACGCACCCGGCTGAAACATCCAACCTCGAAAACCACACCCATCGGGTTGGCGAAAGTGTGAAGATGCGCCCCATTAATGGACACACGAAAGCCGGGTGCGGTGATATCTTCACCGCATTGACGGCACTGAATGCTGCGCGGGTCTTCATCGTCCAGCGCCGTCGTCGCTCGCTCCTCAGGCGACGCGCCATCTTCGGGGGGCGGCTGGGGCGGCGATTTGAATGTTGCGCATGGCACCCCCACCGAGGGCGTATTGATGCATAATCCATCCATCACAGTCACGTCTGGTACTTCGCCACCGTCCACCGATGGCGCCTGTTCAAGCGTTCCCTGGGCATCGGTGGGTCAGTGGTCGGCAGTCAACGACTCGTCGTCCATCTTTAAGACCGGTATCAACTCAGCCGCAACCTCTGAAAACGATTTGATCTTCTTTTCCCGCATGACGGATTGTATCGTTTCTACGCCCTCTTCGATCATTCTCAAACCCTGAGCGATGCGCAGCACATCCTGTTTTTCCAAGGCCGCATCCTTGGTAAATTGGTGAGATTCAGCTTCAGTTCCAATTCAACAGCGATGATAACTTTTCGGTGTCCAAACCGCTGCAACATCGGTTCTTGATCATATCATACAACTTAGACGGGCACCATTTAGGGGACGATTGCCGACGGCCTTCGTGGCGCCTGGGCGCAACCCATATCCTCCAACAATATCGGCTGGGGCCTGTTTGTCCAGAGCGGCCAGGAAATCGTCGGCGTGGATCATAGTGCTGATAATTGTCCTGTCTTCCTACTCTGTGGTATGAAATGATGAATCAAATTGTGCGCAGTGGCATGCACATGCTGCACAGTATCGGGTGAGGGCCGAGATTTCATGAGCCGACACAAACAGTTAACCGCTGAAGAACGCAACTTCTTCGAACTGGTACACGACGCCGGTATTGCCAACCCGTTCGGCAGCAAGCGCGTGGGGCTCGACTTGAAAATCGCCGGTCTCTTTCCCGAGGCGACGCGCTCAGAACGCATCGAAAAGGCCATCTACGAAGTCGGCCACCGCATTCAGGCGCTCGACGCCGAGCGAAGGGCGGCCCTCCACCACTACGCCGGCAAGGACCGCGAGTTAGTCAAGGCCGCCTTCCTATTCGAGTTTTTTTACGCCTACCGCAAGCGATTCGACCAAGCGATCATGGAACAGATGGCCGTCGGTGGCACCCCCATCACGATCCCTTTTGCACGAGAAGCGTTTAACCTTCTGGAAAAACGCGGATTTCACGAAGCGGACGCAGCCCGCTACTTCTCCCTTAGTTACCAGCTCAGGAGGGCGTTCTTCTTCATTTACCGCAGCCTCATTGGCAACAGCACCGCCATGAAACAACTGAGGAGGAACCTCTGGCAGAATGTCTTCACCCAAAATCTCGATTTCTACGACCGGTATCTCTGGAATCGGATGGAAGATTTTTCGACACTGATACTGGGGGAAACCGGGACCGGCAAAGGGACCGCTGCCATGGCCATCGGCCGTTCCGGATTCATCCCCTTCAACACGCGCGCCAGAACCTTTGTGGAAAGCTTCACCCGGTCCTTCGTCTCCCTCAACCTGTCCCAATTCCCGGAAACGCTCATCGAATCGGAGCTGTTCGGCCACAAAAAAGGGGCCTTTACCGGGGCGGTGAAAGACCACCAAGGCGCCTTTGCGCTGTGCAGCCCCTATGGCGCCATTCTTCTCGATGAAATCGGGGAAGTCCCCGAACCGGTGCAGATCAAATTGCTGGAGGTGCTCCAGGAGCGAAAGTTCTCACCGGTGGGCAGCCATGAGCACGGCCGGTTCCGTGGCCGTGTGATCGCCGCCACCAATCGCACCTTGTCCGAGATCCGGCAAAAGCGCATCTTTAGAGACGATTTCTACTACCGTCTGACATCGGACATTATTACCGTTCCGCCATTGCATCAGCGGCTGGCCGAAAACCCAGCCGAGCTTGACGACTTGCTCGCGCACACCGTTGAACGGATGGTTGGCAAGCCGTACCCCGAACTGGTCTCCATGGTGCGAGACGTCATCGACCAGCACCTGGGTACTGATTACTCATGGCCTGGCAATGTGCGGGAACTAGAGCAATGCGTGAGAAGAGTATTACTGAAAAAGGACTATGACGGAGAGCACCGGCTCCCCGACACCGATGTGAGCGATCTCCTGACGGCAGGAATATCGGCGGGCGCACTCGACAGCCGGCAGTTGCTTTCGGGTTATTGCTTTCTTTTATACCAGCGGTACAGAACCTACGAAGCGGTGGCGCGGCGCATTCAATTGGACCGCCGCACCGTTAAAAAGTATGTCACCGACTGGGAGACCCGTTACACGACCCCCGAAAACGAAAAGCGCACTCATGACCAGGCATAAAACCGCCGCCATCATCGCAAACGGCTCAAGCGAGGGGCTCAGCGCCCTGAAAAAAGACCTCGGGGTCATGGATATGATCATTGCCGCTGACGGCGGTGCCGATGTGTGCCAGGCGCTGGGCATCACCCCGTCGCTCATTATCGGCGATTTGGATTCCATCTCCCCCAAAGCACATCACCACTTCGAGACCGCCGGTGTCGAATTCCACAGACATCCGGCTGACAAAGATCAGAGCGACCTCGAGCTTGCTGTCAATGCCGCGGTATCATCTGGCGCCGCGCAGCTAACGATCTGCTGCGCAATGGGCGGACGCTGGGACATGACGGCCGCGAACATGCAGCTGCTGCTGTCCCCCCAGTTGAAGCAGACCGCGACCCTCATCACCGACGGCCGCCAGCACATGCGGCTACTGAGCAGCGGTGACCGCTTTGCCTTTAGCGGTCACCCTGGGGACTTATTGTCGTTGATCCCCATGGGTGATGCGGTTGGCGGCATCAGTGCATCCGGTGTGGCGTGGCCCCTGGACAATGACGTGCTTTACCCATGGCAAAGCCGCGGCGTCAGCAACCGATTTATCGATGGCACAGCCATTGTTTCGGTCACGACAGGCCATCTTTTGTGTATTCACACCGAAGGACCACTTTCATAGTCAGCGTCCATCCACAAATACCCCTCTACGGGTGGGAGGGAATGGAAGCGGGGTGCAAGGTGGCATAAAATTATCTATACTTATCAGCGGGTTGCCACCCTCATCACCCCAGCCCTCTCCCATCAAGAGAGAGCGCATGAGCCTTCCCATGGATGGACACTATTTAGCGGGGGGCGCCAGCGGGCTGGGAACAGCGTTTGTATCTGAGGGGTCACTTTCCAGACCGTCGCCATCTACCGCGATGATGCGGTAGCGATATTCGGCTTCGGGTTTCAGGTCCGCGTCGGAGAATCGGGTTTGGCTCCCTGACACTGTCTCAAGTTTTGACCAGGAGCCATTGTCCTTCATGCGGTAGACGACATATGCCTTGATATCTTTCTCTGGGTTGGGGTTCCAGGAGGTGACGATATCACTACCTGCGGCACTGGCGGACAACCCGGTGACGGCCACGGGACGGGGCTTGGTGGTCGCCATGACCGGGATCGATACGCCGCCTGGCGCCTTGTAGGTGTTAAAGGCTTCCACCGCGTAATAATAATCGGTGCCGTCGGCGAGGTTTCTGAAGCCGCTCCCCTTGTCGGTATAGGTCGACACCTTGTTTCCACGAAGTGAGGTAATTTTCTCAAGACGCTGCGGCGAAACGCCCCGAAAGACATTGTAGCCCCCAACGTCAAGGTCATCGATCGGCTGCCACGACAATGAGACGGATTTCACCAAACCGCCCTTGGCGATCACCTTCCCGGGGGCCTGGGGCAGGTCCTTGGTTTTGGCGAGAACGACGTTGGAGGGGGAAGACTCGCCTTTGTCATCGTAAGCGGTCACCTGATACCGGTAGTCTCTGCCGTCGGCCAGGCCTTTCTTGTCGAGGTAGGTGACTTTGGCATCACCTGAATTGCTGCCGATCCGCTCCCACGACAAGCCGTCCGGGCTTCGATAAATGCGGTAACCGGACGCCTTCTCGACAGGATTCCATCGGATCATCACCTGGCGGAGCAACCCGTCCTTCTCCAGCGACAGGACCGGTTTTGCCATGATGGTAACGGCCACAGGCTCTGAAAGGTCACTCTCTTGACCTTTCTTTTCGATGCTGCTGACGGCGAACTGATAGACCTGGCCATCTTCCAACGGGCCCTCATCTTCCACCGTCAGAGACAATTCGCGCTGGGATTTCTCTTTGACATCGACTTCAAGGACCTTCCGCCAGTCGGTATCACCGCTGCCGCGCCGATAAACATTATAGCCGGTGATGGAGAACCCTTCCTGGCCATTCAACAAAGAGGGGACCAATTGGATCCGGGCACGCCGGACATGACCGGTAGCCGCCATAATCAGCGGCGGATGAGGCATCCGTTCGCCGGTAAAAGCGATCTTTGCCGTCATATCGCTTTGACTTTCATTGCCGGCACCCTGCAGTACGCCGACACGGTAGTAGTAGGTCAGCCCCTTTCGAACGGTTGCATCCACAAAGCGCAGGTCGTTGGCCCCACCGACAAACTGGTACGGCCCCTGAAGACTGCTGGCGCGATAGACGTTGTACCCTGCGGCCTCGGCGCCGTGGGCCAAGCTCCACGAGACGACGATGTTGTTCCCCTCGCCCCTGGCCTTGACGGCGCTCACCGTGAGATCCGACATCACCCCTTCGAATTGAACCGCCTGCGGCGCAACGACGGCTGCACCTCTTTCGATGGCGCTGGCCAGTTCATCGGCAAAACCCGGCACCCATGCCGCTATGGCCTCCCTGCCGACAAATGACTCCGACCAGGAACGCGCAATCTCCGCCTGCTGGATATCCATCAGATAGAGGTCGGTCTTGATTGAGGCACCGGTTTTCGTCACCTGGCCATAGACAATGTAGTTAATAGCCAGCGCCTTACCCGCCTGGATGACCTGTTCAGGCAGATCGCTCTGGACAAGCCCCCCCTGAAAAAGCACATCCTCCATCTCACGACGGGGCATGAGCTGGATCCGCTTTTCCTTTTCAAGCGCCGAAACCACTGAAAACAGGATGTCACCGCTGTAGCTCATGGCATCGATATTCGTGGGGCGCAGGTTGAAAATGGCCAGTGTTTTCCCTTTTGCCGAGGCCACTGTCGCTGAGCAGGCAACGATCACAAGCGCCGCCACGAGCGCTTTTCGGAGGCCGATACCCTGCAACATACGCATTACCCCTCCAGGGAGACCTGATAGTTCATGAAAATGTCTGTCAGCGTCTCATTCGCCTTGATTGACAACGGGGAGCTTTGGATGCGCTTTAACTGCTCGTTGAAGAGCACGTTCACAAACTGCTCGGCTGCGTTGAGGTTGTCCCGACGGCGCATGTAGTTTTCACCTTCCCGGAAGTATATCTGCTCGAGATTCTGCAGCGGCCGCAGTGCCTCGAGGCCGAGTTCGGCCACAACTTCATCGGTTAACTTCTGAAGCAACTCCGTGTCTGTCGGAATCTCAAGCGGATCGAACTTGACGCCGGCCTCGACCAATCCGGCACTGGCCTCATCCTCAACGATTTCTTTTCTCTCGACGGTTTTTACCTGGATGTTCTCACCCGTTGTCACGTCGACGATTCGGAAAGACAGCTGGATAAAACCGATCTTTTTGTGGTGCTGCACCTGATAATCCTTTTCGGCGTTCTCCGGCACCTTGATTTTTGCCGGCGGCGCGGCGGCCAGCTGCTCCGGGGAGGGTTTGGGGTTTTTAGCCAGCCAATTGAGGTACTCGATGTTGTCTTCGATCTTGGTGCCAATCTGGTAGCGCACGGTCTTGGTTCCGGTGGCCGATGAACTGTCCACCTTGAACAGTAGAACACTTCCCATAATGGCCACGTCGATGCCGTAGACACGGCCCATCTCTTTGGCGGAATTGGAGGAGACCACTCCGATCTGCCCCAGCTTCATCTCTTCGAGAATCGATTTGAGATTCTCGCGCTCCAGAATCTTGATGTCACCGCTGGCATTCTTGAAAAGATAAGTTATCAGGTTGTTTGCCACGATGATTCCCGCGTCCTCATTATCCGAAGGGCTATTGAAGTCGAACACGGCGATGGATTTTCTGACACGCTGCTTGATGCGGTCTTCCATGGCCTGGGTAAGGTAAAAGATGTCGGGAAAGGAGGGGCTGACGGAACGGATTTTCTGATACCAGAACCAGGCCGCACCATATCGCTCCTGCTCCTGGAAACGGTTCGCCAGGAAAGCCGCGCGTGCCGAGAGATCCTGCCGAAGGCTGGAAACCTGGTAGTCGTCGGCGTCACCGATATATTTGAGTGCCAAGTAATATGTGTCGAATGCCTTATGGAGCCAGCCCATATCCATCTGCTGCCGCGAGCCCTGCAGATAATACTGCCCGGCACGGATGTTGACCTGCTGCGCGAGCTGCTGGAGCTTCTCGTCTTCGGGGTCATAGGTCAGGGCCATCTGGTAGTTGTGAACCGCCACGTCCCATTTCTTCTCCATGACCGATTTGCTGGCACGCTTGATGAAGTACTCTTTGTTATTTCGCTCATTTGCCATGGCCAGCATCTTTCTGGCTTCCATGTGGTCCGCCTTGATGGCAAGCGCTTTGCGAAGCTCATCGATGGTTTTCCGGTAATCGTCCTTTTCGAAGTAGCCCTTGGCCGTTTCATAATAAGCCTGGGAGCCCTCGGTGACCACCCGGTTCAGCAGCTTGAAACTATCTTCGTAGTTGGGGAACTTCGCCTGGATCTGCTGCAGAGCGAAGTATGCCTTGACCCACTCCTTTTGTTCGATCAGTTTCACGGTGCTGTCGTAGAGAAACTTCACATCGGTGACGAGGTTTTTCTCCAGCGATGCCATTTTGGAAGAGAATTGCTGGACTGATGGGTCAGCCGCATCCACCTCTTTGGCCATGTTCAATTTGACCTTGGCCTTGTTGACGTGGGTCATGGTGACCTGATCCGAAGGACCGAGTGCCTGTTCCGCCTCCGCAATATACTGCTTCACCAACTGTGCCTTGACGTTGTTCAGGGCTTCCTGATATTTTTTGTTGCCGGGCTCCTTGGCAACCGCCTGCTCCAGATAGGTCTTGGCATCGTTGTATTTTCCGGCATTGCTGAGCTGCATGCCCACATCGAATTCCTTTTGACCTGCGGCACACGCTGTCAGGATGACGGCCAGCGCCAATCCCAGAAACACTCGAAGTATTGCCCTCGTTTTCATGTCTACCCTCCAGAATGGTTGGATTCGATACGAATAACCAGTTTATTGCCTTCGACAGCCTTCAGGGTGCTGTTGAAATAGCGGATCCTGAAGTGCGCCATCTGCAGTTCATTGGCCAGATGCGCCGGCCAGCCTTTGTAGACCACACCAAGCTCAACCGTCGCTTCCGAAAAGCTCAGCACCTGCACATCCACCACGTTGCTCACATCCGATTTCAAGACCGCCGACATTGATGTATCTTTTTGAAACCAATGATAAATCCAAACGCCATCGAAAACGGCGGCCTTTCAGTGAATTCGCCCGTGTCGATGGATCAGCCACCATCTGCTTCATTGGCGGCGGATTCAGTGGACGCCGTGTCCATCACGGTATCCCGCACCGTTCGATAGATCGATTCAAATGCCTCGGGAAAACCGGACGGCGACACCCGCCCGGTCTCGATGAATTTGACCACGATTTCCTTGGCGGTCCGCAGGATTTGCTCATCGACCGACTTCATTGCGCGTTCTCCGCAAGTTAAATGATTTTTTGTAACGAAATTGGATTGTTAACAATATTTCAAACGCCTGTCAATCATTCATTGCCCGCCTAAAAAACACGATTCAATGGCCGCGGCGGGTTTGACATCATTCATAGAATTCTCTATGAACGGAGCGCCTTGAGTCTGAGGGGCCGGCAAAACAACCATTGAGGAATCCACGTGCCAAAACGCGCATCAGCAACGAAGCGGTCATCCACCACCGCCGTCCATTTCCTGTTGGTATTCATGATCACGGCGCTGTTGTTCAACGGGGGATGCTCCCGCAACAAGGGCGTGAAAGAATACCTGCCCGAGTTCTCACGCGGCAAGCTGATCAACGCCGCACTGCTCATCCCTTATATCAACGCATCACAACGCGCCGGAGAGCTGAGTCTGGAGGCGTTCCACGAAAGAATCGCCGATGTGCTTGAAAACGATTGCAAAGGCCTCAAACTGCTCACCGCCGACGCCCCGGAAACGCGCGCGCTGATGGCCACGCTGGCCGCTTATCTCAAAGATCGCGATATCATCGGTTTTTCAGAAACCGCTCGAAGCGCGGGTATTACCAGCATCGTTACCGGCAAAATTGCTGAAGTGGCCGTCGATGCACGATCACGGGGGTTCTGGTGGCTGACGGATACCAATTATTTCCTGATGGTCCAGGTGGATACCACCATTTATGACGTGGAAACCGGCGCCCGAACCGTCGACATGTCATTGACCAAAGAGGTCAGCATCGATGGCCTCGAATATGATGCCATGGTTCTGGGACAGCAGGCTGAGCTTACCGATGTGGATAAACTTCTCGATAAACTGGCCGAGGATTCCGCCGAAAGGTCCTGCAAGGCCTTGCGCGAACAACCCTGGATCGGTTTCATCACCGCCGTGGACAAGGACCGGGTGACCCTGGTACCCGGCGCGGCAGCCGGGGTAAAAGTCGGAATGAAACTGCACATCTACAACAGCGGCACCCTACTCGACGGCGCCATGGGGCACCGTTACTTTGTGCCAGGGCTGCAAACCGCTGCCATCGAAGTCGTCTCCGTCGCTCCGGATACGGCCCAAGCCCGCATCATCACCGGATCGATGGTTTCTTTGGGGGACTCGGTCCGCCTGCTGGACTGAGGGCACATTGCCTGCCGCCCCCAGCCCTGAAAGAATCTCAGGTAACCCCACCTGGCAACCCCAAAATTTCCCACGCCTGAGATAGTGCCCATCCGTGGGCAGCCTTTTGCTCCCCTCTCCCCTCCCACAAGGTGAAAGGTATTTATGCATGGGCACGAGTTAGATCCAGGCGACGGCAGTCCATTTGCGAATCGCGGAGGGTCGAAACGCCGCTAAACACCCGTCTCAGACCGAGTCTGCTCGAGCAGATCGAAAAAGGCGGCAATCTGCACTTGGGCTTCCGCCACCGATGCTACCCGCGTCACGGCTCCACGGAAACGGCTGCTGCCTTCGAGCCCTTTGACGAACCAGGCAAGCCGGCTGCGCATCATGCGGCAAGCGCGTGTCTCGCCCATCAGGGCCACCGTGTCGCGCAAATACCGCTCCATGGCGTCCCGCCGCATTGCCGGGGCGGGGGGCGTCCACGCGATACCGGCACGTTCCTGAACAATCTGTTTGAATATCCACGGGTTGCCAATGGCCGCACGACCGATCATGACTGCATCACACCCGGTGGCATCCGTCATTTTCAAGGCATCGGAGGGACTGGCCACATCGCCGTTGCCGATGACGGGAATGTCCAGCTGTGTCTTGATGCGTCGTATCAATGACCAGTCTGCGCAGCCGCCGAAGCCCTGTTTGGCGGTGCGGGGATGCACGGCAATGGCATCAACCCCACAATCCTGCGCCATACGGCCGAGGGCGACTGCCTCGACCCCTGAAGCATCCCAACCGGAACGGATCTTGATGGTGAGCGGGATGGTGACAGCACCGCGGACGGCTTGAAGGATGTTCCGCGCCAGCGCCGGCGTTCGCATCAGGGCGGCCCCGGCACCCGTTTTCACGACCTTGCGCACCGCACAACCAAAATTGATATCCAGAACATCCGCTCCGGCATCTGCCACCATCACCGCCGCTTCGGCCATGATACCCGGTCGTGCACCAAAAATCTGGACGGACAGCGGCCGCTCCGCCGGGTCAGTGGCCAGCATCTCGATGGTTTTCCCGCTGCGATGAACAAGCCCGTTTGAACTGACCATCTCGGAGCACACCAGACCACAGCCGGCCTCCTTGGCCAGGAGGCGCAGCGGCAGGTTGGTGATGCCGGCCAGGGGGGCAAACACCAGCGGCGGGGTAATGGCAATCGGCCCGATGTGCATTGGCAAACACTCCTTCGACAGCCTTCGGTACTCCTGCCCCGGCGACATCGGCGCCGCCGGCGGGCCCGACGCCCATCTATGCCTGGACGGGATTGGCATAGCAAAATCGGCAGTTGTGGTTGCACGGGTGATCGGCATAGCTGCCGATGTCCCGCGAGATGCGACACCGGCAACCGAAATGGCGGCGCTGCCCCTGATCCGCCGCCATCGACACCCGCCCGCCATAGATGCGCATCAATAGATCCGATGGAATACACGCGGCCGGCCCCACCGGAATATCGTCGGGTAGCGCGTCGAGTAAGCTTTTTTCGCAGCAGGCGGTCAGGGATATCCCGCGTTGGGTCAAGGTTTGGGTCATCCAGCGCAGCACATCGGCTTTATCGCCGGCCGACGGGTCCACGAAAGCGCCCCCGGGAAGATCGCGCCATCGTCGCCGTGTCTTTGGATAATGATCCATGAAACTGGTGATGCAGCGATCGACCCCGCAGCTCGCCGCCGCATCGGCTATTTCTTCGAACGCCCACAAGTTGTCTACAATCCCGCCCTCGGGGCGTTGGTAGAAAACCACGGGATCGAAACGCCACTGGAGCACCGCCGGATGAAATCGACGTGTGAGCGCAACCATCTGGGAAAGCCGTTCGCCCAGCGGTGGGACGCCCGGTTCGAGCACGGTGTCAGGGGTGTTCACCGTAAAATTGAAGAAAAGATGATACCCCATGCCAGAAAGTTTCTCGCCGTAGCCTTCGGCGAGAAACGGTCCAAAATTTTTGGACCAGAAAACGATGCTGTGCACGCTGGCGACATCGGCCGGGACAACCGTGGCCCGTGACGTGTAGGGGTTTCGCACGGAGAATGCCCCTCGATGAATGCCGTCCATGAACCAAGGCATGTAGAAGGCGGGAATGTCGGTTCTTCTCGAGGCGGAAAGCACAATCTGCGGCTGGGTGCGGTCCATGGGGCCTGCGGCGTGTCATCGCTTTTTTTTGAGATCGGTCAAGGAAATCACCTTGGCCGGTGTAGCTTCACCCGGTGAGTCGTCACCATCGACACCATCGGCATCCGCTGCAGTCGGCGCCGGCGCTTCCACCTTTTCCAGGCGCATCTTTTTACCATCCATGGTGAACGGCTCCCCGTTGATGTAGACATCTCTCAGAATCCAGGTCGCGGTCTGGACCGGAAGCTGCAGCATTAACATCCTGACATGGTACCAGCCGGGCTTGTGATCGGGGACGATTTCCTCGATACGGGCGAACATGAGCGGAGTGTCCTCGTAGTGGATCAACACGACATCATTTTCCATCGCCATGCGTTGTTTCCTTCCTTATCCCCGAGCTAAGGGGCCCGCGGAAGACGCCACCCAATCACATGCCCGCCCACAAATCAAGCGCCACCGATACGCCCCGGCAATGAGACGTTGACAGGGGCCCGATCTTGGTTTTTCATGGGGTCGACGGCATTTGATGTTCGGCGATTACCACATAAAATATCCATGTCCGCACCAACGACAAGGAGATTGTCACGATGACCACCTACCGAATTCACCCCATCGTTTTGGGAACGAAGGTTTTTGACAAAGGCATGATGACCTACCAGCACGATTACGGCAAACCCTATACCATTCCCATTTACAGCTGGTACCTGGAAGGCGGGGATGTGCCCATTCTGGTGGATACCGGCGAAATGCGCCCCATCCAATCGGTAGACAGGGAATCGGCCATTGGGGGAAAGATTTATACCTTCGAAGCCGGATTAGCTCGGTGGGGCCTCACACCCGGAGACATCGGCATCGTCATCCACACGCACCTTCACAACGATCACTGCGAAAACGACTACAAGTGCGTCAACGCCGACATATATGTCCACGAAAAGGAACTCGCCCACATTCACGACCCCCACCCGCTGGATTTCAGGTACGTGGCAGATTACATCGAGGACGTAGAGGAAAACGGCCAGATCCGAATGGTAAGGGGGGATAGCGACATCGTGCCGGGCATTCGGGTGATCCACACGCCGGTGCATACCGAGGGGGGGATGACGGTTCTGGTGGAAACCACAGCGGGGGTGGCGGTCATCACCGGTTTTTGCGTTATTGACGAAAATTTTAATCCGCCAACATCCATCCGGGCCATGGAAATGGAAGTGATCCCCCCAGGCACGCCCGTTTCGCCTTGCGCGGCCTATGACACAATGCTCAAGGTGCGGGACATGGCGGACATCCTGATTCCCCTTCACGAGCCGGCCTATGCCGCCGTTGACACCGTCCCCTGAACGCAGCGCGCGACGATAATTAGACGTTATCCGCCACATCGGCCGCGGCCACTTGATTGCGCCCATTGTGCTTTGCGTCGTAGAGAGCCTGGTCGGCCGCCGCCATCAGCCGTTCGGCCGAGAATCCCTCTCCCGGAACCCGTGTGGCCACTCCCAGGCTCAGGCTGACCCAGGGCGAAATCTCAGAGGCTTCGTGGGCGATGCCAAGCGCCTGAACCGCCGTCCGGATATCACCGGCAACGCCCCGGGCCCCGTTGAGATCCGTGCTGGGTAGAACAATGGCAAATTCTTCTCCGCCATAGCGCGCCACAAGATCCGCCGGCCGCCGCACTTGACCGCGGATCGCCGCGGCGACCGCTCTCAAGCACTCGTCGCCGGCTTGATGTCCGTAGTGGTCGTTGTACTTCTTGAAATAGTCCACATCACAGATGATAAAGGACAGCGGCAGTTTCTCCCGGGCCAGTCGCCGCCACTCCAGGTTGAGGCACTCATCGAGCCGTCTGCGGTTGAGCAGCTGGGTTAAGCCGTCGGTGGTGGCCAGTTCCTGGAGCTGCACATTGGCTTCCTGGAGCGCCGCCTCGGCCTGCTTTTGCTCCGAAATGTCCCGGTAGTTCGCCACGATGCCCAAAAGATCGCCTTCTATGCCGAAAAAGGGCGTGGCTGTCAGCAAGTAGGGCACCAGGGCACCATCCAACGGGAGGTGCACCTCACGGACCACCCGGTCGACACCAGAGCGAACGCCGCTGTTGATCAGCCTCATGGGGCAGGCGTCATTTTCGCAGGCATCTCCCGGGAACACCTCCCTGCAAGACATGCTGAGCAGATCCTCCCTGGTTGTCTCCAGCGCCTTGACCAGCGTATCGTTGACACGCTGTATCCGGCCATCGAGGGATAGGATCCACATGCCATCGGCGGCATTGTTAAAGATCTGGCTCAGCTCGAAGTTGGCCACTTCGGCGGCGAAGGCGCTCTCGTTGGCCCGAGCCAGCGCCTCCTCCAGCTGGGCGGACATATACCCGGTCATCGCGCTATCCGACGGCGCGACATCGAGGTCATTGTCACGGAGCCGACTTTCGCCGTCTGCAGTGCCCCCCGATATCTTAGGCAGAGAATTCTTTTCACGTGTCGAGGTCATGGGGTGAGTGTATCCATAGAGTAAGGTGTAGAAATTATCTCATTCATACAGGTTGACGCACATATGCCGGCAGGCGGTGCGGATGGGCACCGCGTCAAATTCAAAAATGAATTATCATTCATAACCGTCAAATCCACCGGCAAACCCTCTCGTAAGCAGGAATCCGCCGAAACCGGGCCTCCCATGTTCCATGGCGATGCCAACGCACCCTCGGCAAGGCTCGAAGTGGTGCTCAAATAGCAGATCTTTTATCCAATATCAATGAGTTATGGGCTTTTCTGCTCATTTCCGAGACATGAATCGGCACAGGCGACAATCGCCTTGTAAAAAAGCGCCGGAAATGAACGGCTGACTTGCCCGGCAGGCAGATCTATGTGAGGTCACAAAGTAACCGGAACCGGAAAACGGGTTCGGCCACCGAACCAGGAAAGACTGGCATGGACCTTATTATTGCATATATTTGTTAATTTTCAATGAGATACCGTTTTTAATGCCATCCAGAATTTTCTTGACAGGCCAATAAGAGGCCTGATAAATGAATGAGCATTCATTCATGTTGCAATCACACCATCAAGGAGGAAGACACTCATGGTCAGAAAAATCAGAAAAGCGGCCGTCATCGGCTCCGGCGTCATGGGCGGGGGCATTGCCGCGCTCCTCGCCGGCGCAGGCGTCAAGACATTACTGCTGGACATCGTACCCGTTGATCTCAAGGACGGTGAAAAGTCGGATCCGGCAGCCCGTAACCGCATCGCCAAGGCGGGCCTGGACACCGTGCTCATGTCCCGGCCGGCGCTGCTCATGCAGCCCAAGGACGCAGCGTTGATCTCCATTGGCAACCTCGAAGACGATTTCGACAAGATTGCCGACTGTGACTGGATTGTGGAAGTGGTCGTGGAGAACCTCAAAATCAAGCAGGCGCTCTTCAAACGAATCGATGGGGTGCGCAAACCCGGCACCATTATATCTTCAAATACTTCGGGCATCCCGCTCAAATCCATGAGCGAAGGGCTGAGCGAAGATTTTCGAAAGCATTTTCTGGGAACCCATTTTTTCAACCCGGTACGCTACATGAAACTGCTGGAGATCATCCCCGGCGAGGACACGCTGCCAGATGTGCTCTGCTTCATGGCCGACTACGGTGAACGCGTCCTCGGCAAGGGCATCGTCTGGGCCAAGGACACCCCCAATTTTGTGGGCAACCGCATCGGTGTCCACGGTATGGCCAAGGCCATGCAGCTCATGCTCGAAGACGATCTGACGATCCCTGAAGTCGATGCCCTGTTTGGCCCGGTCATGGGCCGCCCCAAGACGGCCATGTTCAAGACCGCGGACCTGGTGGGTTTAGACACCCTGGGGCACGTCGCCAAAAACACCTATGACCTGGTGGTGGATGACACCGCCCGCGGCGATTTTGTGATGCCCGAATTCGTCGGGACCATGATCGAAAAGAACCTGCTGGGCAAGAAATCCAAGTCGGGCTTTTACAAGACCGATCTCACCCCTGAGTGGAAAAAGGTCCGCAAAGTCATCGATCCGACCACGCTTGAATACGCCGAGTACAGCAACCCGGATTTTCCTTGTCTGGCGGCCGCAAAATCCGCCAAATCGCTTCCAGAGAAGATGAAAGCCGTGGTGTATGGAGACGACAAAGGGGCGGCCTATGCATGGAAAGCAGTGGCCCATAACCTCATTTACGCGGCCAATCGCATACCTGAGATCTCCGAGACCATCGTGGAAATCGACAATGCCATGAAGTGGGGCTTTAATTTCACCATGGGCCCCTTCGAGACCTGGGATGCCATCGGAGTGGCTGAAGCGGTGGAAAAAATGACCGCTGACGGACTCGGCGTCCCCGAAAAAGTCAAAAACATGCTGGCCGCCGGCCACACCGCTTTCTACAAATCCGAAGGCGGGAAGACATTCTTCTTCGATTTTGCCTCCGAAGGCTACAAGGAACTCTCTGTCAGCCCCAACATTATGTCCCTGGCCGCCCTGAAGGCGGATAACAAAGTGGTCAAAACATGCAAAAGCGCCTCTCTCATCGATCTGGGTGATGACGTCTTCTGCCTGGAGTTCCACACCAAGATGAATGCTCTCAACGGCGAAATCGTCGAATTCATGAGTGAAGGAATCGACTTTGTGGACCAAAACGGCGCAGGCCTCGTCATCGGCAACCAGGCCGGTGGCATGCCCGGCGCCTTTTCCGCCGGCGGCGATCTGGCCTTCATGGCGGGTCTTGCCAAAGAGGGCAAATACGCCGACATCGACGCGTTTCTCAAAATCGGTCAGGATGGGATGCAGCGCACCCGCTACGCGAGTTTCCCCGTGGTGGCTGCGCCCTATGGGCTGACGCTGGGGGGCGGTTGCGAAGTTTGCATCGGCACGGCCGACAAGATTGTCGCCCATGCCGAGCTTTACATGGGCCAGGTGGAAATCGGCGTCGGGCTACTGCCCGGCGGCGGCGGATGCCTCAACCTGTGGAAAAAAATGATCAGTACGATCCCCGAACCGGTCACCGACGTCGACCTGGCCAAATTCTTCATCCCCACATTTATGGCCATCGCCATGGCCAAGATCTCCATGTCGGCAGCTGAAGCCCGGGCCAACGGATTCCTGGGAGCCAATGATCGGATCGTGTTCAACCGGGATTACCTCATCGGAGAAGCAAAAAAGGAAGTTTTGAAGATGGTGGACGAAGGGTATGCCCCGCCGGTCAAACGCCCCATCAAGGTGTTCGGCACCGCTGCACAGGGGATGATCGACGCGGAACTCTTCAACATGCAGTCCGCCGGGTATGTGAGCGAATACGATGTATTCCTTGCCAAACGGATCGCTTACGTCATCAGCGGCGGCGACGTGCGGACCAACAGCGACATCGAAGAAGAGATCATTCTCAAACTCGAAAGAGAGGCCTTTGTCGATTTCTGGAAAGAGGAAAAAACGATGGCGCGGGTAGAACATATGCTCACCACCGGCAAACCCTTGAGAAACTAACCAACACTACCATCGTCACCCACTTCTTAGGAGGATATTCATCATGAGAGATGCATATATTGTCACATCGGTTAGAACCCCCGGCTGCCGCAGAGCCAAGGGGGCGTTCAAAGATACCCGCCCGGAAGATCTCCTGGCCCACATCCTGAGGGCAGCCGTGGAGAAAACGCCCAACCTCGAGACCAAAAACATCGACGACGTCATGATTGGCTGCTCGTTTCCCGAAGCCGAACAGGGATTTAACATCGGACGCGTAGCCAATCAGATCGCCGGCTTCCCCTTCACCGTTTCCGGCGCCACCGTCAACCGGTTCTGTTCCTCCGGTCTGGAAGCCATCTCCCTGGCAGCGCTGCGGGTCATGGCCGGTTGGTCGGACATCACCATCGGCGGCGGTGTCGAGTCCATGACCTTCGTCCCCATGGGCGGCAACCTGCCCCGCCCTCACCCCGAACATGCCAAACACAGTGCGGACCTGTATACGTCCATGGGCATCACCGCCGAAAACGTGGCCAACCGCTACAAGGTGAGCCGGGAAGACCAGGACGCCTTCGCCTATGAATCCCACATGAAAGCGGCTCAGGCGCAAAAGGACGGCCGCTTCACGGAGATCGTCCCCACACCGGCCGCCAAATATGTCCTTGGCGAAGACGGCACCTACCAGCGTGAAACCTTTCTGCAAGACGCCGACGATGGCGTGCGCCCCACAACCACCATAGAAGGTCTGGCCAAGCTGCGGCCGGTCTTTGCCGTGAACGGCTCGGTGACCGCGGGCAACTCCAGCCAGACCACCGATGGGGCCGCCGCCAGCGTCATCATGAGCGAGGAGATGGTGAAAAAGCTCGGCGTCAAACCCATCGCCAAGCTGAAAACCTACACGACGCTGGGATGTGCCCCGGACGAAATGGGCATCGGCCCGGCAGTGGCCATTCCCAAG
The DNA here is from genome assembly GCA_964446485.1 of uncultured Desulfobacterales bacterium. Lineage (GTDB taxonomy): Bacteria > Desulfobacterota > Desulfobacteria > Desulfobacterales > JBDRRP01 > JBDRRP01. The sequence goes on along the minus strand of CAYUOU010000052.1, from coordinate 4,632 downwards.
CTGCTGGCCATGACAGGTCTCAGCCCCAAAGACATCGGCGCATGGGAGATCAACGAGGCCTTTGCCTCACAGGCGCTCTACAGCATCCGCACCATCGGCATCGAAGACAGAATGGATGATATCAACCTAAACGGCGGCGCCATCGCCCTGGGCCACCCCCTGGGCTGCACCGGCGCCAAACTCTGCGCCACGCTGCTGGCCATCATGCAGCGCCGGGGCGTGAAGTACGGCGTCGAGTCGATGTGCATCGGGGGCGGCATGGGCGCGGCCGCCCTGTTTGAACTTTGTGAATAAAAAATGGCTGTCGCCATTTTTTATCACAAGAGATGGCTGAACGGGGCGGGATGAAAAGCCCGCCCCGTTGATTTTTGAATAGATATCGGAGTCAACGGTTGGTAAATACAGCCTTGATCCAGTCTCGAACCAGTGATCCAATCTCCTTTTCCATGGCGGCATCATCAAAATTCAGGGGATAGCGGACCATGACATCCAATGTACTCTCATCCCGTTGACCGACTTCCAGTGAAATCTGCACATCCTCGACAAAAACCCGGTCTTCACCCATGGTCGCCTGGAGGTGGTCTTTAATCTGGATAAATTTTTCCGGTGAAGCCTTGAGCCATTCCATATATTTTCTCTGCTGGCCGCGAAAAAAGACCGGTATCATATTCCCCGTGGTAGCGACGCCGCCAATCCTAATCCCCTTGCGGCCGAATGATTCTTCCTCAAACACCGGGGCATGCTTGTTGTCGTTCACACCGTTTACAACCAATCGAATAGCTATGGACTCCGAGAGAAGATCGATCCCATCGACTTTTTCAATCAACCCCCGCTGGTAAAGCCGGCGATAGCCCTCAGATGTTTCTTCCGCAGTGCAGCCGATATCAGTCGGTAAGAATGCTTTGTTCAACACAACGACGTCGGCATATTCCGAGGTTTCAAGATGAAACAGCGCCCAAGCGAGCAGTTTCTGAGCTGTCCTGCCAAGGTCGTCATCAAGCATGCAAATTGCCATGCGGCCAAAAATGAGCAGTTTTAGTTCTTGCGCCCCTTCATCTTTTACCGTCTTCACCTCCGGCGCGATTTTTTCGCGTTTTTCTTCATATTCTTCCGGCGATGAGGTTTTTGCGATCACACTCTCAACGAGATGGTATGGGTTGGCAACGCCCCATTTGCGGCACCACCGGGTCAACGCAAAAGTGCCTTTCTCGGCAATATCGATCCACTCCTCCCGTTTCACCGGGTCCTCCCCAAGGCCATAGAACAGGGCCGTCATGGGAATCAGCATGGACAGCAGATTGGCGGCAATCCGCTTCAGGTTTTTCGCATACCACACCGTCGTGTCGGGCGCGTTGGCGATGTCGACAAGTTCAGTGGTTACCTCAAGCAACATCAATGACTTTTGCTGTAACCAGGCAGTGGGATTGTACTCGGATGTGAATATCGACACTTGTCAATCATCCTTTCTTGAAATGCGCAACGCTGTCATTTTTTTTGGCCTTTATTTCCCTTTCCAGGTCCTTGGCACCCGTTGGACAATCCTGCCACATGGCACCGATCACATCCGTGAGGTTTTCTAAAGTGTTCTTCGCTACACGGTTGACCGCAAGGTTATCAACCGCCCCGTTCGGGATATCAGCGACGATTAGATTCAGCGTCTCCAGGAGAAAAACGGATGGTAACCGTCTGATCCGTCACGTCGAATTCCGGTAGCGGCAATCCGGCCGCTTGCATCAAATGCTGAATTTTCAGGGTGCCCCGTCCCCAGGTTTCGATAATACCATGGTAAGTAACCGCCTGGCGGACAGCTTTCAGTGGGTGGGATCTGGTCCCTGAGATTAATGGGCCTATGTCAAGGCTGGATGACGCTCAACAATACCCGCTTTCCGATAATGAGCGTAGTCAGGGCATTAAAAGATATTACTTTAGTATCCACCCGAATTTCTATCAGCGATGCGCGCACGCCGCCTTCCATAAGGCGGACATAGTCGGCCAGCCGGTCGCCGTCCATCCACACGCCGCGATCAAGGAGCCCCGGAGACAAATCCGCCGCTATGAGGTTGAACAGTTTCAACGTTAGGCAGATCGGCTTCGGCGATAGGGGGCAATCGGGCTCAGCGGTGTGTGAAATATCCTGCCTAAGGACAGCGTATCGGCCGCCGCGGCGCATCGTCGCTCCGACGAGGCCGGGCATCGCCGCCGACAGCGCCAGCACGTCGCCGTCGACCACTCGGGCGGCGTCAATGTCGTCAACAGGTTTGCCGTTTAAGAATACCGTCTGCAGCCTGCCTTCCACGTAATCGGGATCGATGGCCAGTTCATCGGTGAGCAGCCCCCTCACCGTACACCCCGACACCACATCGACGCCAAATCCGCCCGATAAAATGGGGCCAAGCCGTTTGAAAAGTATTTCGCTGCCCGTCAGCGTAACGGTTAAATAATCCGCCTTTCCGCTGCAAGGACCATCGCCCCGGGAAGGGTTTCGTGTAATTTCCATGGCAGGCACCGTCTCCACCAAAAACCATGGGAGCCCGCCGGGCTCCCATGTCTATGCATGCAGCGCGACAGCGATGCATTACCAGTTAAATACCTGATCCAACTCCTCGTCGGTCACTTTGAAAGTCACATTGTGCGGCGGCAGCGGTTCGGTGGAGAAGTAGGCCGGCAGCCGGTCGTCCTTTTTCGTAAAGCCGGCACGGGCGTTGAAGTCGCGCTCGTTGGAAAGGATGGTTTGGCCGAGTTGAGTGATCAGCTCGGCATTGCAAGGTTTGCCCGTGAAGGCGGCGATCACATCGGCCATGGCCTGAAAGGTTTCAGGCTGGTCCAAAATGGCAAATGCGATGAAAAGGCAATAGCCGGTGGCATCGATGGCCGCCGTGGCAATCTGGAGGTTTCTGGAAAGATCCACCTGGCCTTCGGGCTTTAGCGGATCAACGCTGCCGCCGACCCCCAGAATGTTCTGGGCCACGGCATAGCCGGCGGTATGATCAGCGCCCATGGGGCTGGTGGCATAGGTCACAGCCACGCCCTGAACGCCGCGTGGATCGTAGGCCGGCATGGCCTGGCGCTTGACCACGGGCACCCGTTCAACGCCGAAAACCTGTCCGGTCACAGCGGCGCCGCTGCCGAGAATGCGCCCGAGCGGTGACCCCTTGCCCACCTCTTTAACCAGATCGATGGCGGCCTGGGCGTCTCCAAACTTGGCCAACCCGGCTTCCATGGCAACACCCACGGTGGCGCCCATTTCTATGGTGTCCAGGCCGAAATCGTCATCCATCCGGTCGATTTCCGCTATGGCGTCGAGATCGTCGATGCCGCAGTTGCCGCCGTGGGCCCAGACGGTTTCATATTCGGGCTGCTTGGTGAGAAAACGCCCATTCTTGTCATAGAAGGTCCCGGAGCAGCGGATTACGCAGCCGCGGTGGCAGCCATGGGTGGCGGCACCGTCGCCGCCTCGGGTGTTTTCCACTTCGGCCTGGGCCTCACCGCTGATCTTGTCGTGACCGTCGAACCGGCCCGATGAAAAATTGTTGGTGGGATAGGCACCGGCTTCGTTGAGCACGTTGGTGAGCACGTTGGTCCCGTAAGCGGGCAGCCCTTCCCCGGTGACCGGGTGCTTGCGCAACCCATCCACGAAGATTTTGTTGGCGGCCTTGAAGGCTTCCGCATCGGCCGGCTGGCGCAGTTTGCACCCCGCGTCGTCCAATACGATGAGCTTGACACCCTTGGCACCCATGACTGCTCCCACACCGCCGCGGCCGGCGTGTCGGGTCGGGCGCTGCTCCATATCGGTGACGGCAATGGACGCTGATGACAGCTTCATCTCGCCGGCCTGTCCGATGGACATGCAGGCGACCTTTTCACCGAACTCGCCTTTGACTTTTTCGACCACATCGTAATTGCCAAGCATTTTATAGTCGTCTGCAGGGCTGACGGTCGCCCCGTCCTTGTTGATAAATACTTTGTAAAGGGCGCCGTCCGCAGGTTTACCTTCGAGAATAATGGCGGCATATCCCAAGCGCCCCATCACTTGGGCGCCTTGACCGCCGGCATTGGCCTCCTTGATGCCGCCGGTGAGCGGGCTCTTGCAGCCGATGGAAAGCCGCCCCGAAATGGCGGCTGCCGAACCGCTGAGCAGCCCGGGCGCGATAACAAGCTTGTTATCGGCGCCCAGCGGATGGCACATCGCCGGCACCTCCTTGTTGACCACGATGCTGGTCATTGCTCGCCCGCCAAGCCCTTCATAGGCCCCGAGCGGCTCCACTTTAAATTGCGGCCCACCGGCGGCCCCCATATCAATGCGTAGAATCTTGTCCATGTGCCCCCCTTCTTGATTGAGATTACCCTTGTGGTTTAGCATAAAACGACACGGCAGACCGCAATGGCCAACCGATAACCTGCGGGAGTGTGGCATTGTGCGGAAATGCCCTCATTTGTATTGGTAATCCCCGGTTATGTCAAGGGAAACCCAAAACGCCGACGGGTGGCTGATCACGGCAGCAAGAGAGAAACCATGGATATACGCCATGCCATGAAGTGCGATGAAACGGTAAAAAGTAGCAAAAAGGACGATTTCATAAAATGTTCGAGATACGGCTTGCGAATCCTGAGGAATGAGGCGTACTTACAGTA
>CAYUOU010000051.1:0-30504 GCA_964446485.1 uncultured Desulfobacterales bacterium | reverse complement strand
TTTCTATAAAATATTGTAGTTATAGGCTGATTTACTACAGAACAAAATCACCCTGCTCGCCCCCTATCACCACCTTGACAAAGCCTTGAATTCAAATGACAATTGAGCCACTGTATTGATTCAGAGGTTCAAATCGGGCCATCTTTCAAGCCCCGTATGCAAAACAGGAGCTTCCCATGAATCAGAATGATTTCAGCAGATTTTTTCCCGACGATTTGCGCGCCTACATGGCAAAACGGCAAGAGAAGAATTATGTCCTCATCGACGTACGACAGCCCATGGAATACGAACTCGAACACATTCCCGGGGCATTGCTCCTCCCGCTGGGGGATCTGGAGCGGCGGCTCTTTGAATTGCCCGCCGATAGAGACCTTGTTTTTTATTGCCGCAGTGGCGGGCGCAGCGCCGCCGCCGCGACGCTGGCCGTGGATGCCGAGGTCACGGAAAAATCCGTAGCGCATCTCGAGGGCGGCATGCTGGGGTGGGACGGCCACATCCTCAAGGGCTACCCCCGACTGCAGCTCTTTGACGCCGAGGCCTCCCTGGCCGAACGTCTCAAGACCGCAATGGATCTTGAAAAGGGCGCGTGGCGGTTTTACTCCGAAGTTGTTGCCCGACATCCTGATGCCCCCTTCACACCGGTATTCAACACCCTGTCAAAGGCCGAGATCGGCCATGCCCGTGCCGTGTACCGGTTCTGGCAACGGGCGGTGGCCGATGCGCCCCCCTTTGACGATATCTATCAAGGCCTTAACGGTGATGTGCTGGAAGGCGGCATTGATGTCTCTGACGCCATTTCCCGCATCGAATCCCTGGACGATCCCCCCTGCATCGGCCTTATCGAGTGGGCCATGCACATTGAACAAAGCGCCTATGACCTCTATCGCAACACCGCTGAAAACACCTCCGACGACGATGCCAAGGAGGCCTTTCTCACCATCGCCCAGGCGGAAAAGGCCCACATGCGAAGCCTCGTCAAGGCGATCACGTCCTGTGGTGCCGCCTAGCCGGCACTAAAAAGAAGCCGGATTTTTAGCAAGGGAATGCTTTTCCCGATCCTGCCACCGGCCCGAACCATGATGTAATGTAGGGTGCGGGGTTTATCCCCGCCCGCTCGCGGTGGACCCGAACCATGGGTACCATTTTAAGCAAATTCAGGAGGGGATGAACCCCTCCCCTACGAAACAGCCAGAACGCCAACCGGATATTCATGCCCAGCCAGGCAAGAGAATCTAAAACGTCGAAAAAACAGTTGACAATGGGTTAGGCACCCATATATTTAGCGCCGCCATTAATTAGAGAGGCTAATTATTATGCTGCCAAAACAACAAGCACCACCCATCACCGATCCTCAGATACTCGCCCAGGCGCAGTATGTATTTTCCACGGGTCGCCTCATACACGACCGGGTGTTTCAGATTCAAGCCCGGCAAATCGCCTGCATGGGTAAAAAAAAGCAGTTCGGCGATTTATCAATGGCCCAGGTGAATACACTGATGATCATCCGGAAACGGGGCCCCATGTCGTTGACGGAACTGGCCGGCGCCCTTTGTGTCAGCCCACCGTCGGCATCGGCCATGGTTGAGCGGCTTGTGGATAAAGGCCTGGTCGAGCGGGAACAAAGCCCCGAAGACCGACGCCGGGTGGTGATTCGTGTATCACCCGGCGCCCTTAAGGAAATCGTGGTTATCGAAGAGGTGGTTTTCCAGGCATTTGTGGACTTGGTGGAACGCATCGGCCCGGAAGCGACTGAACAGTGGTGTGGGGTCTTGGAGAAAATCAGCCGGGTGCTGACCGAGACCGCCCCTGAAATGAATCACCAGAGGTAGATCCCATGGAATGCAACACCACAGAATGCAACGGGGTAAAAAACACGCCCAAACGGCTCGTCAAACGGGTCGTTATCAGCTCGGCAGTCATCGCAGCCGGTTTTATCGGCATGCTGGCACTGGCCGGCATGAAAGCACCGCCCGCAGAAGTGACAACCACCGAAAAAGCCATTTATGTCAAAACCCGAACGGTGGCCGTTGAGGATGTTCCGGTATCCATCTCCGGGTTTGGCGACGTTCGCCCCCTGGAAGTGGTGACGCTGTCACCGGAGGTTTCGGGGCGCATCGTTCATACGCACCCGCGACTGCGCAGAGGCGAAATCATCTCGGCTGGCGATATCTTGTTCAAGATCGATCCCCGGGATTACCAGGCGAGCCTCGATGAGGCCACCGCCAGCGTTGCTCAGCTAAAAACGACGCTGGAACGGTTGACCATCCAACAGACCACCGATGAAAAACGGCTCAACATTGTCAAACGAAACCGGGACCTGGCGCAAGGGGAGTATCGGCGGTTGAAAGATCTCTACGAAACCGACAGCATCGGGACGCGCTCCGGCGTGGAGGCGGCCGAGCAGGCGGCCAACAACGCCACCAACCAGGTCGATCTCCTGGCGCAGACCGTGGCGCTCTATCCTGTCCAGATCCGGGAGGCCCGCAGCGGCCTCGCGGCAGCCGCGGCGCGGAGCCTTCTCGCCGAGACCCGGTTGACCCGGTGCACGGTCACCGCCCCCTTTGACGGACGCATCGCGCTCACCTCAGTGGAGAACGGCCAATACGTTTCCCCAGGCATGGGCGCCGTAACGCTGGCCAACGATGCGGTGCTTGAAATCCACGTTCCCATTGACAGCCGGGATGCCAGAAAATGGCTGGTCTTTGACGCCAACCCCGTGGAGGGCGACACGCAATGGTTCAGCCGGCCCGTTGCCGTACCCGTGACGATCCGCTGGACCGAAGATCCCAAGGGGCATGCCTGGCAGGGGCGCCTCCACCGAATCGTCGCCGTCGATGCCAAGACGCGCACCGTGACAGTGGCGGTGCGGATCTTTGATAGGGATAGCAAAGGTACCGCCACAGGGCAGCTGCCCCTGGTGGAAGGCATGTTCTGCAGCGTCGACATCCCTGGCCGCACCCTCAAAGACGTGGTGCGCCTGCCCCGTTTTGCCGTAACCCATGAAAACACCGTTTATGTCGTCAATGACGGGCGATTGAAAACCCTGCCCGTCACCGTTGTCCGCACGCAGGGCGACGAGGCCATCATCGCCGGCGGCCTGACACCCGGAACGCAGGTCATCATCACCCGCCTGGTTGAGCCCATGGAAAATGCCCTTTTGAATATCACCGCCAACCTTGCGGGATGACGGACACCTCATGAAAAAAATACTCACCGCATTCGCGAGAAACACCGTATTCGCCAACATCGTTCTGGTGCTGATCTTCCTTTCCGGCGCCATGGCAATCATGTCGATGAAACGGGAGACCTTCCCGGAGTTCTCCCTGGACATGATCAGCATCAGCGTCCCCTACCCCGGCGCCGATCCCGAAGAAGTGGAAGAAGGCATCAGCACGAAGATCGAGGAGGCCGTCGAAGGCATCGAGGGCGTCAAGCAGATCACCACCAAATCCAGCGAGAACATCGGGACGGCCAATATCGAAGTTCTGGAGGGCTATGAACTCAACCGGGTACTGGATAAAGTCCGCAGCAAAGTGGATGCGATCTCCACCTTCCCCGTCGATGCGGAAAAGCCCGTCACCACGGAAGTGACCTTAAAAGACCCGGTGATCCTGCTGTATCTCACGGCCGACATGAGTGAACGCCGGCTCAAGGAGTGGTCGGAACAGATCAAAGATGAACTCCAGTCGCTGCCGACGGTCTCCCAAGTGGGTATTTTCGGCACACGCGACTACGAAATCGCCATTGAAGTGAGCGAGGCCCGCTTAAGAGAATACGGGCTTACCCTGCGGCAAGTCTCCGAGGCGGTCCGGCGAAGCAATCTCAATCAAGCCGGCGGCACCATTCGGAGCGAGGGCGAAGAAATTCGGGTGCGCACCATGGGGCGAAAATACACCGGCCAGGAGCTGGCCGACATCGTGGTCATCGCCACTCCCGAAGGTGATGTCATCCCCCTCGACCGCCTGGCAACGATTCGCGACGACTTCGAAGAGGATCCCATTCGGGCCGCCATCAACGGTGACCCATCGGTGCTGCTCATCGTCTTCAAGACCAAGGAAGAAGACGCCATTGCCATCTCCGAGGCCGTTCATACCTACGTCGACCAAAAGAATGCGTCACTTCCCGCAGGAACGGCCGTCAACGTTTTTTACGATAACACGGACATGCTCCGGAGCCGCATCAATCTCCTTATCAAAAACGGCATCATTGGTCTGATGATCGTTTTTCTGCTGCTTTGGATGTTTCTCAACGCCCGGTTGAGTTTCTGGGGCGGCATGGGCATCCCCATTTCCATCGCCGGTGCCTTGGCCATCTTGTGGGCCATCGGAGGCACCATCAACATGATCTCCCTCTTTGGGTTCATCATGGTGCTGGGCATCGTGGTGGATGATGCCATCGTCATTGGAGAAGCCATCTACGTTCACCGAAAGATGGGCAAACCGCCGCTCAGGGCTGCGGTGGAGGGGACCCAGGAGGTAGGCATGCCGGTGGTGGCCGCCGTGATCACTACCATCGTAGCATTTGTGCCCCTGGCCTACGTGGGCGGCATCATGGGAAAATTCATCGCCATTTTGCCAGCGGTGGTCATCGCCTGTCTGGCGGTATCATTGGTGGAGTGTCTGATTCTCCTGCCGGCGCATCTGAGTCACCTCCCCGACCCCAATGCGCCAAGAAATCGGAAAGACCGATTGCTGCATCGCCTCGACGCCGTTCAGAAATTCACCAGCAATGGCATGGAGTGGTTCATCTCGCGGGTGTACATGCCGTTTTTGAGAAAAGCGCTCACCTGGCGCTACGTCTCGCTGAGCACAGCTATTGCGATTCTTATGCTCACCATCGGCCTGGTGCGCGGCGGCATCATCAAATTCGAGGTGTTCCCCGAGTTGGACGGTTTCGTGGCCACCGCCACGGCTGAATTCCCAGAAGGAACCCCTCCTGAAATCACCACTCAAGCCATTCAAAGCATTGAAGCGGCGCTGTTGCGACTTGCGGAAAAGACCCCCACCACGTCGGGGAAACCGCTCCTGGAAAGCCGTCTTGCGCTGGTGGGCCAGACCCTGGGAGAAATGGTGCAGACCGGCCCCAACCTGGGCGCGGTGCAGGCCATCATGCTCGACTCCGAAGAACGCGGTATGCATGCCAACGACATCATGGTGGCGTGGGAAAAAGAGATTGGTCTGATTCCCGGCATCAAGAGCCTCACCTTCGAAGGCATGCAGGCCGGCCCGCCGGGGGCGCCCATCGAAGTGTGGATCCAGGGGCGCGACATGGATGAGATTCTTGTGGCGGCGGATCAGCTCATGGCACGGCTGAAGCGGTTCGACGGGGTCTACCAGATTCGAAGCGATTTCTCCCCGGGTAAGAGTGAACTGCGCCTGGCGCTGAAACCCGGCGCACGGGCCTTGGGCCTCACCGTAAACGACCTGGCGCAGCAGATCAACGCGGGCTATTTTGGCGACGAGGCGCTGCGTCTTCAGCGGGGGCGGGACGACATCCGGGTAAAGGTGCGTTACCCCAAATCCGAAAGGCGACGGCTGGCAGACATTCAGCGGATCATGATTCGCACTCCAGAGGGCAGCGAAGTCCCCCTGCTGTCGGTGGCCGATATCACCTTCAGCCCCGGGTACGCCACCATCACGCGGACCGACGGCCTGCGGCGGGTGGCCGTCAGCGCCAACGTGGACACCAACCGGGCCAATGCCAATGAGATCTTCGCCGAGCTGAGCAATGACTTCTTCCCGCAGCTTGAAGACCGATATCCCATGCTCCAGGTGGCCCTCCAGGGGGAAAAGAAGAAAATGCGAGAGTCGCTCAGCAGCCTCTACGTGGGCTTTCCATTGGCAGTGCTCGGCATTTTCATCATCGTCGCCACCATTTTCAGATCCTACGCCCAGCCGTTTATCATCCTCATCACCGTTCCGTTTGGCATCATCGGCGCCATCCTGGGGCACCTCCTCCTTGGCTATAACATGTCCATCATGAGCATCTTCGGTATGGTGGCCCTTACCGGAGTGGTGGTTAACGACGCCATCGTGCTCATCGAACGGGTCAACGAAAACCTGGCGGAAGGGATGTCTTTCTTCGATGCCATCCTCCAGGGCGGCGTGCGGCGATTCAGGGCTATTTTCCTCACCTCGTTGAGCACCATCGGCGGGTTGGCACCCATGATCCTGGAAAGTGATCTCCAGGCGAAGTTTCTGATCCCCATGGCCCTGTCGTTGGCGGCGGGCGTAGCCTTCGCCACCGTGCTCACCCTCGTACTCATACCCAGCCTGCTGGTCATATTCAATGACGTGCGGCGGCTGGCATACCGGATGAAGGCCGGGGAATGGATCGGGCGCGAGGCGGTTGAACCGGCCATTCACCGCAATCAGGATCCCATGGGCGATGCGGTAGCGCCCATGCAGGGAAATATCTCCAGTCAGTTGGCAAATTAACCGACATTTCAGAGGATCAGATGGCAACACAGGCAATGCGCAACATCGGCAAGCGGATTTTCACCATCACGGCAGCATTTCTCATTGCTGGCCCCGGCGGGGCCAATGCCCTTGAGGCCACAGCCCGAGGAAGCGCTCTCGCCCCCGATATCAACGCGATCGGTGTGCTCGATCTGAAAACGGCCATGGCCATCGCCATCGATGGCAGCCCCACCCTGGCTGCAGCCGCCGAGCGCGTGGCGCAAGCCACTGAGCGGGTCAAGCAGGCTTCCGCTGCATGGTGGCCGACGCTTGATGCCACGGCGTCGGCCCGCCGCGTCGATTTATCCAACGCCACCGCCACCACCAACCAGGCGACCGCCAAAGCCATCAACCCGGCCGCCACCATCAACAACCCGGAGAACTACTACAATGCCGGCTTGACAGCCTCCTGGTTGCTCTTCGACGGGTTTAATCGCAGGTTCTCCATCACAGCCGCCGAATATGGTGAATCCCAAAGCCGCGCATCACTCCTCGAGGCGCGCAGGCTGCTGTTGTCCGCCGTTGCCGCCAGCTTTCACCTCGCCCAGCTGGCCCGGGAAGAGATTGCCATTGCCGAGGCCGCCGAGGCATTCAACCTTCAGCAGCTTGACAATGCCAAGGCCCGCTATCGCGTGGGCACCGGTGCACTCAGCGACACGCTGAATTTCGAAATCCAAGCCAACGCCGCCAGGGCAAACCGCATCACGGCTGAGCGCGACTATTCGCAGGCCGCCACCGGACTGGCGGCCATCATGGGAATCCCCTCGGCCACATTGCCTGAGGCCATGCAACTGGCTCGGCTTCAGGAAGTGTCCTCCGACTACATGACCATGCCCGACGGCGATACGGAATTGACTTATGCCATGGCGCATCGCCCTGATGTGCTCCAAATCGATTACGCCGTCAAACAGGCGAAGGCCACTGTTGAGCGGGCCCGCGCACGCTATTACCCGGCGATTTCAGTATCCGGGAGCATGGACGGCGCCCGCGCCGGCGATGCCGGACTCGACGGGGATGACTTTGGCAATACCATCGGGATTTACCTCAGCTACAATCTCTTCGCCGGGGGTGCCGATACGGCACGGGTCCGCGAGGCCAAGCGCATCGTCGCAGAATTCGAAAAGAACAGCGAGGCCGTCCGCATCAACGTGGCCGACGAACTCCGGCAAGTACTGTCCGGCCTCGATGCCGCCCAGCGACAGCTCGAGCTGCAACAAGCCAATGCGGCGCTGGTCCAGCAAAACCGGGACCTCGTCGAAAAGGAATATGCCGCCGGGCAGGGTTCCCTCGTGCGACTCAACGAAGCCCAACGCGATCTCACCCAGGCCCAGGGGCGCCTGGCGCTGGCCCGGGTGGGGCTGAGAAATGCCTGGGTCAATGTCGAGGCGGCCTCGGCACGCATTCTCGAACGATTCCCTGAATAGCGGCTTATTTTCTTGATCTTCCCGAGCGGGCGGGAAATACTTTCTTCGGTCGTTTTTACTTCCACCAACTCTTCGATTTCCCATGTTGACAGGGCGCTCAAAATTCCAGATAGTGATGGCATCCATGTCGAAAGCCCGGCGCATGCTTTACGAGAACATCGACTAACCTGGACAGGGGTCATTGGCGACGTTTCTATGAAAAACGATGTGCTGAGTCTCGAGCGTGGTTGCACCCGGAGGTTGTTTTGGCTTTACACAAAGAAAGGGGCCGCATGAAGAAAGAAAATATTACAGATCCCGGTAAGGATCGTTTTGATATCAGGGATTGCAGGGCAACCATGAAAGCGATTGTCACAATGGGAAACGGTGGTTTTGAAAAACTCCATTACCGGGATGTTCCGGTTCCGAAGCCGGCCTCTGGCGAAGTGCTTTTGCAGGTTCTTGCCGCCGGCGTAAACAATACTGAAATCAATACCCGCCTCGGCTGGTACTCTTCCAAGGTCACCACGAGCACGGAAGCCCTCACGACCGGCGATAAAGAAAAAAAAGAGGCTCAAGCGCAGGGAGATGGCGGTTGGAATGAGGCCACGCCGTTTCCGTTTATTCAGGGGACCGATTGCTGCGGCCGGGTGGTTGCAGTTGCACCGGGGGGTGATGAAAGCCTCCTGGGCTCACGCGCATTGGTTCGATCCTGCATGCGCAGTTCAGGGTGGAATTCATTGGAAAACATTTGGATGGCTTCGGATTTTGACGGGGCATTTGCACAATTTGTAAAAGTACCTGCCACCGAAATTTTTCCCGTGAACTGCAATTGGAGCGATGCCGAGCTTGGCACCATTCCATGCGCTTATGGTACGGCTGAAAACATGGTCCACCGGGCCAAGGTGGGAAAGGGTGAACATGTATTGATCACCGGCGCTTCAGGTGGTGTCGGGTCCGCAGCCGTGCAGTTGGCAAAGCGGCGGGGGGCGCATGTTACAGCGATCGCAGGAAAGGCAAAGCTTGAAAAAGTACGGGCCGTAGGGGCAGATCAGGTCATTTCCCGCAGCGAGGACATTGTGGATTGCCTGGGAGAAAAATCCGTGGATGTCGTCGTTGACAACGTTGCCGGACCCCGCTTTGGAAGGATGCTCAAAGTATTGAAAAGAGGGGGGCGGTATGTATCCTCGGGCGCCATTGCCGGGCCGGTTGTGGAGCTGGATATGCGCGACTTTTATTTAAAGGATTTGACGCTGATTGGATGCACGGCGTGGGATGAACCGGTTTTTCCAAACCTTGTCGCCTATATCGAAAAAGGTGAAATCCTGCCCCTTCTGGCCAAAACGTTTCCGCTCGAAAAAATTGTTGAGGCGCAACGTGAATTTACAGAGAAAAAGCATGTGGGCAAATTCGTTTTGATTCCGCCGCCAATCGATGATGTAAAACAGTATTTGCTCTAACCAAAGCAGCGATACCTGCCGTCAGATGAACTTGACGGCAGCTATCTGATATCAATTCCGGTGCTGTCATAAAAAAAACATGGCAGCCATGATCATGCCGTCCTCCTTAACCACCACCACCGGATACCGGCTTTCGGCCAGCAGGGGAAAAAGATCGATGGCAGGGGTCTCGGGAAGGACCCGGTAGATGTTGGTGTCGATGGAATTGGCTTGGAGAGATGGGCTGGTACTCGTCGGACAAAGAGGGGGTCTGGTGACCGGAGAGACAGAGGGTGGCCGTATTTCTGCGCCAGACCATTGAGGGCAAACGCTGGGCCTTGGGGCTGGAGGCGCGAACCTTGTCGTAGCACCCAATTGATACTGACCCATAGAACCCCCCGGCCGTGCCCGGGGGATTCTACGTTAGGGGCTTGGTGAAATAGGACAGCGGTTCGGTTACCTCGATCCGACCGCTCCGATAAGGTCTTTTAAGGTTGGCGACGATCTGGGTCGACCGTTTCGGATGCAACCGATCGGTGTAGTAAATGAGCGAGCGGGAAATACTTTCTTCGGTCGTTTTTACTTCCACCAATTCTTCGATTTCCCCCTCCTTTAAAATTACAAAATCGACTTCCCGCCCTTCCTTGTCACGGATGTAGCACAACTGGCAGCGGTAGCCATCACGATCCTCTATGAAATGGCACCGTTTCAACAAATGAGTGGCCACCAAATTTTCAAACCGAGCGCCACCATCGCCGATGACATCCGCATTGTCAAAAAAATACACTTTTGGAGGCTTTTGAATCGCCCTTGGCAAACGTCGCGTGTACGGCCGCACCGCGAATACCAGATACATCCGTTCGAGCAGTGCCAGCCAGGCACTCGCCGTCTTCGGTGACACCTGAATATCTCCGGCGATATTGGACATGATCACCAGCCCACCGACCCGTTGCCGCAATGCGTCGGTGAACAACCCCAGCAGTTGAATGTTCCGGATGGATTCGAGATCGCGAACATCTTCTCGTAATATGCGGTCGAACCGTTCCCTGCGCCAACGCCGGGCCTCTCGCTCATCTGCGGCCAAAAACGGCTCTGGAAAGCCGCCCACCGTCATTAACCGCTGATAGGCCGATGCTACGGATATGCCGCCCGGTATTTCATCCAGGGTGAATGGGTGCAGACGCCAATAATGATAGCGCCCCATGAGGGAATCTCCACCACGACGGTAAACGTCGAGGCGGGCCGAGCCCGTCACCAGAAATGCATGGTGTTGATGGGAAACATCGTAAATCCCCTTCAGCCAGTTCTTCCAGCGAGGAAACTTGTGGAGTTCGTCAAAAATCAAAAGGGTGTCTTGATCATGCCATCGCTTGGCGATGATATCGAGACGGTCCTCATCGTAATCCCAATTGAAGTATCGGCCTTCAGAGTAGGCCGATCCAAGAATCGATGTCGCCACCGTCGTTTTCCCAACCTGCCGTGGCCCCCCGATGAAAACCATTTTGCTCGCGAGGTCTTTAAGAACGAAAGGGACAATATATCTCATAAGGCCATTTTAACCTCAATTCCAAAACAGTCAAGGCTGTTTTGGAGTTAACTCCAAAACAGCCTCTTCACGCAGGCGAAAAGAAAGCAGGTCAACAACCCGGCAGCGATACGTGCGGTAATTCTCATTTCGCCGTCCCTTTGGCCTTACGGGGTGGGGGCCGCGATTGGAACGAACGATCCGACCCAGTTGATTTCCGCAATCACCGCCAAATGGTCCGAAACGACATCGGGCACCACCGCATAACGCGTGAATGTCAAATCCCTGGAGAGGAGAATCCAGTCGAAACGCTTTTTCCCGTCGAAAAAGGTGCCTAAATTCCGTGCCGTCGGCTGATAGACGATAAGGCCTGCTCGCTCGGCCAGCCGTTTCACCACAGAACCGTCGGCAAACCACTCGCGGTTGAAATCGCCAAGAATGATTGTCGGATGGTTACGCCCGGCCATCAATTGCATCATTTCTTCGATCTGGCTTTCCCTCACCGATTTTCGCGAGAAATCGAGGTGTACGGAAAGGACATCGATCTTTAGCACCGTATTGCTGTTGGGATCGGGCTGCCAGTGGAATTGACCGAGTAAAAACCCTTTGTTGAAAGTGGGCGGCGACGGTTGAAAAGTGTGGCCGAAAGCGTCGGCGAACGGTTCCCTGGACAGCATGGCCGTACCGTAGGTCGCCAGCCAGTAGGATACGTGGGTGGCCCGGGCATGCCAATTATATCCCGCCCCAACCGCCAGCAATGCCACATGATCCATGTCACCGCTCCACAGTGAGGGGCCGTCGGCTTCCTGGAGGGCCACGATATCGGCGGCGTGTGTTTTCAACAGCCCGGCGACACGGGTGAGGTTTTCTCGGGTCGCCGCGCCGGTTTGCAGCAATTGGCTGAAAGCCGTTCCCCGTCCGTGGGCCAGATTCAAGGTCATCACCGTCAGGGGGCCTTGAAATCGTTCGGCGCCAGCGGGAGCGGACTCGGCAGTCGCATCTGGGCGAAGTCGCCCCTGCAGGGGTTCCTGGGACGATCCCGCCGTGCAGGAGGCAAAAAAGAGCAGCACTGAAACGCCAAGCACGCCGGTGATGCCCCGCGCCGTGCAACCCCTTCGAAATATATCCCTAAACGACAGTGTCTTCATCATGGGCGTGGCGTATCATAGGCCCACTCTCCCCTCACCGTTTCGATGATTTGCATCAGCAGCGGCTTGACGATCTCATCGGCCGCCCTGCCATAGAGCAGGTCCAGATGATTGGCGCCTTCCACCATAAAATCGATGAGTTGGCTTTTTTCATTGGTAATCGTGATGCGTTTCAAATCCCGGGGAGAGCTGACGTGATAAATCTTTTTAACCCGGTGGGGGTAGTCTTTGCGATATCGCAAATTATCCAATGGCACGAGTTTGTCCTCAGTGCCCCAGAAATGGAATACCGGGATATCTTCAGAAAACAGGTGCAGCCAATCGGAGTAATTCAAACGGTTGTTGATCAATATCGCGGGGCCATCGTTTACGAGGTAGCGTGTGCGCGTACTGCTAAGATCCCGCCACTGTTTGAAGATCATGCGCGATTGGCCTCCTTTAGTGCATACGCCCTCACTCTGGCGATATCTTCATCCGAATACGTTCCATTGACTCCCGCGATGGCAGCCAGTTGCATCCCATGTTTCAGGCCCAAGCGGTAGATTTCGCGGACCTTGTCCCATTGAGGCGATGAGCCCACCGTAAATACTTCAAAACGCCCTTCCAGAGCCAGAATGATCGTCTCCGCCAGCCCCGCGTAGGCGACTCCTGGGGGAAGCCCAATATCCGCCATCTCAACATTGTTACCGGGCAGCATGATCTCACCCCCACGGATGACCAGTACATCCGGCCGTTTGGCGCACTGTTTCGGAGAAAGTATCATGGGCATATTGATATCCGTGATCACGCAGCCGGGTTTGACGCGCATGATGTCCAGAACGTGCCGTGCGCCCGAACTGGTGGCCACGATCATGTCCATGGCGTCAATGTTGGTGTCCGCCCGGGTGGACACGTTCAGTTTGACCGTGGGTGCTTCCTTTTGAATGGCCTCTTGCAGCGCCAGCAATTTGGCGATGTTGCGCCCGACCATGTGGACCTCTTCAACGGCGGTGGCCAGCAAATGGGAACATATGGCGCCCACAGCGCCGGTGGCGCCGATCACCATGGCTTTGGCTCGAAGTGTCTTGCCCCCTTTCAACTTGACCAGCCCCATTCGACGAACCGCCTCGGCAGCCGCCCACAGGGTTGCTGAGGCGAAATAACTGTTGCCGGTGGTAATGGGAAGCACGGCATGCTTGGCCACTGCCACGCCGGTATCCTTCAAGGCCTTGGGAAGCATGCCCACCCCAACGATTTGTGCCCCCAGCCGCTTTGCGATTTTTGCTGCCTCGAGGATTCTCTTGGTGGTGAATTCAGGCCCATGGGCCTGCATCTGTTCCGGCGTCTCGCCGAGGGTGATGAGCCACCCTTCTGCTTCGACCCCGGTTTTGGACTGGATCCCGGTCACTGTCGAATAAACAAAGGCTGGGGAATAGGCCATGACTTTTTCTACAGTGTCCATCAAACCCGGCGCCAGATCGGAGAGCACTTCGATGGGTTTGAGCTTTTTAAGATCTTCCTGGGTGGGCGGGTGCACAATATAGGCAAATCGATTGACCCGGTGCGGCGTTCCCGATGGATATATAACGCGGGGCGCCATTTCCGTGTTACTGATGATTTCGAGCAATTCATCGTCTTGATCTTCGCCCTGGCCGATATCCACTGCGAGCATGAGAAGCGCCTCGAGAACACTCACCCCCACCACGCTTTTCAGCAGCTTGGGCGTCGTATCGATGATCACGCTGACGCCCTTGTCTTTCAAATAGTCGATGCGATCATCATGGGCTGTGGAGGTGATCACGGTCTTTCGATGGAGATCTTCAACCGTGTAGGGGTCCAGGTATTTGAAGAAATCCGAGTGAGGCACCACGAGGATGTGTGATTTCTCGATGGCTTGCCGCATGAGATAATCGGTCATGGAACGAACCGGTTCGCTGGACGCAAAAAGACCTTTCCCGGGGATCCAATGCAACGCGCTGCGAAGGCGCTTGGCATACAAATCCAGGTCTTTCAAGTTGTTGATGAACTTGGGAACGCCGCTGTCGAGCAACGGGTCGGCGAATTTGAGATTCGCGGTGTACTCCGCCATCACCCGAGCGATGGAGCGACTTTCGACACCCGAGAAGAAGAAGACTCGGGCGTTGTTGAAATAGTTGTTGCCGAATTTGAATTGAATGTGGCGAAGCGACCACTCATGTCCCACCTTACGCAGCGTGCGGCCGGAAGTAACCGGGGTCTGTAGTTTGGATCCCAGTTCGAGCAGCTTGGCCAGATCTTTTTTCTCACCGGCCGCACCGATGCTGCCCAAGGCGATGGCGTCGGCCTTCTTGTTCCACTGGAGCATCAATTCAGATGCCAGCGCGATATCGCCATCCGTACCAAAGCGCTGAACTTTAAAATTCTGCTCCAGAAACCGGGTGTCGAATTCATTGTCATCGAGGCTTGATCCCAGACTGATCTGAATGATGCGTTTCACAGCGTCCTCCGCTAAGCTGATTGCGCCACCTTCCTGGCCTCCACTGCAAGCGTTCTCACCTTCGCGATGTCCGCATCGGTGAACACGCCGTTGACCCCTGAGATAGCGGCCAGTTTCATGCCGTGCTTCAAGCCGAGCTTGTAGATGGTTTTGACCTTTTCCCACTCGATATCCCGGCCGATGGTGAAAACTTCAAACCGCCCCTCCAAGGCGAGTACGATGGTCTCCGCCAGACAGGCGTAGACCACCTTGTCGGGAAGCCCGATGTTCTTCATTTCCGGATTGCCCGGCAATTCGATTTCCCCGGATTCGATCACCAGCACATCCGGCCGTTTGGCCACGTCTTCAGGTGACAGGTCCAGGGGACGGGCCACGTCCGTGATGACACAGCCCGGCTTCACCTGGGTAATGTCGAGCACCTTCTTGCCCGCGCCGGAGGTGGCGGTGACGATCACATCCATATCCCCCAAAAACCGATCCGGCCGTGTGGTCACCGTGATGCTGGTATCAGGGTCTTCCTGCAAAATGGATTCTTTGAGGGCAAGCAGTTTGGCGGTGTTGCGGCCCACCAGGATAATCTCGTAAAAGGCCTTTGCAAGGAGGCGGCAACACACCGACCCGATGGCGCCGGTGGCGCCCAGCACCATGGTTTTCGCCCGGATGCGTTTGCCCTTCTCAATCTTGATCAGCCCCATGCGACGGACCGCATCGGCAGCCGCCCAAAGCGCACCGGAAGCACTGTAGCTGTTTCCGGTGGTGATGGGAATGTTCGCCCTTTTGGCCACGGTGACGCCGGCATCACCAACCACTTTGGTAAATGCGCCCAAGCCCATGATCTGCGCGCCCATCCGTTTGGCCATGCGCGCCGCCTGCAACAGCCGCGCATAGGTGAACTCAGGGTTGTGGGCGAGCATTTGCCTGGGCGTTCCCCCGACGGTCAGCAACCACCCTTCGGTTTCGACACCTTGGGGCGACTTTATCCCCGTCACCCGCGAATACACCCACGGCGGCGCGTAGGCGATCACCTTCTCGACGGCATCAAGAAACGCCGGCGGGGTGAAATTGGACAACATATTTACGGCTTTGTCTTTTTTGAGAAACTCTTTCGACAGGGGATGGATCACAAATGCAAAGCGGTTGACGCGCCTCGGGTTGCCCGAAGGGTACACCACGCGGGGATCCATTTTTTGGGCGCTGATGATCTCCAGCAGGTCATCCGCATGAAGGGCGTCGCTGTTGCGTCCCAAGGCGGCCAGAATCAGGGCCTCCAGCACGTTGGGCGCCACCACCCGCTCCAGAATTTTCGGTGTAGTGTCGATGATGACATCGACGCCGCGCTCTTTCAGAAAGGCCACCCGCTCGTCGTAGACGGTGGAGGAGATAATGGTCTTTCCACCCAATTCTTCCAGGGTGAAGTCTTTCAAATAGTCAAAAAAACCGACGCTAGGAACAACGAGGATGGTTGCTTTTTGTATCGCCTTTCTCAGGATATATCCGTTCCAGGTTTTGACCGGCACCACCGAGTCGGCCAGCTTTTTGCTGGGCACCCATTGAAGCACTTCGTGCGCCGAATGCGCATACGATTCAAGACCGTCCAGGGAGTTGAGGAATTTGGGGATGCTGTTCTCCAGAATGGGATCGGCGAAGGTGAGATTGTCAGTGAATTCCGACATCACTTTGGCAATCCGGTAATTGCTCATTCCGGAAAGAAACACCACCCTGGCGTTATCGAAATACCTGCCGAATTTGTACTCGATGTACCTCATGGCCCACTCGAAGGAAACATCGCGCAATGCGCCGCCCGTGGTGACCGGTGTGTGAATTTGAGCGCCCAGTTCCTTGAGGGGGTTATCCTGCCTTTTCGTCAGGTATCTCGGACCGATGCCAAAGGGAAACTTGACCTGCCCAAGGCCGATGGCATCGGCCTTCTTATCCCAAGACAGCAGCAGCTGCGCGGCTTTATCCAGATCGCCGTCCGTCCCCACTCGGGTGACGGTGAAATCTTGACCCAGAAATTCGGTCTCTAATTGGTAATCGTTCGCGCTGGCGCCCAGACTGATGCTGACGACCTGTTTCACGGCTGCCTCCTGAGATGCATTGAGAATTATCGGTGCGCCTGATTGAAAGGCACTCCCGCTTCGTGGTCGGCAATGGCATTGACCGGACAGATGTCCATGGCCTCGGCGCACAGGCGGTCCTCGATGTCGCTGCCCGGTTGCCGGTATACATAGTCATACCCCTGTTGGTGATCGGATCTGAAATTCTGAGGCGCAATTTCGGAACAGATCCCGCAGCCGATACAGCGATCGCCCACTTGGTACTTTCCCGCAGCGTTGCCTTTGAAAAAAACCACTTTGGACCTCCACGTCGGTGTACCCACGGCAATGAGATGCGGCAGCATGCACCGCAGATATCGGGCGGAAGGGGTGAAACCCGGGTGCTGTTCACGCACACAATAACCGATGCGGCCCAAAAGGCAACCATCAGTTCATCGGGTCCAACGCCATTTTGACACTTGACGGAAATAACGCAGTGCGTTATTATGCCAATATGATGCAGTGCGTTAGTTGTCAAGCGGCTTTTCGCAAATCGGTCAAATGGTTGCGGCCGCAGCGCGGCCGCAGACCGCTGCACCCATGAAACTGACGACCGATGAAGACACCCGGAGGACGATATGCATTTGATAAAAAAGTACGCCAATCGGAAAATGTACGATACCACCGACAAGCGCTACATCTCCCGGCATCAGCTCTCTGAGCTGATAAAGAACGGCGAGGAGGTGGCGATCATCGACAACAAGACCGGCGAGGACCTAACGGCATCCATCGTGTCCCAGCTCATCGGCATGGAGAGCAAAGGAAGGGAAGACGATGCGGTGGTTTCTTCCAAATTTTTGATGCAATTGCTGCGCAAGGGCGGTGGGACCCTGTCCGATTACGCGAAGAAATACGCCTCACTCTGGCAGGGCGCTTTTTCGATGGCGGAAGATGAAATCGACAAAATCGTCAACAAGCTGGTTAAAAACAAGGAGCTTTCGCTTTCAGAGGGCAGCCGGCTGAAAAAAGAGATCACCGGCTACACCCATTCACTGAAAGGATGGATCAGCGACAGCATCGAATACCGGGTTGGTGAGGTCTTCAATGCCATGAACCTGGCCACAAACGATCACATCAAGGAGTTGTCCGCCAAGGTCGAGGCGCTGGACAAAAAGGTCAAGCAGCTGGAAAAAGCCCAGGCAACGGCGGAGAAAAAGCCTCGCAAAAAGCCCACCCCAGCCAAAAGCAAAGCGACGCGGGCGTCCGGATAGGCCCGCCGTTGCCTGCGTTCGCACCGAATGTGCAGCCGTAATCGGTTTTCGGCCGCCGGGGATCCACAGCGCCAGGCCGTCTCGGATCAGCCGCCATTGGCTGCGCACCGGCGATCACACACAGCAACCGTAGACGCCGACGCCTTGATCTATGCGCCACCCCATCATATTGGAAAGGAAAGCCGAGCATGAATGATCCGATGGCAGAAGATGACGTTACGGCTTTAAAGCGCGCCCTGCAGGCCTTTCAGTCCGAACGCATCAACAACACCTATGCCGACATCAAGGAAAACGTGGAATACGCCAAAATCGGCCGCTTTTTTTTCGAGAAACTGTACGCTCCCGAAGACTTCAGTTTTCGGGATACCAGTATGAAAAAGCTGCACAAACTCCTCAAAGGCAAGATTTACTCGGGCATTATCGATGCCGTCCACAAGGTCATCGAGTTGCATGAACTCACGGAATCACAAGATGATCGCATGGTGAAGCAGATGATGGCCATGGGCGTCGGTGTCGATATGAACATGGACCAGTACCAGGAAGTCTACCGCAGCCTGGACAATTATGTTGAGCGAATCCGGCAAATTGAGCTGGGCGCGGAAGTCACGCGCACCTTTCACCGACTGAGTAAAAAATGGATCGTGGCGGTGTCGCTCAATACGGTGCGAACGGCGGCCCACGTCATCGGCATGGGAAAAATCCTCGATTTTATCCATGAAGGCTACACCGGCTTCAGGGTCATCAACAACATAGACTATTTTGTTGAGACCATCGACCGTCGTGAGCGGGCCTGGCATGATGAAATCTGGTTCGGCGGACAAGATGGCAGCAAAGGATGAAGGTGGCAGCTTGAAAAAAGCGCTGATTCTGACCGGGGGCGGCGGCCGAGGTGCATTTCATATTGGTGTCTGGAAATATCTGCAGGAGCAGCGATGGACACCCGATCTGATCTGCGGCACCTCCATTGGGGCGATCAACGCAGCAGCAATCGGATCCGGGCTGTCCGTGGAAGCCCTGACAAGGCTTTGGACGACTTGCCATCGAACCAACATCTATCGCACCGAACTGCTGATGTCTCTGGCGTCCGCGCTGTTTGGCAGGCCGCTAAGGCCTCTGTTGGACACGGCCCCCCTGCGCGAGATGATTTCGAAAAACCTGGATCTGACGGCCCTGCGACAAAGCCCCATCGAAATCGTCATTACTGCGGTGAACGTCGTAAACGGGCGTTTGTATCTGTTCAATCAGCACGACATCGAGATCGATCATTTGATGGCCTCGAGTGCCATGCCCATTCTCTTCCCATGGCAGGTTATCGACGGGGCGCCCTACTGGGACGGCGGCGTCATGGCCAATACGCCCTTGTTCACCGCCCTGCAACAAGAGATGGACGAGATCATCGTGGTGCTGCTGTCGCCGGTGGGGCATCGTGATCTGCCGTTCCCGGGAACCGTGATAAATGGTTTGGAGATTGTCTTCGAGCATCTATTGAGCGGATCCTACCAAGCCACGCGACCGGTCAGCAAGGTACACCGCGCGCCGTCTGACCCGATGCATCCGTACCGGCAGCCCCTTGCGGCCGCCGCATCACCCCCCCGACGGCGGCCGAATATCCGTGTGGTTGCACCGTCCCGAATGCTCGGGTTTCGGTCCCTGCTCGATTTTTCCCACCGACAAGTACAGCGATTGCTGCAAGAGGGCTATCGCAATGCCCGCCGACTGGGCACTCTGGAGTGACCTGGCAGAAACACCGTTGGGGTAAACCCCGCCCGGCGCGGCCACCACTCAGTCTATCACCAGATGCCGCAGCCCTTTTTTCACCAGGAACTTTGGATACAGCGCATAGCTGGGCTTCAGAATGGGCAGCAGCTTGATGGCTTTGGGCACATTGCCCTTGGCTGCCACCTGGCGGCGGGTCAACGCCGACACCAGATTCGCTTTGCCGTGCCAGAACTTATGGGCAAAGTCTGCGTTCATGGACAAGGTGACCTCCGGCCGGCCGTCAAAGTCGCCTTTTAAAATCTGTATTTCGTCCCCGGTGGCATCGATGGTGATGATCGCAGAGGGGTTGTTGTATCTGAATTGAACACACAGGCCGCTCTGAGCGAGTTTGGGGCCAATTTCGGGAGTTTCCTTCAGCAGCTCATAAAATTCGATCAAAATGTCGTAGAGCACATCGGCACTTTCAAAGACACCGCTGGGCGCGTCGCCGGATAATCCCGCCGCCATCGGTCGCAGATCTGTTTTGGACACCGGCAGCGGCTTTTCCTTGGAGCGATAAAGTTTTTTAACGATATCGACAACCGCCTGGCGTTCAGGCTCCACGGGATTGTAGAGCATGGCCCCGTCTTCCATGGCGGTGGTGGCGACCTGTTCGATTTTGCTTAAATCATCCAAGATGCCGGCATCTTTCAGATTGAGCGGCATCTTGGTCAAGTAAGCCAGTTGCCGATTCAGGGTGCGTATTTTTTCGACGGCGGCCAGAGCCGCCTGTTTGCGCACCCATTTGTCGATGAATCCGAAATTGCCGATGGCCTGGGACAGCTTACTCCGCACCCGGTGTGAGCTTGTATTCACCAGTTCCTTGAGCGAATCGACATCGGAATACTTCGCCAGTCTGGATGGCAGGTCCAAGCGGTCCGACCCCAGCAGGCTCTTGCCTTGATGGATCAGTTGGGGGAAGGATATGCCCATGGCCACGGCAATATCCGCATAGCGGTCCACCTGCGCCTCCAAGTTGTAGGCCATGACCTCAGGAAGCACCAGCGCGTTGGCCAGGCCATGGGGGATATGGTAGACCCCGCCGAGTGCGTGTGAAATGCCGTGCACCATCCCCACCATGGAGTGGGAAAACGCGACCCCGGCAAGGAAACTGCCCACCTGCATGGCGCCGCGCGCC
Source organism: uncultured Desulfobacterales bacterium (assembly GCA_964446485.1). Classification (GTDB taxonomy): domain Bacteria; phylum Desulfobacterota; class Desulfobacteria; order Desulfobacterales; family JBDRRP01; genus JBDRRP01. Next base: position 9,873 of record CAYUOU010000051.1, on the reverse strand, counting down.
TGCAAGTCCTCCGGCTTGGCGCAGGCCTGCAGGATATTTTGAGAAATCAACTTGATGGCGTGCAGGGCCAAGGCATCCGAAGCCGGCGACCACTCCTTGTCAACGTATGCCTCGATGGCATGGGTCAGCGCGTCCATGCCCGTGGCGGCGGTGAGTTTCCCCGGCATGGAAACGGTCATCTCCGGATCAAGAATGGCCAACTGGGGAAGGAATTGCGCTTCGGCAAAGGGCAGCTTCACGTCGTTGTCCGGATCGGCGATGACCGCCACCTTTGTGACTTCCGAACCGGTCCCGGCGGTGGTTGGAATAACGATGGACGGCAGCAGTTGCTCACCGCTGTCGAGCAGATAGGCCCCCATGTGGTCCTGGATGTCACCGCCTTTTACCACCAAAATGTTGGCCACCTTGGCCGTGTCGATGACGCTCCCACCGCCCACTGCGATAAATGCATCGCATTTTTTCTGCTTCGCCATGGCCGCGCAGCGTTGCACGGCATCGATGGTCGAGTTCGGCGGCACGGTGTCGAAGACGCAGGCGATCTTGACGGAAGTCCCCTGAAAACCTGCCTTCACCTTCTCAACCAGGCCGGTTTTCACCAAAACCTCATCGGTAACCACGATGGCCTTGCGTTTTCCGAAGCCCTTAACCGCATCGCCGACACTTCCTAAAATACCAACGCCGTAAATCAACTTGGTGGGAAGTGAAAATTCGAAATACTCAGGCAGCATGATGATTCCTCTCAATGGACATACAAAAGGCCGCGGCGTGACAGAAGGCGAACGATGGGGTAAACGCATCCGGCGGCGCTATCGCGTCAAGTCCCTCATGATCTGTGCGACATCCCTCAACTGGGTATCCTGCTCGGCCATAGGCTGATGGACACTGCAATATTCGGATCGGCGCAACACTTTATTCTTGCAGGGGGACCCTTTCCGGGTCATTGCCCGACAGAAAACCGTGGCGTTGTCGCTCGCTGCCGGCTCCGGCGCCTTGGCGCCGTGCTTCGATTGCGCTTCTAAATAACGGTCATGCAGCACCAACGGTTCATCGTAAATCTTCCCGGATTGCACCAAATCCAAAAGCGCATTGAACTCATCTTCGAACCCCTCCAGCAGGACCTCCGGATCCGGCATCAACCCCTCATCGGAAGCGATGCCGATGGTGACTTTGCCGTTGTAGCTGAGGATGCTGACCCCCAAACCGATTTGGCCGGAGCGGGGAACCCAAAACATGAAATTTTTGACTTCCTGGCCGGCGTAGTAGAGCGGCTGTCGCGGACCCGGTACGTTTGTCAGAACCCCGGAGGCCTTGTTGCCAAACACGGCGGCCGCCTTTTTGGCGAGAACCGGCGGCATATAGCCCATGGCGTTGAGCAAGGCAAAGTTGATATAGGGATCCGGAGAGGTCTTAAGCCGATCCATCCGGCGTTTGACTTCTTTCAGCCGCAGGACCTGATCTTCCAGGTGCACCGGCAGCGGCAGGAAAACAAGGCTGAACTTGTTGCCCAGTTCGAACTCGGTGCCCGGTTTTCGGACGTTGACCGGTACGGCCACCCTCAGGTCCAGCTGGTTCACCCTTGTGTTCCTGGTTTTCAGATAGCGGCGCATGGCGCCGGTAACCGTCGCGATGAGCACGTCGTTGAGGGTAGCGGTGCTGATGGCCTTACCGACCTTCTTGATTTTATCCAGAGCGATGGGTTCCGTCCAGGCGACCCGTTTGCGTACGCCCAATTTACCCTTAAAGGCGGTATTGGGGTCTGAACTCATGATCATATATTTGGAAAGTACAGAAGCGAAATCCGTGGGCACACAACTGGATGCCTTTGCCAGCGCTTTCAAGTGAGTTGGATCGGCTGCGGCTTTCTCGATTTCCCTAAGCACCTGTTTGCCGATGCCCCGGGTGGCGGCGACGGCTTTCTGGGTGCTGGTAATCATGTTCTCGAATGGCTTCAGTAAGTTAAATTTGTGATCGTGGCGTTTATCCTTCGGCGCTGCCTTCGGCCAGGGTGCATCCGGATCTGTGTCGGCCGTGGAGAGCAAGACATATATCCCGGCAATCCCATCGGTAATGCAATGGTGAATTCTGAAAAAAAGGACGCACCCCCTGCCGTAATTCTCGATCAAATGCACCTGCCAGAGCGGTTTGTTGGGATCCAGAGGGACGACGGACAGATTAGCGATCATCTCCTGGAGTTCGGTTTTATCGCCCGGCGCCGGTAACGCGATCCGCTGGAGATGAGACCTCAGGTCATAGTGCTCATCCCTTACCCAGGTCGGCACGCCGACACCCGTCCTCGGCGGCACCACTTTTTTCTGGAATCGCGGGAACGAGGCCAGCCGACTCTCAATGGTCACGTACAATCGATTGAAATCAAGGGGCCGCTCGAACTCCATAAAGCCGGTGATCACCATGAGGTTTGAGGGCTCATCCATACAAAGCCAGAAATTGTCGGCGTTGGACATGCGCTCACCCATCTCAGATCTCCTTTAACGTATGCGCCGTGTTACCGCTGCTGCAACGTTGACGGTTCCGTAAAAAGTCCGATATCTGCGTTACGCGTCATCCTTCGTCATTGCGGCGTACTGTAAGTAGGCCTCATTCCTCAGGATTCGCAAGCCGTATCTCGAACATTTTACGAAATCGTCCTTTTTGCTACTTTATACCGTTTCATCAACGTTGGGGTATTGCATTGTAGAATAAGGAAAGCCTATCCCCGACAAGTGGAATTCACCGGAGAAATGTATTCCGTGAAAACGCTGCCTGTTAAAGATATCTGATGCGCTAAAATAAGCAACCCCAAAGGTTTACCCACCGGATGATGCAAACCGGGCCCGAAGGCCCGGCGAAGTAATACTGTTTGTCCTCGGGATCACCCTTGGATTGGGGCTTGATCGTGCGGGGTCATGCGATGCGTTCGCTCAATGCCATTTGCGTCCTGTTCAGTGCGGCCACCTTGGTATTCAATTCCTTCACGCGTCGCACGAGACCGTCGATATCTTTCTTGCTGGGCAGGTTGAGCTTGGCAGGTATCGCTTCCACACGGCTTGAAATCTCTTTTTCAACCCGCTGCTTTACGGACACGCGGTCCAATACCTTATTGCCGCTGGCGATGACATCCTCGATGACCAACCGGGTGTCCTTTGCAACGCCCTCCTTCAAAAGTTTCAAATCAATCGACAGGCCGTCAATTTTTTCCCGCGTATTCTCGCGAAATTCTTCGATCCGCCCTTTGCCGTCATCCATCAGCGCGCCGATGGTTTTGCGAGGATCCTTTCCAGCCTTGGCAAGAAACGCTCGTCCGTCTTTGGCAGCGGTCTCGAGCCGGGTCCGCGTCTCTTTGTCCAGATCGGCCAGGCGCGTCTTACCATCATCCATGAGTTTGGCGGCGGTTTTGCGGGGAGCGGCCTTGAGATCCGTCGCAAAGGTCTTCCCGGTCTTCAGAGGCTGCGCGATAAACTTATCGTTGACGTCTTCCAATTTCCGGGTCAGGCGCGTTCGGGCGTCCTGAACCGTTTTGACGACATAAAACCGGGTTTTGGCCTTGGCTGCGCTTTTTCCTTTGGAACCACGTTTTGTTTTTGATGCTGCCATGCAATCCTCCTTTTGCTTGATAACCCATAAATATTACGAATTAAAGTGAGCGCCTAACGCGAATAACGCAACGCGTTATAAAGAGAATATGATGCAATGCGTTATGCCTGTCAAGCGATTTTTTTGGAAAACAGGAAAATAATTGGAATTGCGGCGACTGCCGGCTGGGCGGGTCGATGTGTTCATGGCCGACTGGATTGAAGGCAGGGAAAAGATCCCAACCCGCCTCGGGCGAGTCACGGATTGCGATCCGCCCAAAGGATTGCGCCTCTCCATTACTATATCGTGCGGCCGAAACGCACATGTTTGGATAACCGCGTGCCGCACGCCAAAGCAGGCGAGGTTAGACAAATTGGGTTGAGATATGGTGCCCCCCATCTTTAATGGTTGAGGCGGCCGGCTTGCCGGGACTGCCCTCGGTGTGTCCATGCCGGTTGTACCGCCGCTTCAACCGTGCGGTGTGGCATGCGTTGTTTGATGCCATGTGCGGCGGCGCTTACAAGGTTTGCAGCCGATTGTCATTGTTTTCCGGTGTGCTCAATCGCCGGTGTTATCGACCGCCGCCGTATTGGGAATCGCCTCATCCAGTTTGCCGATTGGCTTACGGGATGCATCCGTGTCGGGGAGTGAACGAATGTGAAGATCCCTCTGGGGAAAGGCGATCTCGATATTCAGTTCGCGAAAGCGCCTGTCGATCTCATATCGTATCTTACTCGGCACGCTCCAGTAATCGTCCACGTGGACCCAGAAGCGCAGTCGAAAGATCAAGGCACTGTCGGCATGATCGGTGAACAACACCTCAGGCTTGGGATTGGGTGACACTTTGGGCATCTTGGCAACTATTTTCAGCAGCGTTTCCGTGACCAGGTCGATGTCTGACCCGTAAGCCACCCCGATTTCGATGCTGCGCCGCATCCGCGGATCCTTGAAGCTCCAGTTGGTAACCTGTTGACTGATGAATTCAGAGTTTGGGATGATCACCGCTGCGTTGTCGAAAGTCTTCACAACGGTGGAACGCACGTTGATTTTGATGACCTCTGCCCAGAGTCCGTTGATCTCGACGACATCCCCGACCTGGATGGGCCGCTCGAAAAGCAAAATCAGGCCGCTGATGAAATTGTTGAAGATGTTCTGCAGACCGAACCCGATCCCGATGCTCAGCGCCCCAAATACCACGGCAAGCGACGTCGCATTGACACCCAGAACACCCAGCGCCAGCACCAGGCCCATCCCCCAGGCAAGATAACTCGAAATGGTGAGGATGGAATCCTTGAGACCGCGCTCGAGCGGCTGCTTTTCCAAAATCTTTTCGTTTAACAGCGAACGTCCGAGTTGCACCGATAAATGGGTTAAGAAAATGGCCAAGGCCGACAGAAAGACCCCTTTGACGCTCAGGGTAAGACTGCCGAGGATGACGGTAAAATTGAAAAACAGACCCAGTTTGGAAAACAAAAACCCCGAACTGTCCCAAGCCCATAAGATGCCTGCACCCAACCCGATGGCCCAGACAAGTCGGGACAGCTGAATCGAAGTCCACCTCACATCATCGCGGCTGATGAGGATGTGTCCACTGCCTGCAGCCGACACAATTCCCCGGTGGTCGGCATGCCATTCGCGGATGGCGTTGAGGCTGATCCATCCCCACAACAGAAAGGCCGCGGTCTCGATCCAGGCAGCCCCCCAATGCCGTGCCAATTGGCCGTAACCGGCCAGATTGAGCAGGAGGGTACCCGCGCACACCAGATAAACCCACCATTTGCAGAACTCGATCCACTTTGGGGTTTCGGCCGCATGCCTTTCGGGCACGATTTCATCGAAGACCCGGTTGAGCCCCCTCCAGAAAATGACTGCCCAGGCCAACACAATGGACGCCAGGAGGTCCCTTGCCGCCCATGTCAAAAGGCTTGCACTGCCGGCCGCCCAGACCAAGAGCAGCATCGACGTGCCGATAGCGCGAAAAAATCGAAAGAACCCGTTTAGATGAGACTTCACATAGGCCTGGACGGGAGTCTTTACCTCGGGAATTCCATGATTAAGCGCATCCAATCCCCAGCGGGTGAGCAGCATCAGAAGAAAGAACATGAAGAGAAACCGCCCCAGCCCGATGTCGAGGAGTGGCACCCTAAAAGAGCTGTAGATGCCAAACAACAGCGCCAGTCCCAGTAGCGGCAAGGAATGGCGTATCAAAGTCACCCCCAGCCGCCGGTAAAAAAAACCCGGGGTATTACATCCAGCTTCGACTCGTTTCAGCATCACCCGGCACCGCCCCTGGAAGGACAGGATGAGTGCCAGCGCAAACAAAAAAACCGCCCAGCGGGCGATACCGCCAAGCTTTACCTGATCCCACTGGGTTTCCCATGTCTGCGGATGAGTCAGTGCGGCAACACGAGCGGTAATCGACTCCAATTCCTGTCTTAAATCGTTTCCGCTCAAATCACGATAGTGGTCAGACCTCGACAGCAGCGAGTGTTGCCGCCGGCTCTGGTATAAGTCGAAAAGTTGTTCTCCGATGGCGTGTTTTTCCGCCAAGGCCGCGTTCAACTGACCAAGCATCCCCTTACAGGTTTCCAGATAGCGTTCGCGGAGGCGTCGCTTTTCCTCGAATATCTGCAGCAGATCTCGGACCGCCGCCGTGATGGCCGGTTTTTCGGATTTGGGCATCTCGGATGCACGAATGCCGGCGATCTGCTTTTCGGCCATCTCGATACGGCCGATGGTTTGCTGAAATAGAACGACCGCTGCGTCGTAACGCGCCTGAAAGGCTTTTACCCGTTTGGTCAATGCCCTCGAGGCCAGCCGGTTTTGCTTCACTGTACTTTCGAGGTCTTCGATGCTCAGCGACGACATGAGCATCAATTGCCCATGGGTGGTATTTTGGGCATCGAACGCGTCGATTTCGCTATCGACGGTTTCCCGAAGGATATCCAGCTCCAGAAGCTGGGCCGTAATGTCGTCAAGTTCAGCGCGGTGGCTCTCAAGCGCTCCATTGAGCGTCTGGGCCATACTATCCAGATCCAACGCCTTTTCGGCCGGACCAGGCCGTTTTTCTACGGCAAAGCTGACGCGGGGCAACAACATCGCCACCAATAGGATCAGCGTCACTGCTGCTGGGCGCCAACCGTATTCCGCGCGTGCGCTACCGATGCTCGGTGGGCAAAGTAATACACTTCTGAGCGTCTTAAAAACCATATGGTCGTATCTTATCGGGCTGCAATGGCATGTCAAGCGATTTGCTCGGCGCAAAGATTCCAAGCAACTTCTTGCGGGGAAAACAATCAGGCGGGCATGAAAAAGAAAGGCGGGAGGCGCGATTGGGATCAACCGCGCCCCCCACCGGGAGACAGCTTTGGCAACGCGCGCTTGAGACATAAGCGCATGCATAAAAAAGGCTATGCGTTCGCGACGCTCCGCGCCAGCAATCCCAAAATAAACTGAAAGCCGAATACTTTGGCGCCTATCGAACGCCGCCGCCTTGTGGAACGCTTACCGCCATTGGCCACTATTGCAACGCGCGCTGGGTTCTGATCGTAGGGTGTTGCCACTTTGGGAAACATGGTCTCTCTCCTTATCGACACGGTTGTTGAATGATTGCGCTCACCTTTACTGTGAGCCATAGCACTACAATTGCCGTGCCAGCGCTGCAGAGAGTGTGGCCGCTTTAACTGATAGAGTTGTTATCGTTATGTTTTTTTGAGTTACACCCGAAACGGTACCAGCCGTGGAAGGGCAGTGCGGAGAAGGCCAACCATGTCAAAAACGGCGCCGCATTACCGACTATTGACCTAACCCACTAAAATCAAACAATAAAAATAGAACATGCCAGATATGTCGTTATATATGTCACATATGACGCGTGTGTGCCTGGTATGCCTTCATTTTGCGCTGCAACGTTCTCAGCCCAATGCCAAGGTCCTTGGCGGCGCGGGTGCGATTCCATCGACGCCTTTCCAGGGCGGCGTTGATAACGCGGAACTCGAACTCGGTAACCGCGTCCGAGAGACGCATTTCATTTACCTCATCCGAAAGATCTGACACCGAAATAACTGCAGAGGTGGCAGGCAGGGGCGCACCCAAGTCGAATCGCTTGAGCGTGACGAACCGGTATAGCACGTTCTGCAGCTCTCGCACATTGCCCGGCCAGTCATAGCTCTTGAGTTGATCCAGCACCCGCTCAGTTATCGGCGGCCTTATTTTTCGATCGTAGGCCTTGAGAAAATGTTCCACAAGCAGTGGGATGTCCGCCTTGCGTTCACGAAGCGGCGGCAGGTGAATGGGAATGACGTGGACCCGGTAAAAAAAATCGCTGCGCATCATGCCCTTGCGCACGAGTTCTGCCAAATTCCGGCTCGTGGCGGCGATAATACGAAAATCGGGTTTTCTGACTTCACGACCGCCAATGGGGGTGTAGCCGCCACCTTCGATGGCTCTCAGGAGCTTTACCTGAAGGTCCTGCTTGATTTCCCCGATTTCATCCAAGAACAGGGTGCCCCCATCAGCCTCATCCAAATACCCGGCCTTGTCGGTGTCGGCACCGGTGAAAGCGCCCTTGCGATGGCCGAAGAATTCCCGTTCCAAAAGGTTCTCCGGGATTGCCCCGCAGTTTACGGGAATAAAAGGCTTTTCGCGCCGATCACTCATGTCGTGAATGGCATGGGCAACCAGCTCTTTTCCGGTGCCAGATTCCCCGTAGATAATGAGATTGGCATCCGAGGCGCCGGCCATCAAGAGCAATTCATAGACTTCCTGCATGGCCTCACTCTGCCCCACGATATCGCCGAATTGATGCTTCTCGCGTATGGTGGACCGCAAACGAAGGTTTTCTTCCTTCAAATGCGCCTCGCTGTCCCGGAGCGCCTCTTCCATCTGTTTTCGCTCATCGATATCCGTGACCATCGCTTGGCAAAAGACGGCCCCGTCGCCGCGTCGAATGGGAACGTTGACGCTGAGATACCATTTTCGATCCTTGGGGTTTTTCATTTCAAAACGCTCGGCGACCCCCTTGAAGACCCGCTCGGCCACACACCAGTGGCACCGGCTACTTCGCTGGTGAAGCGCCGAATAGCACAACTCGCCGGTGGCATCTCTCCCGGTTTCCACCACGAGCCGCTCATTCATGAAATGAATTCGATAATCATGGTCGACGATGTAAACATAGCCTTCATAACCCTGAAGCATAGCGCTGTAGAAGGCTTCACGATCCTTCAGGTTGCGCTCGGTCTCTTTGAGGGAAGTGATGTCAATAATTGATGCGATGGTGCGCCCGGGCTCCGGCAGCAACCCCACTTTAATGAAAATGTTCTTGAGGTTTCCATCCCGGTCGATAATCTGGCATTCGTATTCGCTGGGTGCGCTGCCACTGTCTTCGCGTCGATCGAAATGATAGCGCTGGACCATATCCACATCGTTTTCGCTGATAAAGGATATCCACTTCATCCGGTGCTCTATCTCTTCGCGAGAATAACCGGTGAGTTCAGCGAATTTTGCATTGGCCATGGAAATGGTAAAATCTTGGTCGATAATAATGGACGGCGCTCCGGAAAGGTGAAAGATGCTGGAATAGTTGCTTTCGGCGCGTGACAATTCCGCCGCGCGTGCGGCCACCAAGGATTCGAGATTCTTCTGATACTTTCGCAGTTCATCTTCGGTGCGTTTTTTCCGGGTGACGTTTCGCACGATGGCGATTGCCTCTTCCCGGGAGCTGCGTATCAGCCGTGCCTCGTAGTGGCGAACCTTTCCCGCAAAACGCAGTGAATAGTTGAGGTACTTCACCTCATCAGCCTTCAAGGCGTCCTCCAGGGTATTCAAAAAAAGCTCGGCAGTCTCTCCGGGCAAAACGTCTTGTATGCGTTGCCCTTGATAAATCTCTGCTGGCCAGTACAGCTCCCCTGTATCCCCTTCGAAGCTGAGAAACGCGCCATCACGACCAATCCGAATGATCATGTCCGGGATAGCATTAACGATGGCTCGGTAGCGCTCGGCACGAACGCCTTTCCGCATATCAGTAGCGTTCTTATTCTTTTCTTCTTCAAGCGGCATGCGTCACCATTCAGTTCGGATAGTAATTGAGTACTGCAATATCTCTAAAATCTCCCATATCCGCCTTTACCCATCATGTCAAAAAAGGCGCACTGCGCCAGATTTGTCGTTTTTTAGGGGACGTTGTTGACTCAAGACCACTAACTCGGGGTTCAGTTAATCACGACGGACAGGAGGATACATTAGTGGTTTTAAGTCAACAACGTTATATGTTGAATTGATTCGAGAAACTATTCCCCCAGCTAA
>CAYUOU010000050.1:0-30667 GCA_964446485.1 uncultured Desulfobacterales bacterium | reverse complement strand
AGACCATCGATGAAATCGCCTTCCAGACCAACCTGCTGGCACTGAACGCCGCCGTTGAGGCCGCTCGCGCGGGCGAGGCCGGGGCCGGGTTTGCCGTCGTGGCCGACGAGGTGAGAAATCTCGCCATGCGTTCGGCGGAAGCGGCGAAAAACACCGCGGAACTCATCGAGGACACCGTGAAAAAGATTCATCACGGATCGGAACTGGTGGACACCACCTCCACGGCCTTTAACGAAGTGGCCACGAACGCCGCCAAGGTGGGCGAATTGGTGGGTGAAATCGCCGCCGCCTCCAGCGAGCAGGCCCAGGGCATCGAGCAGATCAACACAGCCGTGGTGGAAATGGACAAGGTGACCCAGCAAAACGCCGCCGGCGCTGAAGAGTCCGCCTCGGCCTCGGAAGAGCTCAATGCCCAGGCCGAACAGCTTAAGTGTATGGTGGAGGACCTCTTCGTGGTGGTCAACGGCATGCGGACTGGCCGGACGGTAAAACCAAAGACGCAAAAACGAAAGCCCATGGCGGTCTCCACGAAGGCGCGGCAGCCCAGTCTTTCAAGGGCGCTCCCGGCCAAGGCCGCCACACCGAAAAAGGCGGTGAAGGCCAACGACATCATCCCTTTTGGTGACGACGATTTCGCCGATTTTTAACGCGTCAATCTCTCCCGCTGTGCCATAAAAAGGGCGATGCCGTTCACGCGGCATCGCCCTTTTAAGTCATCTATTGTGGATCGGGTGCCCGTTGGGCCAGGCTACTCCGGCGCGTTGGCCTCTTGCGGGGTCTTTTCCTTGAGGCTGTTCAGCTCCCGCTCGATCTGCTGGTACTCGAGGACGTCCCCGCTAGCGCCTTTCCGCGAACGCCTGGGCGTGTCGTATATTTTCTGTTTCAGTGTTTCCCGTTCGGCTTCCAGGCTGTTGATTTTTTGTGGATCGGCGGTGGGATCTGCTTTCAGTGCCTCGATCTCGTCACCCAACCGCTTGTAGGCATTGATGTCCTGCCGGCCGCGGCGATACAGGTACTTGCGTTTGTTCCAGACTTTCTCGCCGGCGGCATCCAGTTCCGCCTGTTTTTCTTCCAGGGCTTCCTGGTGGGCCTGTTCCTGGGCGGCTTCCCGATCAGCGGCGTCCCGCTGCCGGTCCATGGCTTCAGATTCCTGGATGGCGGCAGCCTCTTTTTCAGCCTTTCGGCGGCTGGCCCCCGGATCGGTGGCGATCTCCTTCTCCACGCTTTCAAGGTCCGCGCCTTCGGGTGGTGCGGTATTGGAGTAGTGCTTCACGCCATTGGCATCGGTCCACTGGTACACTTGGGCGGCCCACAGTATCGGCGAGCAGGCCATCACCAGCGCAACAATGGTAATTAATTTCCAGCGCATGACTGCCTTCATTTCGAGTTAATGAATTCTCAAAAGGTAAAACGGCATCAAAGAAAGAAAACCCCTTGCGACTCAGCAGAGTCTTGAAAAACGTCATGAGCGCAGGCAAGACAGGGCAACTGTCGACGAAACAGCGGCGTTGATATCTCTAACGAATGGGCATTTTTAGGGGCAGTGAATGCCGCATGGCCGAGCGCAACGGGTTTTCAACACCCTGTTAGGGCAGTTGGCTGATCCAGCTGCCGTCTTTGAACCACTTGGCGTGGATCAGCTTCAAAGCGCCGCTGCCTTTCAGCACCTCGATGAAATTGTCCAACCAGTTGAGCAGCAATGTGTCCTCCCGGACAGCAATGCCCAGTGGCTCGAAAGAAAGTGGCGACTCCCCGGAAACCAGCCCTTTGTCCCGGTAACGATACGCCATGAAGGAGCAAAACGGCAAATCCGCCACCACGGCATCGACCTTGCCCGCCAGGAGCATGCCGATGGCGGCGTCGTAGGATTCCGAGAGTTTCAACGAGGCCTCGGGGGCGCTTTGGGTCATGAACCGTTGGCTGGTGGAGTCTTTCAGTACGGCTACGGTAAATGCCCCGGTATTCAATGCATTTTCTTTCTGCAGATCGGCGATCTTATCCGTGCGGGTCAGAATCCCCTTGCCGGAACCGTAGTAGGGTCCCACGAAGGCGACGTCCAGGTTGCGGTCCATGGTCATGGTCATGCCGGATATGATCATGTCGATCTTCTCGTCCCTTAGGGCCGGCAGCAGTTTGTTGAACGGCATTGGTACAAATTTCAGCTCAACGTTCATATTCGAAGCGATGAGGCCGGCGATATCCGCATCCATGCCGATGATGTTTCCTGTCTTGTCCACCACGTTCAACGGCGGTGCATCCCCGGTGATGCCGACACGCAGCACGCCGGATTGGCGAATGCCGTCCAACACAGCCCCGGCATGGATATTCGGCACAACGACCAAGAACAAGGTGAAGACAATGAGGGCCCATCTGCATGACATTTTCATCAACCGGTCTCCTTTTTCTGGATAAAATTTAAGCCGCCCGTGGGCGAATTCATTTTTTAGTGCCTTGAGGCAGCCGCTCACTGTCGGGTTCAGGGCATCAGCGATTGACGCTGAACACCGGTGAATCCGTACGCTCTGAACGGCACTGAGGACAACGGGAAGGGCGATTGTATCGTCGTTTTGAGGTAAATGTAAACCCGCAAGAGCGGCAGGCGGCGGGCGTGATCACGAGCCGTCTGCCTTTAGCAGCAAGGCTGCGGTCGATGTGGGGCATGTGGTCGACAACATCTTTTTCCGTGATGCCCATTTGGCCGGATAACTCACGCGCCGTGTGGGGCCCGCTTTCAAGGATAGCGATGAGCTTTTCTCTAACGGTCGGCATGATCGGACCTCGAAACCCAGTAGGACGCTTCACCCTAATGGCCATGGGCATGGCGGATTCACGACGAATCAGTGTCGGGAGATGACAGGGTGCGCCCTTTTACGGTTTTCGCGCCCGCGGTACCCCACCCGCGGTTCTACGTGTTCTCGGCGTCCTCCGTGGTAAATCCGCCCTTGTTTTTATTCTTCCTTGGCAGGCGCCAATTCTTCCTTCAGCAAACAGCACGCGATGCGGGCAACAGGACGCCCCTCAGGCCCATAGTCGATATTGCCCGGCTGGATGAGCTTGTTCATAACGCAGCCCTCGGGAATGTCGAGACGAAAGAAATCACTCTCGTTGAGCCGTGGCGCGGACGCCGGGCGGTTATTCACCATCTCCAGGCTGTGAATCGGAAAATCCTCGCAAAGGGGGCACCGGTAAACCCGACCGTTGGGGAAAATGAACACGTTATCGGCCACATTGCCGGCGCATTCAAAGGCCGCACCAGGATCCAAATAAACCGTGGGATAGGTCACCGTGAGACCGAGACCGGCGGCGGCCGCTGCCACGGACGGCACAGAACGCTGCCATTCCTTTCGGGTCAATTGCAGTCCTTGGCCGGGGACGAGGCCACGCACCGGATCTTCGTTTCCGCTGGCCCCGCGCAAACCGATGACCTGGATAAAAAAGCGGGCCACCCCGAGCGATGCCAGCAGCCTCGGCATCCGTGGCAGCGCCGACAAGTTAGCACGGCTCACCGTGTAGATCACGCTGGCCCGGAATCCCGCGGCCACGGCACGGCGAATGCCGCGGGTACAGGTATCAAACACCCCGCGGCCCCTGATGGCGTCGTTGGTTTCGGCATCGGGACCGTCGAGGCTGAAACTGAAGAAATCCACTGCCTCGGGGGTTACCCGACTGAGGATGTCGTGGAACAGAAAACCATTTGTGTCGACCGTAACGGAGCCGTATCCTTGCCGACGGGCCGCTGTGACGGCCAGGGCCAGATCGGGGTGCAGGGTCGGTTCTCCGCCGAGGAAAATGACGTTCGCAGAGCCGTCCGGCTTGGCAAATGCCGCCAGCCAGGCGTCGATGGTGTCGATGGGCAGCAGTCCCCGACCGTGCTGGGCGGTATTGATGTAACAGTGGCGGCAGGAAAGGTTGCACTGGGTCAGGATGTGGAAAAAAACGTTGGTGGCCTGCCGCGAGAAAGCGACGGTGCGCGGGGCGGTGTTCATGGCCGCTTCTTTTTCATTGCCTCCAGCTCGCTTTTCACCTTGACCAGCTCTTCGGTGGTGATCCGCAGGCGCACGGAGACGTATTCGGCGGTGGCCCGGTAAAGCAGCAGCAGAAAATTGCCGGCCTCTCCGGCCGTGGGCAGTCGTTCCGCCACTTCGGTGTTGACGGCAAGACAGGTGGTGGGCCCAATGGCGAACACCGAGGCAGATCGGCTGAGGTTGTCGAGAAACCGCATTTCTCCGAACATCTCGCCGTGCTTGGAGACAACGCCGATATCCACATTCTTGCGGGAGATGCGGATTTTCCCATCCAGCAGGAAATAGAGCCATTTATCATTATCGCCTTCACGAATGATGCATTCGCCGTTGTCATACTGACGCACCTTGCTTTGCCGAATCAGGCGACCCAGTGACTTCGTTTCAAACTTGTTCAGTGACGGAATCGTGAACAGCTTCTGGATGTTTTCGATACTGTCTTTTAGATAGTTGGATTCTCTCATATCGCCTCCACCGCCGGCACTCCTTCTGATTCGCCCGTGGTCACAGCGCACACATGATATATCACCATGGCCCCAAAATCAATTTCATCATGGACGGCAAACGCCCCAATGGGATGCTCAGCATGCGGGGGGCTGGTTTTCCATGCAGTCCTTGGAAAGGTGCTCATCGAATTCCACCGGATAACAGCCGTCGAAGCAGGCCTTGCAGAAAAACCGCTCCGGACATGACATGCCGGTGGCGGCCAGCATGCCTTCAATGGAAAGGTAGTGGATGGAGTCCAGGCCGATGAAGTCTTTCAGTTCTTCCAGGCTCAGTCGGGCGGCGATGAGCTCGCCCAGGGTGGAAAAATCGATGCCGTAGTGGCAGGGAAATCGATGGGGCGGGCAGCTGATGCGCATGTGGACCCTGTTGACCCCCAATTCTTTGAGCGCCCGTATCCGCGTGCGGGCGGTGGTGCCGCGAATGATGGAGTCCTCGATGATGATGATGTCCTTTCCCTTCAAAAGTTCCTTGACGGGGTTCATCTTTACCCGGACGCCGAAATCGCGCATGCTTTGAGTGGGCTGGATAAATGTACGCCCCACATAGTGGTTCCGGATCATGGCCATTTCAAAGGGGATGCCCGACGCTTCTGAGTAGCCGATGGCGGCGTAATTGCCCGAGTCGGGAAACGGCATGACCAGGTCGGCGTCAACCGGCATTTCCTCGGCCAGGCGCCGACCGAATGCTTTTCGGGCCTCGTAGACGTTGAGGCCGTAAATGGTACTGTCGGGCCGGGCGAAGTAAATGTATTCGAAGATACACATGGCCTTGCGCGGCGGCTCCTGAAAGGGGAACAGGCTGCGGGGGCCGTCCTGGTCGATGATAACGATTTCTCCCGGTTGGAGCTCCCGGACGAATTCGGCCTGCACCAGGTCCAGGGCACAGGTTTCCGACGCCAGCACGTAGTTGCCGTTGAGTTTGCCAAGACACAGCGGGCGAAAGCCGAAGGGGTCCTTGATGCCGATCACCTCCCCCCGGCTGGTGAGCACCACAAAGGAGAAAGCCCCTTTTAGCTGGCTCACCGTTTTGATTAAAGCGGTCTTTAACCCGTCTTTTAGACTTTTCACCAACAGATGGAGAAACACTTCGCTGTCCATGGTGGTCTGGAAGATGCTGCCCGTCCCCTCGAGTTCAGCCTTAAGGGAATGGGCGTTGACCAGGTTGCCGTTGTGGGCCACGGCATAAGCCTTGCCGCGGTGACGCACTACGAAGGGCTGGGCGTTGAGCAGTTCGGAACTGCCCGTGGTGGAATAACGCACGTGGCCGATGGCGCTCCCGCCGCCCAGGCAGTTGAGCTGCTGGTCGTCGAAGACTTCCGATGCCAGCCCCATGGCCTTGTGGTGAACCATCTGCCGGTCCTTACAAACGGCAATGCCGGCACTTTCCTGACCTCGGTGCTGCAGCGCGTAAAGGCCGAAGTAGGTGACCGTCGCTGCTTCGGGATGTTCGTAGACCCCAAATACCCCACAGGCCTCTCTTGGTTTTTCCTCGGTGTCCACAGTGGTCTCCGTTCTGCGGTTTGTTACCGGTGGTAGGATTGAACCGTCCGCACGGAAATATCCTCCCGGGCCAGCGACCCGATGGCCCGGCACATGGCCATGGCCGCGGCGATGGTGGTGGCATAGGGCAGTTTGTATTGAAGGGCCGCGCGCCGGATCTCGTAGCCGTCCTTTCGCGTGGCACTGCCGGAGGCGGTGTTGATCACCAGCTGGATCTCGTGGTTTTTGATGGCATCCACCACATGGGGACGCCCCATTGACACTTTGTTGATTCGGGTCGCCGGAATCTGATGGGACTCCAGAAAAGCGGCCGTACCCCGGGTGGCGATGATGCTGAACCCCAAATCCATGAACTGGGAGGCCACCGGCAGCATCGCGCGCTTGTCCCGCGCGTTGACGCTGATGAATACGCATCCGCCCTCCGGCAGACGGGTGCCGGCGCCCAGTTGGGCTTTGGCGTAGGCCGCACCAAAGCTCGTATCGATGCCCATGACCTCTCCGGTGGACTTCATTTCGGGCCCCAGCAGGGTATCGACGCCGGGGAAACGGTCAAACGGCAGCACCGCCTCCTTCACCGACACATGGGTGGGCACCACTTCGGTGGTGAAACCCAGTTCCGCCAGGGTCACCCCCAGCATGACCTTGGTGGCCAGTTTGGCCAGTGGGACCCCGGTGGCCTTGCTCACAAAGGGCACCGTTCGCGAGGCCCGGGGGTTGACCTCTAAAATGTAGAGCTGGTCATCCTTGATGGCGTATTGGACGTTCATCAGTCCAATGACGTTGAGCTCCCGTGCCATGGCTTTGGTGGCGCCGACAATCTCATCCATACGCGCCTTGGAAATACTGTAGGGCGGCAGCACGCAGGCGCTGTCTCCGGAATGCACCCCCGCCTCCTCGATATGCTCCATGATCCCGCCGATGACCGTGGTCCGCCCGTCGCTGATGGCGTCCACGTCACATTCCACGGCGTTTTCAAGAAACTTGTCGATGAGTACCGGGTGCTCGGGGGAGGCCTCCATGGCCAAGCGGGCAAAATTGTCAAGGTCCTTTGGGTCGTACACGATTTTCATGGCCCGCCCGCCCAGGACGTAGGAGGGTCGAACGATGACCGGATAGCCAATGTCATCGGCCACCGCCATGGCCTCCTCGATGGAGTGGGCGATACCGTTGTCCGGCTGCACCAGGCCGAGCTTGTGCAGCAGGGTCTGAAATTCTTCCCGGTCCTCGGCCCGGTGGATGTTTTCCGGAGCGGTACCGATGATGGGGACCCCCGCGGCCGCCAGCGACGTGGCCAGATTGAGGGGGGTTTGACCGCCGAACTGAACGATAACGCCAGTGGGCTTTTCCGTCTCCACAATGTGCAGGACGTCTTCCCGGGTCAGGGGTTCGAAGTAGAGCTTGTCGGAAGTGTCGTAATCGGTGCTCACCGTTTCCGGATTGCAGTTGACCATGATGGATTCCACGCCCAGCTCCCGAAGGGCAAACGAGGCGTGAACGCAGCAGTAGTCGAATTCGATCCCCTGGCCGATACGATTGGGACCGCCCCCAAGAATCATCACTTTTCGGGAAGCCGTCGGCCTGGCCTCGTTCTCCGTCTCATAAGTGGAGTAGTAGTAGGGGGTGGCTGCCTGAAATTCCGCCGCACAGGTATCCACGAGTTTGTACACCGGAGCGATGCCCAGCGCTTTTCGCTCAGCCGCCACGGCGTTCTCCGTGCTGCCGGTGAGATGGGCAATCTGGCGATCGGAAAACCCCATGGCCTTGGCCCGCCGCAGTTGCTCGGGGGGCAACTGATCGCCTTCCCGGGCGATGCGTGCTTCGAATTCGACAATCTGCTGCATCTGATGCAAAAACCACGGATCGATGCCGGTGAGTTCGTTGATGCGCCCCACATCGAATCCGGCTTGAAGGGCGTGGTGCAGGTAAAAAATCCGCTGACTGTTGGGGGTGGCGAGTTTCTGTTCAATATCGGTGTCGTCCAGGGCGTCTTCGAGGGGGGCTTTCCCGTCGGCGCCGAAACCGAATCGGCCGATCTCCAGGGAACGCAACCCTTTTTGGAGCGCTTCCTTGAAGGTCCGGCCGATAGCCATGGTCTCCCCCACGGATTTCATTGCCGTGGTGAGCACATCAGGGGTTTCGGGGAATTTTTCGAAGGCCCACCGGGGAATTTTTACAACGCAGTAATCCAGTGTGGGTTCAAAGGACGCCATGGTCTCGCCGGTAATGTCGTTGGGGATCTCGTCCAGGGTGTACCCCACCGCCAGCTTGGCGGCGATCTTGGCAATGGGATAGCCGGTGGCCTTCGAGGCCAGGGCCGAGCTTCGAGACACCCGGGGATTCATCTCCACCACGATCATCTCTCCGGTGTCCGGGTGGATGGCGAACTGGCAGTTGGAGCCGCCGGTGTCCACGCCGATTTCCCGCATGATGGCGATGGCGGCATTGCGCATGTCCTGGTATTCGCGGTCGGTGAGGGTCTGGATCGGTGCCACGGTGATGCTCTCACCCGTGTGCACCCCCATGGGATCCACGTTCTCTATGGAGCAGATGATGACCACGTTGTCGTTGTGATCCCGCATCACCTCCAATTCGTACTCCTTCCATCCCAGAACCGACTCTTCCAGCATCACCTGGGTGATGAGACTGGCGTCAAGGCCGGCCTTGGCCATTCGTTCCAGTTCTTCAGGGTGATACGCCACACCACCGCCGGTGCCGCCCAATGTGAAACCGGGGCGGACAATGATGGGAAACCCGATGTCGGCGGCGATGGCCCTGGCTTCGTTCAGGTTGTGGGCGATACCGCTTTTGGGCATCCGAAGACCGATGCGGTTCATGGCGTCACGAAATAGGTCACGATCCTCGGCTTTGTTGATGGATTCGATGTTGGCGCCGATCATTTCCACACCGAATTCGTCGAGGACACCCATCCCTGCCAACTCGACAGCCGTATTCAGCCCCGTCTGGCCACCCAGCGTCGGAAGCAGGGCGTCGGGGCGCTCCTGTGCGATAATGCGCGCCACGACCTCGGGGGTAATGGGCTCGATGTAGGTGTGGTGCGCCACCTCGGGGTCGGTCATGATGGTGGCCGGGTTGGAATTGACGAGAACGATCTCGTACCCCTCCTCCATGAGCGCCTTGCACGCCTGGGTGCCGGAATAGTCGAATTCGCAGGCCTGGCTGATAATGATAGGCCCGGCACCGATGATCATGATCTTTTTGATGTCCGTTCGTTTTGGCATAACCGTCTTGATTGGATAGGATTATCGGTGATGGTCCACCAGGCGGCGGAACCGGTCGAACAGATGCCCGGCATCGTGGGGCCCCGGCGCCGCTTCGGGATGGTGCTGGACGGCGAACAGGGGATGCTTCAGGTGGCGAAAACCCTCCAACGTGCCGTCGTTCAGATTGATGTGGGTGATTTCCACATCTTCGTGGGCCAGGCTGTCCAGGTCGACCACGAAACCGTGGTTCTGGGATGTCACCTCGATCCGGCCGGTTTCGAGATCTTTGACGGGCTGGTTAATGCCGCGGTGGCCGAACTTGAGCTTGTAGGTGCGGCCGCCCAGTGCAAGGCCCAGCAGTTGCACCCCCAGGCAGATGCCGAACATCGGGCGGAAGCCAATGAGGTCCCGTACCGTATCGATGGCATAGGTGACCGGCTCAGGATCGCCGGGACCGTTGGACAAGAAGACGCCATCAGGGGCCATGGCTTGAACGGCCGCGGCCGACGTGGTGGCCGGCACCACGGCAATGCTGAAACCAGCGTTTTCCAGGAGCCGCAGGATGTTGAACTTGATGCCGAAATCAAAGGCCACAATCCGGGGCCGTGTGTCGGCAGACGACCAGATGCCGGCATCCAGCGTAGCGGCATCCGAGGACAGAGAAACCGGCGCACCATTCTGCCACCGGTAGGCCGTTTTCGTGGTCACCCGTTGCACCAGGTCCCGCCCCTCCATGCTGGGCAGTTGCCGGGCACGGTCCACGGCGGCCTGGGGATCGGTCACCGTTGTGGACATGAATCCCCGCATGGCACCCCGGGTGCGCAGGTGCAGCGTCAACGCCCGGGTGTCCAGCGCCTCGATGCCCATGATGCCCTGGGAGACTAAATGCTCGGCCAGCGACTGGGTAGCCCTGTAGTTGCTGTAGTGGGGCTGATACTCCTTTATTATGAATGCCGCCACCTGCACGCGATCGGATTCCACGTCTTCCGGGTTCACCCCGTAGTTGCCGATGAGAGGATAGGTCATGGTGACCATTTGACCGCTGTAAGACGGGTCGGTGAGCACCTCCTGATAACCGCTCATGGCGGTGTTGAACACCACCTCGCCGCCGGTCTCCCCCGAGCCGGTAAAGCTTCGGCAGTCAAAGGTTCTGCCATCTTCCAGGGCCAATATCGCTTTCATGTCCTCGTCCGGTTCATGTTGGTGGCGTTGGGTTGACGTTGCAGCGGTCTGTATCACAAAAGGCCCGCTGCCGGCAAAGCAGCCGCGGGATGATCTTGAAAAAGCACTCTTGGCGCAGGATGTGCTATCCGATGGGCGTATTCTCCACCAGGTTCCATATGCCGCACGGACAAGCGCCGGCACAGAACCCGCATCCGATGCACCGGTCCGCATCGACCTCGTAGGCGTAGCCCGTGGCGTCCTCCTTCTCCTCCCGACCGATGGCGGCCTGGGGACAAACAGCGACGCAAATACCGCAGTCCCTGCAGGCACCGCAGGACGAGCACTGGGAACCGCAATGCGCCACCCCCTCGTATTCGGTCACCCTCGGATCAAAATACTCCAAGGTGATCCGGTTGCGGTCGATCATCCGCCGCAGATCCCAGGCAGGACGGCGCCCGGCAAGAATATCATCGATGGCGGCGGCGGCTTTGCGTCCGCTGCCGATGGCGTCGGTGAGCAGTCCCGGCTTAACCGCATCACCGATGGCAAACACCTTGGGATCCGAGGTCTGTCCATAGTCGTCCACCTGGATGAATCCCCGTTCGGTCGTGATGGTATCTGGAAGAAAACCGATGTCCGGGGCATCGCCGATGCTGACCAGGACCGTGTCGGCCGCGATGAGTTCACCGGTGGTGAGGTGTACGCCCTTGGCCGTGATCTTTTCGGTGAAACAGGGCCAGCGAAATCGTGCCCCGACGGCCTCGGCGGCCTCCCGCTCCTTGCCAAAAGAGGCCGGCTCCTGGATATCGACGAGCAATATGTCTTCGGCCCCCAGCCGGTGGGCCTCGGTGGCCACATCACACCCCACGTTGCCCGCGCCGACGATCACCACCCGCTTTCCCACTGCGGCGGTACCGGCCTTGGCATCCCGCAGAAAATCCAGGGCAGGGATGAGCCGTTTCTTGCCCGGGACCGGCAAAGACCGCGGTTTCTGTGCGCCCACGGCCACCACGACAAAGTCGTAGTCCTCCCTGAGCTGAACAAAATCCTTTTCGGTGAGCCGCTGCTGCAGGTTGATATGGGGAATCACCGTTCGAACTCGTGCCAGCTCGGTTTCCACGACATCGGCCGGGATGCGGGTGCCCGGAATGGACGAGGTGATCTTTCCCCCCAGGACCTTGGCCATGTCGAATACCGTGGCTTCGTGACCGCGCTGGCGTAGCTGCCAGGCGATGGATATGCCCGCCGGGCCGCCGCCGATGACGGCGACGCGACGTCCCGTCGGCGTCGGCATGACCGGCAGCGTAGCCGTTTGGCTGGCTTTGCCGATGGTGCTGGTATCCACCGGCACCATGAAATTGGACTGACGGGTACAGGCCTCCATGCAGGGACTGGGGCAGAGATAGCCGCACACGGTGGCCGGAAACGGCGTATAGGCCAGGGCCAGGTCCACGGCTTCATCGATCCGCCCCTCGCGGATCAGCCGCCAGCGCTCATGCAGCGGAATCCCCGTGGGACAGGTGGCCTCGCACGGAGCCGTGTACTTTCGGTTCTCCCACAGGGGGACAAACCGGCGCATATCGCCGGTGGGAATCAGCGGGATGGCGCTGCGGTCCAGATCGGTGAGATCCCCGATGAGACCGCCGGCGCCAAGCTCGGCATCCCACACATCGGCGTGGAACGCCGCCATGGATGATCGCTTTCTGCTGACCTTCTCGTGGGGTGTCCGTGCCACGAGCATCTGCCAGGCATCCCGGTCAATAAGCGCCGGCAGCAGGGATTCTCGTTCGATGCGCTTTAGGAAAGCGTACAGGTTGGTTTCCAGCCACGACCAGTCGTCGTCCGAAATGGGAAGTATTTTAGCATCCCCGCGGCTGTAGCCTTTGTGGGGGCCCCGGAAAAAGACCTTTCCCCCCACCATGCCCACAAACGGTCGGTATCCCAAAATGTTTTCCGCTGTGTGGGCCTCGTGGCCGCAGATCACAGCGATGCCGCCCGCCATGAATTCGCCGAAATAGTCTCCCACCGAGCCCAGCACCCAGAGCTCCGGGGGTTCGAACCGGGGATTGTGTTTGGTCATGGTCATACCCCGGGCACCGATGCTCCCGGCAATGGCAATACACCCCTGGGCCATCCCGTTGGCGACCCCGTTGCCGGCATTGCCGTGAATGGTAATGTCAGCGCCGGCATTGAGCCACCCCACATCGTCGGAGGCGGGACCGTGGACGGCGATGTGGGTGCCCGGAAACCCCATGGATCCCAACCGCTGACCACTGGGACCTTCCACGGTGATGTAGATGGGGGTGCCATCCTCCCGCCACAGCCGTCCGCCCAATCCGTGCTGGCCGAAAGCCTTGATTTTGATCCGGTTGTATCCCTGATTGACGGCCTTCTGGATGTCTTCCTCCACAAGCCGGGAGTCAACCCGGTTGCCCATCTGCTTGCCTTGAATGATGGCGATTTGCTGCTCGCTCATTGAATGCCTCTCCTGTGATCAACCGGCGACGCGGCGCCGGGACTACACCACATATCGAATCTGCAGACGGTCTGCCGCCGCCTTGTCGTTGATACCCAGGGCGTCGGACATGCCAATGGGAAGCGATGTGGACCGCCCCAGCGGCGCCACGATCTTTCTCAGCTCGGTGTCGAAGCTCAAGTAAAGGTCCACCAGGCGTTCGGCCACTTTATCCACGTCCAGGCGCCGATACAGGCGCGGGTCCTGGGACGTGATGCCCTTGGGGCAGGCGCCGATATTGCAAATGTTGCACCGGTCGCTTTCGCTGCCCAGGCAGCCGGCCGCCGCCTGCATGACGTACTTGCCGATCTGCACCCCGCTGGCTCCCAGCATGATCATGGCCGCAGCATTGGCGGCCAGATTCCCGGACTTGCCAACGCCCCCGCCGGCAAACAGCGGGATCTCGTTTTGCCGGCCCTGATTCACCAGTTCCAGGTAGCAATCCCGGATATTGCTGGCGATGGGATGCCCCATGTGGTCCATGCTCACACCGTAGGCCGCCCCGGTGCCGCCGTCTTCACCGTCGATGGCAAGCCCCGCCGCATACGGATTGCGTGTCAGGTTGTTGAGCACCGCAGTGGAAGTGGTGCTCGCGGAGATCTTCGGATAAACGGGCACGCGGAATCCCCAGGCCATGTGCATGGACTGGATCATCTTGGCCACCGACTCTTCGATGGAGTACTGGGTCTGGTGGGTGGGCGGGCTGGGCAGGCTCACGCCGGTGGGCACCCCTCGAATGGCGGCAATAAGCTGGTTGACCTTGTACCACATGAGCAGTCCACCATCGCCGGGCTTGGCGCCCTGACCGTATTTGATCTCGACGGCGCAGGGGTCCTCCTTCATCTCGGGGATCGCATGGATGATCTCATCCCAACCGAAATAGCCGCTGGCAATCTGAAGAATCACGTATTTGAGAAACCGGCTTCTGAGCAGGCGCGGCGGGCACCCCCCCTCTCCGGTGCACATTCGCACGGGCATGCCCAGTTCCTCGTTGAGGTAGGCGATCCCCATCTGGAGCCCCTCCCACATATTGGGGGATAGGGCACCGAATGACATCCCGCCGATAAGCAGGGGATAGATTTCCCTGACCGGCGGCACCCATCCGTTTTCCCGATGGAAACGGATGCTGTCCTCGGGCGGCAGCACCCGCCCCAGCAGGGTCCGCAATTCGAATTCGTGCCGTCCAGCATCGAGGGCCGGGTCGGTAAGCATCGAGATCCGGATGAACTTGATCCGGTCCAGAACGCCGCCGGGAACGTTCCTGCGGCCGCCGCGGCGCCGGGGCTGACCGCCACGGTTGATGTGGAATCGCAGCTTGTCGGCCTCGTCAGAATGCGCCGGCGTGATGGCGTCGTTGGGGCAAACCAGATTGCACATGGCGCAGCCAACACAGTGGTAGGCGGGATCGGTCTTCTGACGAATGCCGTAATAGGTGTCAAATGTGGACGTCTGGGTGGCTCCGGTGTCCAGAGATACCTTCAGCCGCCGTTTTCGAAAAGTGCCCAACTCGATGGCGTTGACGGGGCACACGGCCGTACAACTGCCGCACAGCGTGCACTTTTCCTTGCTCCACAGGATCTGCCAGGGCAGGTCCTTAACGCTCAGTGTGGAAGGTTCAATGGGTCGGTTTGACGGCATATCTGTACCTCCTGACGATCCGGCCCGACGACGGCGGTGTCCAGATGCATCGGTTGAAAATCTTTTTCCTTCTCACGGTAGGGAATGGCCGCATCCAGGCCGCAGATCTCCGAAGAGAAAGCCCATCGGCCGGGACGGCCGCCCACGACGCCCGGGCGAAGCTTCTTCCGGTCTTGAACCATGAACAAGCTGTGGTCCGCAAGGCTGCCGATGACACAATTGGGTCCGTCGATAATCAGGCGGCGGCAGGACTGTTTGAGCTGTTTGAGAAAACCGGCGTTGGGGTGATCGGCCAGATCGGCCTCCTGAAGCGGGGTGATGACGTGCTTGTAGGCTTCGAGCCCCAGTCCCAGTTGCTGGACGGCAAAGTGCAGGATGTGCGTGAACACTTCAGAATCGGACTGGTATCCCGTATAGCCTGGAATCCCCCGGGAAGTGAGATAGTCGCGAATGGGTATGAACGCCGTGTTCTCCCCATTGGTCATGGTGGAGAATCCTTGAAGGAAAAAGGGGTGGCAGGCGTAGAGATTGATGGCGTAATTGGTATTCTGTCGCCCCTGGGCCATGATGATGCGCGCATTGAGTTCTTTGCGATCCAGGTTGAGGTGGCGGGCCACCGCCATGGGGTCCCCGATCTCTTTGATCATGATGACATCGGGCCAGAAGCTGAATACCATCATGTCGTGCTCTGCTTCACCCATGGCCCTCAGTTTGAGGCGGATATCGGTAAGCCCCAGCATCCGCTCGTCCGTGGCGTAGTCGTCCCACTCTTCAGGGTACTCATAGGCGCGAACCAGGTAGACGTCTCGCTTGGGCGTTCCCTTCGGCGGTGTCCGCGGCACCTTGATGGTCACCTTGAACTTGGTGGTGAATCCAATGTCCATCATGTACCGGTCCAGGCGCTTGAGCCCGGCATCGGTGAAAATGCCCGAAAGGATGGGGGCGTCCTTCATTTCTTCAAAAGGCCCCGACAGGTCACGCAGGAACAGGCCGACGCCGGAACCGTCATGGCCTTCGCGCATGACGTCCAGGGCCTCTAGCGCGACCAGCGGCGACAAAGGGTCTTCACTGGTAATGGCAAACAGGCGGCACATATCCATCTCCTCGATGAGTGCGGTTGGATCCACATAAATCAGAATCTGTCCCTATGCGGGCAATCCCCCGTAAAGTCAATTGCCGGGCGATTGCAGACGCCGCTGCGGCGGGCGGCATGGCCGACCCCCATAAGGGCATCAGAAAGGTCGCATCCACACAAAAAGCAGGTGCCCGGAACGTCAGGTCAGGATGAGAGGCATCGGAGAGCGGCTGCATACCATGGCGTGCAACAGCGCTGCAATCGTGGTGGGGCAAAACAGCAATACTTATGCCACACGTTATATAAGGTGCAGCTCCCTGAAATCACGTCAAATCTTTATGGATGACCATCGAGGGGAATCAGAATGCGCATACAAAATTGTATCGATTTTTCTTTGAAAACAACATTTTTGTCTTGAATGTGGCGCCCTCGAACATAGCGCCACAGATAGACGGTGCCCGCGATGAGCGTGATGACGGTAACTGGCGGGGGGTTCCTCAATCATGTTTGGCCGGGGGTGCTGCCGCGCATCCCACCTGAGGTCATCATGGCAGGGTTGACACCCTGTGGGTGCCTTTTTAAGATGCCGCCAATTCATTATAAAAACCTCAAGCATCAGGAGGTCGTATGCGGTCGCGTAGCCACCAAGAGGATCCGGGAACCCGTTTCACCCGCCGGCAGTTCATCGAGCTGACGGCGCTGGCAGGCGTCGGCATGCTCACCGGCTGCGCCGCCAATCCCGTCACGGGGGAGTCGCAGTTAATGCTGGTATCCGAAGGCGAAGAAATTCAGATCGACAAACAAAACAGCCCTTCTCAGTTCTCTGCCGATTACGGCGTCACCCAGGATGCCGGACTGGCGGCCTATATGGCTGAAACAGGCAAGCGGCTCGCCATCATCACCCACCGGCCCCAGATGCCCTATCAGTTCGAGGTGGTCAATGCTGTTTACATCAATGCCTATGCCTTTCCCGGAGGCAGCATCGGCATTACGCGGGGAATTTTACTCAAACTCGACGACGAGGCCGAGCTGGCCGCCCTCATCGGTCACGAGCTCGGGCACGTCAACGCCCGCCACACGGCCCGGCAGATGTCCAAGGGCAGTGTCACCCAGACCATCATCAGCGGATTGGCCATGGCCGCCGGCACCCAAGGCCGCATGTATGGGGATATCGCCGCCCAATTGGGTATGGTCGGCGCCGGGGCGCTGCTCGCTTCCTACAGCCGTGAAAACGAGCGCGAAGCCGACGCCTTGGGGCTGGCCTACATGACACGCGCCGGCTATGGGGCCGACGGCTTCACCGGGCTCATGGACATGCTCAACAGCATGAACCAGCACAAGAGCAACGCCATCGAGCTGATGTTCTCCACCCACCCCATGAGCCGTGAGCGCTACGAAACCGCGGTTGCAGCGGTGAACACGCGCTACGCCGACAAAAAAGGCCAGCCCCGCCATCGAGAACGGTACATGGACCATATCGCCAGCGTCCGCGCCATCGCCCCGGCCATCGAAGCCATGCAGCGCGGCGATGCCGCCATGGCGAAAAAAGACATTCAAGGCGCTGAAACTTCATACCGAGGCGCCCTCAAGATCGCTCCGGAAGACTACACTGCCCTGGTGATCATGGCCAAAAACCAGATTGCCCAGAAGAAGTTCTCCGAAGCCATCACCTACGCCACCAAAGCGTCGGCCGTTTACCCCGAGGAAGCCCAGGCCCACTACCTGGGCGGATATGCCCAAATCCAGGTCAAGCAATATGACCGGGCGTTGGCATCACTCGCCGCCTACGACAAGCGACTCCCCGGCAATCCCCAGATCCAATTTCTCACCGGCTACGCCAACGAAGGCATGGACCGCCGGGAAAATGCTGCCCGGCACTACATCAACTTTCTCCAGAAAGTGAGAGAAGGCCAGGAGGCTCAATATGCCTACCAGCGCCTGCTCGAGTGGGGATATGTCAACAAGTGATGCCGCTGGCGAAGCCGGCCCAATCATCCTGCCGGCCGAATGGCCAAGGGAACTGACCAACGACGCCATCGCCCGATGGGATGCCGTTGCCGCCGCCGCGGGCCGGGCGGGTCTGGCGCTGCCGCCGGCGGCCGGGGCGCGACCGATCGGCAGGGTCATGGCCCTTTCGGATTTTGTCTATCGGGGCTTTCTCAAGCACCCCCACCTTCTTGCCGAACTGACCTTCTCCGAAGGGCTGTCCACCCAATCGACAAACGATTACGCGCCGATCATCGCAGCGGCGGTGGCCGACTGCCCGGATGAAGCATCGTTTATGCAGGCGCTGCGGCGCATCCGCCGTATTGAGCTGATCCGCATCGCCTGCCGGGATCTTGCCGGACACGCTGCCCTGGAAGACACCATGGCCCAGCTCTCTGCATTTGCAGAGGCCTGCTTGAAACAGACACTCGCCGTGCTCCACCGCGAATTGGCCGCCCGTTATGGGGAGCCCCTGGATGCCAACGGCGCCCCCCAGCAGTTGGTGATCATTGCCATGGGAAAACTCGGCGCGGGTGAGCTGAATTTCTCCTCCGATATCGATATCATCCTGGCTTTTCCTGAGCCGGGTCAAACCGATGGGGCATCGCCCATCACCTGTGAAGAATTCTTCACCCGCCTGGCCCGGCAGCTCATTCGTGTTATCGGTGCCGCCACCGCCGATGGGTTTGTCTTTCGTGTGGACCCGCGGCTTCGACCTTTCGGAGACAGCGGCCCCATGGTCATGAGCTTCGACGCCATTGAAGACTACTACCAAATCCAGGGGCGGGGGTGGGAGCGCTATGCCTGGATAAAAGCCCGCCCGGTGACCGGCCGGCCGGATCGAGCCGCCGAACTGATGCAGCGGTTGAGGCCCTTTGTCTACCGCCGGTATCTGGATTACGGCGCCATTGAAAGCCTTCGGGAAATGAAGGCCATGATCAGCCAGGAGGTGGAGAAAAAAGGGCTGCGACACAACATCAAGCTCGGTCCCGGGGGTATTCGGGAGGTCGAGTTCTTCGGACAGATTTTTCAGATGATGCGGGGCGGGGTGTCGCCGGTGCTTCAAGCCCGTCCCATCCAGCGCGTCCTGCATCAGTTGTGCGCCCTGGGGATCGTCCCTGCCGCGGTCGCCCAGGAGCTCTTGAGCGCCTACCGATTTCTCAGAAACACGGAGCATCGGCTGCAGATGGCCGCCGACCAGCAGACCCACACATTGCCCGAAGATGAAGCCAAACGATTGAAGCTGGCCATTGCCATGGGGTTTTCTTCATGGCCGGCCTTCAGCGACGCCCTCGCCCACCACCGAGCCGGCGTCCATGGACACTTCCAGGATCTGCTGGCACCAGAGGCCCCAGTCGAAAAGACGGGCACCGACACCGACAGGTCCGCCCTGGCCGCGATTTGGCGGACTCCCGTTGAAGAGGAAGACACCATTCGACGGCTGTCTTCGGTCGGATACCCATCGCCGAAGACCGTAATCAAAAGGCTGGCCCAGCACCGGGCAGACCCCCGCACCCGGGCCCTCAGCAGGGAGGGACGAATGCGACTGGACCGCCTCATGCCCTGCATCCTCAAGGCTGCCGCCGAGGGAAGCCGTCCGGGTGTGGCCATCGACCGCATCATCGAATTGCTCGGGGCCATTCAGCAGCGCACAAACTACCTGGCACTCCTCATCGAGAACCCCTCGGCATTGACCCATCTCACGCAGCTGGCCGGCATCAGCCCATGGATCATGGCCTTTTTGTCCAGGCACCCGGTGCTTCTGGACGAGCTGCTCGATCCGCGCACGTTGTATACGCCTCCACAGCGGACGGAAATTGAATCGGAAATCCTCCGCCGGCTGGCGGCCGTTGACAACAACGACCTGGAATCTCAAATCGAGGCGTTATGCATTTTCAAAAATGTGAACACGCTCCGGGTCGCCACCGCCGACATCAGCGGCGCACTGCCGCTGATGCGGACCAGCGATCATCTCACCGATATCGCTGAGGTGGTCTTGGAAAATGTGCTGGCGCTGTCCTGGCAGCATGTGGTGGCCCGATACGGCAAACCTTCAGCCAGCATCGACGGGCAACCGGCGACCACGGGGTTCGCCGTCGTCGGGTACGGCAAACTGGGCGGCATCGAACTGGGCTATGGATCCGACCTGGACCTGGTGTTCCTCCACGCCGCCGACAGCGGGTACACCGACGGCACCACTCGAAATTTGGACAACGCCCAGTTTTATGCCCGCGTCGGGCAGCGAATGATCCATATCCTTACGACACACACCCGGGCCGGCCGGCTCTATGAGGTCGACATGCGACTTCGGCCCAGCGGCAGCGGGGGCATTCTCGTAAGTCACATCGACACCTTTGCCGACTACCAGGAAAAGGAAGCCTGGACATGGGAACACCAGGCGCTGGTACGCTCCCGGCCCATTGCCGGGGACCCGGCGCTGTATCAGCGGTTTGCAAAAATCAGGCGCGGCATCATCGCCAAGGAGCGTTCACCGGAAAAGCTGCGGGCGGACGTGGTGACCATGCGCCAGAAAATGCGGCGGGAAAGTTTTACGCCGACCCCGGATCGTTTCAACATTAAGCAGGGAAACGGCGGCATCGTAGACATCGAATTTCTCGTCCAGTACCTGATTCTGCACCACGCCAACCGGCACCCGGCATTGACACGATGGTCCGACAATGTCCGTCAGTTGGAAACCTTGACCAGCACTGCCGTTATCTCGCTGGCGACAGCCAGCTTTCTCAAGCAAGCCTTTTTGACCTACCGCTCGGCGGTCCACCGGCTGAACCTTCAAGAATTGCCTGCAGATGTCCCCATGGATCGGTTTTCAGAACTCAGCCGCCAGGTGTCGGAAACATGGCGGCAAGTCATGCTCAACGACCCGCGCATTCATGATTGACGGTTCCGCAAAAAGTCCGATATCTGCGTTACGCGTCATCCTTCGTCATGGCGGCGTACTGTAAGTACGCCGCATTCCTCAGGATTCGCAAGCCGTATCTCGAACATGTTACGAAATCGTCCTTTTTGCTACTTTTTACCGTTTCATCATGATTCGGGGTTGAATCCGGTTCGATTCTAATGGAATGTGGTGTCAGCAGGTTGTGTCACGATAACAGAACCTGGCTAACCGATGCCAGCGCCCTTCACTCAGGAGCCGACCATGCCGGAGCCCAAAGATCCTGCCGCCCCAGTGCCCTTCCCCAAAAGATTTGCCAACCCCCAAAAGGCCCCGCCGCCGCCGGTCGGCAGTCGACCCATGGTGCCCGCCGATATGATCGCCGAGGCCAACGAGGCCGTCAACGCGCACATTCGCCGGCAACCCCATGTCCAGCGGGTGTTCAGCTTCATGCCCACGCTCATGACACGGGTATCTCCCTTTCATTTTCGCAACAAGAATACATACAGGGACTGGCCGCTGGTGCGGCTCGATTCCGGCGACCGGTCGGGGTGGGGGCAGATGCGGGTCGTTGGAGAACTCCTGGTGATCTTCGATGAAACCGTTCTCTTTTGCTTGTTGGCACTCATTCGACAGAGCCGCGGGGATGCATTCGAAACCGCCGAAGCCGATATCTGCCGCCTGGCCGCAGTGACGGACTCAACGGCCAACTGCAATGCCGTGTGGCACAGCCTCCAACGCCTTGCCGGCACCCGTATCGATCTGTCCCTGGTTTCCGGAAAAGGGAAAAGAAAGAAAACCATCCGCCAGTTGACGGGCACCATCCTGACCTACTGCGACCGCGCCGTAGATACCGGGAGCATCCGCGTTGCCGTCAACCCCTATTTTCTCCAGATGTACGGCGACAGCTTCGTCACCAATATCGACCTCAGTTTTCGTCAGAGTCTGAAAACCGACGTGGCCAAAGCCCTCTACCGATATCTCCAGGGACAGCTGAAGACCGAGTTGTCCTTGCCCGTGCTCCATCTCTCCAGAGCCGTGAACCTGGATGCGGATTCCGTTACGGCAACGTCGGATAAAATCAGAAGCGGCCTAAGAGAACTCCAGAACCGGGGCTACCTCGCGTCCCTGGAGTTTGACGACACGGACATCGTCACCGTTGCCAAAGCCCCCGACGCCGCCATCAATTCGGGCCGGTTTATCCTCGAATAGGCGGCTACC
This sequence comes from uncultured Desulfobacterales bacterium, assembly GCA_964446485.1. Classification (GTDB taxonomy): domain Bacteria; phylum Desulfobacterota; class Desulfobacteria; order Desulfobacterales; family JBDRRP01; genus JBDRRP01. Next base: position 8,923 of record CAYUOU010000050.1, on the reverse strand, counting down.
GGAATGCAACGGAATCGAAAACAACAATCCACGGATCTTCAAACACCGGCGGCCCAAGGACCGATGCCAGCCGCCGCGACACCGCCCCCAGTTCCGTCGGTGTCAGCAGCGCCCGGTGCAAGATGATGCGGCCCACGTTGAGTTCTGTGAGGGTCCGCTGCATCTCCTGTGGTGAGGTTATCACTCCCAAGGCGCCGCTTGGTCCCCGGGACACCACCTTGAGAAATGGATGCGCGTCCAGCGTATCCAGTGCATACCCGGGTTCCCTTGAAACATACCCTCCGATGATGGGCTTTTCATGAATGGTCTGGGCATAGACATGGATGTCGCCCCCGCCGGTGGCGGCCATAAAATCGACGGGGATGTTCAACACCGTATAGGCTGACGGGTCATTGGCCATCTGTTGGTAATAGGGCGATCGATAAACGCTGTTGGGGGTGAAATAGGCTTGCACCGGCAGGAATTCCAGCAGGATCGCTGCGGTGAGCCCCAAGGTCGCAAGCCGGTAGATCCGCGGCCTGCAGCGCAATTTGAGTTGGGTGCAGGCACCGGCAATGGTCACGCCGGCTCCCAGCGTGATGAACACCGCTAGGCGCGAAGGGCTTCGCATGATGCCAAACAGGGGCAATTCACTGAGCAGCCGGTAGGGGAGCAGCCCTTCCAGGTAGTCGATGCCGCAAACAGTCAGCGACGGACCTAGGGAAAGTGTGAGAAAGACGCCCGCCAGCAGGGCCCACGGCCAATACGCGCGTCTCAGTGGGCGCCAGGCAGCCGCCGCCGTCAGCGCCAGCAGGCCGATCCAGCCGGGATAAACCGACTTCTCCAGGATATTCCCCTTCAGTGCGCCGTTGATCCCACGGGCCCATCGGGCCGCCGGTGCGGACCACTCCCAGCCCACCCAACTCGCCAGTGTCGTGTCGGGTATAAGGAAAGAGACAAGATCCGCGCTGTTGTCCGCCACGTTGTTGCGGGGTTCGGCCGAAAAGCGGTAGTCCCCCCGTGCCAGTTGGACGACCCCGGGAGCCACAAACGGCGACAAGACGGCGACAACGATCAGGGCAAACGCCGTCACATGGACGCCCAGCCGTTTCAAGCCTGCCGAGTCCCGGCGCAGGGTGATCGCCCGCCACGCCACGACACCCATCATGATCAGCGACAAGGCGGCGGCGTAGTAGTAGGAAATCAGTGCGGTCATGGAAAAATAGCCCCCGGCAAAGGCCATGTGCCGCAGGCGGGCACTTTGACGGTATCGGTAAAGCGCCGAAAAAAACAGCGGCATGGTGAACACACCAAGATACTGGATGTGGCAGACGCGATAGCGACCGATGAGATAAGGGCAAAAGGCAAAGAGAAGACCGCCGGCTATGGCCCCGCGGTGGCTTCCGGTGACTTGGCGCGCCAAATGATAGCCGGCCATGGCGTTGAGGGGAAAGCAGCTCACCAGAAATAAATTCAAGATGAGGCGTGGATCCATGACCACCTGAAGTGGAACAGACAGAAAAGACCAGAAATAGGTTGTGTCGTGAAGGGCCAGGGAGACGCCTGAAGGGTAATACTGCAAGGGGCAAAAAAAGGGCAGTTGCATAAGGTCGACAATGGCGTGCCGAACCCACCAGAAATTCCAGATAAACTGGAATTTGTCCCCCCGGGGACTACCAACAAAATGGGTGCCTAAATTGAATACGGCGGGAAAGGTGAACAGGACGGTAACCAGGACAAAGAGGAGCAACGCACTGGCATATTGTCGGAGAATGGCTTTATCGGGGATCATAACTTGAATGGGGTTATGGGACATCGCTGCCGGATCACCGGTTGATTTTGCGATCACCCCTTCGCTGAGTGCGGGGTTCCCGCCGGGACCGCCCAACCCACCATCCGTGGATCCGGCGGAGCTGTCAAGGGCAATGTCGATGCAGCGCGCCTGTCATCCGCCTTGACCCGGTTTTCGCGACGCCATAGAATGCGCACCGGGAAAAGACCTTTGACCGCAGCCGGAAAACCATGAACAAACACAGTCAAAAGGCCGCGCTGGAAGCACTGCGCCGCCGCATCGAGGGTACGGTGAGCGCAGACGCCCCCCTGTCTCCCTACACGGCCTATGGCATCGGCGGCCGGACCGCCGTCTGGGTGGCGCCGGCACATGAATCCGATGTCGGGTCGGCCCTGGCCACCATCGCCGAGCTGGATCTGCCGCTGTTTTTGCTTGGCAGGGGGACGAATCTCCTCGTCTCCGACACCGGCTGGCCTGGCATCACTCTGTACCTGGGCGACAATCTCACCGGGTGGTCGATGGCGGGATGCGCGGCATCCGCCCTGGCTGGGACCCCCCTTACCGAGTTAATTCGGGCGGCGGTGGCCAGGGGATTGGGGGGTATGGAATACATGGCCGGCATTCCCGGCAGCGTGGGGGGCGCCCTGATCATGAACGCCGGTGCCTTTGGCCAGGAAATCGAGTCCTCGGTGGCGGCGGTGCGCGGCTTTGCCCTGGACGGGTCGCCGGTGCGCCGGACGCACTGCCAGCTGGACTTCGGCTACCGGTCTGCGCCCGGTCTCAGTGGCTGTGTCGTCACTGCCGGCGAATTTCACCTGACACCGGGAGACCCCGACGAACTGGCGCTTCGCTTCTCTCAGACCCTGGCCCGCCGGAGTGCGCGGCAGCCCCTTCACCGCCCCTCCTGCGGGTCCGTCTTCAAGCGCCCCGCCGGCAACTACGCCGGCGCCCTCATCGAGGCGGCCGGGCTCAAAGGCGAGCGTATCGGGGATGCCATGATCAGCCCCAAGCACGCCGGGTTCATCCTGAACATGGGCTTGGCCAGCGCCGCGGACGTCCACGCCCTGATCCGCCGGATCCAGGACCGCGTAGCGGCCCGTTTCGGCGTCCGGCTGGAGCGCGAAGTGCGCCTGGTGGGGCAGTTCGGCGACAGGTTCTTCTCCGGCGGGTAGTTGCCTTAAAACGCACGCGCCGGGGGTAAAATGGGCCGTTTAAGGCGAACTCACCAAAAGGGCCGTAGAGTATGTGAGGTTTCTTTATAAAGTTAGAATTTTAGGGGCCTCTTTTGACGCGGAAGTGATCAGTCCAACTTCAAAGCTGCCGGTGGACAGACAAAAATTCCCGGCTTTATCTCATAAGTCGCATCTACCGGCGCAATCACCCATGCTGAATCGGGTTGCATTGCAGTGAACAGCTCATAAAAGCCGCGGGAAGGTTTGGGGGCTTTTGAAAGCTTGCATTCAAAAAGATGCCGCGCTCCGGCCCGTTCCAATACTACATCTATTTCCGCGCCGTTGGTGGTCCGCAGAAAGGAGGGTTTCCAGCGATCATGCTCAGCGAGTAGATTTTCGATGACAAATCCTTCCCAGGAGGCACCCGTGATCGGATTTGCCAGAAGGGAATCATACCTCTCGATATCAAGGAGAGCGTGCAGAATGCCGCTGTCCCGCACATAGATTTTGGGGGATTTGACCAGTCTTTTTTTCAGGTTTGTTTCTGCCGGTAGCAACAGGCGGACCATGTATGACTGTTCGAGGATAGCCAGATATTTTTTCAGGGTGGGAATGGAGATATCGGCAGCGGCGGCCAGTTTGCTGTAATTGATCGTCTGGCCATGATAATGGGCCAAAAGCAGCCACAGACGCTCAATTACCGGTATCGGAATATTGAACCCCAACCCCGGTATATCCCGCTCCATGTATGTCCTGATAAAATCGAGGCGCCAGTCAAAACTGTCAGCATCACTTTCAGCCAGCACACTTTCCGGAAAGCCGCCCCGGAGCCATGCATTCGACCACGTGGTAACATCAACGACTTCTTTGAGCAAAAACGGCGTCAAGTCTAAATAGGCAATTCGACCGGCGAGAGATTCGGTGGATTGCCTTATAAGGTCACGGGAGGCTGAGCCCAGTATTAAAAATCTACCGGGCCGTCGATCTTTATCTATTTCAGAGCGCAATACGGAAAAAAACTCGGGCAGGAGTTGAATCTCATCAAGGCAGATGAGCTTATTCCGGTAACGGTCGAAAAAAAGCTCCGGTTCCGACAGCTTATTCCGGTCACCACGGTCCTGTAAATCAAGATAGATGGCAGGGATATCGCGAAGGAACTCTTTCGCTGTTGTTGACTTTCCTGACTGTCTCGGACCAAGAATCGCGGTAACAGGTGAACGGGCAAGCGCCCTGGCCAACTTTCCCTCAACCATTCTTTCCAAATAACCATGCATTTCAATAATGCTCATTTAATTTTTGCATGGATAGTACCGAAGGTTTTACAAAATGTCAACGGCCAGCAGCACCATTTTTAATGACCGTTAAAATGATGAAACGGTGGCAACAGTGATCTGACAAGCTGCGTATCAGGCCACTTCCTGGAACTCGGCATCCACCACCTCGTCACCATCGGCCGGGGCGGTGTTCCCCGAAGAGGACGCGCCGGGTCCGCCCTGTCCGCCGCCGCCCTGGTAGGCACTCGCGGCCATGGCGTGGGCAGCCGACTCCAGCCGCTGGGTGAGAGTTCTGATGCGTCCGATATCGCCACCGGCCACCGCTTCCCTCAGTTCGGTGATGACGGACTGAACCTCCCGCACAGCGCTGCTGTCCAGTTGCTCCTGGGCGTCGCTCATGGACACTGACGGCCGGCTGGTTGTCTTCAGCGGTGGAAAAAACCTCGCTCTTTCTAACCGGGATGGTCGTGTTCTTTTCGATGAGCGGGGTCATGACGCCCCTAAGGGTTTCGATGCCCAGGGACAGCGGGGTCACATCCAAGAGCAGCATGTCCTTGAGGTCGCCCGCCAGGACACCACCCTGGATGGCCGCACCCAGCGCCACCACCTCATCGGGGTTCACGTTGCGGGTGGGCGCCCTACCGAAAATCTGCTCCACACGCCGCGCCACTGCCGGCATGCGGGTCATGCCACCCACCAGAATGACTTCGTCTATGGCGGTGGACAGTTGCATCTTGGCCTTTTCGGCGGCTTCCTTGAGTCGCTGGAGTGCAATTTTATCGGACTTCAGGTCGAGGCCGTGCTCCTTTTTGAATATCGCGGCCAGATGCTCGATAAGCCTGAGGTCGAAATCCTCGCCGCCCAGGTGGGTGTCGCCGTTGGTGGCCTTGACTTGGAAAACCCCATCACCGATTTCCAAATACCGTGTGTTCCGGGTTGGTGACCGCCTGACGCTTGGCGATTTGACCCACTAGCCGCTCACCGCCGTCGTTCACTGCCATGATGGAAGGCGTGGTCCAGCCCCCTTCCGCGTTGGGAATGACGCGGGCTTCACCGCCCTCCATAACGGCCACGCAACTGTTGGTCGTCCCTAAATCGATGCCGATGATCTTGCTCATAGCTTTCCTCCTCATTTTGAACCGGCGGGCCGACGTCTCTTGTCCGACAGCCCACCGCATGAATTGGTCGATCTTCCTCATCGACAACGCATTCATTACTTTTACGCATGTAAGTTATTTAGCAATGTTTCTGACTCGGCCCAGTTAACGAGCGAAACATCAAGGCATGATGCCCCGGCGCGACTCAACCGGCAGGTGTAAGAGAGAAGCGCTGGAGTCGGACTGAAACAAGCCCAATACGGCCCCGCCGGCCAACAGGCAAACGCCCCGAACGCGGTGTCAATAAGACCCGGCTGTTCGACAGACTCATAATGCACGTACATGTGCATTTTTTGAACTCGAAACTGGCTTTTCCGGACACGCTCAGACTATCCGTGAAAACTGCATTCAACTCAGTATCGAAGGGTTACGGCATACAGGATAGCCTCGGTATGAATCTTGCTGTTCGTTCAAGCGTCAGGAATCATCCTGAATCCGGGCCCAGGACGCAGCCCCTCTCCCTCCAATTCCCTTGTCGTCCTGGGCCCGCGGCTTTTTCCGCCACCACATCGCAAGGAGACCGTCATGTATGAAATCACGCTCAATCCAGAGGACTATGGACTCGATGCATTGGCTGCCGGCCTCAACGGTACGGCGATGGCATTCGACGTCGAGGAGCGCTTAAAGTGGGCCGATGAAATCGGCGTTTTTGCCGACAAGCTCGACGACCTGAAACAGAAGGCCGTTTTCCTGAAAAGCCTGTTCTCGGGACCGGACCCCATCACCGCGACTCCGGGCGCCCTGAAAAGTCTCAAAGTCCAGCTTTTTCAGATCAACGACGCTTTGAACAGTTCGCTGGAAATGGCCGGCGATCTGGAAAACCAGATTGTCAGGAAATAGATCGCGGGCACCGTCGGAAGAATTTCTCCAGTACCCGCCGGCAAGCACACGCCCACCCCCGGATCACCCGTGGCTGTCGTTTCACGGCGCTGCGCAGCGGTGCCGCTACGGCCATGGCCGGTTCTCAACGCCAAACACATCAATTCCCTTTCGGTGCTTCACAATTTTGCCACCCCCCGTCTATATATGATACCATGCGGCATCGGTGATGCCGGCATTTTTTCAGCAACTGTGCTTGTCGTCGGCAGCCGGGGCCGATGCCGGTGATTCACCGCCATGTGACCTTCTTGTCCGGTGCCGGGAGAAGCATATGCGTACAAAAGTTATTTTCACCATCACCATCGCCGTGACGGTTGGCCTCATTCTCATCACGTCCAACAGGGAATGGTTCATGTCTTCCCCCAATGCCTTCATCTACTTTATGACGGGGGTGATCGTCGTCGTAATTACCTCAGCCATCGGGTATGCCCGGCGGGAAGGAAACAAAGAAACACAACCGGCCCTGCCGTCGGAGCCGCCTGCAGATGATCGGCGACGCTTCACACGGGTTCAGCACAAACTGCGTGCCCGTCCGAGGCTCACCATCGACGGCAACACTCATGACGTCCATGACATCTCCGAACAGGGGATCCGGGTCGCCAACCCGGATGGACGGGTGTTTCAGAAATGGGTGCGCGGCACCCTCACGTTTTCAGACGGCACCGAGTTGGAAATCGACGGCCTTATCGTACGCAAACAGCCGGATGAAATCGGCCTGCAGCTGATCACCACCATCCCCAAAGAGATCATTACCCGCGAGGCGCAGTTCCGGTTGGCCACCCCCCGGTAAGCACCCACCAGACCATCGCGGTTGCCATCGCCGGGACAGGAGGCGCAGCGCCCGACGGGAGCGGGGCGACGACATCGCGAAGGCGCGATAAATCTCATGGCATCTTTCCAGGAAACGCATTATGTGTTGGCCGATGATGCGCTCTCAGCGAAGGGTAAAGTAAGCGCCCCATATTGAAGACCTACACTTGAAAGGACCGCCATGAACATCGCACCACCCACCCGAGAAGCAGCACTGGCCCTGTTAAAAGAATACAATTCGTCTGAGAGTCTCATCCGCCACGCCATGGCCGTTGAAGGCGTCATGCGCTACATGGCACGGAAAAACGGCGAAGACGAAGAAAAGTGGGGCATCATCGGCCTCATCCACGATCTCGACTACGAGCGCTATCCGGACCAGCACTGCCGAAAAACCGAAGAACTCCTCACGGAACAGGGCTGGCCGCCCGACTACATCAGGGCCGTTGTCTCCCACGGTTGGGGCATCTGCTCAGACATCGAGCCTCGGACCTCCCTTGAAAAAACCTTGTACGCCATCGACGAGCTCACCGGCCTGGTGGCGACCTCGGCCTTGGTGCGACCCTCCAAAAGCGTCCTCGACATGAAAGCCAAATCCGTCAAAAAGAAGTGGAAAGACAAGCGGTTTGCGGCAGGGGTCGACCGGGGCATCATCGAAACAGGGGCGGCCATGCTGGGCGTGGAACTCGGGGAGCTCATCACAGACACCATTATGGGGATGCGGGAAGTTGCCGAAGACATCGGCCTGAAGGGAACTGCATAGAGAACCGAATTTAACAACGATGCCCCTGGCCCGCGGTCAGCGGCCTGCGGCGGCACCCCGCTGGCCATTGCCGGCCATGGCGGCGAACAACCCGTGCGCCTGTTCGGCCGCCACATCGGCGGAGCGGGACAGCAGGGTTCGCGTCTTGAACCAGAATGCTGACCCCTTTGAGGAAAACCCCATCAGGACGCCGCCCGGTGCCACCGGCGTTCCCAGGCGGTCCAGATGGTCCACGGCCAATTGACCGGCGGACAGGACAAACACTGCACTCGTGGTGATCACCTCCCGGTACTCCGGGGCAATGGTTACGGACAGCCGTGTTGCCAGCGTGGGCCCGGTCTCCGTTGACTGAATCTCGCCAATGGCGGTTCCGTTGTGAAACACGCGCTCATCGAAGATGTTGACCGGCGCATCGAACATAACCCAGTACGCATCCGGTGTCTGTTGCGCCTGAGGCACTTTCAGTTCTTCACACCCGGCACCCATTACCATCGCCAACACCACACCCACGAGAGTCAATCGCTTCATAACGCCTCCGTAACCGCTTCTGTCTGCCGGTAACGCCGCTATAGTCTCGACCAAACGTCTGAGCATGGCCAAACTCCAGGGAAAGCGCCGGATAACGGCTGATTCATGCTTTTCCTGGGCAGAACCCAGTAAGTCATCGCGGCAAACCGCAGTCGGAATCTGTCGGGCAAGCCGGCGACCAGGAGATCAGCGTGTCCTGAGCCGGGAAAGCAACATAACGGCCCCGCGGGTGTAAATCAAGAAAAACCAGCGGTGAGCGCCCCCTGCGAACCGCTTTGCAGCCATACCGAAATGACGTACAGTGCGGAATCTTCACAACCCATTTCTGAAGGCGGCAAAGGTCTCCTTAGCTCCCGGTATGGAAACCGTTTCCGTTTGATATTATTATAAATCCATTATAGATTAAGAGCTGTAACCAATCAATTCGTACCCCCATAGCGTCTACGACTTACCTTATTTTTAAGGCTCGTTCATGAATCCCGAAAGTTTAGATCGCAATAAAGAAGATGAAACGGTAAAAAAGTAGCAAAAAGGACGATTTCGTAAAATGTTCGAGATACGGCTTGCGAATC
>CAYUOU010000049.1:0-30884 GCA_964446485.1 uncultured Desulfobacterales bacterium | reverse complement strand
CTTTGGCTACCACCATGGCCGTATGCACACGGCCGCCGGTATGCCGCCGGGCGGCCACGCGGAAAACGAACTGGAACTGCCCTTCCTGGAAGTGGACGGTCTTGAACTCGCTGAAATCCTGACGGCTGACCGGTTGCCCGTACAGTTGGCCGAGGCTGGCCAGCAGCAGGTTTTTGGGCTGGTTGAGATGGGTGTGAATGGCGCCGCGCACCACGGCCGTTGCGACGGGCCGCGGCATGCGTTTTCCCCAGTAATCGCGAAGATCGAGGATATCACCGACAACTATGCGGGTGCCCTTTGCGCCGGTGCTCGGCCGACGCTGGGTGCCGGGTCTGTGTGAACGGGCACGAACCCGTTTGTGCGGACGCGGCGTGGCGCCCCGTTTTTTTGGAGCTGATTTTTTTCTCATGACCTCGGGTTTCTTCAGGTTTACATTTTGCCGCGTTCCAGCGCCATTTTCATGTAGGTCTCCGTCACGCTTCGGGGCGGGATATACTGCTCGGCGTCATCTTTCAGATAAAGGGCGATGGCTTCGGTGGGGCAGTCCGCGATACACACTCCGCAACCGATGCAGCGGTTGCGGTCCACCACGGCGGTGTCTTCCACGGTGATGGCTGCCATGTGACACCGCTCGACGCAGTCGCCGCAGGCGATGCAGGCGTCCTCGTCCACCGTCGCGTAGTAGTTGGTGTGCACCACGGCGGCGGGCCGGTCCAATGCCTTAAGGTTCTTCAGGACCTGACAGCAGCACCCGCAGCACATGCAAATATTGGCGGGTTTCTGGGCGTTTCCCGGTTGAAGCACCAGTCCAGCCTTGCGCCCCTTCTCCAGGATGGCCAACGCCTCGTCACTGTCGATACGGCGCCCCAGACCGTTTTTTTCGTAGAAAAAGGCGCCGCTGCCGAAGACGAGGCACACCTCCGATGGATTGTCGCAGCCGTGGCCCATCATGGCGTGCTCCTTGCGGCAAATGCACGGGGCAACCACAATCTTCGACTGGTTCCGGATAATCTCTTCGGCCACTTCATACGGTGTCACCGATATATCCGCCGCCACTTTCTGTGAGATGGGTATCACCCGAAGCTGCTTGGTGTCCTGGGCGGTCCAGTTTCGTGTCATCAGGGTGGGCAGGTATTCATTGACATCTTTTATGAGGCCCGGGTCGAGATCGTTGAGGTGGTATTCCCAAATGCCGATGACGAACTGGGCGGCCATGTAGTAAGTCTCACCATGTCGCTCAGAACGGAAAATTAGGCCCTTCCTGGCCATGTTCTCAAGCACAGGCGTGAGGCCGGCGCCATCGCGCCCGGTGCGGGCGGCAACAGCATCGGCGGTCTCTGGAATCATTTGCAAGTCCAAAGCGATGCGCGCCTCTGCTTCAGAAAAAAGGCGCTTCAGAATGCGCAATTCCACACCGCTTTCCGTGGCCGGAAACCCCGCCGGCAGATTGTCGAGATGCTGGGCCAGTCGTTGATAGACGTCGTTCATGATACCTCCCTGTTCGGTGCATGCGTCATCTGTGCCGGGAGCGCACCGTGGTCCCCCCCGGGGCGCCCCAATCTCACCGTGTCGCATCCTAATCCTTGTCTGTAAAGGTTAAAAGTGGCATAAATGACATAAACCGTTCATATCGGGCCATATCAATAGATATATTCATTGAATCGATGTCACGAACGGTGGGGCTGAGCCCGCGGCACTTCAAGCGTCGATTCAAGAAGGCCACCGGAGAAACGCCCATCGCCTACCTTCAGCGCGTGCGGGTCGAGGCTGCAAAAGACAAACTCGAACACAGCCGGGAGACCGTCAGCGACATTACCTGGCAGATCGGCTATGAAGACAGCAGCACTTTTCGCAAGCGGCGGCCGGGGTGTGGTAATCTATCGGAAACATGCCCAATATCCTAAGGGAAAGGGATGACACCGTGACACAGACCACCGAGACCAAGGCCATGGCCCTGTATTGCGACTTCGAAAACGTGGCACTGGGCGCCAAGGAGGCCAGCTACGACAATTTTGATATCGGCAAGGTGCTCGCACGGCTGCTGTTGAAAGGCAACATCGTGGTCAAGAAGGCCTATTGCGACTGGGCGCGGTACCAGGAATACAAGGCCGTAATGCACGAGGCGAGCTTTGAACTTATCGAAATTCCCCATGTCCGTCAGTCCGGAAAAAATTCGGCGGACATCCGCCTGGTAGTGGACGCGCTGGACCTCTGCTACACGAAGGAACACGTGGACACCTTTGTCATCATCAGCGGCGACTCGGATTTTTCGCCGCTGGTGAGCAAGCTCAGGGAAAACAACAAGATCGTCATCGGCGTCGGGGTCAAGAAGAGTACCTCGGACCTTCTCATCGCCAACTGCGACGAGTTCATCTACTATGACGACCTCGTGCGCAAAAAACGCGCCAAGGCGCCTGCCAAACGGTCTGTCCGTGCCAAACCCAAGAGCGCCAAAGCCAAGGTTGCCCAGGTGGAGAAAGACAAAAAGCAGGAGGCCTGGGATCTCATCGTGGAGACCTATGAGGCCCTCATCGAAGAGCGCGGCGAGGAAGAAAAAATCTGGGGCTCCATGATCAAGCAGACCCTTAAGCGGCGGAAGCCCGGGTTCAGCGAATCGTATTACGGGTTTCGATCCTTCGGGCAACTGCTGGAAGAGGCCGGCGCCCAGGGGATATTGGAATTGGAGCGCGACGAGAAATCCGGCGGCTATATTGTTAAGGGGTGCCATATCCACTAGTCCCCCGGACGCCTGTCAACGGCGCTGCCGAAATGTTCCTGAACACCCCCATATTCCGCCTCAGCCGGCGGCAACACGACACCCATACGATTTTGTTTTTCATGTTCGGCATCGGTGGGGTGTCGATGATGGTGCTTTTTCACGGCAGCATCTTCGTTCCCAACGCTCTGGAGCTCGGCTATCTGGCAGCCTGCGCCGCCTTTGGCATCGGCGGGCAGTATCTGCTCACCGTCGGATTTCGCTACGTGAGCGCTGTTGAGGGCGCCGTCATTTCGTCCTCCCGAATATTACTCGCAGCCGTCTGCGGCCCGTTTCTGGTGGGCGATCCGGCCCTCGGCCGCTACGGATGGCTGGGCGCCCTTTTGCCGTTTGCCGCCAATGTGGTTCTGGCATTTAGAAAGATCCGCTACTGATCGGCCGGCGGCGGGCAGTGCCCATGCAATTGCGTCGAAACAACGCAGCCCCCATCAGTGCTTTACCGAGATCGGGGTCCGCGGAATTCTATCACCCTCGCCGATTGACATCTGGGCCCGCACCCTTAGCATGTCATTCAACGTCAAATCCATTTGAGATCGACACAACGCTCATGCGCTTCATGCTCTACAACATCAGGTATGCTGCCGGCGTTGGAAAACAGTTCCATTTCCCCATTCCCTACGGCGGGTATCTCAAGTCGACCGAAACCAAGCTCAAGGAGATCGGCAACTACATTCAGGCGGTAGGGCCGGATGTGGTGGGCCTTGTGGAGGTGGACAGCGGTTCTTTCCGCTCTGGAAAACAATGCCAGGCCGGGGCAATCGCCCATCAGATCCACCACGACCATGTATTCAAGAACAAATACCGCGTTGGGTCGGTCATGAGCAAAATGCCCCTCGCCCTCAACCAGGGGAACGCTTTTCTCACCAACCGTGCCATTCGCGACACGCGCTTTCACTATCTCAATAACGGCGTCAAGCGGCTAGTGCTGGAATTGGAACTCGACGACGTGACGATGTTCCTTGTTCACCTTTCCCTAAAATCCTGGAGTCGCCGCAAGCAGCTAAAGGATTTGAGCGGCATCGTCAACGCCGCGTCCAAACCGGTCATCGTTGCCGGTGATTTCAATGTGTTTGGCGGCTTCCGGGAGCTCAATGATTTCAGCGCCGCCACCGGGCTTTCCAATGCCAACGGCCTGGGGCTGCCCTCCCACCCCAGTCGGGCCCCCAAGCGCCACCTCGACCACATTCTTCACAGCCCCCAGATCCGCATCGATGCGTTCTATACCCCCCAAGTGACCTTATCCGATCATCTGCCCCTGGTGTGCGATTTTACCGTGTCGCCCCGCAAGCGGCGGGTTTAACGCCCCATCAGGGCGGGCATCGAAGCAGCCGTTAAAAGGCCTCGGCAGGGGGGGAACCCATGTCAATCCGCCATCAGTTCGTCCCGGGTGACGATGGCGCGCACATCCGGCACATGGGCGCGGATGTTGTTCAAGCCGCCTTCCTGGCGATCCACGAGGATGACCGCGCGAACCACGTCCAACCCTTCTTCCCGGGCCCGCTCGACGGCCTTGATGGTGGAGCCGCCGGTGGTGGCCACATCATCGATGACCACAACCTGGTCGCCTGTGGACAAATCTCCCTCGATCCATTTGACGATGCCGTGGTCTTTCTGAGTCTTACGGATGGAGAATGCCTTGACCGGCCGGCCACGAAGCTCTGAGGCAAATGCGGTGGCCACGGCGATGGGATCCGCACCGAAAGTCAACCCCCCCACGCCTGCCACATCGATGTCGGCAATGGCCTCGCACATGAGGTGACCGGCCAGAAACATCCCCCGGGGGCTGAGGACCGTGGGCTTGCAGTTGACATAAAAGCGGCTCAGGCGTCCGGACACCAGACGAAAGGAGGGGGCTTGGGTGTACCTGAAAGACTTTTCACGTAGCAGATGGATAAGTTCCGATTTCATTTGGAGTGGTTTACTTTAGCGAGTGGTTTCGATATTAAGAAGCCTCCACCGAACTGGAAGAAGCAGGGACTGGGATTCAGTGGAGGCCCCGAGCAAGGAAAACTGTGTAGCAGCACTCCCTGAGGCTCGGATCGTGACATACCAACATCCCCCACCAGGGTCAATTCCTTTTGCCATGTCCGTCAACACCGGATACCGGAGGATCATGCAATCCATAACAACACGCATCATTATCCTATTGGCAACGGTCTGGATCATGGGTGTCGCCGCTACGGCGGCTGTTGTCGCTGCTGAGGTGCAGACGGCACCCATGAGTCTCGATGAGACGATCCAGACCACTTTGGGTGTCAACCTTCAAGCCAAAAACGCCCGTGAGGCCGTTGGCGCTGCGGAAAGCCGTCTCGGGGCAGAAAAAACCCGCTTTTTTCCGACGTTCAGCGCCGCCTATCAGTACAAGCATCATTATGAGGAAATCCTCTCACCCGTCTTTGGCATTACCGTCCCCGAAGACGAATACCGGTTGACGGCATCGGTGAGACAGCCGGTGTTCACCGGTTTCGCGCTGACCAACACTTACCAAATCGCTGCACTGGGTCTGGATATCGCCAAACTCAACGATCAACGCGTGCGGCAGGAGCTCGTTTTCGCGGCTCATAACGCCTATTATTCTGTGCTCAGGGCTGAAAAAGTCGTGGGCGTCGGCGTCGAGGCCGTGACCCTGCTGGCGGCGTTTGAGGCCGACGCAAAGAACTTTTATGACGTTGGCATGACCGCCAAAAACGACTTTCTCCAGGCGCAGGTGGAGCTTGCCAACACGCGGCAGCAACTCATCACAGCCGAAAATGAACTCGCCGTGGCCCGTGCCAATTTCAACACCCTGCTGCGCCGACCGGTGAATCAGCCGGTGGCCGTTCTGGACGAAAGCGACTTCAGCCCTTTTACCCTTACCGTGGACCAATGCATGGCCGAGGCCCAAAAAAGCCGGATCGATATTCTGGTAGCCCAAAAGCGCGTCGCGGTAACCGAGAGGGAAGTCGCCGTGGCGAAAAAAGACTACTACCCGGTGGTGGATCTGCAGGGAAACTACTACAAAGTCGGCACCGATATCCTCGTCAACGGCGGCCCCGGCGTATCGGACCCGGAAAGCTGGGACGTCCGGGCGGTGGCGTCCTGGAATTTTTGGGAGTGGGGTCGCACCAAAAAAGGCGTGGAAGAAAAACAACGGGTGGCCGAACAGGCCAAAAACGGCTACGAGCAGACTCTCGACAACATCCAGCTGGAGGTAAACCAAGCCTATCTCAAAGTGATTGAGTCCGAAAAGAACATCCGAACCGTAGAAACCGCCATCAACCAGGCCAAAGAAAACTTCCGCATTACCGGGGAGCGCTATAAACAGCGCGTGGACACTTCCACCGACGTACTCAATGCCCGCACCCTGCTTTCCAGGACCCAGTTCAACTACTTTTCGGCCCTCTACGATCTGGAAATCGCCAAAGCGGCATTGGCATTGGCCATGGGGCGGGAGTCGCTCGAATGATGGATGTTCGTAACAAAAACGCCATTATCCAAGTGTTTCGCGTTGTCAAACAATATGGCGCCAAGAAAGCGCTGTCCAACGTGACGTTGGACATCTTTAAAAACGAATTCATGCTGATCACCGGCCCCAGCGGCGCCGGCAAGACGACCCTGCTCAAACTGCTCTACCGGGGAGAGCCCGCCACCGAAGGTCAAATTCTGGTCGACGGGATGAACCTGGCGCGAATTCCCCGCAAGCGCATTCCTTTTTTACGCCGTCAGTTTGGCATCATCTTCCAGGACTACAAGCTGATCCACACCAAAACCGTTTTCGACAACATTGCGCTGGTCCTCGAAGCCCAGGGCCAAGGCCGACGGTTGGTGGATAAAAAGGTGAACAGCGTCCTGCGCCATGTGGGGATGGAAGATCGCCACAACGCCTACCCGCCGAGTCTCTCAGGCGGCGAGCAGCAGCGCATCGCCGTGGCGCGGGCGGTGGTGGGGGATCCCAAAATCCTATTGGCTGACGAGCCCACGGGAAGCCTTGATCCCGAATCCGCCGGCGTTATCATCGAGCTGCTCAAGCGGTTTCACCAGCGCGGGGGCACCCTGGTCATCGCCACCCATGACCGTGATTTGGTGGCCCAGGCCAGCGGCCGCATCGTTCGGCTTCAGCAGGGGCAAGTCGTCGACCTTCAAATGGCACCGAAAGCCGAGGCACATGCTACTCTACGTTAAAAAGGCCATCCGGGATATCCGGGACAACGGATTCTTGAACGCCGTCACCATATTCACCATCGCCATGGCGGTGCTGGTCATCGGGGCGTTCACGCTGTTCATTCAGAACACGCGAATGCTCATGCAGTCGTGGAAAACCGGGGTTCGTATCATGGCTTACCTCGATGCCGACACCCCGGCCGAACGCCTTGCAGACATAAAAAAGCATATGGAAACCCTGGACGGTGTGAAAAAAGTGGCATTCATTTCCAAAACAGAAGCCCTGATACGGCTCCGTGAGCAAATGAAACGCCAATCTTCGCTGTTCGATCATCTGGATGACAACCCCCTGCCGGACGCGTTCGAAGTGCACATGGCGGCCGCCCCCAAGACGATCGACCCGGTGGAGGCCCTGGCCCGAAATCTGGAGAAAATCCAGGCCGTGGTGGATGTGGAGTACGGCCAGCGCTGGATCGGTCGCTTTTCCAGCATCATCCAGCTGTTCTCGCTCATGGCCTATGCGCTGGGCGCATTGTTCAGCGTTGCCGCTGTATTTTTCGTGGCCAACACCATTCGCCTGGTCATCTACTCCCGTCGAGACGAGATCGAAATCATGCGGCTGGTGGGCGCCGAAGATATTTTCATCAAGGCCCCGTTCTATATTGAAGGCATGCTCCAGGGGGCCATCGGCGGCGGCATCGGCATTGCCGCCCTGTTTGTTGCCTACGTGACCATTTCCCTGAGGGTTGCCGATACGACCCTGCCGAACCTGGTAGTATTTCAGTTTCTGCCGGTCGCGGTGTTCGGCATTTTTATAGCGACCAGCATCGCCGTCGGATGGTTGGGATGTTTTTTGTCACTGAAACAATTTTTGCGCTGCTGAAGGGCACAGCCTTACGTCGAATCTGTTTCGCCGTGGCGACGGTCGCCCTGGGATGGCTACCCTCGCTAGCTGTTGCCGGCAGCGTGGGCATCGTTCAGGTGCCGCGCCTTAACCTGCGCCCGGCCCCGAACACAGACGGCGCACCGGTGGCAGTCCTGAAAAAAGGGACCGAAGTGAGGGTGCTCGAGCGGCGGGCCGGATGGATGGAGATCACCGTTGGAAGACGCCGCGGTTTCGTTCGCGACCGCGCACACTATGTTCGAATCACCGCCAGCACCGATGAGGGCCCGGCAACGCCCACGCAATCCCAAATGAGCCGGGCAAAAACACAGGCGGCGGACATTGCCGCCCGCATCGCCGGCTCCCAGAAAGACGTGTCTGCATACACCGCTCAGGAGGAAAAGGTCATTGCCGACCTGGACGGCATCGAACGGGCGGTATCCCAAAAGCGCCAGCAAGTGAACGCGACCCGGCGGGACATGGCGGCCCTTGATGAAAGGATGGATAAGATCCGCGGCCGCATCGCCAGACTGCAGGCGGACATCGACCGCCGGCGGGGTACTGCCACCAAGCGGCTGGTGGCCTATTACAAGCTGAGTTGGGTGGGGAGACTCCAACTGCTGGCCACGGCCGAAACGGTCCAGGACCTGTTTTTCAGGGAGCGCGCCCTGTCAACCATCCTGGATGCCGATGGAAAGCGGTTGAGGCGGTTAACCCAAGACCGCGACCGGATGGATCATGAAAACCAGCAGCTGGCGACGGCAAAGCGGCAAAAGGCGGCCTTGGCGCCCGCCTACAGTGAACAACTGAAAACGCTCGCCTCGGAAAAGCAGCGACGGGAGCGCTTGCTGGGCGACATCCGCAATAAAAAGGCTCTGGAATTGGCGGCCATCGCCGCATTGGAGCAAGCGGCCAGGGACCTCGACAGTGCACTGGTAACGCTGTCGAGAGAAGTGGTCCGGGAAGCGGCCACCCCCCCCGCGACACCGGAAGCGCCGATCAAGCCGACACCCGCACCAAGGCCTTTTTCCCGACTGAAAGGCTTGCTTCCCATTCCGGTGGAGGGTAACATCGTCAGCCGTTTCGGGGAATACCGTGACAGTCGCCACAATGTGCTTAAGTTCCGCAGCGGCGTCGACATCCGCGCCGATTTCGGTGAGCCCGTTCATGCCGTATCCGCGGGCAAGGTGCTTTATGCCGACTGGTTCAAGGGCTTTGGCAACATGTTGATCATCGACCACGATGACCACTACTACACCGTCTACGCGCACTTGGAAGAGACATTCAAGCAGAAGGGCGATCCGGTGGACGCCGGAGAAGTGATCGCCACGGTGGGCGACACCGGCTCTTTTGCCGGGCCCAAATTGTACTTTGAAGTCCGCCATCACGGCAAACCAATGGATCCGGCGACATGGATAAAGCAAGGATAGTCGATCTCTTAGTGCCCCGCTGAGATCGCCTGGAGCAAAGGAGCAAACATGGCCCGAAAACAATCTGCAAAAAAAAGCCTCAAACAGATTCTTGTAGCCGCTGTTGTGTTTTGGGCCGTGGTGACCGGTTTTCTCGGCGAGTCAATGGCCGACAACGAGGCGGTCTACAAGGGCCTCAAGACCTTCGCAGATGTTATCGAAATGATAGAAAAAAGCTACGTCGACCCGGTGGAATCCGAAAAGCTCATTCAGGATGCCATCCAGGGCATGGTGAGCAGCCTCGACCCGCACTCATCTCTTTTGGAGCCATCGGATTACGAGGAATTGCGCATCGACACCCAAGGCAAGTTCACCGGTATCGGTGTCAGCATCTCCATCAGGGACGGGTTTGTCACCGTGGTGGCCCCCATTGAGGGCACACCGGCATCCGACGCGGGCATTAAGGCCGGCGATAAAATCATCAGGGTCGATGGGCAACCGGTGAAAAAGCTCAAAGAAGCCGTGAAAATGATGCGTGGTCCCAAGGGCACCGACGTCAAGGTCACCATCGTCCGCGACGGCTTCACCGAACCCAAGGACTTCGATCTGCAACGCGACGTCATCCCCATTCAAAGCGTCCGCAGCGCCACCATTGCGCCGGGGTATGCCTACGCCCAGGTGACCCATTTCAGGGACCAGACCTCAAGTGATCTGGAAGCCGCACTGGAAAAAATTGAGAAAGAAAACACAGCCATGAAAGGCCTGATTCTGGATTTGAGGGACAACCCCGGCGGGGTGCTTCCGCAGGCGATTCAAATGTCCGATCTGTTCTTGAGGGAAGGCAACATTCTTTCCATCAAGGGCCGTCTGAAACAGCACACCAAGTCCTACGAAGCCCACGACGAGGCCAGTGACCGGAAATATCCCATGGTGGTGCTTATCAACGGCGGCAGTGCCAGCGCATCCGAAATCGTTGCGGGCGCCCTCCAGGACAACAAGAGGGCCATCATCTTGGGTACCACGTCTTTCGGTAAGGGCTCCGTGCAGACCGTGGAGGCGCTGAGAGACGGCTACGCCCTCAAGCTGACCATTGCCCGCTACTATACGCCCAGCGGACGCTCCATCCAGGCCAAGGGCATTGAACCTGACATCACTGTGCCGTTTATGGTCATCGACCGCACCGCCAAGCTCGCCGAAGACCAGCCCATGCTCAAGGAAAAAGACCTCCAAAACCATCTCGAAGCAGAAACCGCCGAAGACAACGATGACACACCGTCAGACAAGAAATCCAAGCCGCCCAGGAGACAGCCGCGAACGGGTCCACTGGACGCTGAACGCCTCAAAACAGACAGCCAGGTCATGCGGGCTCTGGATATCCTGATGGGATATAATATTTTGCGAGCGGGCGAATAGTCCCGATGGCATCCACCAAATCCGCGCCGAAAAAACGACCGAAAAAAACCAAACGAATCGCGAAACCCGCACCCGCAGTGAACCTGCGGAAATGTTTGCTCGGTGTCGTGCTCCTGTTACTCATCGCGGGCGCACTGGCCGGTATCGCCCATCACCTCATCGGGCCGATGCGCACCGCCGTGACGCCGCCGGTGAAAAAGCCCGCCTCCACGCCGCCGCCCGCCGCAAATGGCGGCTTGTTTTATGGACAGGTGCCCAATTACGAGGTGTATCCGGAGCGCGACACCCCGCTGGAACGCCCCGATGACGTGAAACCACCGCCGCCTCAGCGGCCCCGGGTGGCCATTATCATTGACGACCTTGGATACGATCGACAACTGGCAGCCCGGTTTGCCACCCTTGAAGTGGTGCGCACTTTCTCGGTACTTCCCAGCGGGCCCTTTCGCACCCAAACCATGAAAACCGCGGCCGACAGCGGCATCGAACTCATGCTGCACCTGCCCATGGAGCCGGAGGAGTACCCGACGGTGAACCCGGGACCGGGGGCGTTGCTCATGACACAGGCGCCGGACGAACTCATCGGCCAACTGAACCGGCTCCTCGATGAACTCCCGCTGGCGGTGGGGGTCAATAACCACATGGGATCCCGGCTCACCGCCGATGCCGACCGCATGAACCAGGTGTTTTCGGTGCTCAAAAGAAGAGGGCTTTTCTTTATTGATAGCCGCACCACAACCCACACCGTCTGTCACCAGTCTGCGCGCCTGCTGCAGTTGCCATTCGCCCAGCGCGACGTTTTTCTGGACCACGACCAGGATCCCGCCGCTGTGCGGCACCAAGTGGACCGCCTCCTGGCCGTCGCCAAAAAACATGGCGAAGCCATCGGCATCGGCCACCCCCACACAGTGACCTTCGAGGCGTTGAAGGACATGTCGCCGGCGATTCGGCAGGTTGCCGATGTCGTCCCGGCTTCGTCAATCGTGAAAATCATCCCCTACACCTGATCCCCAATTCGCCCGAAGAGACGGCTTCCCCCTCGGCGCCCTGGCTATGAAGCCCTCCGGCTTTTGCAACGTTGGGGTAAAGCCTTTCGTGAAGATGCCGATAGCCTTGTTGGAGTGTCGCGCGGTATCGGCGGCGCCTCCGCTCCAACGCGTTGACGGATATGGATCGCGACCATCAGGCCGATGGCCGCGGGCGCAGCGGGCGTTTCGCGCTACCGTTGCATCGAGAGGGGTCACCCATGCTGCCCGATGAACATTCAGACAAACCGGCTTCGCCCGGGAAGACCGACCCGTCGGCCGCATCCCCATCAGAGGGGTCCATCGCCGGCATCCCCGACACGCTGCTGGCCAATGTCGGCCATGAGCTGCGCACCCCCATGAACAGCATTCTCGGCTTCGCCGATCTCCTGATGGAAATGGATCTCTCGGAGGAGCAGCTGACCTACGTCAAATTGCTGCGTCAGAGCGGCGGCCAACTCTTGTCAATGATCAACAATATCCTGGATTATTCCAAAGCGGCGGCCTCGCGCATCCGCATCGATCCGATTCCTTTTGATCTGAGGGTCCTCGTTGAAGATGTTGCCTATACCCTGGCCATCCAGGCGGAACCGAAGGGGGTCGAACTGGCCTGCCACGTGGATTCCGGTGTGCCCGCCCAGGTCGTTGGCGATCCTCAGTATCTGCGCCAGATCCTCAACAATCTCGCCGGCAACGCCATCAAGTTCACCAGCGACGGTGAAGTGGTCATTGAAGTATCCATGGCCGGGCCGATGTGTCAGGAGGCGGACGGTGCGTGCCGCGCCGTGCTCAATATCTCGGTTTCGGATACCGGCATCGGAATTGCGCCGGATCGGCAAGCCCTTGTCTTTGAGCGTTTCGCCCAGGCCGACCCCACCATCGCCCGCCAGTTTGGCGGCACGGGCCTTGGCCTCACCATCACCAAGCAGCTCGTGGAACTCATGGGGGGGGAGATCCGCGTGGACAGCACGCCGGGAAAAGGCTCCCGCTTCTGGTTCACCCTGCCCGTGGGCATTTGCCAACTGCCGGAAAGCGTCCGCCCCACCTACCAGCCGGATATCACCGGGCTGCGCATCCTGGTAGCAGACGCCAACGCCACCTATCGGCGTATCTTAATGAAAATGCTGATGAATTTCGGCTGCAGTCCCGTGGCAGTGGGTTCGGGGCGGATGGCCCTGGAAGCATTAGCGCATCGCCGGTTCGGGGAGCGGCCCTTTGATCTGATCATCATGGACCTGACCCTGCCCGACATGGATGGTGTTTCGTTGATGGAGACCATCAATGGCCGTACGGCGTTGAAAGATCTGCACCGCATTGTCCTTACCGCTATGACCCAGCGCCGGCAGGCCCAGCAGCTCGCCGGTTTGGGGTGCCGCGGCTACCTGACCAAGCCGGTTCGGGAGAGTGTGCTCCAGGAGGTGATCCACGAGGTCATGAGCAGCGGTACGGCCGACGACGCCCCCCGGCCACTGGTCACCCGCCACAGTGTCGCTGAGCGAAAATTTAAGGGCGTCCGTGTGCTGCTCGCTGAAGACAATCACATCAACGCACAAGTGACCCGAAAAGTACTTGCCAACAGCGGCTACAGCGTCATCTCCACACCGGATGGGGAAAAGGCCGTTCGTGCCGTGGAGCGGGAGGACTACGACCTGGTGCTGATGGATGTTCAAATGCCCAGGATGGACGGGTTGACGGCCACCCGCCAGATTCGGTCAGTCGAGGCGGCGGACGGTCGGAAACGGCTGCCCATTGTCGGCCTTACGGCCAGCAATCTGCAATCGGATTGTGATGCATGTATTTCAGCGGGGATGGATGCCGTTGCCTTCAAGCCGATTCATCCGAAGCATCTTACCGATCTCATCGAGGGCCTTCTCGAAGGACGGGGTGCAGCCCCGGCGTCATGTCTTCCGGTGGCATCACCACCACCTGCAGCAGTTCCCCCGCCCATCGACAGCGTGCGGGCATTGGAGCGCACTTTGGGCGATGAGCAATTCCTTCAGGAATTGGTGGACGTTTTCGGCAGCAGCGTCAGTGACCAGGTCTGTTCTGTGGAAGCGGCGCTGTCAGCAGGGCATCTGGATACGGTGGCCGAGATCGCCCACAAGCTCAAGGGCGCGGCCGGCAACTTGTGCGCCGAGGGAATCCACGCCTTGGCGCGACGGTTGGAGGATGCCGCTGCCCGCGGGCACGACGCCGAAGCATGGCGGCTGCTGGTCCAACTCAAGGAAGAAGGCGACCGCTTCAAAGCCTTTGTTGCGGACACCGGGTGGATGCAGTTCAACTGATTCCGCCGAGTCCCCCACATTGCCACCCATCGGCCATCTCTTGACAAATCCCTTAAATCCCTTTTGACTCAGCACGGGCCTCGATGCCAGGCAAGGCCCGCATTCTGAAAACGCCAACCGATGAGGGGGCATGCCAACGCGCTCGGTATTGTTTGTCGACGACGACCGACTCACCCTATCGGCGATCACGCGGCTGGTCCGCGATGAAGGGTATCGCGCCCTGTTTGCCGCCAGCGGTAGTCAGGCCCTCGAGGTATTGGAATCTGAGCCGGTGAACGTTGTGGTCACTGACCTGATGATGCCCGAAATGGACGGGCTCACCCTGCTGGACTGGGTTCAGGCGGAATACCCGGATCGCGTCCGGGTGATGATGTCGGCCGTCACAGACACCGATGTTCTTCTTGAAGCCATCAACCGCGGCAGTGTTTACCGCTACATCGTCAAGCCTTGGCGCAGTGAGGAGTTAAAGATCACCGTCCGTCAGGCTGTTGAGTATTTCGATATCCAGGAGGAACGCCAGGGGTTGCTGAAAGACCTTGAAAACGCCAATCACCTGCTCAGGGCACGGATCCAGCAGCGCACCGATCAGTTGATGGATCTTTACAGTCAGGCGGAGATCGGCAAATACGCGTCCCAGATCGTCCACAACCTCAACGGCCCTCTGCAGGCCATTTTCGGCGGATTGGAGTTGTGCAAAATGTCCGCCCGGCAACAGCCTCCGGATACGCAAAACCTCCTGAACCTCTTGGGCCGCATCGATCAACGCGCCGCACATCTGGCCAAAATTGTGCGCACCATGGTCACCGCATACGGTGGTGATGTCCGTATTCAGTCGGTGCCGGGGCGCGGCACTGCGGTAACGGTAAGGTTGCCGGCCATTTCACCGCCAACTGGAACATCTTCCCCCTGAAAGAGCACCACGAGAGGAATCCATGTGCGCTGCCATGATCCCCTATGAAACCGCACGACTGAGCATTCTGATGGATAACCAGGCGATCCCCGGACTCGCCGCCGAGCACGGGTTTTCGCTGTATATCGAGGCCGACGGACGTCGGATCCTCTTCGATACCGGACAAACCGAGGCCCTGATACACAATGCCCATACCCTGGGTATCGATTTCAAGAACATCGACGATCTGGTATTGAGCCATGGACATTATGACCATACGGGATGCGTGGCCGAAGTGATTTCCACGGCCGAAAGCGTTCATCTTTACTGCCACCCGGCGGCCGCTCGACACCGATATGCCCTGCAGCATGGCCTTTCCCGGGCCATCCACATGCCCCAGACCGCCAAGGCGGCGTTATCCGCGCTGCCGTCTGAAAGGTTTCACAAAGTGACGCAGCCGACATCGCTCTCCGGGTGCATCACGCTGTCGGGCCCGATTCCACGGGAAACGGACTTCGAGGACGCCGGCGGCTCCTTTTTCCTGGACACCGACGGAGAAACACCGGACGACATCGAAGACGATTTGGCCCTCTGGGTGAGCACCACCCGTGGCCTGGTGGTGGCGACTGGATGCTGTCATGCCGGTGTCGTGAACACCCTTCGCCACGTTCACAGGACCCACCCGGACGCGCCCATCCATGCCATCATCGGCGGTTTTCACCTACTCAATGCCGCTCCGCAGCGCCTGGAGCCCACCATTGCCGAATTGGCGGCCATAGATGTCGAGCACATCATTGCCTGTCACTGCACGGGAGACAGGGCGATTCGGACCCTTAAAACGGCCTTAGGCGAGCGGGTGTCTGTTGGGGCGGCGGGAAAAACTTATCTTTTCTAATTTCGGGGAAGCCGCCCGATAATGGCGACCCAGTCTTCCAAGGTGCGAATCTCCTCAACTGCCAGGCCATGATCCGTCATTGCCGCCAGTACGGGGGCCTGGTTTTTGTCGACAATGCCCGAAAAGATGAGGCGTCCCCCGGGTGCGCATACGGCAGGGATCTGAGGCAGCAGTCGAATGATGACGGCGGAGAGGATGTTGGCCACCACAACGTTATAGCTGCCGACCACGGCTCCCGTGAGGTCTCCTTCGCGGACCGCGAAGTGCTGGGCAGACACATGGTTGCGGGAGAGGTTTTCACGCGCTACGGCCACGGCGACGGGATCCAGGTCAATGCCCAGTCCGCCGCCTGCACCGAGCATGGCCGCCGCCGCCAGAAGAATGCCGCTGCCGGTGCCGACGTCAAGGACGCGAGTACCGGGGGTGATGAAATCTTCCAGTGCCTGGACGCAAAGCATCGTCGTTGCGTGGCTGCCTGTGCCGAAAGCCATCCCCGGGTCCAGGTCGATAACAAGGTCGCCGGTGTCGGGTGCGTAGTCCCGCCAGCTGGGTTTGACCACAATCCGCTTGCCGAGCTTCGACGGCCAAAAGTGGGTTTTCCAGGATTCGGCCCAATCCTCATCGTTCACCGATTGCTGCGCGAGGCGGCAGCGAATGCCGCTGCGCTGCGCCACCTGCCGCAGCGCCCGTTCCAGGCGCCGGCGCCGCCCGGTAAAGTGCGCATCCAGGGCGAGATAACCGCGGACAGCGTGGTGGGCCGGTGGCGGCACGGCATCGTTTCCCCAGTCGGCGGCCGTGTCCAGGTGCGGATCGTCAATGATGACCCCCGCCACACCGATGTCGGCAAATGCGTCGGCAACGACCTCCGCCGCCACCGCCGGTTCCGGCGAATCGAATCGGACCTGGATTTCAACCCATTTCATATTGGATCCCACGTACGGCATGCTTGGACATATAGGTGGGCGAATTCAGTATTCGCCGTTCATCCTTTCCCAAGTATACCACCAGTGATTGTTCCGTTTCGTCGTATTCCACGTCCACATCAACGCCGCACGCTTCGGCTCGGGATGCAGCGATCTAATTTTTTCGCACAACACATCACGATCGATCATATCGACCGCCTTTTCGAAGCGCATTTGTTTGACGACTTCCGATCGGGACGCATCCGATACCCCGAATATCATAATGGCGCATTCGGGGGGTTTCAACCGGAGTCAACGTTACAGACGATCCAGCTTGAATCGAATGCGCAGCACCCCGTCGGTAAAACTGGCGGTGGTGATCCGGCATCGGCCGATATCGGCGGTGGTGGCCACGTGGCAGCCGATGGGGTTTCATGGCCGGTGTCATCCTTATTGAGCAGTGTTCCGCTGCTGACGACTGTGTTATGTTCGGCTTTGCCCCAACGTTGCATCAATAATGAGAACCGATGAAGAAAATCGCGGAGATCATCTTCCTTTCAGTCGTGGCCATCTGGGTTAACGGCCTACCGGTAACCGCCGTCGCCGGTGGCGATTACGCTCATGTGGCTGGCATCATCGACACCCGCACCACCTTCAGTGACGGGAAGTTGAGTGTCGAAGCGCTGGCCCGCCTCGCCCAAGCGCGCGACGTCGACGTGCTTTTTTACAACGATCACGACATTTTGGCCATGGCTTACGGCCTGCGGCCCTTCCGGCAGGTGCTGCGCATCAAAAAACAAAAAAACGCCCTGCGGCTGAGCGGGCCTGAAAACTACCTCGACGCCATCACCGCGGCACAGCAAAAATACCCCGAACTAATTCTGGTGCCGGGTTCAGAATCGGTGCCGTACTACTATTGGAGCGGTTCCTACTTTGACGGAGATCTTACCGCCCATGACCACGAGAAGCGGCTGCTGACCATCGGCCTGGATACCCCCTCGGACTATGAAGAGATGCCGGTGCTTCACAATCGCCTGTCTACGCGCTATCTGAAACCCCGCCTGCCCGCGCTGCTGTTCTTCTCCGGCGCTCTGCTGCTTGGCGTCTATATCGCCACCTGGGGCCGGTGGTATCGGTGGGCGGGAATTGGCGTGGCGGTGCTGGCCCTCCTCATGCTGGCCGACACGGCGCCCTTTCGCAGTTCGCCGTATGACCAATACATGGGCGACATTGGTATCGCCCCGTACCAGCTCTACATCGATTACGTGAACCGCCGTGGCGGGATGACATTCTGGAACTACCCGGAAACCCGATCCGGCGTGCGGCAATTGGGCCCTATCCACGTCAGCACACCGCCATATCCGGACGCCCTGCTGGCGGCGCAACACTACACGGGATTTGCCGCCGTATACGGTGACACCGTCACTCTCACCGAACCCGGGCGGGAATGGGATCAGGTCTTGAATCAATTCTGCCGCGGCAGCCGCCGACACCCCGTCTGGGGCATCGCCACGGCCGATTTTCACGAAGACGGCGGTAGTGGTGAGCGGCTGGGCAATTTCCCGACGGTTTTTTGGGTCAAAGAAAAGAGCCGGGCCGGTGTCCTGGAAGCCATGCGGGCCGGGCGGATGGTTGCCGTGCGCGGCCCCCATCCCCAGCGCCTCGTGCTCGATGATTTCAGCGTGTCCGGGGAGGACAGCGACATACAAGGAACCCTGGGCGAATCGATTGAGGTGAGGGGCGTTCCTCAGATCCGCTTGGCCATGTCCCTCAAGGAAGCCGGCTCCGGAACGGTTTCTGTCCGGATCATTCGGGGCGGACGGTTGGCGGCGGCCTTCGATGCGCCGCTTCCCTTTGAGAAAACCGTCCGCGACGAAAGTTGCCCCCGGGGAGAAAAGACGTTCTATCGGCTCATGGCCCAAGGGCGGGGCGTTGGCGGTTTGGTGGCCAACCCCGTTTTCATTACCGCAAAATAAACCTCTGGACGCCGCGACGATAGTCTCGAGACGATTCACCACAGGAGGTGCTTTCATGGATTACGGTATTTCTGGAAAAATCGCATTGGTTGCCGCGGCAAGCCGTGGGCTGGGCCGTGGGTGTGCAGAGCAGTTGGCGGCCGAAGGCTGCCGGCTGGCCATCTGCGGTCGGGATGGAGAAGCCGCTGCCAAGGCCGCAGCGGAAATCGCCAGCGCCACAGGCGCAGCGGTGGTGGGTTTCGGCGCAGACATGAGACGGGAAGCAGACATCGCCCGCCTGCTGGAAGCAGTTCGCGGCGCCCTCGGCGATCCTGACATCCTGGTGACCAATGCCGGCGGTCCGCCGCCGGGCACATTTGCCACCTCTGATTTGGACGACTACCCCAAGGCCCTGGAATTGAATCTCATGAGTGCGGTCCGGCTGATCCACGGCGTGGTGCCGGCCATGAAGGAAAACGGCTGGGGCCGCATCATTGCCATCACTTCCATTTCGGTAAAACAACCCATTGCTGACCTGCTCCTCTCCAACATGGCCCGGGCCGGCCTCACCGGTTTCTTGAAGACGGTCTCCACTGAGCTGGCGCCGTTTGGGATTACCGTCAATGCCCTGCTGCCGGGCATCCACAAGACCTCACGCATGGACCAGCTTGTGGCCGCACGCGTCTCCAGCGATGGCGGCAGCAGCGAAACCGTCTACCAGGCCATGAAGGACACCGTCCCGGCCAGGGCCATCGGTGATCCGGCCGACTTCGGTGCGGCTGCGGCCTTTCTGGCCAGCGCGCAGGCCAAATACATCACCGGACAGAATCTGCTGGTGGATGGGGGCAGGTATACCGGGTTGTTGTAGGGGTGCGGATGATGAGGGGAAAAAATCACACGGACGAACACGAACCTCTGCTGCGCTTCGGATTCTCTGGCGCCTGGTTTTTGTCCGTGAAGGCCCGTGTTCGTTCACTGAGAATTGCTAGTGCTCGTCCGTGTCAGTGCCTGTCAGCCCGTGTACCCTTTCCGCCCTTTGAGCGCAGGCCGTTCCCCCCATTTTTCCCTGGGCGGATTGAAATACCCGTGGATCAGGCGGGGAAATCGTTTCCGGATGCGGCCGATGCACCGGTGCATGCCCACCGGGGTGTCGGCGGGGGCGGCGGCCTGCATGGCGGCCACGTATCTGAGGGGGTCGTAGTTGAGGTTGCGCCACTGGATCATGTGAACGGGGCGGCGCCGTAAAAAGTCTTCCAGAGCGGCCATCTCCTGGGGGGTGTCGGTGACGCCGGGGCAGTGAAGATAATTGATGGCCACAAATTTCTTCATCTTCAATGCCAGCCCAATGGTGTCCATGACATCCGAGAAATGATAACTCCGGGGTCGGAAGTACGCGGTATAGGCCTCGGGCCGGAGGCTGTTCATGCTCACCCGAATGCTGTCCAGGCCGGCTTCGAAAAGCCTTTCCATCACCGACGGCAGGCTGCCGTTGGTGTTCATGTTAATGGTGCCGGCGGTGGTCCGGGAGCGGATGCGCCGAATGGCCGGTTCGCTGGCATCGGCGGCCAGGAGGGGATCCCCTTCGCACCCCTGGCCGAAACTGACCACGGCGTTTTTTACCCGGTCGATGTGAGCCAGCGCCACACCGGCGATTTCTTCGGGAGAGGGCGTGAAATCGATGCGGTTCTGGCTGCTGCAGATGTCGGCGTCATCTTGCAGCGATATGCAGCCCAGACACCGGGCGTTGCAGGTTCGGGCCGTGGGCAGCGGCGCCTCGTAGCGGCCGAGGAAGAAGTTCTTTCCCGCAGGGCATCCGTAAGTGACGGCGCAGCGCTCCAGGTGGGCGCGCAGGCGGTTGCCTGGAAGCGCTTTACGCATCCTGCCGATGCCGGCGGTCACCGCCGCGGCTTTCATCCTGCGGAGATCCTGGCGCGGCTCCGCATCCACGCGGACGACGGCCGATCGAAACCCGTCTTTCAACCACCCCACCGCACCGTAAGAAAACAACGGCAGCTGACGCGCCCCGTCCCGTTCGAAAAAGGCGCTGGTGTGTGTGACGGCATAGCCGGGCGAGTTGAATGCCGCAACGGCAAAGATCGGGGATCCCGGTTCGAATGGATTCTCTTCGAGAACCGCTATTCGGCCCTCGGAAATATTGTAGATGATGGGCGCGCGCTCCGGCAGCATCATGAGTTCGCTGCCGTGGGGCAAGGCTGCCGTCTCCGAAGGCGCCAGCGGTACAACGCGGGGGCCGTCCATGCCAACCGCGGCGCAGCCGTCCAGATCGAAAATGTTTCCGTCGGCATCCGCTGCAACGGCAGTGAGAAACAGACTGCGCCGGGCGCCGCACCCCTTTCGCCGGGCCGTCATGACGGCATGGCCCGGTTCTGTGGAGCACGAAGGCGTTCGGCCAATCTGGAGCGTCGGTGTCCCGAGCGGTCGTTTTCAAGGGCGATGGACAGGGCTCGCTCGGCGCCGACAATGATGACCAGGCGTTTTCCCCGGGTCATGGCGGTGTACAGCAGGTTTCGCTGGAGCATGGTAAAATGCTGGGTCATCAGGGCGACCACCACGCAAGGGTATTCCGACCCCTGGGACTTGTGGACGGTGATGGCGTAGGCCAGGGACAATTCTTCCAGCTCACTGAAGAGATAGGGCACACGGCGCCCCTCGTAGTCGACGGTGAGGGTCTCGCTGTTTTTGTCCACATCGATCACGATGCCGATGTCCCCGTTGAATACTTCTTTGATATAATTGTTTCGCGTGTGGATCACCTTGTCACCGGGCCGAAACACGAACACGCCCGTAGATTCCCGCCCCGCCGGGTTGATCTTGGACTGAAGCATGCGATTGAGATTGATGGTGCCCGTGTGCCCCTTGTGCATGGGGGTGAGGACCTGAATGTCCGCCGATGGATCCAGGTGAAAGTGCCGGGGGATCATCCGGGTGCACAAATCGACGATGACGTCCACCGCCTTTTCCGGGTAGCGGCTCTCAATGAAATAGAAATCGTCCGCATCCTCGCCCAAATCGGTGGACGGAAGCTCCGGGGCCAGCCCCCGGCGCACCCGGTGGGCGTTTCTCACGATGGCGCTCTCCATGGATTGCCGGAAGATCTCGGTAAGTTCGAAAGTGGTGATCGTTTCCGAGGTGATCATGTCTTCCAGTACGCTGCCTGGCCCCACCGACGGCAGTTGGCGGGCGTCCCCCACCAGAATCAGGGTAGACAGCAGCGGCACGGCCTCCACCAGGTAGTGCATGAGCAGGGTGTCCACCATGGACGCTTCGTCGATGATGATAACGTCTGCCGCCACCGGATCGTCGCGATTCTTTTCCGGCAGTTCCTCATGGGGGGAGAACCCCAGCAGACGATGAATGGTGTGTGCGTCTCGGCCGGTCACCGCCGCCAGCCGACGGGCGGCGCGCCCCGTTGGCGCGGCCAGCACGAGTTTGAGCTGAAGGGACCGGCACAATTCGGAAATGGACCGGATCAGCGTGGTTTTCCCTGTCCCCGGACCGCCGGTGATGATGGCCAATTTGTGGTTGAGAACGGTCTCCAGGACGGCCAACTGTTCGTCGGATGGCTGAATGGCCAGGCGGCTGACAATCTCCGAACGGATGGTTTCCGCCCCGGGATTTGGGATGGTCGAGGGGATACCCAAAAGCATCAGCACTCGGTTGGCAAGGCGGGTTTCCGCATCGTGGAGCCAGGCCGGAAAGACCGCTTGGACGACATCCCCATCGTCCAATGGCTCCATTGCCAGCAGCCCGCCATCACCCAGTTGCGCCAGTGCATTGTGCGCCGTGGCCGGATCGATGCCGAACAGGTCATGGCATTTGGAAACCAGTTCGTCATCCCGTGCGTAGACATGCCCATCGGAAACGAATCGCTCCAGGGTATGGCCGACACATGCCCGGATGCGCTGAGGGGCGTCGGCCGGGGTACCCAAATGGCGGGCGATGGTATCGGCGACGACGAAGCCGGCGCCCGGCCAGTCGCTGGCCAGCACGTACGGATCCGCCGCCAACAATTCCGGCGCCTCGTCGCCATAAAGGTCAAAGATGCGGCTGGCGTGGGAGAGCATTACACCATGCTCCTGTAAAAAAGACATGACCCGTCGAAGCCCGTGGTGGGACCGCCAGGCCTCGGCGATCCGAGCGGCGGTCTTTTTCCCGACGCCGGTGGCCTCGACAAGGCGATGCGGCGCGGTGTCCAGAATCAAGAAGGTCTCTTCGCCGAAATGATCCACCAGGCGCCTGGCGGTCTTGGCACCAATGCCGGAAATCATCCCAGAAGATAGATAGGCCAGAATGCCGTCCACACTGGCCGGCAGGCAGGTCTCCAATGCATCGATCCTGAGCTGTTGGCCGTATTTGGGGTGCTCCTGCCAGCTACCGGAGACCCGAAGCTTTTCCCCAGGATGAAGCCCTGCACTGGTGCCGACGATGGTGATGGGTCGACCGGAGTCCACCGCTCTGAGCCGGGCCACGGTATAGCGGGTTTTTGCGCTGTAATAGGTCACCCGCTCCACCAGCCCCGTCACGGTGATCATTGACCACCCGTCGCTTTCAGCAAACCGCCAACGGCGTCCCAGAGGTCTGGCGCCACCCGGTCCGGTATTATGTTCTCAGCACGCAGCGCCGCTGCCGCTGCCGGGTAGTCACCGGTTTTGACCAGCACGGCCATCCCGCATCCGGCATTCCGGGCACAGGCGATGTCGGTGGCGCTGTCACCGATCATGACAGCGCGCGCCAAATCGATGTGGTGGTCGACGGCGGCCGTGAGAATCATCCCGGGCCGGGGCTTTCGGCAGTCGCAGCCGTCGTCGGGGTGGTGAGGGCAGTGATAGATAGCGTGAATCCGGCCGCCATCGGCTTCGATGGCGGTGCACATTCGTCGGTGGGTATCGGCAAGCACCGCCGGCGACACCCAGCCGCGGCCGACAATGGATTGATTGGTGATAACCACGACACGAATGCCGGCGTTGGAAAGACGGGCGATGGCCGGGATGCTTCGCGGGAGAAATTCAAAGTCGTCCCAGGTTTTGATGTAATTGGCCGAATCACGGTTGATGACGCCGTCTCGGTCGAGAAAGACGGCGGAGATGTGCGATATAGACATGCCGCTGCCAGCGGGCGGGGACAAACCCCGCCCCTACAATTATTCTGGGTTTTTCGCAGGGGCGGGGTTTATCCCCGCCCGGGCATCTTCTTCATGTTCTGTGGACGCGGTGGTGAGATCGCGCTTTACAGCTACGGACCGATACCACTTTCGGTGATCACTCGGCAATGGTGAAAGCGCCGTTAAATCCTTTTTCCCGCAGGATCTGTTTGTACTCGGCAGCCTGCTCGAGAGTGTTGGCCAGCCCAAGGCGCACACCGTGAAGCGTGCCGTGGACTTCATGATAATAGGCTTTTACGTGGGCGTTCTGATAGCTGACGGATAGGCGCTGCTTGAGGCGTTCGGCGTTTGCCGGATCCTTGAAGGCTCCCACCTGAAACGTAAAATTGCCCCGGGTGTAGTCCACGGCCTGGTAGGTGGGCGTGGACGAACCGTCGCTGGCGGCGGAGGGTTTGCCCAGCGCGGTAAGGCGGACATTGGCGGTGCCTGGACCCACCACACCCAGAGATTTTGCCGCACCGTAGCTCAGGTCGATGATTCTGCCATCCACGAAAGGGCCGCGATCATTGAGACGAATGTCAAGGGATCGACCGTTGTCCAAATTCTGGACCCGCACCACTGTTCCCAGGGGCAGCGTCTTGTGGGCGGCGGTGATACCGTGCATGTCGTAGCGCTCGCCGTTGGCAGTGAGGCGGCCGTGAAACTTCTTCCCATACCAGGAGGCTTTCCCCGTTTCCGTGAATCCAGTGGCCGTCGGCAGGGGGTGGTACCATTTGCCCATCACTTTGTAAGGTTTGGCGGTGGGCGGTTTTTTTGCGGGGGCCTCCGGCTGCGGTGGCGGCTTTGGCTGGGCGGGCCGGGAGGGGGGACGTTTGGGGGTGTAGACCCGTGCTTTGGGTGGCGGCTGCGCGGGAGGGTGCGCGCAGCCCGCCAGGGCGCCCACTGCAATGATCGCCGCGGCCAGCACTACCGCTGCGGCAGAAGGCCTCTCGGCCGGAATTGGCCTGCCGACAGGTGAGGTCAATCGGCCTTCCCCGAATTGAAGGCCAGTTTGATGACGTCCAACATCTTGTCGACAAAGTGAAACTCGATGTCTTTGATCACCTTCTTGGGAATGTCGTATAGATCTTTTTCGTTGGCCTTAGGCATGATGATGGTTTTGATGCCGGCGGTGTGGGCGGCCAGCACTTTTTCCTTGATGCCGCCCACGGGCAGCACCTGGCCGCGCAGCGTGATCTCGCCCGTCATAGCCAGGTCTTTCCTTATGGCCCGTTCGGTGAGCAGCGATGTCAACGCCGTGAGCATGGTGACTCCTGCTGATGGGCCGTCTTTGGGAATGGCCCCGGCCGGCACGTGAACATGGATGTCCGTCTTGCTGAAAAAGCCTTCCTCGACATTGAGGCGCTTGGCGTTGGAACGGATAAAGCTCAGCGCCGCCGTCACCGATTCCTTCATCACATCGCCCAGTTGTCCGGTGAGGGTCAGCCCCTTGCTGCCGGGCATCGCCGTGGCTTCGATGAAAAGAAGATCGCCGCCCACCGGGGTCCAGGCGAGTCCCATGGCCACACCGGGGGTGGCCACGCGGGCCCTTGCTTCCAGGCTGATCCGCTTGGGTCCCAGATATTTCGGAATGTTCTGAACGGTGATGTGGACGCTGTCGGCGATACCTTCGGCGACGGTGGCGGCCACGCCGCGACAGACATTGGCAATTTCGCGCTCAAGGTTGCGCAGGCCGGCTTCTCGCGTGTATCCGCTGATGATAAGCTTGACCGCTCCCTTGGTAAACGTGATGTTTTCCGACTTCAACCCGTGGGCGTTTCGCTGCCGGGGGATGAGATAGCGATTGGCGATCTTGATTTTCTCCTCCAGTGTATAACCCAGCAGTTGCAGGACCTCCATGCGATCGCGGAGCGCCGGCGGGATGGTGTCCAGGACGTTGGCCGTCGTGATGAACATCACTTGTGAAAGGTCGAACGGCACGTCGAGATAGTGATCGGAAAAGCTGAAATTTTGCTCCGGATCGAGCACTTCCAGCAATGCGGATGACGGATCGCCCCGAAAATCGCTGCCCACCTTGTCGATTTCGTCGAGCATGAATACGGGGTTTTTGCTCTCCACCCGCCTGAGCGCCTGAATGACCCGTCCGGGAAGCGCCCCCACATACGTGCGGCGATGGCCTCGGATTTCCGCTTCATCCCTCACGCCGCCCAACGAGATACGATGGAATTTTCGGCCCAGCGCCCTGGCGATGGACTTTCCCAGAGAAGTTTTCCCGGTTCCCGGAGGGCCGGCAAAACACAGGATGGGTCCCTTGGACTCCGGCTTGAGTTTGCGAACGGCCAGATACTCCAGGATACGCTTTTTGGGCTTGTCCAATCCGTAATGGTCTTCCTCGAGGATTTTTCTTGCCTTGGCAATGTCCAGTTCGTCCTCGGTGGTCGTGTGCCACGGCAGCGAGGTGATCCAGTCCAGGTAGGTCGTCGCCACCGTGTACTCCGCCGAGGAGGAATGCATCTTGGAAAGCCGCTTGAGTTCGCGCTCCGCCTCTTTCTTGGCTTCTTCAGGCAAATTGGCGTCATCGATCTTGGTACGGTATTCGTCCAGTTCGACACTGCTGTCATCGGTTTCGCCCAGTTCTTCGCGAATCGCCTTGAGCTGCTGGCGCAGATAGTACTCCCGCTGCGACTTGTCCATGTCTCCCTTGACCTGGGACTGAATTTTGTTGCCCAGTTCGAGGATCTCCAATTGCTCGTTGATGAGCCGGGTCACTTCCTTGAGGCGGTCCTTGATGTCCAGTGTTTCAAGAACCTTCTGCTTTTCCTTGGCCTCGCTGTTGATGGTGGACGCCACCATGTCGGCCAGGATACCCGCCTCCTGAATGGATTTGGCCATGCCGCCGATCTCTTTGGGCAGACCCGGTGAAAGCTCCACAATGCGCCCGAACTGGCTGATGATATTGGCTTTCAGCGCTTCGATTTCTTTGCCTTTGGCTTCCTGCTCCTCGACGTGCGTCACCTTAGCGCGCAGATACCCCTTCCCTTTGGTGAATTCCTGGACGGTGAAGCGGGAAAGACCCTGGACCAGCATCTGGGCCTTGTTGTCCTCGGTCTTGGCCATTTTCAGGATCAGCGCGCTGGTGCCCACCGTAGCCAGTTCGTCAGTCTGATCAGTGCTTTTCTCCCCCTCCCCCTCCCCCTTCTTGTTGGAGACCAGCAGTCCGATGATGCGATCTTTGGCCATGGCTTCGTCGACAAGTTGAATCGACTCGCCTTCCATCACTACCAGGGGCAAAACCATTTTGGGAAACAGCACGGCATCGAACAGCGGCAATATCGGAATGACCTCGGGGATTTTGTCAGCTTCCACCACTTTGTTTTCTTGGCTGTTGTCCATGTATCCTCCTGTAAAGGATCCGGCCGGGGGGCCGCTCGGATTACCCAATCGGGGTATCGTCGGTTATTCTTCGGAAATGGGGATGCGGTGAGTTTCGGGCCGCGCCATTTTGGCCAGCGTCAGTCTGAGAAACCCGTTAGAGTAAGAAGATGATACGATTTCCGGGTCGATGGGGGTCGGCAGAAAGAGTATCCGTTCAAATTGCCCATACTGGATCTCTGCAAGACGGTAGGTAAGGCTCTCGGCATTGATCATGGGGGAGCGCCGTCCAAAAATACGGACCGCTTTGTTGTTGATCTCGACTTCCAGGTTGTCTTTGTCGACACCGGAAATCTCCGCCAGCACGATGATCTCGTCCTGTGTCTCGATGATATCCATCTGCGGGGTCCACGACCGCTCGCAGGAAGAAAACATTGGACTGAGGTGGCCGGATTGAAACAAGCCCTCCACCGTTTGATCGAAGGGTGACGAAAGCGCATCCGTGCCTTTTCCAAAGCGAATTTTGATATAGTCCATTTGCAGCTCCTGGTGGGGTTGGGTGCGGCTGAACCGGCAAGCGAGCGCATGCCCTAATGCTTGCCGTGAGGCTGGCGAGCGAATTAAAATGGCAATCTACGCTATGATACCGCATCGCCGCCTGTTCGGCCGAACATTCCTCGCAACCTGTCGCAGCGCAACGAAGATCCCGAACGGCGGGGCTGTGAGGGGATTTCAATCGCGTCGTGCAACTGGTACGCAAGGTAACACCACCCGGATTTTTTGTAAAGGCGCTACGGGAGTTATTCGAATGATTTCAGTATGTATTGTCGGTTCTTGACATGAACGAGCAGGTGGTTAACGTGTGCTAATCACTTCACCACGCACGGGAGAATTGTAATGACAATCGTAAAATGGGATCCTTTCCGGAACGTTGCCGCCTTGCAGGAACGTATCAACCGGATGTTCGCCGATGAGTTTGCCCTTTCGGGCGCTAATCCCGGCGAAGTGTCCATGTGTGACTGGTCGCCGCCGGTGGATATCTTCGAAAGTGCCGAGGGCTTGGTTATTACGGTGGATCTGCCGGGGGTACGCAAAGAAGACGTTGATGTTGAAATCAAGGACAACTTTCTGACCCTGCGCGGTCGTCGAGAAATGGCCCCCGATGTCCCTGACGACCGCTACCTCAGGCGAGAGCGCTGCGCGGGATCCTTTCACCGGGCCTTCAACCTGCAATTCTCAGTCCGCCCGGACGCCATTCGTGCCGGTTTCAAGAACGGCGTGCTTGAAATTTTCATTCCCAAGCCCGAAGAGGAAAAACCGCGGCAGATCAAAGTGGCCATCGACTGATTCGTAGACCTGCCGATTGAAAGATCCTTGCGGCGGCCAATGGTTTTTCATCAGCCGGTCCAATGCTGCCGGCGTTACTGAGGGGCGTAGACGGTCCACGCCCCTTTGTTGTGTCTGAGAGGTCGCCGTTGACCTGCACCATGGTTTTCCGCCTAAACTTCTGTTTGTGGTATACAGCAAGCCTCCCCTGACGGCGGACCCAATAAATGAACGATCAGCCTGTGCCCATCTTTCCCACCAAAAGCTTCATCAGCGCCCAGTACTTCCTGTATTTCGGGGTGATGGGGGTTTTTCTTCCATACTTCAATCTGTATTGCTACCATCTCGGATTCAGCGGGGTCGAAATCGGGAGCCTGTCCGCTATCCGCTCCATCACCATGGTGGTGTTTTCCATCATCTGGGGTATTCTGGCCGACCGCTACCGGGCTCGGCGTGCCATCTACATCGGCTGCCATGCGGCCAGTGCAATGATCTGGTGCGGGTTCCTGTTCACCACGTCGTTTCCCGCCATGGTGCTGCTCACAGTGGCCTACGGCCTTTTCTACGCGCCCCTCATCAGCTTTTTGGAAGCCTTTGCCATGGACACTTTAGGCGACGACAAACGCCACTACGGGCGGCTGCGGATGTGGGGGTCCATCAGCTTCATCGTTACCGTCGTGCTGGTGGGTCGACTCATCGATGCCAGGGGCAGCAATACGATCCTTGGCCTGATTCTGGGGGGCTCACTGCTGCTGGCCGTGGTGTCCACCGGTGTCCGGCGGCTGCCTCAAATCTCAGCACCCTTTTCGAACGGCCTCCAGATACGCGCATTTTTCAGTCCAAGAATTCGGGGCTTTCTATGCTGCGCATTCCTCATGCTTTTCAGCCACGGGGCCTACTATGGGTTTTTCTCCATTCATCTGGAATTGCTTGGATTCGGGAAGACCTTCGTGGGGGTGTGCTGGGCGGTGGCATCTGGGGCGGAAATTCTGGTGATGGTGAATTCCCGGCGGCTGTTCAGTCGATTTTCCCTGGAGCGGGTGCTGTTGTTCAGTTTTGCCGCAGCCGCCCTGCGCTGGAGCTTGCTGGGCGTCATCGACGGGGCTGCGGCCATCCTCATCGCCCAGGTGCTGCATGCCGTCACCTACGGGGCTTTTCACATTGCCAGCATCCTTTATATCGACAGTTGCGCCGATGCTTCAATGAAAACCGTTGGGCAGGCAGTCAACAACGCCGTAACTTATGGATTGGGACTCATGGCGGGTTTTCTGGTCAGCGGTTGGTTGGTGGACGCGGTGGGCATCACCGGACTGTTCTGGATCAGCAGCGGCGCGGCCGCCGTTGCCGGTGTCATCTTTCTCATTCAGCAGCGCCGCGTGCCTGCATAGAAAATCCCCTGCGGCTTCCGCACCGGAAAAGTTAGGCATCTAATGCTGACACCCACATATACAAAGCAGTTTGAGCGTGACACTAAACGGATGAGAAAACGTGGTAAAAATCTTGAAAAATTGAAAATAATCATCCGTTCGTTAGTGGCCGAGGAACCACTTGATGACATTCATCGTGACCATAAGCTGATTGGCAACTGGAAGGGGCGACGGGAATGCCACATTGAATCCGACTGGCTTTTTATTTCTCTTGTTGAATCGGACCGTGTTGTGTTTGAGCGGACTGGAACCCACTCTGACCTATTTCAAAGATAAAGGGCATTAGCACCATAGGATGCATAGATCGGTCTCCGTGAGTTGGGCGCCTTTTTTCATTTTTCCGTTTTTTTCCGAAATGGCTTTTGTACGGCTGTGGCAGTGGGCTAAGAAGGGCGTTTTTCAAGATGCCAGTGGCAGGATTTCACTATTGGGTGAAATTGATAGCGCTGGACGCGTTATGGCGAAATCATTCCGCTAACCAATTGTAATTTAATTATATTGTCAAGAATGGCAAACATTCTGCGGTCGATTAGATGCAGTTTTTGGGGGGAGATGAGGGACTGCCGAGTTAGTCGGGTACCTTGTTTGGTTGAGCGATCTGAGGCTGTTGATTTGGAATTCTTTTTCCGAGACGAGATACTTGCCTATTCAGCTGTGCACACTGAAAGAATTAAACTACTGTTTCAGTATAGTTTCTATTCTATCTATAAGTGCCTTATTGCCATGTTGCTTTGCAAAATATAGGGCATCCTGACCATTTTTATTTTTAATCCACAAATCTGCCCCATTCTCAATTAGAATGTCGATGATGGCGTTGTACTCGTACTGAACAGCATATATTAATGCTGTGGAACCTTCACGACTAGTGTGGTTAAGGTCTGCACCACGCTCACACAAGTATTCGACAACCTGAGTGTAACCGTAATAAGATGCTGTCATGATCGGTGTAAACCCCTGAACGTTTGGCTTGTTTATATCAGATCCTTGCTCTAAAAAATGTTTCACCTTTATAACTTATATTTCGCACGTTTCAAAAATAGTTTTCCCCATACAGCGAAAAATATCATT
>CAYUOU010000048.1:0-31477 GCA_964446485.1 uncultured Desulfobacterales bacterium | reverse complement strand
ATGACGAAGGATGACGCGTAACGCAGATATCGGACTTTTTACGGAACCGTCAACATTGTTGCCCGTAGGAAGAAGGGGTTGGATCCGCGCCAGTTGCAGGAGAGAATGGGTAGCCTTTCAGGTCAATCCTTCTCAGCCGCGTCATCAAATATACTCCTGATTTTTTGAGACAACTCGGCAATGTTGAAAGGCTTTTGAATGAAGCCGTTGCAGCCTCTGTTCATGATGTCTTCCGCATGCCCGTTGATGGCGTAGCCGCTTGAGAGCATCACCGGCAGCGACGGCCGCAGTTGGCGGATGCCGTCGTAAACCCTGCCCCCGTCCATTCCCGGCATGATCAGATCCAAAATGACCAGGTCGAGGACGACCTCGTTGTTTTTGAGCAGTGCCAATGCCGCCTCGCCGCCGATGGCGGTCAACACCCGATATCCCAAGGCCTCGAGCATGGCCTGCCCCACCTCGATGATCATCTTCTCGTCATCCACTAGAAGAATGCATTCGTCTCCCCGGACGACCCCCATTTTCTCCTGGATGTCATGGTGGATTTTTCGACCGGACAACGGCAGGAAAATGTCGAACGTGGCCCCTTCCCCCATTTTGCTTTGCACTTGAATCATGCCGCTGTGATTCTTGATGATTCCGTACGCCGACGCCAAGCCCAGACCGGTGCCCCGCCCTTTATCCTTGGTGGTGAAAAACGGGTCAAAAATCCGCTGGATGATGGTCTCGTCCATACCGATGCCCGTGTCGGTCACGGATATTTTGACATAATCACCGGCCTCGATTTGATGAATCTTGCAGCGGTCGTCATCCACCGCCTCGGCCTTGGTTTCCAGATAGAGTTCGCCGGCCTCTGGCATGGCCTGCCAGGCATTGATGTAAAGGTTGAGCAGAACCTGCTCGATCTGTCGTTTGTCAACCTCCACAACCAGCGGGTTGTCGGCAATTTTGGTGTGAATCCGGATCTCTTTGCGGGTCCGGCCGAACATGGCGGCGCTGGTGGTCACCAGATCATTGATGTCCGTGGGCCTGACCTCATATTTGCCGCCCCGGGCAAAGCCCAGCAGCTGGCGCGTCAGGTCCGTGGCGCTTCGAATGAAATTCTCGATGGCTTCCAAATGCTCGCGATGCGGGTGCGATGTCCCTACATCGACGCTCATTAGAGAGGCGCGCCCTTGAATTCCCATCAACAGATTGTTGAAGTCATGAGCGATGCCGCCGGCCAGGGTGCCGAGGGCTTCCATTTTCTGAGCCACCTGCAGCTGTTCGTGGAGTTTACGGTTTTCCGCTTCGGCATTTTTCTCGGCAGTGATATCCCGCAGGTGTTCGATCACCCGGACGAGGTTGCCCGCCTCATCGAGGATGGGATAGGCGCGCACATCGAGCCAGGTATTCAGGGCCTCCTCGTAGCGGACGACCGATGTCGGTTTTCGGGTTCGATAGCTTTCGGAAGTGGCGCAGCGATCACACTCAGAGGTCCTGCCGATGAGTTCAAAACAGCGTTTGCCGGCCACTTCCTCTTTGGTCATGTTCAGAAAGCGATAGCCCGCTGCATTGTAGCGGACGATGCGGTGGTGGTTATCCTGAACGCCAAGCACGTCAGGAATGGCATTGAAGACAGCCTCCAGAAGAGAAGTGGTCTCTTCCAGTTCCAGGGCCCGGTCGTGGACCATGGTCTCGAGGTGCTCCCGATATTGGGCCAATGCCTGCTCGGCGCGCTTTCTGACGTCGATGTTCACGTGGCTGCCCACCATGCGTACCGGCTTTGCGTGTGCATCCCATTCGACGGCTTTGCCCCGCCCCAATATCCACAACCACCCGCCGGACTGGGTCCGCATGCGAAACTCGACCTGGAATTCGTCGGTGCTGCTGTCAAGGTGGCGCTGGATTGTCTTCTGGGTTCGGTCACGGTCGTCGGGATGCAACAGGGAGGCCCAGGTTTCGTAGCTCGCCGTGAGATCGCCCGGCGCATAGCCCAACATCGTAAAGTAGCGTGGACTGAAGTAGGCTTCTCCCGTTGGGATGTGCCACACCCAGATGCCGTCACTGGTGGCTTCCAGAGCCAGCGCGAGATATTTTTCGGACTGTTCCGAAAACCCCTCACCGCCATTCGCTGTCGTGTGATTCATCTCAATACACTCCGTCGTTTTGTGCAGCCGTGATGCGTTTGCTCCGATTTGCTGCGTCGTAATACCATTCAACCCTTCAGCGGAAAACAAAAATCTCTCAAGCGCATGACGGGAAGGTACACCCTGCAGTTGCATAAACCCCATCGTTGTTACCATAGCCTGAAAAGGTGAAATTCGTGTTAGCGTGTGTTATGTGACGCTGTGGCGACCGGCAACCGGCCGATGCCTCCCGAATGCGGCCTTCATCCAACCGTAACCGTTTATCGACTATGGCGCAGTTCCACCATCACTGCCGTCTGAATCTGGACTCCATCCAGAACCACCTGGAAAGCATCCTGGAAAATTTTGACGTCATCAACAGCAAGGTTGACGACCCCCGGGACCCGTTCACCCCCCGGGTGATGAACAACATGATAGAGGCGTTCTCCTATCTGGATTACATGCTGAAAATGGAGATCCCCATACTGCGACGGGAAACCTATCGGCACTTTTTGGAGTTGAACCACCGGGTGCTGTGCGGAACCGACACAGCGACTCGGAAAGAATACGCCAGTCATCTCCAGGAGACGGAGAACAAGTTTTACAGCCGGATCAAAAAAATCCGCGACTGGTATGACTTGAAAAAGGACAAGTACCCCCCCGAGCGGCTGGCCGCGGGCCTTTACATCGGCGGCCTGGCCATGCCCCAGCTGTTCATCGAAGGCAACCACCGCACCAATTCCCTCATCGCCAGCCATGTTCTGGTCAGCAACGGCAGGCACCCTTTCGTCATGACCCTTGAGAACGCCATCGATTTTCTGAACTGCTCGGCTGACGTCAAATACAACAAACGCAAGAAAAAACTCATGAGCCGCTGGTGGAAAAAGCCTGGGCACGAGGCGATCTTTACCCGGATCCTGTCCGAATACGCCTGTGGACTGTGCATCGTCAGGAGATGAACCCACCGAAGGCTTGTCGGTGGGTTGACAAGGCGACAGATTTTACTGTATCAGGCGCCCACAATCAGTCCGCGGGCGGTGCCCCTGACGAGGGGTGAAAAGGGAACCCGGCGAAATTCCGGGACGGTCCCGCCGCTGTAAGCCCCGCTTTGCTGCCGCGCGGCAGGAAAGCAAACCGATTG
Source organism: uncultured Desulfobacterales bacterium (assembly GCA_964446485.1). Taxonomy (GTDB): domain Bacteria; phylum Desulfobacterota; class Desulfobacteria; order Desulfobacterales; family JBDRRP01; genus JBDRRP01. The sequence goes on along the minus strand of CAYUOU010000048.1, from coordinate 28,228 downwards.
GCAACATCGGGTCACTGCACCGAATCATCGGCGCGGGAAGGCCGCCGATCCGGGGGGCGAGTCAGAAGACCTGCCGCACGCGACGAGATGCTGGAGAGATGGTAAATCCCCAGACCGTTTACGGTCTGGGGATTTTTGTTTATGAACAGGAAGGGAGGAACCCCATGAGCAACCCGAACACCCTCGATGAAGTGATCACCGGCATTCGCCCCATCAATGGGGAATGGATCGACAAGGCACGGGCGCGAACGGCCCAACTCGTCATGCCCCCCAGAGCCCTCGGCCGTCTTCACGACATCTCCGAACGCATCTGCGGCATTCAGGAAACCCTCTCGCCGGACCTTGGCAAGCGGGCATTTCTCGTAATGGCCGGGGACCACGGCGTTGTGGAGGAAGGCGTGAGCGCTTTTCCCCAGGCCGTGACCGGTGAGATGATCAAATGTTTTCTGGTCGGCGGAGCCGGGATCAGCGTGCTGGCCCGCCAGGCCGGTGCTGAAGTGGATGTCGTGGATATGGGGATCGTGCCCGATCTGGACCCGGGGCAACTGGAGGGCGGCAACCGTTTCCACGTGGAAAAAATCCGGCCGGGCACACAGAATTTCACGAAAGGCCCGGCCATGAGCCGACGAGACGCCGAAAAGGCGGTGATGGCCGGTTTCAAGCACGCCACCCGTCGCTTCACCGCGGGGATACGCGTTCTCGGTACGGGGGACATGGGAATCGGCAACACGACGCCGTCGGCGGCCATCGGCGCCGTCATCACCGGGGCCCATCTCGACGACATGGTGGGGCGGGGCACGGGCATCGACGATGCTGCACTGGCCAATAAGAGAGATGTCATTCGACGGGGGATCGATGGCAACCGTCCCGATGCCGCCGACGGTCTGGATATTTTGTCGAAAGTGGGTGGGTTTGAAATCGGCGGTATCGCCGGCGCTATTCTTGGCGCGGCCTACCACCGCCATCCAGTCGTGGTGGACGGATTTATCTCCACCGCCGGGGCACTCATCGCCAAAACGCTGTGCCCGCAAACGGCATCCTTCATGTTTGCCGGCCACCAGTCAGAAGAACCCGGCCATCGCATCATGCTGGCGCATTTGGGGCTCACACCGATTCTGGATTTAGGGCTTCGCCTGGGAGAAGGCACCGGCGGTGCCATGGCCATGATGATCATGGAAAGCGCGGTGAAAATCTTTTCGGAAATGCTGACGTTTGCGGAGGCTGGGGTGTCCGAGGCCCAGTAGCGTGCCGTGGTGTCCGCAGGAAAACCCCGAGGGGGGCGGTCGGTGCTTTGGCGAAGCGCCGTGATGCCGCCTGGCGTCAGTCGCCCTGCAAGACCTCCCGGATTTTCGTCGAAAGATGCTCGATGGTAAACGGCTTTTGAATGAACCCGCGGCAGCCCCGGTTCAGGATTTCCTCAGCCTGTCCATCGAGGCTGTAACCCGAAGAAAGAAGCACCCTCACGCCGGGAGAGATCTGCTGAAGCTTATCAAACGCTTCACCGCCGCCGATCCCGGGCATGATCATATCGAGAATCACGGCATCGATTTCATCATGATGCACGCGGAACAGGTCGACGGCCTCTTGCCCGTCGCCGGCGGCCATCACCTGATATCCCAGTCTCTGAAGCATCTGGCACCCCACATCAAGGACGAAGGGTTCGTCGTCGGCCACCAGGATGGTTCCCGCCCCGGACTTCAGGTCGGAAACGGATACCTGCCTGGGCTTTTCCGCGGCAGACGCCACCGGCAGGTAAACGTTGAAGACCGATCCATCCCCCTCTTTGCTGGACACCGTGATGAACCCGCCGTGGTTTTGAACAATGCCGTAAGAGGAAGCCAGACCGAGGCCGGTGCCGCGGCCGACCTCCTTGGTGGTAAAGAAGGGATCGAATATTCGCTGTTGCACCGATACCGGTATCCCGAAACCGGTGTCTTTTATCTTTACATATACATAAAGCCCCGGTTCACACCGCATGCTCGCCGTCTCGGTGTGGGTCAGGTCCACCGCACCGGTCTCAATGGTCAGTGTCCCTCCCGTGGGCATGGCCTGCCACGCATTCACGTAGATGTTCAGCAGCACCTGCTCCATTTGACGGCGATCCACGGACACCACCGGCAGATCCGCATCGAAGCGTTTCTCAATGAGGATTTCCTTTTTCGTGCGCCCGAACATGTCGGCCGTCCTGTCCACGAGATCGTTCAGAACCGTGGGTTTCACCTCATACTTCCCGGCCCTTGCAAATCCCAGCAGTTGAGCGGTGAGTTCGGCCCCGCGCGTCACCAGAGATTCCATTTTCGACAGGTTTTTCTGATGCGGACTCTCCGGATCCAGCACCATTTGGATCAGGGATACATTTCCCTGCAGGCCCATCAGAAGGTTGTTGAAATCGTGGGCGACGCCGCCGGCCAGAGTGCCGATGGCTTCCAGGCGCTGGGCCTGTTGAAACTGGGCCTGAAGCTGCTTGTTCTCCGATATGTCTCTCACGATGCACAGCTTGCCCAAGGGGTTCCCCCGGTGGTCTTCGTAGCGTGATGCGCTGACGCTGACATCCAACACCCTGCCGTCTTTGGTTGTCCGTTGGGTTTCGAATCCGCGCAATGGTTCGCCGGTCGACAAGAGTTCGTCCATGGCGGCCCGGGTTTTGGCCGTTTCGGATTTTGGGACAAAAGGGATTGTTTTCCCGGCGATCTCTTCCAACTCCCAGCCGAATATCTGGCTGAATGCCGGGTTTACGTAGTTCACCTGCTCTTTCATATCGCTGATGATGATGGCATCTGCGCTGGAATGAAGCAGGGACCGGTAGACGCTTTCAGCCCGCGTGCTTTCTTCGTAAAGATCTTTGTACTGGGTTTCCCGCTCGCGCAGCGCCATTTCGGTCTGTCGCCGCATGGCCAGCTCGGATTTCACGCTCTCGTAGAGCTGGGCGTTGTGAATGATCAGCGAGCAAAGCTCGGCATACGCCGTCATCATCGCGTCTTCGGCGCTTCCATAGTGTCTGGCTGATCCAAACATGCCAAGGCCCAACACGCCGAACACGCGGTCCCCCATGATGACGGGTACGGCCATGGCGGATCGCAATTCGTCATAGTGGGGGTCGGCCACACGATGTTCCCAGTTTCGGTAGTCGTCGATCATGTACGTGCGGCGCTCCAGAAAGGCCTTTCCTGCCAGACCCTCGCCGGGCTTGATGGCTGCCCCCAGAAGCTCGCGGCCGTATACGCCCGTGCCGGCACTGATCACCAGCAGATCGTTGGCGTCGTCGTAAATATAGATAAACCCGTCGGTGGAATCGATGAGGCCGCTGGCATGGGCGACGATGGCCTCGAGCAAATCGTTGAGCTCCAGCTGACCGATCAGACCCAATGTGGTTTCGTGAAGGGCGCTGAGAATGCTTTTCTGCTGCCCCAACTCGGCTTCCGCCGTTTTTCGCTGGTCGATTTCCTGGCGCAGCTCCGACTGTGTCAATTCAAGTTGCTCTCGCTCTTTGATCAGTTTGTTCACCGCTTTTTGCTCACGCATCGTTGTCTCCTGGAGCCCGCGCAGCAGAACGGCAACGGAAATGGAAACAATGGCATTGAGCAGCAGGAAGTTGGCCCAGGCGGCAATGGCGCGCTCGACGCTTTGATAAAACGGGCCGGGCAGCAGCACCGTTCCCGAAAAATGCAGAACGCCAATCATCGCCAGCGTCAGGGAGCTGAAGGCCACCGCCGCCATGGCGGCCCGAAGCCCCATCAGGATGCCGGCAACCACGGCAAAGGAGAACAGCCACACGGGGCCGCCGCTGGCAATACCGGCATGGGTGGTGACGACGATGCCGACGATATAGGCGATGAGTACGATGGCCGTCGCGCGGAAAACATAGGGGATGGATCGCATCCACAGGAGGACCGCCGCGAGGGGAACTATGGTGAGGTCCATCACTACAATGGACCAAAGCCCCTCGGTGGCGGCCATGTAGATCGAGGGCACCAGGGCCAATACGGCGACGACCAGTCCGGTGGCCAGCAATGCGGCAACGACCCGTTCACGCCAGAACTGCAGGGCGTTTCCCTGAAAATCGGACGCGTTCGGGAAAATTCGGGACAATATTCTTTTTCGGTTGACGCGCAACGGCACCCTCCAGCCAGCAGACGCTCTTCAGGATCTCGGACCAACGATGTGGCAGAGGTCTTCTACACCTGCGGATAGACGCATATCCCATCCAATACCCGTATCGTCAAGTTAAGGAATCACTTTATTGGCAAATTCAGTGCATAACGCAAAATATGCCTGAAAGGCGACAGGAGGGGCGACGGTGCCAGATATTCGGGCGGGTGACTTCGAAGCGGGCGCACCGCGACGGATCGAATATCGCTGCCGTGGTCGCGGTGCGTCCGTTACGAGGGTTCGACTATGTCAGCGCAAAGGCCGGCAGTGTCGAGGATCCTTCAGGGTGGGAGGGGGTACGATAGAGGCAGCCGTCTTCATGAAATTCGTAGTCCGGCGTCTCACCGGCGCCCAACCGGTGGTGGCCCGTTCGATAGATGCGACCGTCGTTCCTGATTTCATAGTCGGGCAGATCCGCCCAGCCAAGTGGATGATTCACGGTCCGGTAAAGACTGCCGTCATAGATGACAAACATCGGAACGTCCCCTTCGAATCGGCCTTCTGTCAGTTGAACGAGTTTGTGCATGCCTGCTCCTTTCTCTCCCGGTCAGAAGGGCCCGGGTCGGGGCCGGTGATGTCGCGCCGGGCGCTGGCAGATCCATCCCGGGATCCCCGGTCCTTGCGGATTTCGGACGCCCGGCGCGAAACCATGGATTCCCCACGACGCGAATACGGCTCAGCGCCATGGGGTGCGGGTGGTTCACGATGGGCTCACTGATCCTGATACGGAAAGGAAGCGCGCTGGACAGGGACCGATGGGATTCCGGCCGGGAGACGACGGCCGCTGAATTTTCCTGTCGGTGATCGCAGCAAAGGGATGTTTCCGATTTCCGCCGGTACAGAAAACGAAAAAACCCTCCAAGCATCTGCGGCTTGAAGGGTGGCACCCGTACTGCCTGTGGCCCTGTCACGCGTGGTCTTCCTCTGTTCGCCGCAGAGAAAAGGTTGACCACCGATCAGGGCAGGTCTTCTGACTTTCCCCCCTCTCCGCGCCTTCCCGACCCGGTTGCCCGGATCAGTGGCCTGTCTGCGGAATGGGCCTCTCGAGGGACTGCAGTGCAGTCGGGTTCACAGCGGCGGGACCGTTCCCGATTCTCACGGGGATTCCCTATTGAGCCTTTCGGCACCCTGATGACCGCTTCATATCGTGGTCGGTTAATGGAGTCAATACAAGATGTATATTCATGTCCGTAATTCGGCAGCAGCTGCATTTATAATGGAATGGGGTCATGATCACGTTTCGGCCGCATCATCAAGTTGCCGCCGACCTTGCCTTAGCAAACCGCCATACGACCGATCCATGAGTGGCGATATCCGAAACGGCATCGAAGAGTCGTTGGACGTGATCCTGACGTTGCGGGTAATCCATGGTGGGAAAGAGAGATGCGGATTGGGCGGGGATGGCGAAAAAGTCCTTCACGAAGCCCAGGTTTAGGGGCCGCACCCATTGGTGATGGGCCACCTCACCGCAGTGGTTCTCCAGGGCCTGGCAGGCCATGTCATAATCGGTGATGACCCGATATCGGGGTGCCGCCTGCCCTGTTCGCCGAAATGCCTCGTCAAGCAGGTCCTCGCCGTCGGGGCCCCGTAGCAAGGGATAAAAGGAAAAAGCGATGGTCCCGCCGGGTCGCAGACAGGCGGCGGCCTGCCCGATGGAGCGGTCGACGTTGGGAAAGATAAATATGGACGCATTGTAAAGTATGGCGTCAAAACGCGCTTCACCGACCACCTCCGCCAGGTTCTCGCCGTCTCCCACGACCAGGCGAATGTCGTCGATTGCTTCCAGGTTCCGCCGGCCTGCCGCAATCATCCCAGACGACAAATCCACCCCCAGGACCCTGCAGCCGTACCGCGCGTTCAACACCCGCGCGGAGATGCCGTTCCCGCATCCGACGTCCACTACCGTCGACCCAGGACAAATGCCGACCCAGTCGGCCAATGCGGCCGTCAGATCGGCGAATAGGTGGTGTTTGTCCTCAAAAGCCTGGTATCGCTTGAGGCTCTGGTCGAAATTGGTCGCGACGTTTCTTTTGACTTTTTCACAAAATTCCGGTGACGGCATGACGGTAAGCACCTGTTTGCTAACGATAGACTTCCCTGCGATGACCCATTCTCAACACCAAGACCGTATCTCCCATGATCGTGAACACGACACGATAATCGCCGACGCGAAACTTGCGGAGACCTGAAAATTTGCCGCTCAACATAGGAAACATGTCTGCTTTGAAAGGCAGCTCGAGTTCTAATCTTTCAAGAATTCTAACCGCTTGCTCAGTTCCGATCCTTTTGAGATCTCGATCCACAGATTTCTTGAAAGCAAGCTTATAGGTCAAATTCTTTCCTTAGCTCGGCAATGGAGAGGACAGGGTCGCCTGTGTCGTGAAGCCGGTCACAGGCGATTTGAAGATCCGCGACTTCCGACAAATATAATTCCAAGGCTTTTTGGATATGAAAGGATTTAGATCGTTCCGTTTCCTTGGAAATCTCATTGAGCTTCATCGCCATGTCATCTGGTATTCTTATGGACAATGCCTTACTCATACACACACTCCTTAGTAATCATTTGTAATACAATGTAGCATGCCTTCGAACCGTGTTCAAGGTAGCTCCGCCATGATAGTTCCCTCAAAGGATTTGCCGGACGAAGGTCGGCGGCGTAACTATGATTTATAGAGCCGCAGGCTGTTGGACACCACGGTGATGCTGGAGAGACTCATGGCCAGGGCGGCCATCATGGGATGGAGAGAACGGAGCATCTCGGGTGCCCAGGCGAAAGGATAAAGGATGCCGGCGGCCAGCGGGATGAGAATGATGTTGTATATGAATGCCCAAAAGAGGTTCTGACGGATGGTGCGCATCGTGGACCGGCTGAGGCCGATGGCTTTGGGGATGCCGGCCAAACTGCCGCTGGAAAGGATGATGTCGGCGGTTTCGATGGCCACGTCGGTGCCGGTGCCGATGGCCATGCCCACATCGGACTGGGCCAGGGCCGGGGCGTCGTTGATGCCGTCACCCACCATGGCCACTCGATTTCCGGACGCCTGGAGTTCCCTGATCCGGGCGGATTTTTCCTCGGGGCGGACTTCGGACAGCACTTCGTCGATGGACACCACCCTGGCAATGGCCTCCGCGGCCAAGGCGTTGTCTCCGGTGATCATCACGACGTTGAGGCCCTGCCGGTGAAGCGCGGTCACGGCATCCGCAGAGTCGGGCTTGATGCTGTCGCTCACGGCGATGACGCCGGCCGGGATACCGTCCACCACCACGGGCATCGCCGTTTTGCCGTCGGCCTGGTAGCTGCTGAGAACGCCGTTGAGCACACCCAAATCCACGCTGCCATCGTCAAACCAGCCGGGTTTGCCGACCCGCACCTGCCGGCCCCCGACAGTGGCGGTCACGCCGAGTCCGCTCTCGGCGGCAAAATCAACTGCAGCCATCAAAGACAGGTTCCGGGCCTTTGCTTCGGCAACGATGGCTCTTCCCAGTGGATGCTCGGATCCTTGCTCCACGGCGGCGGCTAGCCCCAGCAGCGCGACGTCGGCATCGGGACCCCTGGCCACTGAGTGAATATCGGTGACGCCGGGCTTTCCTTCGGTGACGGTGCCGGTCTTGTCCAAAACCACAGTGTCCAACTGGGCGGCGGTCTCCAGCCCTTCGGCGTTCTTGAAGAGAATCCCGCTTTCGGCGCCTTTGCCGGTCCCCGCCATGATGGCCGTGGGCGTTGCCAACCCCAGCGCACAGGGGCAGGCGATGACCAGTATGGCGACCAGGCGGATCATGGCGTCGACGAAACCGCCCCCGAATATCCACCAGACAGCGAACACGGCCAGTGCAATGCCGATAACCGCTGGGACGAAAACCGCTGCCACCCGGTCCGCCATGGCCTGGATCGGCGCCTTGCTTCCCTGGGCGTCCCGGACCAGTTTGATGATCTGGGCCAGCGCGGTGTCGCTGCCCACGCGATCCGCCCTGAAGGTAAAGGTGCCGTTCTGGTTGATGGTGCCGCCCACGACGGCATCGCCGGCGAGCTTGTCCACGGGGATCGGCTCTCCGCTCAGCATGGACTCGTCCACTGCCGAGACGCCGTCAATCACTGTCCCGTCCACCGGAACGCGTTGACCCGGCCGCACGCGGATAATGTCGCCGACACGGACCCGCTGGAGCGGCACCTCTTTTTCCGTTGCGCCGTCCACCACCGTAGCGGTTTTCGGGGTGAGGTCCATGAGGTTGCGGATGGCCGCGCCGGTTCTGCCCTTGGTGCGGGACTCCAGCATTTTCCCGAGCTTGATCAGGGTGATGATGACCGCCGCCGTTTCAAAATAGACGTGCCCCCCGATGGCCGGCAACAGAATCACGGCAACGGAGTATGCATAGGCGACGGACGACCCCATGGCCACCAGGACATCCATATTGGCCGTTCGGTTCCTGAGATTTTTGAAGGCGCCGACGTAGTAATCCCAGCCGGTGTAAAACTGGACCGGTGTCGCCAGCATCCAGAACAGGAGGTTTACCCAGACGGCGTGACTCCAGGCGCCGGTGAGACCGAAGTCGCGGGCCATGCTCAAAACGAACAGCGGAACGGTAAACCCGAGCCCCACCATGAATTTTTTTGTCTGGTTCCGGATCTCGGCCTCCCGCGCCTCGGATTCCGTGTCCACCAATGCACCGTCGGCATCCGGCAGGATGGCCGTAAACCCGGCCTTTTCGATGGCAGCGGCCATGCGTTCCACGGAGGTCACCGCCGGCAAAAAGGTCACCGAAGCACCTTCGGTGGCGAAATTCACCGAAGCGTCAATCACACCCGGCACCTTTTTTTTCAATGTGCGCTCGATGGTCATGGCGCAGTTGGCGCAGGTCATGCCCCGGATGGGCAGCGCCACCGTGGCCGGCACCACCTCGAAACCCGCCTTGGTGATGGCACCGACAATGCCCGCCACCCCCAGGCTCCCGTCAGCGTAGGTCACGGAGGCCTGTTCACTGGCGAAATTCACCGCCGCCGCCGTGACACCGTCGAGCTTTTTCAGGCTGCGTTCGATGTTCATGGCGCAATTGGCACAGGTCATGCCGGAAACAGGGAGGGTGATATGTTGTTCCATTCCGCCTACTCCGCCGGATAATTGATTTCATTCAGCGTGGCACGGATGGCTTCTTCCGAGGCCGGTGCATCCCAGGCCACCGTGACGGTTTTCTGTTCCGGACTGCCGGTGACCGACGATACCCCCGCCATTTCGGACAATTCGTTTTCAATGGTTCGGGTGCAGTGGCCGCAGGAAATGTTGGGGACTGAGAAAGTCATGGTTTCCATAGTGTTGCCTCCGTGTTGGGTAGTTATCGTGATACGGGTCTGGAACCGCAGCACTGTATAATAATGGTTTCAAATTGACTTGAATCAAGGCCGTTGATACTTTTCCCCCGTTAAAACCGCGCCGGCAGACGACGGACAGGCGACCCACATCCATAATGAAAGATAAATCATGGCCCATCCCATACACCATCGCATCGACGCCATCAGACAACAATTGACTCGATCGGGTCTTGACGCCCTGTTGGTGCTGGTGGCTGAAAACCGATATTACGTAAGCGGCTACACCGGCGAGGACAGTCAATTCGACGAATCCGCCGGTGCCCTGATCGTCACCACCGATGCCCTCGTCCTGGCCACCGATTCTCGTTTCGACGTTCAGGCGAGGGCGGAATCGCCCCTCTACGATGTGGTCTGCTACAAGAAAGGCTTGTCCGAGGAACTGCCGTCTCTTGTCAAGCGCCTCGGAATCCGCCGAATGGGATTCGAATCCGTTCGAATGACGGTATTCCAACTCGAGAAAATGAAGAACGCCCTGAACGACGCCGGCGCCGGCGTGTCGCTGGAGCCGGTCACCGACTGGGTGGAGACCCTGCGCGCCGTCAAATCGGATGAGGAAATCGACGCCACACGACGTGCATTGGCCATCGCCGAAGATGCCTTCGATGTCGCCATCCGGCATATCGCCCCCGGAATGACCGAAAAAGCCGCGGCCTGGGAGTTGGAAAAAGCCATTCGGGATCTCGGCGCCGACGCCCTGAGTTTCCCCATCATCTGTGCCGCGGGCACCAATGCCGCCCTGCCCCACGCCATCCCCGGTGACCGGGTCATTTCCGATGATGCGCCCCTTCTATTTGACTGGGGTGCGAGACGGAACCACTACTGCTCCGACGTCTCCAGAACCATCATACTGGGAAAAGTGGATGCCACCTTTCGAAAGGTGTATCGCACCGTACGCGATGCCCAGTGCAGGGCCATCGATGCCATCCGCGCCGGCGTCAGTTCCAAGTCCGTAGACACCATTGCCAGGGACACCATCGATGCCGCCGGTTTTGCCGGCAAATTCGGCCATGGATTGGGTCACGGCACCGGCATCGCCGTCCACGAGGCCCCACGGCTCAGCCCCTTAAAAGACACGGTCCTGGAAGCCGGCATGATCGTCACCGTGGAGCCGGGCGTTTATCTGCCGGAATGGGGCGGCGTGCGGTTGGAAAACCAGGTGGTTGTCAGGGACGACGGTCCTGAAGTGCTCAATCGGTTGGGATTTATCGAACTCGATTAAAATAAAAATATCAATAAGATAAGCATATAAGTTCACTAAGCACACGAAGCGAGCAAAAGGGTGATTCACCACGAGATTTTCAATTTTTAGTGTCTTTCCTCGCGTGCGTCTTTTACTTGATGGTTACCGCCCGAATAGAGACTCGGCATGCATTCATCATTAGATCCCTTTATCGATCTTTACACCAATTACCTTCTCGTGGAAAAAGGGCTGGCCACCACCACACTGGAGGCATACGGGGCGGATCTTGGGCGTTTCGCCAGTTTTCTCGTCCGGGAAGGCATCGACCAATTTCAAGCGGTCGAATCCGCCGTTTTACTGACCTACCTCATCGCCCTTCGAAAAGAGGGCGTCGCAGCTCGGTCGCGGGCGCGCCATCTGGTCACATTGCGCGGTTTTTTCAAATTCCTCCACGGGGAAAAACATATCTCCGTGGACCCGACCCGGACCATCGAACTGCCCAAAACCGGCCTAAAACTCCCGGATGTGCTCTCCGTTGATGAAGTGGACCGACTGTTGGACCTTCCAGAACCCCTTTCTCCCATGGGCATGCGCAACAAGGCAATGCTTGAACTCCTCTACGCCGCCGGACTGCGCGTGTCAGAACTCGTGGGCGTCAGAATCCTGGACGTGAACCTCGAAGCCGGATTTGTGCGGGTCACCGGCAAAGGGGCCAAGGAGCGGATCGTTCCCATCGGCTCCGGGGCCAGGAACAGCATTCGCCGTTTCATGAAGGATGGTCGATCCAAACTACTGAAAGGACACGCCAGCCCGTATCTTTTCATCGCCCGCGCCGGCCGCCCTATGACGCGGCAAGGCTTCTGGAAACTGCTCAGGCAGCGGGCACTCGCCGCCGGCATCCAAAAGCACCTTTCCCCGCACAGCCTTCGACACAGCTTCGCCAGCCACCTGCTGGAGGGGGGGGCCGATCTCAGGGCCGTCCAGGTCATGCTGGGACACACGGACATCAGCACCACCCAGATTTACACCCACGTGGCCACGGAACGCCTCAAAGAGATTCACAAAAGATATCACCCAAGAGGCTGAAACATATGGTAAAAAAATCAATATACGCATTGAAGAAATATCTCCATTCTAGTTTTTTATATCTAGTAAAACTAGCTATAATGCCTTGACAGTGGGGGGGTATTCATCTAAGACCTCACCGTGATAACTCATTATTCCATAGCTAGTCATTAGTATTAGCTATTCGTGTATGACCGATGCTCTCGGTTCCGGTGCCAAAGCCACCCTGCTGCCGTCTCCTGAGGATGAATTCGTGATCCAGACCGAAACTGTTAATTCCTATCCGCATTCCTGGCAGGGCGATGACTCCCAAATTTCTTTTGACCCCACGGCGATGGCCCGGGCGCTGCGGCACCTCCACCGGCCGGTGGTTGTCATCCGAAAAGACGGCGCCATCGGCATTGCCCAGGAGGGCCAGGTTACACTGGGGTCCACAGTCAAAGGCCATCGGGCAGGGTTTGAGGTGCTGGGGACGGCGCCACCCCTTGGACCGGGATCTCTGGGTGATCCGGCTTTCATGTCTTTTCACGGAATTCGCTACCCCTACGTGGCCGGCGCCATGGCCAACGGGATCACCTCCGTCGACATGGTGACGGCGGTGGCCCGGGCGGGCATGCTGGGATTTTTCGGTGCCGCCGGGTTGAGCCCGGATGCAGTCGCTGCAGCCATCGACGCGCTTCAACAGCGGCTGGGCACGGTGCCTTTCGGCTCCAACCTGATTCACAGCCCCCACGAACCGGATCTCGAGGCCGCCATCGTGGATCTTTACCTCCAGCGGCAGGTGCGCCGCATCAGCGCTTCGGCGTATCTGCGCATCACCCCTCCCTTGGTCCTGTACCGGGTCAAAGGTGCTTATCGAGACGATGCGGGCGTGATCCATTGCCCCAACCGGGTCGTGGCCAAGGTCTCCCGTGAGGAGGTGGCGGAAAAATTCCTCACCCCGCCTCCGGAAAAAATCCTGCGGGAACTGGTTGCCGCCGGAAAGATAACGATGGACGAGGCCACGCTGGGGGCGTCCATGCCCATGGCCGACGATATTTCCGCCGAAGCCGATTCCGGCGGGCACACAGACAACCGGCCTGCGCTGACGCTGCTCCCGACCATGTTGGCGCTCCGGGACACCATGACAGCGCGCTACGGTTACCGGCGATGTCCCACGGTCGGTCTGGGCGGCGGTATCGCCACACCGGAATCGGCGGCCGCCGCCTTTGCCATGGGCGCGGCTTACGTGCTGACCGGTACGGTGAACCAGGCGTGTGTTGAATCCGGAACCTGCGACGCCGTGCGTCAGATGCTCGCGGAGGCCGGTCAAGCCGACGTGGTGATGGCGCCGGCGGCTGACATGTTCGAGATGGGCGTCAAAGTCCAGGTGCTCAAACGGGGCACCATGTTCGCCGTACGGGCATCCAAACTCTACGATATCTACCAGCGGTATCGCTCCTGGGAAGAAGTCCCGCTGGATCAGCGGGAAGGATTGGAGCGCGATGTGTTCCGCGGCCGCTTCGAGGAGGAATGGCGCCGCACCCGGGCCTTTTTCTCCCGGCGGGATCCGCGCCAAGCGCTTCGCGCCGATAAGGACCCCCGGCATCGCATGGCGCTGGTGTTTCGCTCCTATCTTGGCCAATCGTCCAAGTGGTCGGTCAACGGCGTTGATGATCGCCGCATCGATTATCAGATCTGGTGCGGGCCGGCCATCGGCGCCTTCAACCGTTGGACCCAGGGGACTTTTCTGGAAAAACCGGAAAACCGCCGGACCGTCACCGTGGCCAGGAATCTCCTGGTGGGTGCCTGCGTGGTCACGCGCGCCGCATGGCTTCGCCAACAAGGCATCGCCGTGCCGCCCGCTGCGTCGCGCTTCTCGCCCCTGACCGATGCCGAGTTGGATGAATTGGAGCGTTCAGCGGCAGAACGATGACCCGAAATCCTCCAGTGCCTTTTTGGGAAAAGCCTGGGGCGGTAGGTTTTGTGCTTGGAGGGCCACGCCTTGTCGTGGCCGGAATTCGATCCTGAACAGCCACTCGGACGCGATGGAACGCGTCCCTCCAGGGGCTACGGCGCAAGGTTGCTTGAGCTTTATGGAGAACCGTAAAAGGAAATATGAGATGCCCCTGAAAATTGTGGTCACTGTCAAACAGGTGCCCGACACACATAATGTCGCCTGTGACGCCATGAAGCCTGATGGCACCGTCAACCGGGCCGCGCTGCCGGCTATCGTCAATCCGGAAGATCTAAATGCCCTTGAAACGGCGTTGGAGATCAAAGACCGCCTGGGGGCCCACGTCACGGCTATTTCCATGGGGCCGCCCTCGGCCGTCGCCGTGCTCCGGGACTGCCTTTACCGCGGTGCCGACGAGGCCATTCTCATCTCGGATCGACGGTTTGCCGGCGCCGACACCCTGGCCACTTCCTACGCCCTCGCCTGTGCCATCGACACCTGCGGATCGGCGGACCTCATTTGCTGCGGCCGACAGGCCATCGACGGGGATACGGCACAGGTCGGACCGCAGATCGCCGAAAAAATGGGCATCAATCAAATCACCAGCGTCACGGGGCTTCGCGAGGTTTCCGAATCGGGTATCACAGTAGCGCGAACCGTGGAGGCCGGGATGGAAATCGTGTCCGCGGATTTCCCGGTGCTGCTCACCATCACGGCAGATGCCAACGACCCGCGTCCCCCCAGTGCCCGGCGGGTCATGGCTTACAAGGCCATCGACCGTCAGGCCTGCGACGGCAGCTACGACAACGCCTACCTCGAACCCGACAACTGCCGGTTCGTGGAACACATCCGTGAATGGAACGCCGACGCCATCGGCGCCGACACCGCTCGCTGCGGGCTTTCCGGATCGCCCACCAAGGTTAAATCGGTGGACAACGTGGTGTTGGCGGCCTCTACAATGCAGCGCATCCCTGCAACCCGTGAAGGCATCAGCGAACTGGTGCATGAATTGATCCGGGACAACATTCTCGGATAACCCGTACAGGAGTGACGGATGGAAGACCCACACAACAGTGAAGGCCACCGAAACATCATGGTGTTTATCGAACAAACCGACGGGCACATCGCCGAGGTGAGTCTGGAACTGATCTGCAAAGCCCGAAAGTTGGCCGGCCCACTGGGCGGAGAGGTCGAGGCCGTGGCCGTGGGAGACGATCTGGGTGAGCGCCTTTTACAGTTATGCCATTACGGCTGCGACCGGGTGTACACCGTATCCGATCCCCGGCTGGCGGTCTTTACCTCGGTGCCCTATGCCAAGGCCGTGCTTGAAGTGCTCCGCCAGCGTAACCCCTATGTGATGCTTTTCGGAGCCACCACCAACGGGCGGGATCTGGCGCCGCGGGTGGCATCCGCCCTGCGCTGCGGACTCACCGCCGATTGTACGGACCTTCAGGTCGGCGACGTGACGGTGAGAAAACAGTCACACACCGGTGCCCTGCTCCAAATCCGGCCCGCTTTCGGAGGCAATATCGTGGCCACCATCGTATCGCCGGAAATCCGTCCCAGTATGGCGACGGTCCGTCAAGGGGTCATGCGGCTTGAAGCGCCGGACACCACCCGCACCGGCCATGTCGTCGCCGTTCCGGTGACCTTCTCCGATGCCGATTTTCCCACTACCATTGTCGACATCATCCGCCAGGAACGCACTGTGAACCTCTCGGCGGCACGCATCATCGTCACCGCCGGGATGGGCGCCGCCACGCCTGAAGGGGTTGCACTGGTCAAGGAACTGGCGAGAACGCTGGGTGGTCAGGTGGGCGCATCGCGCCCCGTGGTGGACGCCGGACTGCTGTCCAGGGCTCACCAGGTGGGCCAGACGGGCACCACGGTTCGGCCCAACCTGTACATTGCCTGCGGGGTTTCAGGGCAAATCCAGCACCGGGCCGGCATGAGCGAGGCCATGCGCATTATTGCCATCAACGAAGACCCCGATGCTCCGATTTTCGAGATTGCCCACTATGGGATCGTCGGCAACGTCTACGCGGTCATTCCGCAACTCATCAGCGCCTACAAGGAAAAATAAGGGAGACGACCGTGGAGAATTTTTTCAGAGACAATCCCGACATCGCGTTTCACCTGAATCACATGGACCTCTCCCGGGTCATCCATCTCCTTGAGGACGGTTTTGCAGCGGCCGATGCATATCCCGAGGCGCCCTCAGACGAAGCCGACGCCCTGGACAGTTACCGACGGGTGTTGGACATCGTCGGGGAAATCGCCGGCGGGTATGCCGCGCCACGGGCCCGCGACGTGGATGCGGCGGGCGCCACCTTTGCCGACGGGGAGGTCACCTACGCCAAGGGTACCCAAGAAGCGCTCGATCGCCTGAAAAAAGCCGAACTCATGGGATTCACCCTGCCCCGACGCTTCGGCGGGCTCAATCTGCCCAAAACCCTCTACACGATGGCCATCGAAATTATCGCCCGTGCGGATGCCTCATTGATGAATCTTTTCGGCCTCCAGGAAATCGGCGACACCATCTATAAATTCGGCTCGGCGGCGCAGCAAGAACACTACCTGCCGCTGTTCAGCGCCGGCACGGTCTCCGGTTCCATGGCACTCACTGAGCCCGACGCGGGCAGCGATCTTCAGGCGGTGATGCTCAGGGCCCACCAGGACCCGGACGGCCGGTGGCGCCTCAACGGCGTCAAACGCTTCATCACCAATGGGTGCGCCGAGATCAGCCTGGTGATGGCACGATCGGAGGCCGGATCCAGCGGCGGCAGAGGCATTTCCCTGTTCATCTACCGGCGGGATGCCAGCATGCGCATTCGCCGCATCGAGCATAAACTGGGGATTCATGGCTCCCCCACCTGTGAGATGCAGTTCACCGACGCGCCTGCCGAACTGCTGGGCAAGCGAAAATTCGGCCTGGTCAAGTATACCATGAGCCTCATGAACGGCGCACGCCTTGGTGTCGCCGCTCAGGCCGTGGGGATTGCCGAGGCGGCCTACCGGGAAGCCCGCCGCTACGCCGGAGACCGGGTGCAATTTAAGAAATCGATTCTCCGGTTTCCCGCCATCTACGAAATGCTCTCCGAAATGCAGGTCTCCATCGAAGCGGCCCGCAGCCTGCTCTACGAAACATCCCGGCTGGTCGACATCAAAGAGGGCATCGAGCACCGCATGGCTTCCCGCCCCGAACTCGCCGCCGATCTCAAGGAAGATGAAAAACGCTACGGCCGCTATTCGGCACTGTTCACGCCGCTCGTGAAGGCGATGGCCAGCGAAATGGCCAACAAAGTCTGCTACGACGCCATCCAGATCCACGGCGGCGTGGGATACACCCAGGAATTTGATGTGGAGCGCCTTTATCGAGATGCACGCATCACCAACATCTATGAAGGGACCACCCAACTTCAGGTGGTGGCCGCCATCGGCGGCATTGTCGGCGGGGTCGTCTTCGAACGCCTCAACGACTGGGATGCGAACACCGATTTCAGCCCGGTGGCGGTCCTGCACCAGCGGGCCGTGGGCTGCCGCTCCCGCCTGGAGGCCGCCATCGCCCTGGTGAAAGCCAAGAACGACGGGGAGTATCTGGAGTTTCATGCAACCCGCCTGGTGAGCGTGGCCACCGACACCATCTGTGCTTATCTGTTGTGCATGAATGCCTGCCATGATGAAAGAAAAGCGGTGGTGGCCGCTGCTTTCATGGGGAAGGCCGAAGCCCGTATCCAGTCGGTGATAACGTATCTTGAAGCCGACGATACCACCATCATGACGGATCACCACACGATACTGGGCGATGCCGGCGACGTTTGCCGCCTGCCGAGCGGTTCAGATCAGACGAATTGATTCAGGTCGGAAACGGAAACATGACGGTTCCGTAAAAAGTGCGATATCTGCGTTACGCGTCATCCTTCGTCATGGCGGCATACTGTAAGTACGCCGCATTGATCAGGATTCGCAAGCCGTATCTCGAACATGTTACGAAATCGTCCTTTTTGCTACTTTTCACCGTTTCATCAAACGTAAGAGGGGGCACGATATACCGTGCCCCTTCGCCGTTTTACAGTGCGATAAATGCTGTAAGGTTGTATGGCCAGCTTAACAACTTATCATTGTCAACCCGCCATGTTCCCCACCGTCGTCACGGACGGTTCTTTTTCCCGTACAGTCGAGGGAACTGATGGCCGCCTGGATCCACGGCGGAGAGAAAGTTGTTTAATATGAAGGTGATGGCGATGGTAATGGGCGTGGAAAGATCGGAGTCCTGGACTGCGCCATCCCCGATCCATGCGTCGTGAAACACCTCGCAGCAGACGGGTATCCCGTTTAGAACGTCTTTGGTTTCCTGAAACACGGTCTTCACCCGAACCGTGAAGCCGCCGTTCTTGGATGGGTAGGCGGTGATCGTGTGATCCAGGGCAGATCGGCGGCTGTTTTCGACCACGGAGGGGCTGCCGTCGGGGCCGAGTCGGTACCCGTTTTCCCTCAGCCACTCCTGAAGATCGGAGAGCATTCGCCGCGCTTCGGGTATGGACAGTCGCAACCCTGCCACTAAATGCCCTCCCAGATATACGGTAAAGGCGTCATTCAGATAATACTGGCGGGCATATCCGGACTGGCGACCGGCCAACGGATCCGGCGGCAGAAACTCGCGGGACCACCGTTTCCACCTCGCGGGGTTGATGTTCAGAAGGGAAGACAAATCCTTGTTGGAGAATAACTTGATCACAGATGAACATATAAAGTTGTTAGCCCTATATGTCAACCAAAAACGCACCAGAATCCCTTGAAATGTTGAGCTTTTCCAGATATAGCGAATCCCCATGACAGTATTCTCCAAGACGACTCCCACTGCGGCCGGAACGCCCATCGCCGTCATCGGCATGGCGGGTTTTTTTGCACGATCTGAAAATCTGGACCAGTACTGGCGGCTGATCTACCTGGGAGAGGACGGCATCACCCAGGTGCCGCCCACCCACTGGCAAGCCAACGACTACTTCGACGCAGACCCCAAACGCCCGGATCATGTCTATTGCGTCCGCGGCGGCTTTATTGCGCCGGTCGCCTTTGACCCCACGGAATTCGGCATACCGCCGTCCAACCTGGAAGCCACCGACACCTCCCAACTCTTAGGACTGCTGGCTGCCAAATCAGCGCTTGTCGATGCGGGCTACAATGGCGAAACCAGCTTCGATCGTGATCGCGCCAGTGTCATTCTCGGGGTCACCGGCACCCAGGAACTGGTCATCCCTTTGGGCGCCCGTCTGGGGCACCCTATTTGGCGTCGCGCCCTATCCGACGCCGGTGTTTCGGATACCGTGGCTGAAGATGTGGTATCGCGCATTTCGGAAGCCTACGTGGGGTGGCAGGAAAACTCTTTTCCCGGCTTGCTGGGGAATGTGGTGGCTGGTCGCATCGCCAACCGCCTTCACCTGGGCGGCACGAATTGCGTGGTGGACGCCGCCTGCGCCAGCTCCATGAGCGCCATCAACCTGGCCATGCTGGAGCTGGAATCCGGTCGCAGCGACATGGTGCTCACCGGGGGTGTCGATGCGTTGAACGACATTTTCATGCACATGTGTTTCGCCAAGACCATGATCCTGTCTCCCACCGGGGATGCCCGGCCGTTCAGCGCCGACGCCGATGGTACGGTTTTGGGAGAAGGTGTCGGCATCGTGGTGCTGAAGCGATTGGCTGATGCCGAATGCGACGGTGACCGGATTTACGCCGTTTTGCGCGGTTTGGGGTCTTCCAGCGACGGCAAGGCCCAGAGCATTTACGCCCCCCTGGCCGACGGTCAGGCCAAGGCCCTGCGTCGTGCCTACGCCAATGCCGGTGTGGACCCCGCCACCGTGAGGCTGGTGGAGACCCACGGCACAGGTACCCGAGTGGGTGACGCCGTGGAGTTTTCAGCACTGCGAAGCGTCTATGAAGCCAGCGGCGCCAACGGCAACCGCTGCGCCATCGGCAGTGTGAAGTCCATGATCGGGCACACGAAAGCCGCCGCCGGAGCGGCCGGCCTCATCAAAACGATTTTAGCACTTCATCACAAGGTGATTCCCCCGACGTTGAAAGTGGACACGCCGGACCCCCGTCTGGAATTGGATGCCAGCCCCTTTCACATCAACACGGCTTCCCGCCCGTGGTTTCCCGAGCCCGGACATCCGCGCCGTGCCGGCGTCAGCGCTTTCGGATTCGGCGGCAGCAATTTTCACATGGTGCTTGAAGAGTACGGCTCGGAAAAACCCGAAGCCGTGTGGGTCGGCGCTCCACAGCTCGCCGCATTCTCGGGCGCCACCCGCGACGCGGTGGCGGCGGCCGTCGACGTTTTTGCCGAGGCCGCCGGCACAGCCGGTGCCGACCTGCGTCGGCTGTGCCAAGAGCGCCGGTCTTTTTTCTCCAACGACGACCCATACCGCCTGGTGGTGGTTGTCCACGACGCCGGCGACATGGAAGCACGGATGCATGAGGCACGGTCGGCCTTGGCGCAGGGCACCAGCGCCGGCGACGCTTTCACGGGAACCCCGGGCAAATCTCCGGGCCGCCTCGCCTTCCTCTTCCCCGGCCAGGGCAGCCAATACCCCGACATGGGCAAAGACCTGGTCTGCCGTTTCCCCGAAGCCATGGCGGCAGTCACCGATTTCTCCGCCGGCTGTGAACCGATGGATCTTGGGCATCTGATTTACCCCGTTCGGTCGCCCAACTTTCAGGATGAAGCGGTGTGGGCTGAGCGGATGCGCCGCACGGATGTCGCCCAACCGGCCATCGGCGCCGTGAGTCTGGCCATGCTGAGCGTGCTCGAACGTTTCGGGGTCGCTCCTTCGGCCGCCGGTGGCCACAGTTTTGGTGAAATCGCCGCGCTCCACGCTGCCGGTGTCATCGATCGAGAGGCATTCATCCATCTGTCCCGGGAACGGGGTCGCTGCATGGCGGCGGCCGCGCATACCGACGAAACCGGCGCCATGCTGGCGGTGCAGGCCCCCTTGGAAACTATCGCCGCACTCATCGAGACGACGGATACCGAGGTGGTGCTGGCCAATCGAAACAGCCCGGATCAGGGTGTGGTCTCGGGCACCGGTGCGGCCATTGGCGGATTTGCCGACGCCTGCCGCGATAAGGGCATCCGGACGGTTCGTCTGCCCGTCGGGGCCGCGTTTCACAGCCCCCTGGTCGCCCCGGCCCTACCGCCCTTGATCGCGGTGCTTGAAAACCTGAGGTTCGCGCCCCCCGCCCTGCCGGTGTATGCAAACCTCACCGGCGCACCTTATCCGGCTGGGGTGAAGGGTTGTCGAGAGACGGTGAGCCGGCAATTGATCAGCCCGGTACGCTTCGACGACCAGGTGCGGCGAATGTACGACGATGGCTTTACCGCCTTTGTGGAGGTGGGCCCGCGGCGCATTCTCAGCGGCCTGGTATCCCGTATCCTCGGCGATCGTCCCCACATGGCCCTTGCCATGGACGCCAGCGGCGGCCGGCGGTCCTCACTGGACGATCTTGCACGGCTGCTGGCGCAACTGGCCGCCCACGGGCATGCCGTGGATCTCACGCAATGGGACCCGGCCTCGGCAACTGCACGCCAGCCCAAAAAAATGAGTGTCCCCATATCCGGCGCCAATGTCCGTCCCTCCGCTCACCGCAGACCGCCCCAGCCTGCACCTGTAACGGCCCCACCGACCCATGCCATCGGGCACACGGCCGACGCCGCAAACGGCGCCCTGACCCAAAACGACAACGCCATGGAAGCACCCGGAGTTATGAATCCAATTCGCAAACCGGCACCGCCCCGGCACGCCGGCGATCCGCAAGCGATTTCAGGGGCACTCAACGCCGTCCAGGAAGGCATTCAGGCGCTTCATGCCCTGCAGCTCAAGACGGCCGAGACCCATCAGAAATTTCTCGAAACCCAGGCGGAAGCCGGCCAAACCCTCCAGCGCCTCATGGCCGGCATCCAGGAGATTGTCAATCCGGAGGCGTCGGCTGTACAGACGGCACCGCCCACTGAAACACCGGCGGCTCAGGCCACCTCCGCACCGGCCCCGACCGGACCGCCCCCTCAGCCGGCGACGGTCATCCTGACGGACAGTGTCTTCGCCCCGACCACGCCGTCGCCCGACGAAAGCGGCGTGTCAGAGACCCTGTTTGAGGTCATCGCCGCACTTACGGGTTACCCGAAGGAAACCCTCGCCCTCGAGATGGACATGGAAAGAGATTTGGGCATCGACAGCATCAAGCGGGTGGAGATTCTCTCCGCCATGGAAGAACGATTGCCCCATCTGCCGTCGGTGGTCCCCGAGGAGATGGTCCATCTGAAATCTCTCGGAGACATTGTCGGCCACCTGAATGCGTCCGATCCCGTCGACGACACCCCCGCTGCAGTGCCAACGACGGCAATCCAGTCAGGCGACACCGCCGGCGACACCCTCGCCGACACCCTCATCGCCGTGGTGAGTACGTTGACCGGCTACCCCGCGGAAATGCTCAAGCTTGATATGAACATGGCATCCGATCTGGGCATCGACAGCATCAAGCGAGTGGAGATTCTCTCTGAAATGGAAGCCCGCCTGCCGGCCTTGCCGGGCGTCCACCCAGAGGAAATGGCTGCATTGGAGACGCTGGACGATATCGTTCAATATCTGTCCGACCGGCGCCCTGAGACCTCGGCGCCTCACTTCGCCACCGCCAGGCCCCTCGAACCCGCTGTCGCCAGGCCTTTCCCAGGCACCAATGATGGGGTCCAAGTGGCGGCCCGACTCATCGACATCATCAGCGAATTGACCGGCTATCCGGTCGAGGCCCTTGCTTCCGAAATGGATCTGGAAAGCGATCTCGGCATCGACAGTATCAAGCGGGTGGAGATTCTCTCGGCGCTGGAAGAGCGGTTGCCTGACCTGCCGACGGTCTCTCCTGAGGAGATGGGCGGATTGAGGACCATCGGAGACATTGCCCGCCATCTCGGGGATGCCGGCAGGGATATACCGCCTGCGGAAGGAAATACAGCGGTTGCAGCGCCATTACCTGCTATCGGCACGGCCTTACCGGCGATTCATACCGATGTCGCCCGGCAGGTGCTTCAGGCAGCGGTGACACCGTTTGCGCCGGGTCCGCCGGTGATCCTGTCCAAAGGCACCGCCGTGTGGATCGCCCATGGCGACGGGGCCATGGCCGATGCAATGGCAAAAGCGTTCTTTAATCATGGCGTGGAAGCCGTTTTGATGCCGTTGTCCGATATTGCCCTGGAAGCGTCTCCAACCGCCGATCTGCCGCCTGCTGCGGGCCTGATCCTCTTAGGCGACGTTGCGGATGGAACTCCCGGCATCGATGCGGCCGTCGCCAAACTGACGAGCGCTTTCCATGCCTTGCAATCCGCGGCCCCTCATTTCACCGGCCAACGCGAAGGCTACCGTTTCGTTGCTTCGGTGACGCGGATGGACGGCCGATTCGGCACCAGCGGCCGCCCATTGGCCAACCCCATCTGGGGCGGCCTGGCCGGCCTGGTCAAAACCGCTCGATTGGAATGGCCGGCCATCCGGTGCACCGCTTTCGACGTCTGCCCCGCCATGGGCACTGACGACGCCGCTGCCCGCGTGGTGCAGGAGCTGCTTCAGCCCGACACCGCCATGCCGATGGAAATCGGTATCGATGCGGATACCCGGTGGACGATGAAGACGGTTCCGGAAAGTCTTCACACCGAAGCGGCGGCGATTGCCGCCGAAAAGGCGGTCTGGGTGGTCACCGGCGGCGCCCGGGGCATCACCGCCGAGGTGTGCACCGCCCTGGCTCAGGCCTATCGGCCGACCCTCGTCCTCATCGGGAGATCCCCGCATCCCGAACCGGAGCCCGCGTGGTTGCAACCCCTTTCAGAACCGGGGGCCGTCAAAACCGCTATTCTCAGGGAGACTTTTTCAGGTAAGGCGGCGCCACGGCAGATCGAAGCCGAATTTCAGCGGCACATGGCCAACCGGGAGGTGGCCGCATCGCTTGCCGCCGTTGCCGCCGCTGGGGCCACGGTGGTCTATCGCACCGCCGACGTCCGCGACCGGGAATCCCTGTCGGGCATCCTCTCGGATGTCCGGGGCGACCATGGTCCCATACGCGCCATCATTCACGCCGCCGGCGTCCTTGAGGACCGTCTCATCGTCGACAAAACGCGTGAACAGGTGAAACGGGTGTTGGAAACCAAAATCGTCGGCTTCCATCATCTGGATACCCTGACGGCCGACGATCCCCTGCAGACCCTCATCGTCTTTTCCTCGGTGGCGGCGCGGTATGGAAACATCGGCCAGTCCGATTACGCCATGGCCAACGAGGCGCTGAACAAGATGGCCAGAGCCGCCGCGCACCGGCATGCCCACTGCCGTGTGGCCGCACTCAACTGGGGTCCCTGGGAGGGAGGCATGGTGACGCCGGCCCTCGGGCGCGCGTTCGCCCAGCGGGGGGTCTCGCTGATTCCCGTGCCCGCCGGGGCAGCCTGCATGGTTGCCGAAATGGCCGCGGCCGACGGTGGCGGTGAGATCATCTATGGCAGCGCCATCACCGGCGCTGCGGCGTCGACACAAAACTCGGTAACAGCGGATGCGTCCGCTACCCGTGTACTGAAAGCCGTAGCCAGCCAGATGGTGGATGTCTCCAGCCACCCCATTCTCAGACACCATATCCTGGCCGGCAAACCGGTGGTGCCGTTTGCGCTGATCACCGAGTGGCTCGGACACAGCGCCCTTCACCACAACCCCGGGTTGATGCTCTCGGCGCTGAAGGACATTCGCCTGTTTCACGGCATCAAAATTGACCACGGCCCTAAGAAAATCCGTCTGATGGCGGGAAAAATCCGAAAATGCAATGCCGATTACTGCGTGGACGTGGAGATCAGAAACGGCCGTTCGGATCGCGGCACCGACCTGATTCACGCCAGCGCCAGGGCCGTGCTCTCCGAGGGTCTGCCTGACGCCCCTGCAATGGCACCCGATCCGGCGGTAGCCATTTCATCCGGCGACGTTGATGTGGCCGATCTATATCAGACCCTGCTCTTTCACGGATCGGCGCTGCACGGCATTCACCAAGTGTCGGGTCTGGCGGAATCCGGCATGATGGCCCATGTTCTGTCGGCGCCGAAGCCGTCCGAGTGGATCGCCGCGCCCATCCGAAGCCAATGGATCGGCGATCCCCTGGTGATGGATGCCGCGTTCCAAATGGCCATCATCTGGTGCCGCCAATACCGGGAGGCGCCCTGTCTGCCCGGCTACATCGGCGAATACCGGCAATTTTGCCGCCGCTTTCCCGCCGATGGTGTCACAGCGGAAATGCGCGTCGCGTCGGTGACCCGTCACAAGTTCAAGGCCGCCTTTACCTTCCGCGATACCAATGACGCATCGATCCTGGCGTCCATCGACGGGTTCGAAGCCACCATCGACGCCGGTCTGGTGAATGCATTCAAAGCGTCCAACGCCGCATAAAAACGGCCGATTAAGCAGCAATCGGCCGTTTTTATGCGGCCTTTTGGGATGGAAAAGCGCTGACCCTGACACTCGCTTATGACATTTGCCCACAAGGCCGCTCAGGTGTGGATAAGAAACTGCTTTGGAAACGGCAGTTTCTGAACCCCTATTCGACTGACCTATAGAGATGCATGCATCTAAGGGCTCAGAAGTAATACTGTCCCAAAAATGTTGACATAAGGCAGACAAAAGCATATTTCATGAACATGAAATATTTGAATTGGAATTCCGAAAAGAACGAAATTTTAAAACGGGTGCGTGGTATCTCCTTCGAGGAAATAGCTTATTTGATAGAGTCTGGAAACGTGGTCGGAATCGAGGAAAACCCAGGGCACCCCAATCAAAAGATGTATGTGGTGAGCGTTGACGACTACGCCATAATCGTACCTTATGTTGAAAATGATAATGAAATATTTCTAAAAACGGCTTTTCCAAGTCGTAAATACACAAAGAAATACGGCTTGAAGGGGGAATAATGAATGAAATCAGTGAAAAAGAATTTGCGCCAATCGATCAGGAAGAGGAACACCTGATGGAATCAATCGCGCGGGACGAGTGGCAGCCGGTTAAGGATTTTGATCAAGAAAGGCAAAAAGCGATAGAAGCTGCCAGAAATACTCTTAAAAAGGATAAGCGAATAAATCTTCGCCTTTCACAAAAGGATTACCACCAAATTCAGGTTAAGGCGATTGAAGAAGGAATACCCTATCAAACGCTTATCTCAAGTATTGTGCATAAATATCTGAATGGTTCCTTGACGCCTAGGTCTTAGAAAAAAACAAAACCTCTCGTCGCTCAGGTTACAAACAAAGGTGACTGCGAAATTTGTTGATAATCTAAAGGATGATCTTCTTGATGCATGCAGAAGCAGCAGAATATTTGAATGCGGCACTTTATTCAATTCAAGATGAAGATTTAACAGTATGGGTGGTTAAAGTCGGCCATCGCAAGGATGTATATCGGTAGTGAACCAACGGGTGAACTTGACCGGGCAAAATGACGCGTCCGGAAAGTCACCCGCACGTTCTTATCTTCAAAAACCGTTATCAGTCGACGCCGTACACCCGTTTTCGTGCACGCGCCGCCGCCACCAGCACATCCACCTTCACGTCCACATAGTCGAATACCCGTGCCCGGCATTTTCCCGGCGCCGGCCGAAGCACCCGTCCCAGATACTGGATCAGCCTGCCGCTGAATCGCACCGGCGTCGCCATGAACAGGGTGGTGAGATCCGGGCAATCGAAGCCCTCCCCTATCAGTTGACCCGTGGCCACCACGATTCGCACCTCCCCGCGGCCAAGCCGTTCGATGATGTCGCGGCGCTCGGCCGCCGTGCGGTCTCCGGTGAGCAGCTCACAAGCCAAGTGGTGGCGAAACCGGACGAGCGACTGGAGGGTTTCGCAATGCTGCTTGCGGTCTGACAATACCAGGCAGGTGCCTTCCTGCCGCGCGACTTCGGCGGCCACATCGTCGGCGATCATTCGATTGCGCACATCGTCCTGCGTGAGTTCCGAGAGCATTTTGCTGTATTCGTTCACCGGATTGTAAAAGGGGCTGAAGGCCGTTTCCCGAAAAAATATATCCGCGTCGAGTATGTCGCCGCTGGCCACGAGATCCCGCTTATCCACTTCGTGGTGAACGTCTCCGAGATGCCAGAAGATCAGCCGAGAAAGGTTGTCACGGCGCCACGGGGTGGCGGAGAGCCCGAGCATGTAGCGGCAGTCAAAAGCGGTGACCGCTTCGGTGAAGGTGCGGCTGGGGCACCGGTGGCACTCGTCCACCAGCAAAAAGCCCACCCGGGGTGCCAGGTCCTCGGCACATTTGACCAGCGTCTGGACCAGCGCGACGGTGATGCGATCACCAATCGTCTTCGAGCCGCCCCCCATAACGCCGATTTCCGTTTCAGGGATCCCCAGAAAGGTGGCGATTCGGTCCACCCACTGATCGGCGAGGTCGCGGGTGTGCACGACCACGAGGGCCGGCTGCCGACGTTTCTCCACCATCGACAGCGCCATGACGGTCTTGCCGCTGCCCGTGGGGGCGCAAAGGGTCCCGAAATCCCTTGGCAGCATGATTCGAAGGGCTTCCTCCTGGTACTCCCGAAGGGTGCCATTAAATCCGAAATCCACCGGCGGCAAATTGTTGCGGCGGTCAATGATGCGATGGTCAATGCCGTCATGACGGCACTGAAGAATGAGCTGGCGAAGATACCCGCGGGGAATGCGTAGCCCCCCCTTTTCCCGGTCGTAGAACTTGAGCACTTTGGGCGTGCCGCGGTTCCACCGCTTCATGCGTTCGTTTTCAACCCATTTGGGATTGAAGAAGGTCAGACGGTCCACGAGATCGTCGTACAGGGCGTCAGGACCTCCCTGCAGGCGCAGGTCGCGGGATACCACGATGGTTAACGGTGACGGGCCGGTAGGCATATTGTTCAGAGGAAAAGGGATCAGTGGTGGCCACAGTCGTTGTCGCCATTGTGACCGCTGCAGACGAAAAGCGGATCATACATCGCCAGTTGGCCGTCCGACAGCAGGGCAAGATTTTCCGCAACCGTTCCTTTGATGGCGCGGTACACATCGATGCCGGCCCCCCTGAGACGATGCAGGGCGCCCTTGCCGATGCCCCCCACCACAACGGCATGCACGATGTGTCCGCCCAGGGCGGCCGTCGGCCGACATTGGCCGTGCTGATGATGGAGATCTGGGTTGGCGACACTGACATGGGAACGGTCGTCGCTGTCCACAATGACAAAGTACGGTGCTGAACCGAAATGGGAAAAGACACTGCTGTCCAATCCCTGGTCCTCCGTGGAAGGAAAAGCGATGATCACGGCGACAAGCCTCCTGTCTCATGGGTTGCGAGAGAACCGGGTAAACCCCGTCGTTGCGAAACAAAATGGCATACAATTTTTAACATGCCGATAAGTACACAGCCGGCGCATCAACGTCAACCGGCAGGCGGCGAAACCCCTCAATTTTCTTGACGGTTCCGTAAAAAGTCCGATATCTGCGTTACGCGTCATCCTTCGTCAT
>CAYUOU010000047.1:0-31668 GCA_964446485.1 uncultured Desulfobacterales bacterium | reverse complement strand
GATTATCCTTCTGCTATCGTGGCCATGCATCCATCATTTAGCTCGTCCGCTCTCAATATCACGCCGGTAACGGATCCCCGGGAGAGGATAAACCTCTCCCCTACAGGTTCTTTCGGCGTTCCTGGTTTCCGTAGGGGCGGTGGTTTATCCCCGCCCGTGTTTTTCATTCACCGTCATCAGCCCCTATTCCGTTATTCTTCCCCGCAATCAAGAAGCGATAAAACACGAAAATTGATCAAAAGAGTAGGAATCCCCCCTAAATTATATGATATTAATTTCATAGCCAGAATAGGTACTCTCTGTACAGGCATATCTATATCATTGTTTTCATTGCCTAAAAATTAGTTTAAATGCTTTAGGCATATATCTTGCTGCGCTTTAATTACACTTACTCATTATCAGGATTCATTTTTAAAGGAAATTTGGGAGGTTCGAATGAAACGGAAAATCTTATTTCAAAGTTTGATCATGTTATGCGTCATTGGGCTGCTTGCCGCGAATTCATATGCCCTAAGACTTGATGTCACAAAAAAAGGCAATTATGCTTCAGATGGTTCATTAGTATCCGTCGGTATAGACATTACCTTTACGACAGAATTAACTTCGGATTATGCCAACAGACTCTTAGGGTTTGCCATTGCTGATTCAGTTACATCGGAAGAAGTTACAGTACCAGACTCTACTACTTGGAGCGGTGGGAAAACCGAAAGCATTCGGAAGTGGATAGAAGGCTATGGCGTCACACCAACTGGGAATGATTGGTTAAACGTTTTTGGCGTATATTTTGATGTTAGCCCTTCTTTCGGTCCTAGCTTCAACGATAAAGTAAACTACCTGTACGAGTATGGCATTTTGGGGTTTTCGGCTGATTTTTCGAGCGCCAACGCCTCACCTTTTGTTTTTGTATATGAAACTGTCTATAGAGACGGAACTCCTTCCGTAAACTCATATGCCTCACCAGTCCCGGAACCCGCCACGCTTCTGCTGCTTGGAACCGGCATAGCTGGAATTGCTGGCATGCGACGACGGATTAACAAATCCTGAAGTATGGCAAAATCGCCACCTCCCTTAATGAAGCCTTAAACAAAGCGTAGCAGCAACAGATCGTTGCTGCTACGTTTTGTTTTTCACTCCATGCAACCCTATCGCTCAAAGTATCGCTCAAATACTGAACAATAAGTATCACCAGCCTGAGTCGCTGGTAACAACAAAATCACCCGGTCTGACGAAACCGATGCGGATATTTCGGATGGTCACCGTCTGGGTGGCACCGCCAGTGGCTTGAGTAAACCCGTTGTAATAGGTATCGAAGGCATCATGGTCAGACTTGGTCAACGCAAAAGACTGGGTCATCTGGGCGGATTTTGCTTCATAGGCGATGCGGGTGTCTGAAAAATAAGTCCCGGTGATATCGCTGCAATCCGCCACCTGGCACTGGCGAATCCATGAACGGATGACATAGTCATAATTCTCATAGGGCGTGCCCGCATTGTTAGGTTCCTGACTTCGGTCCACCTCCACCCTCACAGCCCATGGCCCTGAGTTGAGCCAGTTGTCGGCATCGCTGATGGTCCCTGAGTTGTAGGCATCATTGGGCAGATTGTTACCCGGGTCAGGGTAGGTGGCCGTCCCGTAGGTCAGGTATCTGTACTCGGTGTTCCCGCTGATATCGTCTTCCCAAGTTTTGAACTGCCAGGGGTTACCGGTGACGGGGACGCTGTAAAGTCTGTTCTCATCCGAACCGACATAGACAACGAAATCGCCCGAGGACAGCACCGGCGAAGACCGAACATCGTCTTTGAGATCGATCTTCCAGCGCAGGGTGCCATCCGGTTCGAACGCATAGAGAAAACCGTCATTGGACCCGATCATGACGGCGCCGTCGGCCCCCACCACCGGCGATGAATAAATGGCCCCTCCGGTCTGATAAGTCCAGACCAATCCCCCGGTATCCATATTGAGCGCGTAGACCTTTCCGTCATCGCCCCCGCTTTGCTTGTCGCCCGTCCCAAAGTAGACCCGACGCCGCGTTTCATCCAATGCCGCCGACGAATAAATGGCTACAAGTCCGGTATCAAAACGCCACTGTTCGACCTTGGCTGTGGACACTGAATAGAAATATCTATCGTTATACCAAGAGCCAAAGTAGATCTTTCCACCAGCAGAGACTACTGGACGAACAAACACATCACTACTTGTCGTAAATGGGGATCCCCAATTGTCAGATCCCGTCAATGTATACGACCACACGTCCCCGCCGCCCAAGTTTCCGCCGAAATAAACGGAAGAACCGCTTATAAATGGAGACCCTTGGATCACGTCACCGGTGTATATGAATCCAGGGAAAAGCGTACCCGTCAGGCTCATCGCGCAAAAATTGCAGCTTGTGGCAGATGCACCCCCTGTGTAATCCGTGCCAAAGAAAACCCGCCCGGACCCAGCGTCAATGGCTGGAATGGTGCGCACATTCCCACCGACGTTTCTGGTGAGCGGGTACCCAAGAAAAGCAGTCAGCGTACTGTTGACGACATTGATATAACTATCGTTGGTCCCCACCCAAATGCGCCCCGATCCATCCACGATCGGTGATGAATCCGAACTAGCCCCAAGATTGAAACTGTCAATCGTTTCACCCTTAGCGTTCATGCGGTAAAGATAACCGCTTTGGGACACCACAAGGATGTCTCCAGACGATTCGACATAAGGTGTGGAACGAATATTACCGTTGGTCGAAGAAATCGATGCCCAGGTATCGTGAACATTGTCGTCATTGAGATCGGTGTCGGATGCCCCCCAGTAGACGAAGTTCAGATAGTCCTTATTGCTGCTGCCAGGGTCATTTCGTCCGGTGTTGGTATAAGTATCAAACTCCAGCGCCATCTTGGGCGGCTTGATTCCATTGCCATCGGTACCCGGCCCAGCATATCCCATCAATTCTCCACTGCCGCCGGCGCCTCCAACGGAGGTGAGGCTGTTGTCGGTGCCATTGGCCAGGGCAAAAGTAAATCCGTCGCCGGTGCCATTGTAATCGACGGTGAAATAAGCCCGCATCCCGTATTCGAACCGGCACTTGCCAGCGCTGCAGAAATTGCCCGAAACCCCACCCACATTCTGGGTGCCGCCGTACCACACGGCGCTGTATGCCGATGACACATTCAACCCCAGCTTAATCTCCTGGTTGATGGTGTCGATCTCCACGGCCCCCGATGTCGAGGCCGGTGTGGCGGCGGTCTGAGTAATGGCAACGATTCCTATATCGCTGGGGTTTTCAGCAGGGCCATCAAGCGCCAGAATCGGATCGGTGCTCGTACTCCATTCCAGATCTGCCTCGGCGCCCTCGATTGCATACGTCTCCATCGCCTCGTCCACACCTTCTATATAAATCGTGTGGTTATAATCACTGAAAATGATAATGTCCCTTGATGCATCGATGAATAATGGACTGTCCGAACCTTTGACACCTACCAATGTAGGTGGAAAACTATCAGAAAGTTTTTCATAGGTGTAAAGCCGCTTGTTTCCAGTCGTGGGGTCTAACACATAAAAGGTTCCGCCATTTTTGTGGAAAACGGCTTCAATTAAATCAATCGATCCATCCAAGACGATCGTAGCGCTGCCATCGGTAATAATCTGGGTCTCACTGGAATAGGTTATTGAGTCAGGATATACTGCCATTAAGACTCGCTGGTTTTCATTAACTACAAACGGATCGGCAACCTCAATGCGCATCGTATCTTCGTCAAGATTTGTGCTATCCGCGCCTATCTCTGAAATAAAAAGGCTCTGGTCCCCTCCCCATATAATTGAATCTCTTAGGCCATCGATGTTGACAATATGGACTCCGGCTCCAATGAAAAATCCATCAGGAATTTTTCCACTATTCGGGATATTTATATCGATTGTCTGTCCGTCGCTGACTGAGTAACTTCCCGCCGATAGAAACCATTTCGGAAAAACATTGACCCTGAACTTTTCACCAGTGCTGAGTTCATAGGGGTCTGCTGTATTGAGCGAGATAATTGAGTCTTTATCGAATCTGCCGCCGAATTGGGTTTGCTGTTTTTTGAGTTCGCTTTTAGCAATACGGATAATAGACTCGGACTGATATTTTTCTTGAGTAGCGGTATCTTCAGCGACTGCGATAATATTGGAAGTAGTCGTAATTGAAACTAGCGCTGTTCCTAAAGCAGTGAACAACATCATCACAGCTATAATATAGACAATGATGTTGCCGCTTTGGCATCCCAGAACTCTAAGATAAGAACGGAGTGTTTTTAGGTTTCTATCCATAAGCTATCTTTGCTACACGGGTCATTTAGCTATTCTCCATCCATAAATCCCCTTGGCGGGAGCGGATAGGGCGGCGGAAAACCGACACAAAATTGATCTATGTTATCGGTGTGTCGTCACCCTCACCCCAGCCCTCTCCCATCAAGGGAGAGGGAGCAAAAGGCTTCCCACGGATGGACAGTAACTATGATACTGGTAAGATATTTCGCGGATATACATTCAGCTTAAACTCCCCCCCAATGCCACTAATAGAAAAAACGATATCAACATAGGCAATCTGATCGAGAACTGTATCATTATCTAAATCTTTTTTACTTGTTGTTATAGCAAAGGTCTCAATATCATCAATCAGTGGATAAGTGTTGGCATCCACTGTTAGGTTTATCCTTCTTTGGTTACTGTCAAAAGATATTATCCTGACTTTATCGGGTGTAAGCTTTGAATGGTGATAAGTGATTGAAGTGCTTGTTGGCTCCGGAATGGGTAGGTCCGGGTTAATGCCAGACACTTCTAAATAAATTCTTTTCATAGCAATCTGCGCCTTCAGGGCGCCCTCTGACGCTGTTACAGCCGTCTCATATCCCTGCACTCCCGTGATAATAAATAAGCCCGCTATTGAAGCCAAAACGCCAACCAGCAGCAAAGATGCAATAATTTCAACCAAGGTGAAACCTTCGGTCAATTGCTCAAAAAGTAACCTTGATGACCCGACAAAA
The DNA here is from genome assembly GCA_964446485.1 of uncultured Desulfobacterales bacterium. Lineage (GTDB taxonomy): Bacteria > Desulfobacterota > Desulfobacteria > Desulfobacterales > JBDRRP01 > JBDRRP01. The sequence continues at coordinate 26,662 of CAYUOU010000047.1, read as the reverse complement.
CGGTTCTCGGTTGTCATGCCGAACTCTACCCGGCACCCAGAAGCATTTGACTTTATAGGATCCAGGGGGCAGTTTATCCCGCTCTCGATGGGTGGCTGGGATGACGATGCGCGTAGATTATTGACCGCTTGCGGTTTAATCGGCATCAGAAGGTGACCTTCGTATCTTCAGTTGAATTTCTAGTGACAGCCAGGATTGCACTGAGCTCAACACTATCTGTTGAGACTATGGCTTTCAGATAATCTGTTGGGCTACCCGCTACAGTTTCCAACCCTGAACCATCGAATTCTATCCAAACTGCTGAGGCTGAAGTCCCTTCTTCATTATAATCCCCTCCGTTAATGGCCGATTCCATCGTACTTAGAGCAGTAGGATAGCTATCTCGATTAATTTCTAAAACATAGTCTGAGATGATTCTCTCCATAATTGAAACCCGAAGTGCGTCGTTCTTCACAATATCAATAGGTTTTGTAGATCCCTGAAGCGCACTGGCCATAAACTGAACGGACATCGCCCCTAAGATGCCGATGACGGTAATGGCAATGATGATCTCCGGCAGCGTGAAACCGCTATTATTCTGTATCCTCTCGAACTTAGCTACCATCATTGGATGAATCCTGTTTCTGGGCTTACCGTGGACGTTATATTGCCCGTCTGAATCGTAAGACTCGAAGTCATGGGAGTGAGAGTAATTAACACAGACGGTTGACCGTAACCGTTATAAAAAACATTGAAACTGGATATGTTGGCAAACGCCACTGTAGAGCTCTCTTCGCCGGGAAAATAGTCGCGGTTGACCGTCAGGTCGGGGTTCGTCCCTGAAAAAAGCCAATACGATGAACCATTGCTCTTGACCCCCCGCACGTTATTTTGCTTCATTGCCAGAGACTGGGCATAGCGAAGGTGATTATGCAAACGACTGGTTTTCACTCTTGTATCGATGGGTTCTACATTGATGGTCCTGGTGATGACAACCGCGGTGAGGATGCCCAGCAGCAAAAGAACGGCCATCATTTCGATCAGCGTAACGCCGGATTGTGTGCCGTGACTGCCGTTGACCCCGCCTTCGGGTATGCCCCTTGCAAATCGATGCGGGGATATTGATCGAGAAAAATATTTGATGGCGAAATGCATATTGCCAGTTTAAAAAATAATTCAATCAATTACAATGATTTATGATAGTTTAGAATATTCTGCTCAAACGCTATGAACTCAACGATCGAACTCCTATCTACTTCGAATACTGCGTGCGGCATTTTTGCTGCCGTGGATCACTTTATAGACAGCCCTGTTGAGCAGGAAATGACCATTGCTCCTGTTGACTGGAACTTCCTTCGGTACCGCATTCAATTTTCAAAGCTGCCTATTGACAGCCATGCATATTGCAATTAAATATTTCAATATGCATGGTCAATATATCCAAAGACGTCTCCACTCGGAAATCATTGCCTGTTTAAAAGATTTTCCTGCTGTTGCCATTCTCGGCCCAAGACAATGCGGGAAAACCACGCTCGCAAAGGCGATCATCAGCGAGTTGGGCAATACCGTGTACCTCGATCTCGAAAGACCCTCCGACAGCCGGAAGCTCAGCGACCCGGAACTATTCCTATCTCATTTTCACGATAAAATGATTTGCCTGGACGAAATTCAACGGATTCCCGAACTGTTTCAAGTCCTTCGGAGCGAAATTGACTCGGACCGGAAGAATGGCCGGTTCTTGATTCTCGGATCCGCGTCGCCGGAATTGATCAAACAAAGCTCAGAGAGTCTTGCCGGCCGAATTGCCTACCTCGAGCTGACGCCTTTTCAGCACGATGAAATCCCGAATCCTGAACAGAGTGAACAGTTGATGACCTTCTGGGTGAGAGGCGGGTTCCCTGACAGCTTTTTTCCCCTTAGTGAAGAATCGAGCATGCGCTGGCGAGAGAACTTTGTGCGTACTTTTCTAGAACGAGATATGGGGCAGTTGGGAATAAGAATTCCGGCCGAAACACTGCGGCGGGTTTGGCAGATGTGTGCCTATAACACCGGCCAGGTATTCAATGCTTCCAGATTGGGTGCGAGCATCGGCGTCAGCCACACGACAATGAAAAAGTACATAGACCTGCTTGCCGGCACTTATATGCTTCGAATTTTACAACCGCATGTTCCAAATATCGGCAAACGCCTCGTCAAATCGCCCAAGGTGTATCTAAGAGATACGGGCATACTCCATTGGCTGATGAATATAGATTGCTCAGAAACGCTTTTGGGCCACCCGTCGCTTGGACCATCCTGGGAAACCCTGGTCATCGAAAATATGGTTTCCGCCTGGTCGGGATGGACTCCTCATTACTACCGCACGGCAAATGGGGCTGAAATCGATCTGTTGTTGATAAAAGGAAATCGAAAACTGGCGATTGAATGCAAGGCATCGACAGCCCCCAAAGTTTCTAAAGGTTTTTGGAACGCCATCGAGGATCTCAGGGTAGAACATGCTTGGGTGGTTGCGCCCATTTCCGGCGCCTACCCCATTTCAAATAATGTTACCGTCACCTCTTTGAACGCGCTGATAAAAAAGCGTTGAGCGATTGATGGCATTAAACAGCTTTTTCAGGCATTCACACGAAGGTAAGCAGCGACGCGGAAAGTCGCAGCTTGTCGGGCTTGCGTTGATGGCAGTCTTGGTTGCCATCATCTACTGGCCAGGCCTCAACGGTGAGTGGTTTCTGGACGACTTTGGAAACATCCATGAAAATGCGAATGTCCACGCCCATTCCCTGTCATGGGATGAATTAAAAAACGCCGTTCATGGCAGGGACATCGGCCATCAGCGTATCGACCGCCCGGTGGCCTACCTGACCCTGGCGGCCAACTATGCCCTGGGCGGCACGGACCCATATGGCTACCACATTGTCAATATCGCCATTCACCTCCTCACGGCGATCGTCCTCTACCTGCTGGTCCGCACCACGCTCAACCTGCCGAAACTTTCCGGCAGATTTGGAACCAGCGCACATGCCATCGCCCTGCTGAGCGCCCTGTTGTGGGCCGTCCACCCCATCCAGGTGACCGCCGTCACCTATGTAATTCAGCGCATGGCCGCCATGGCGGCGCTCTTCAGTTTATCGGCGCTGCTGTGTTTTGTCCGTGGCAGCATAGCGATGGCCTTCACCCGAAAAGCGGTCTGGTATTTCCCTGCGCTGCTACTGGGTCTGCTGGCTTTCTGGAGCAAGCAAAACGCGGTGATGCTGCCGGTGTCGATCGCCCTTTATGCCTGGGTGTTTCTTTCCCCCGAATCGGACGACCGCGCCCGTAAGCGCCGGTGGTTGTGGATGGCGGCTGCGGTTGTGCTGGTGGTCATTGTCGCCGGGGCGAATATCAATATCGACACCCTTCTCGATGGGTATAAAGAACGGCCCTTTACCCTGGCAGAACGCGTCCTCACCCAGTTCCGCGTCTTCTGGTTTTATCTCTGGCTGCTCGTCTACCCCATCAGTTCCCAGTACACCCTGCTCCACGATTTTCCCCTTTCAACCGGGGTCATGGCGCCCTGGACGACAGGACCCGCCATCATCATGCTGTTGATAGTGGCGATGATCGCTGTCCGCTCACGCCACAAATATCCCCTGCTGTCATTCGGGATGCTGTTTTTTCTCGTCAACCACGCCGTGGAAAGCACGATATTGCCCCTGGAACTGGTTTTCGAGCACCGAAACTACCTGCCCAGTGTGTTTTTATTGGTGTCCGCTGCGAGCGGAATCCTTTCTGTTGTGGACCATTTTAAAGACAGCCCGATCGTGCAGAAGATGGCCATTGCCTGCGTCGTCCTGGTGATCATCGCCGCCGGCCACACCACTTATCTGCGCAATACCCTATTTACGAGCCGAATTGCCTTGTGGGGGCAAAATGTGTCTGCAAGCCCGGAGCTGCATCGGCCGCGTCACAATCTCGGCCGTGCGCTGTTTGATGCCGGGGATGTTGTCGGCGCGGAAGTGGAGATGAAAAAAGCATTGGCGGGGAAAAGCGGGGCCCGCAAAGCACAGAAATTAGTCACGTATTATAATCTGGGGCTGCTTTACCGGGCGATCGGCGATGTCGATGCCGCTGCGAGGGCTTTTGGGACGGTGGTCGCCAACGCCGGGCGTCACGAGGGGGCCTGGTACCAACTGGCCTACATCGCTCTGGACGAAAACCTCCCGGAAAAGGCGCGGGAACTGGCCAACCGCGCCGCATCCGTTGGCGAGAAAGGGTATCAGTACCACGTTGTCATGGGATTGGCGGCCATGGAGAACGGAGATGTCGAAACGGCCCGGCAACATTCGCGAATGGCCATCAACATGCCATGGGAGGATTCAATGCTTTACTGCCTCATTTGGCAAATCTCTGTCGCTATCGAAAAGCCGGTGCAGGAAGCTTATTTCCGAAAAGGTTGTCCCTTCACGTATGACAGGAGCGTAGGGAGCGGGGTTTATCCCCGCCCGGGGGTTTTCGGTGGGCCGAAACATGGCCGGTGGGGGTTGCCGCGGGATTGAATAAACCCCACACGTGGGCCCGGGGTTTTCGTAGGGAGCGGGGTTTATCCCCGCCCGAGGGTTTACGGTGGGCCGAGACATGGCCGGTGGGGGGCGCCGCGGGATGGGATGAACCCCACACGAAGGCCATGGTTTTCGTAGGGTGCGGGGATTAGGGATGAACCCCACACGTGGGCCATGGTTTTCGTAGGGAGCGGGGTTTATCCCCGCCCGAATGTTTTGATGGGCCGAGACATGGCCGGTCAGGGTCGCCGCGAGACGGGATGAACCCCGCACGAAGGCCACGGTTTTCGTAGGGAGCGGGGTTTATCCCCGCCCGGGGGTTTACGATGGGCCAAGACACGGCCGGTGGGTGTTGCCGCGGGGTGGGATAAATCCCGCACATGGGTCATGGTTTTCGTAGGGTGCAGGGTTTATCCCCGCCCGAGTGGTTTTGATGGGCCAGGACACGGCCGGTGGGGGTTGCCGCGGGATGGAATAAATCCCACACGTGGGCCACGGTTTTCGTAGGGAGCGGGGTTTATCCCCGCCCGAGTGGTTTTGATGGGCCCGGACATGGCCGGTGGGTGTTGCCGCGGGATGGGATAAATCCCGCATGTGGGTCATGGTTTTCGTAGGGTGCGGGGTTTATCCCCGCCCGAGTGGTTTTGATGGGCCCGGACATGGCCGGTGGGTGTTGCCGCGGGATGGGATAAATCCCGCATGTGGGTCATGGTTTTCGTAGGGTGCGGGGTTTATCCCCGCCCGAGTGTTTTGATGGGCCGAGACATGGCCGGTCAGGGTCGCCGCGAGACGGGATGAACCCCGCACGTGGGCCATGGTTTTCGTAGGGAGCGGGGTTTATCCCCGCCCGGGGTTTTTCGATGGGTCCGGACATGGCCGGTGGGTGTTGCCGCAGGATGGGATGAATCCCGCAGATGTCATCCCGAGCGCAGTGAGGGATCTATGTGTTAATCAGAAAACCTTATTGATACCAATATGTTGAGATTCCTCGTCGCAAGCTCCTCGGAATGACAATGGCTTTTTGTTGGGTGCTTTTTACGGCTTTATCAAACTTGATTCGATGAACCTGTTCGATCGCCTATCGGCCGTACCTGGATTATATTGCGGGCGAGGATAAACCTCGCCCCTACATTGGCCGGACTCGTCGGGCACGAGGGGGATTGGTTAGCGCCCGGGTGGGGTCACGACACAGGAGCGTCATGACCAGTGGCGCTGGTGCCGCTGCAACTACTTTACCGGGCGTCACGCACAATCGCATAAAAAAATTCCCGCTGCCATTTGTGGTGGCAACGGGAGTTTCAATGCTGAAAATAAATTGCTTCGCAAGGATGATATTCAGAGCTACTGCGTATACCTCGTCAACTCGATTTTCTTTTCCCATGACGCACGTGAAAAGCCGCCCTCAATACCAACGAAGGGCGGCGTTCATAGATCATTAAGTATATAAGCTATTTGTACCTCGGTAGATCAAGGCGTTCATTGGTAATAGGTTGTGTAGTTCTAGGCGTGACTCCGTCTGTTTCGTAGTCAATGACATAATTCCCATTCACGAGAATATAACCACCAGTTGGTGATGTATCGCCGTAAGCAATATCTATTATAAAATCTCTGCCCAAATCAGTTCCTATATCACTCAGTGCCTGAGTGTCCCAAATTGCTGTCCACGTATACCCCTCGAGCAGTTTCTGGGCAAAATGCTGGTTCACGCGGACCTTCATTTCGGACATGGCCGTATAGATGGCTTTGGAGCGGGCCCGGTCCTGCAGATCAAAAAACTTGGGCACGGCGACGGCGGCAAGGATACCCAGGATGACCAGCACGGCGATGATTTCGATCAGCGTGAAACCGTCTTGATCTTTAAGAAGATGTTTTGTTTTCATGTTCGCCTCTCTTTTCGTTCCTGGCAGCATCGGCCACCGAATGTCAGCCTATTGAATGTTAGCGCACGAGTTATCTATTCCGTTTCATTTGAGGATGTTGCGCCTGTTACGCAAGTAGTACAGCAAACCTTGTACCAACTGACCTAAATATCGATAATTACTTGGCGGCATCACCCTAATTTTGTACAAATTGGGTATAGATTACCCCTTTTGATGCCAAAAGATAAGCGATGCTTAATCAATCGCACCGCCATCGCAAGTGTTTTTTATAATTTCAAAAACCGATACCTACAAAATTTGAGGAAAAAACGACATCAATTGTTGCTTTTGATGGAACCCACGTCAATTCCATACTTTTTTATCCGATGCCAGAGGCTGCGCTGATTGATCCCCAGAATCTCGGCGGCACGCACCTGGACACCGCCTGTTTTGCGCAGCGCCTCCATAATGTAAGCCCGTTCGATTTCCTGCAGCTGATCGTCAATACTCTGCTGTTCCTCATGCCCGGACGAATTCAGAAGATGGGTGGATACCCCCTTGGTAATGACATCCGGCAAGTGGTCGACCTCGATGAGGTCATCGGCCATCACCGCCGCGCGCTCCATGACGTTTTGCAGCTCTCGAATATTTCCAGGCCAGTTATAGCCCATCAGCAATTGCATGGATGTCTGGTCGATGGCAGTGGGTCTGGGCGCGTTTTGCAAAAACCGGTCAACCAGCAGTGGAATGTCTTCCTTCCGGTCCCGCAGCGGCGGCAGGTCCAGCGAGATCACATTGAGTCGAAAGAACAGATCCTCGCGAAAACGCCCGTTCTTGACCATCTCCTCCAGATTCTGGTTGGTGGCGGCGATGAACCGTACATCCACTTTGATGGGTTTGCTGCCGCCAACCCGGTCGAATTCCCGTTCCTGAAGCACCCTTAAAATCTTGGCCTGCAGATTCAACGGCATATCACCGATCTCGTCCAGGAAAATCGTCCCACTATGGGCAATCTCAAATTTGCCGATTTTTCGCGTCACGGCGCCGGTGAATGCGCCTTTTTCATGACCGAAAAGCTCGCTCTCCAGCAGTTCCTCCGGCATGGCCGCGCAGTTGAGTTTCACGAAGGGCTTGTTCGCCCGTTTGCTCTGTCGATAAATGCTGGTGGCGACAAGTTCCTTTCCCGTGCCGCTTTCGCCCAGTATCAACACGGTGGAATCCGTCGGCGCCACTTTCATGATCTGACTGAGCACCCCCCGCATGGGGACGCTTTCACCGATGATTTCAGGAAACAACTGCCGGGCATCGACTTTGCTTATGACATCGGTGACCCGCTTAAACATGGAGGTATATCGCTGAAGTTCATCCCCGGAACCACCGGCATCGGTGTCGGACCCGACATGCGCGGAGAGCGCCGGCACCTTGCGGGCTTCACGGAAAAAAGCCTGCATCGGTCTCAACATGACATGGACCACGATAATGGCGCACAGAAAGGACACCGCCCCGATGGAGGCGACCCACAAGTTGATGTGCGTGCTGTAGTCAACGCCCTGGCGGATGAACACCGCGGTCAGCTGATAGGCCACCATTCCGGATATAATGGTCAATCCCGAAAAAATCAGGGGGACGATGACGTACAGGCTGACGTAAAACTGAGACTGTTTCTTACCGTGTGCGCCGGGTTCACGGATTTTCTCGCGACTGTTGGTCATCAAAGACACCTTCTCCCTTGCCCTTTGCTCCCTCTCCCTTGATGGGAGAGGGCTGGGGTGAGGGTGATAACACACCGATAAGTAACGATAATCTTATGCCGGCCCGCCCCCCTCCCCTATCCCCTCCCACCCGGGGAGGGGTATTTATGGACGGACTCTGCCCATCCATGGGAGGCCCGTTGCTCCCTCTCCCCTGCCCTTTGCCCCCTCTCCCTTGATGGGAGAGGGCTGGGGTGAGGGTGATAACACACCGATAAGTAACGATAATCTTATGCCGGCCCGCCCCCCTCCCCTATCCCCTCCCACCCGGGGAGGGGTATTTATGGACGGACACTACTGCACCACACCGATCATGTCCCACATGGGTAGAAAGATGGCCAGGGCGAAGAAACCCACCACGCAGGCCAACCCCACCGTCAGCGCCGGCCCGATGGCATCCGACAGTTTTTTCATGGCATATTCCACCTCGGTATCGTAATGGGTGGCAATCTCGCCGAGCATCTCATCGAGGTTTCCGGACTCCTCGCCGATGGCCACCATGTTGACCACGATGGGGGTAAAATACCTGGCGCGTTTGAGCGGTTCGGCTATGCCGCGCCCTTCTTCCAATCTTTCGTTGATCATCTCGAATTCCTGAGAGATGGCAGCGTTTCCCACCGTTCCGGACAATATCTTCATCGACTCCATCACGCTGACGCCGCTGGATTGGAGAATGGAAAAGATGCTGGCAAAACGGCTCATGGCCGCTTTGACAAACAAGGGGCCGAGCACCGGGATCCGCAGCACGACGGTATCCCTGAGAAGCCGCCCCTGAGGCGTTCTGAAATAATAGAACAAGCCCACGCCGGCGGCAGCGGTGCCGATCAGCAGAATCGCCCCATAGCTGTTGAGGATGTTGTACAAATATAGGCAGATCTGGGTCGGCAACGGCAAATCGAGCCCGGCATTGAGAAAAATTCGCACGAACCGGGGGATGACGAAGGTCAGCAACACAAAAAACGCCGTCATCAAGAAAAACACGACAATCACCGGATATTGCAGCGCAGCGATGATGTCGGAGCGCACTCGGTTTTCATGATCGATAATGTAAATCAGGCGATCGAGAACGGTGGGCAGTGCGCCGCTGGCTTCACCGGCCTGCACCATGCCGCAGTAGAGCGAAGAAAAAACGCGGGGGTGGTTCTTGAAGGCGGTGTGGAGGCTGGCCCCTTCCTGAATGTCTTTGCGCATGCTGCGGCTGACCCCTCGGAGGGTGTAGTTTTCCGTTTGTTCTTCGAGGATCTGCAGCAGATTCACCATCGACACGCCGGCTTTGAGCATGGTTCGAAACTGTTTGGTAAATAGTATCAATTCAGCGGCTTTGACTTGGCTCAGCCGCTCTCGAATGGTGTCCAGACTGAACTCGCCGCCGCCACCCTGCTCGTTGATGGCCGTGGGGAGAAACCCGCGGGCCTGGATCATGCTGGCCGCGGCCTCGGCGGATTCCGCCTCGATCATGTCCTTGACGGTCTTGCCGCCGGCATCGATCGCTTGATAGGCAAACTTGGGCATAACGTCACACCATAATGGCCGAAGCGGCCTCTTCCAGGGTGGTGATTCCCGCCGCGACTTTTCGGGCGGCATCTTCCTTCAATGTGGTCATGCGCCCAGTGCTGTGGGCCGCCTTGCTGATCTCCTGGGCGGAGGCCTTGCTTAAAATCATCTCCTGCACCATTTCATCGATGACGAGGACCTCGTAAATGCCCGTGCGCCCCTTGTAGCCTTTGTCCATGCAGTAAAAACACCCGGAACCGACGACGAAATTGGGGTTCTCGGCCTTGTCCAGCCCCCAGAACTCCAGGGCCACCGGTGCCGGCTGGTGGGGTTTCTTGCAATAGGGACAGACATTTCTCACCAACCGCTGGGCCACCGACACCAACATGACCGACGAGACGAGAAAAGGCTCGATGCCCATGTCGATAAACCGGGTGATGGCACCGGCCGAATCGTTGGTGTGTACCGTGCTCAGCACGCGGTGGCCGGTCAAGGCGGCCTGCACGGCGATGGTGGCGGTTTCGGGATCACGGATCTCACCGACCATGATCACGTCAGGGTCCTGCCGCATAATGGATCGCAATCCGCTGGCAAAGGTCATCCCGGCCTTACGGTTGAGCTGGATCTGGCGAATTTTTTCCATCCGGTATTCCACCGGGTCTTCGAGAGTGATGATATTGATGTCGGGTTTGTTGACCTTCTTCAGGAGCGAATAAATCGTTGTGCTCTTCCCGGAACCTGTTGGACCGGTCGCGAGAATCATGCCGTAGGGCTTGTTCACCATCCGTTCGACCCGGTCTCTGTCCTCCTGCGCCATGCCGAGTTGCTCGAGGGAATAGATGCCTGAACTGGTGTCAAGCAACCGGATCACCATGTTTTCCCCGTAAATGGTGGGCAGCGTGGAGGTACGGATATTGATCTCCTTGTTGTCCATCTTGATGGTGAAGCGGCCGTCCTGGGGGATTCTGGAGACCGCGATGTCCATGTTGGAAAGGATTTTAAGCCGCGATAAAATGAGCAGATACATGGACTTCGGCGGTGCCGGAACATCATGCAATCTGCCGTCAACACGAAAACGGATTTGGATGTATTCTTTCTCCGGGCTGATATGGATGTCGCTGGCGCCTTCGCGAACCGCCTGGGAGAGGATGGAGTTCACCAGGCGGACAACCGGCGCCTCCTGGGCCATATCCTGAAGGGAGCCGACTTCCACTTCTTCCGACAGCGCTTCCCGCTCCGCGTCTTCGGGTTTTTCGTACTCCATATCCTCAAGCACACCGCCGATGCCCGAATAGGTGCCGTATATGGTGCCGACCAGATGATTGAGCTGCTGGTCGGTGCATATCACCGGCTCCACCTCGGTGTTCGTCTTCACTTCGATGGCGTCCATGGCCTTGATGTCGAGGGGGTCGATCATCGCAATGGTCAGCAGCGATCGTGTCTTGCGCAGCGGGGCCAATTGAAGCTTCATGGCTGTTTCGACGGGGATGAACTTGGCCAACTCCACATCGATGGGAAATTTGTCAGGAGTGTATTTCTGTATCCGCAACTGCTTGCAGAGCAGATCAACGATCTGACCGCCGTTGACGATGCCTTCACGCACCAGATACTGCCCGAGCTTCAATGGGGTGCGCTTGTGCGATTCAATGGCGTCTTCGAGCTGCGGCTGGGTCAGCAGGCCGCCCTCAACAAGCATTTCACCCAATCGCTTTTTGTGTTTCACAGGAAGATTTCCGTTATTTTGGGTCCCAGCCGTTTCAAGCATCGGCGACGCCGGCAGGGCGCTCAGTTGATCGTTCCTGAGAACGGATCGGCATACAGGACGGCATTGTCCGGCCATCCGTCAACCACCATGGCGGCGCTGATCCGATTCCGCTGGAGCGTGGAGACCGCCGCCATCGCATCCGCCTCGCTGAGAAAGTGCTCCCACATCACCACCCTGAAGCGCAATCCCATGTCCGCACGCCAGTAGGGGATGATGCGTACCGGTCTCAACGCCGCCGGATGGTTCCGCACCATGCCCAGGGCTTCGTCGAAATGGTCCGTATCGCCGATGGATGCCCACCAATGGCCGTTAAAATCGTTGATTGACGACACCGGAAACGCAGGGAACACAATCCGTGCGCCCACAAAGATATTGTCCGGATTATCGATTTTTGGGTTGTTCGTTAAAAGCCGGTTCAACAGGTCCTTACTGTAGACCCCATAGACTTTGATCATGAGCCACGACAGCATCTCCTTGCGCTTGAGCCGTGCAGTGCCGAGAAAGTCGGGCGGTGCGGCGACAACCGCTTGGCTGACGGGTTCGGGGGGCTTTTCTATGGAAGCCGCCACCGGGGCCACCGGGGGCGCATCGTCCCCCGCTTTGGGAGATGCAGCTGTTTCAGGAAACGTCTCCGCGGCGGCTAAAGTCGTTGACGGCGGTACCACCGGTGCTGCTTCGGCGGCCCCGCCGATACGGGGAATCGGTGCCGCCGCCGGCACTTCGGATGAAGCCTCGGGCGGCGCTTGCACGTCAGTGGCCGCTACCGGCGGAATGTGTTGAAGCGGGGGCGTGCCGTGATGGACGGCGGTTTCCGCCGCCGGCGCTGTGGGAGCCGGCATTTCCCGCGTCGCCAAAAACCGCGGTATGAGAACGGCCGCCGCCACGAGAACGGCCAGCACGGCAATTCCCATGGCCCAGCTCGCTTTTCCCAAACGATTTTCCGAATCCATGCGCATTCGCCGCACACAGGAACGCACCAGCCGCCACCCGGCGCGCTTCCGGTTTTGAATCAGCAACGCCAGTACACATTGATGGCACAGATTGACGATTTTCCGGGGATAGCCCTTTGATGCGAGATAAATCGCGACGACCGCCCAAAAGGTGAAGGGGGATGCCGACGGTTTCGACAACCCCGCCTGATAGAGCCGGTAGGCAATCATCAGCTGGGTGTCGCGAAACCCCATGGGCTTGAGTTCATGCCGAAGGCTGATACGGTCGGCGACGTTGGCATGGCCGGCAAGTATCGTATCGAACTCGGGTTGTGCGAAAACGATGATTTGGAGGAGCTTGTGCTCGTTGGTTTCATAGTTGAGGAGTTCGCGAATGATCTCCAGACAGAACGGAGGCATTTTTTGCCCCTCGTCGATGATGAGCACATTGGTGTGACCGGCCTCGACACCGCTTTGAAAGAGATGATTTTTGATGATTTCTTTCAGGGCGGCATCGGTCGCAGCACGCTGCGTGCGCTCCGCATCGAAATTTACGGCGACGGCCTGGAGGAATTCGGTGGGACTGGCGACCTGCGGTTCGAGTATCAAATAGGACTTGAATGTGTCATCTGCGCCGAATTTCACCAGCAGCTGGCGGCAGAGTGTGGTTTTGCCGGTGCCCACCTCCCCCACGACGACGTTCAGCCCCCGCTTCAGGCGAACGGAGAGTTCCAGCCGCTGCAGACACAGTCGATGCTGCCGGGACTGAAACAGGTAGTTCGGGTCCGGCGAGTTCGAAAACGGCTCTTTTTTGAGATTGAGCAGCTCGTAATAGTCCATGGAAACCCGTAGGCGGCCATCCGTTAAAATGATCGGAGATAAATCCGCAACAAATCCATAAAATGTCATCCCGAGTGCAGCAACGGAGCAGCGGGGAATTTGTCTGTCAATCGGAAATGGCAGCGTTCCCGCCGATGTGTTGCTTGAGAATATGGGGCGTGATGAATATCAGCACATCTTCCATATCGCTCTGGGTTCCGGTACCCTTGAACAGCCATCCCAACACCGGCAGATCCTTCAACCCCGGAACCCCTGATTCCGACCCTCCGTCCGATTCCTTATTGAGACCGCCGATGACCGTGGTCTGCCCGTCATAGAGGATCACCGTGGTCTCGGCCCTTTTGGTGATAATGGGCGGCGGGGTGGACGAACTGGCGGTGTCGACTTCGTCCTTCGTGGTCCTGATCTCCATCTTCAGGGCGTCACCATCGATGACATGGGGCTTCACCTCCAACAGCAGCACCGCTTTTTTGAATTCGGTTTTCGGCGTGCCGTTGCCGTCCACACTCTGGTAGGGGATCTCTCGACCACTTTCAAAGATCGCCACCTGGTTGTCCAGGGTGGTGATGGAGGGGTTCGACAGGATGTTCAGTCGCCCTGCCTTCTGCAGAACTGAAAGCTGCGCCGCCAGCTGGTTGGTGCCATCCAGCGATTCCACGAGAAACCCCAGTGTCATCCCAGCCCCGGTGCCGATGTCCGCGGGAAAGTTCACCCCGAAGCCGCCCGAAGGGATGTTGATGGCATTGCTGGCCTTGTTGGCGGATCCGCTGGCCACCGTATAGGTGTTGTTTTTGCTGTCAACACTGTATTTTCCTCCCCACTGAACCCCAAGGTCCATGGCCGTTGTCTTGGTGGCTTCCACAATGTGCGCTTCGATGAGAATCTGCGGCGTCGGCCGGTCCAACTCCAAAACCAAGGGCATCATCGCTTCGATGTCTTCGGGCAGCGCCTGCACGATGAGCGAGTTGGTGTGCTCGTCCACCATGACCGACCCGATCGTCTTTCCGGCCTTGTTCTTTGTGAGAAACGTCTCCAAATTGGTTTTCAATTTGCCGGCTTCGGCATAATCGATGCGGACCACGCGCGTCGAAAGGGCGCCCGCGGAACGCAGATCCTGTTTTTGCTCCTCCCGCTTCAGGGCCGCATCAAGGTCTTCCAAGGTCAGGATGCGAAGGATGTCGCCTTCCCACCGGTAGGTGAGCCCGTGGGTGTTGAGAATTCCCCGGAACACCTGATCCCATGGCGCCTTCTCGATACTGATGTTGGCACTGCCTTTGACTTTTTCGTTGATGATAATGTTCTGGTTGGCCGCTCTGGCCAGCGCACGCAGCAATACGGAAACGTCGATATCCGTCATGTTGATGGAGATGAGTTCCTGCGGCAGCGACCTTGCCGGCGGTGGGCTGACAACGTCCGGCCCAAACCCAGCCTTCCCATCGACGACGCCGCCAGGGCTCACGGACACGGTACGCCGCCTGGGTGACGGTGAATACCCCCGCGACGATTTGGCCTTGACCTGCCATTGATCGTAACCGGCTTGGCGTTCAGCGGCATCTTGGTGAACGCACCCGCTGATCAAGAGCGAAAAGGCCAGGCCCACTGCAAACAACCCCGTCATGAGTTTCATTGCACACCTGTTGGCTGAAATCATGGCCGATTAGTCCGTTTCTGTAAGTTCGATGGTCATGGTATCTGCAATTCCCGGCATACCGATGACCACCGCGGTGGGAGAAATACGCTTCAGGACCATGCCGGCGGCATTGAGCATCTCCCCTTCCGAAAACTCCCGCCCGTTCACGATGGCGAGCCGAGCGCTGCCCATTTCAATGTACCCGGAATAGGAAAAACGGCTGGCGGCGATGGCCGCTTCTTTTTCCCGCCGTTCCGTTTCGGCGGCCTCCTCGGCCTTCAACGCGTCAACCTCTTCACGGGCAGCCGTTTCCCGGTAAAAAGGGTTGGCGTTGAGTGCCCCTTGCGCCTGATCAATTAGATATCCATCGGTGGCGCTGGTATCCGCCTGCTTCAACCGGGTGATGACCTCGACAACGTACTGCTGCAAAGGGACGGCCCGATCCGAGGATATTCGAAGCGTCTTTTGGGGGCCGGCATCGAACAGGAAACTGTATGCGCCGTACAAAACGGCGACGACCATGGCGGCGACGATTATTTTTTCCCTTTTACTCATCGTCTTTCCTCAAACCGATGTCACGTCTTTCTTGCAAACCACAGCGTCAACCGAAACTGTGATCGGTCGGTCTGGCTGACAACTTGAATGGTTTGAATGATGTCGATGAACGGATCGGCGGTGAGGCTCATCAGATACGATTTGAAGTTGTTGAGATCCCCGGTGAGGCTGACATCGACCACCACGCGTTGGGCGTTCTCGACAAACCCCCGCATCCCCGGGACGATATCGGTCACTTCAAGATTCATCCCCTCGGCCCGTTGCCGCAGCGTGATCAATGCCGATCGGATTTCATCGGTGGTCAACGGCTGACGCTCCGGCATCGGCAGGGGATTGTCTTTCAACCCCATAGAACGCTTGCGCATCTCGGCGAATACCGGCATGAGCATCTTCTGCTCTTCCAGTTGCTTTCTCAAGGTGACCGATTCGGCTTCGAGCGCGGCCAGCCCCTTGATATTCGGGTAGATCATCACGGCCCCGACGGCGATCAGGGACGCCGCCATGATCGCCATGTTGCGTATCATTTTTTTGGGGATTTCAACCATCCCGGTAACACTCCTCAGTTGATCGGTACGGTTACCGTGAACTGCAGCACGGTCTGCTCATTCACCAATTCGATGCTTTGCCGCTTCATTTCGGGCTGTCCCAACAAAGGCGACGACCTCAATCCGGCAAGATAGTTGGCCAGCGTCGTCTCCAACGCGTTCCGCTCGGAGGCGACAACCCCGTTGATGAGCACAAAGCGCCCGGCGGTGTTCATCGATGTCGTCGACACTTCCCCCAAGTCGATGGTCATGTTCGACAATGAAACGCTCTGCGGTGTTCGGTTGACAACGTCGGTCAAGACAGCCACACCGATGTAGCGCTGGGTAGATGATGAGAATGCTTTCATCCGGCCCACCAGATCGCCGGTGAATTTTGACACCAGCGCGCGATCCAGTTTGGGCGAAAAGGCCGCCAGCTCCTTTCTCATGGGCACGACTTCGTTTCGAACAGTGATGATGGCTTGGGTCTGCCAGCCAAAAACGACAACCAATACGGCAAACAGAAGGCCGAATACCGAATAGGCGATCCGATTGACCCGATTTGTCATCTTGACTTTACTTTTTTGTTCGTGGGTGAACAAAAAGTTCGGTGTCGTAGCGTTGTCGGAAAGCGCCATCCCCATTGAGGGAAGATAGGCCATTCTATCAAAAATGGTCTCCGGGGCGATGGTGGCGCTTCCCGGTGTCGGCGCCTGATCGAAGGGATCCATCACCTCCGCAGGAAGATCCAGATGCCTGGAAATCCGGTGCGCAATCCATGGATGCCCGGCAATGTCGCCGGATATGAGCACTTTGCTGATACCGCGCTTGTCGTAGTTGGAAGAATAATGCTCGATGGTCATCGCCACCTGGCGAATAATGCGTTCCAGCGGGGCGGCGATGATTTCTGATATTTGCGAGGCGCCAAAGGCGTTGCCGGCCTGTGGGTCATGAGGCAGTTGGTCCTTCAAAAACGCGAGCAGCAATTCATCCGCGGCCTTTGCAACGCCGAGGGACGGGTCCTCGGGCAAGGCCATCGCCAGGTTGCCAACGGCGTCGATGCCGTCCGCCGGCTGTGACCGCATGCTTTCCGCAATGGCCTCGACGACGCTGTGAACGCCGGCCTTGATATCACGCCCCAGCATGAGGTTGCCGTCGGCATAAACGGCAATGCGCGACCAGTCCTTTCCCACGAACAGCGAGCAAACGTTTTTGTTTTCAGTCTCCAGCCATTCGGCTTTGAGTAAATTCTGAATGGCGAAAGGCACAATGGAGACACCCTTCAGTGAAAACCCGCTTTTTTGAAATACCGTCTGGAGTTGGCTAACTTCTTCCCGGGGAACCGTGTAGGCGAGCAAGGGGACTTTCTGGATCCCATCGTCAAAGGTGAGTCCCAAGGGATGGAAATCGAAAATATCCCGGGTTTCATCCAGGGAGGCCTCTCTGCGAAACGCCCATTTGGCAGCGTTGGGCAATTGCCGGTCCGGTATCTTCGGCAGCTTTAACAGCCGCATCTCCACATTGGCGGAAGGCATGGACACCCACACATCGAAATTGCGATGCCGCGCGGTGAATTCGGACAATGTTCGGCCGAGAAAATTGGAAAACTCAATGGTATCGATCGCAATGGGCGCTTCCAAAATCACATTCTGGAAATTCAACAGTTCGGGAGCGCCATCGGCTCCGGTGGCCGAAGCCGCGAGCCAAATGCCATTGGTACGGATGTCCACACCGATGATGATCGGAACCTTGGAAGCGCTGCGCTTCACCGCTCGTTTACGACGGGTTTTTCGCTGTGGAGGCGGCGAATCCGCCTCGGATGGCTTGGCTGGCGTTTTGCCACGTTTTCGGATTAGATCTAGGAGCTTTTCAGTGGATGATATCTCGTCGGATTTAGCCAAAGCAATTCTCCACTAATGGCATCAACAAATTCTGCGGGTCGAAAGCTCCATGCGAAACGGGAAGCAAAATTTTTGTCACATTACCATAAATGTTTAATATTCTGTAGAAAAAAACGGTTTTTGTCAAGTTGGCAGATGACTTGTAAAGGTGTTTTTTCACCCCCTGTGCCAATCGATCATAGCGGCTTCATTCGGACGTCATGACCCCGCAGCAGTTTCATCTTCCGAAAATGATGATCGGCGCTGCCGACTTTCGGGCGATACAGTCCAATCCTCCAAAACTTGCCGGACACGGCGCGCAGCCCTATTGGCAGCTGCATTCATCTCTTGCGGTTCGCCTCGAGAGAGTGTATCTTACTGCTACCATTATGAATCGACACCACAGGGCCGGTCTCGACGCCTGACTGCAGGGTCACCAATGAAGTCGCCAATTCACTCGATTGTTCTTCCATAGCAGGACAAAAGCATGAAGAAAAAAGACGATATCCGCGTCACCCTGACCGATCACATGGTGTTATTGGGTTTCGGCCTGGCCGCCGTATATTGGATTCTGGATTCCATCCTTTATATATTCTTGGATTTCCAGACCAACATCTTCTACCGTTTTTTCGGCATCAACATGAGCGAGGTGTGGACCCGGGTGGTCGTCACCTGCCTTTTTGTTATTTTCGGCTCCCATGCCCAGTACACCATCAACAAGCGGCGTGTGGTGGAAGAGGAACTCAAAGAGAGTGAATTAAAGTATCGAACCATTATCGAAAGTATCGAAGACGGTTATTTCGAAGTGACCCAAACCGGCGCACTGACCTTCTTCAATGAATCCTTGAAACGCATTTTAGGGCTGCCGGACGAAGACCTGATGGGCAGAAAATTGCAGGAGTTGCTGGATGCCGCATCCTCTGAGGGTCTCTCCGACATGTTCAAATCCCTGGTTTCCACCACCCTTTCCATCAAGACCTTTGACTGCACCACTGCCGCCCCGAACGGCAGCCGGCGTTTTCTGGAATCATCCATCTCGCCGATTTTAGATCACCGCCAACGGGTTGCCGGCTTCCGAGGGATCTTGAGGGACGTGACACAGCGGCGCAAAGAAGAGGCGCTGAAGCAGGAAAAGATCGCCGCGGAATCCGCCAATCGTGCAAAAAGCGAATTTTTGGCCAACATGAGCCACGAAATCCGAACGCCACTCAACTCCATCATCGGGTTGGTGGAACTGCTGCAGGAAACCCCGTTGTCGACAGAGCAACAGGAAGATCTTGACGTGGTCTCATCGGCTGCGTTTGCCCTGCTCGCCGTCATCAATGACATCTTGGATTTTTCAAAAATCGAGGCCGGCAAGCTCGAATTGGAGTCGACGACCTTCAATTTCCACGCGCTGATCAGCGAAACCATGAAGATCATGGCCCCCAAAGCCCATGAACGGCGAATAGAGTTGGTTTACCGAATCGAGCGCAATGTGCCCAATTGGATGATCGGCGACCCGGCACGCTTTCGTCAGGTCCTCATCAATCTTGTTGGCAATGCGATCAAGTTCACGGAGGAAGGCGAAATTGTCTGCATCGCTGCCTGCGAGGCCTGCTCCGACTCGGAGGCCATCGTCAAGGTGAGCGTCAGGGACACGGGCGTCGGCATTCCCGAAGAAAAGCAGTCTACGATCTTTGGCGCTTTCGCCCAAGCCGATGGCAGCACCTCCCGTAAATATGGCGGTACCGGTCTCGGACTGGCCGTGTCTTCACAATTGGTTGGCCTCATGGGCGGGAAAATTTGGGTGGACAGCGCTCCGGGGGAAGGAAGCGATTTCCAGTTCACGATACGGTTTGCCGTTGACGAGGATAAAGGCGGCTGGCCCGATGTGGAAGACGTGGCGCCCCTCAACGGCATTCGCGTTCTCATTCTTGACGACAATGAAACGGCGCGCCAAACGTTGCACGACGTATTGGCCGAATGGGAAATGGCCCCCAGTGCCGCCGGATCATTGGCCGAGGCCAAGGCGCTGTTTCAAACCGCTGCAGCATCGTCAACACCGCATGCCCTGGTGCTTCTTGATGCGGACATGCCCGGCGACGACGGGCTCAAAATGGCAGCATGGCTGAATGAATTGGACGCCCCCCCACCGAAGAAGATCCTGATGACGCCGAATTCCAGAATTCGAAATTCCATCGACACCGCGTCCCTATCGGTCTTCGGTACCATCACCAAGCCGATCAAGCTCGAAACACTTCTGGAAAAGTTTCATGAGGCCATCACCGGCACCGGCTGGCGGCCACGTGAAGCAGCGGTCTCACCCCAACCGGAGCCGGATATCATGCCGAACCATTTAAAAATCCTGGTGGCGGAAGACACCCCTTTCAACCAAAAATTCATTAAACGCCTCATGGACCGGTGGAACCATCAGGTCCACATCGCCGAGACCGGACTCGAGGCCGTAGCGGCATTTCAAAAGGATGCCTACGATATGATTCTCATGGATGTTCAGATGCCGTCGATGGACGGACTGGAGGCGACGCGGGCCATTCGACAGATAGAGGCCGCCAAGGGGCACGCTCACATCCCCATCATCGCCATGACCGCCCACGCCATGAAAGGGGATCGAGAAAAATGTTTGCAGGCCGGGATGGACGCCTACGTCTCCAAACCCATCTCCTCAGACACGCTCAGGGAAACGCTGGCCAGATTCTCTTCGAAGGCCGCCGATGAATCGGCCGCAACCGATGCGCATCCAACGCCGGCAGTGACCTTCGACAAGACCACGTTGCTAAAAGCGTTCGACCATGATTGGGAGTTCTTTGCCGAAGCCGTTGGCATGTTCCTGGAGGATTACCCGCCGATGGTCGATGAAATCCGATCGGCGGTTGTCGATTCGGATGCGGAGCGATTGCGTCGCCAGGCCCATGCCCTGAAGGGGATGTTGGGCAATTTCCAGGCCCAGGACGCCGTTTTGGTGGCCCGGGAACTCGAGGAAATGGGGCGTGACAGACGGCTCGAGGATGCCGGATCCGCGATGGCAAAGCTGGCGGCAGAGGTGGAACGGTTGAAAGCAGCCCTTGAAAACATCCTCAAAGAGTCCACCGACGAATAACCGAAGGAAAGGGGGAACCGATTTAGTCGTGTTCTAACCTCCAGAAGCTAAGGCCCCGAAGTAATCTTCCATACCCCTTCGTAGAATTCGGCACCGGACGGCCCCGCCGATCATGAATGCCGCCGAAGAACCACCAGATGCCGGTCTCCGTGTGCCCTGGGCAGTTGAAACGCGATCACCTCGACATCGAGGGGAAATCCCGCGAGCGCTTCGATGTCGATGCGCGCCGAAGAGGCCATAAAGTCCCTGGCTTCATCGGCGCCCCGGGGCCCCCGCATGGCGATGGCACAAGCCTTTTGCGTCATGAATGGTGCAGCGGCGCGTAGGGTGTCCGTCAGATCCCCCATAGCCCGGGACACCACCGCATCGAAGCGTCTGTGGTAATCGGCCCGCGCCGCGAGGTCTGCCGTCCTGGCGTGAACGGCAGCCACCCGGCAGGGCTGATGCAATCGGATGAGGTGATTCAGAAAGCTCACTTTTTTCCGGACGGCGTCGACAAGGACAACCCGGCTGTCGCGAAGCATCGCCGCCACCACCATCCCCGGAAACCCGCCGCCGGCGCCCATGTCCATGATGGCCTGGCGACCGGAGAGATGAGGGACCAGCGAGAGGGAATCGACGAAATGCCGGACGGCCATTGCCTCGGGTGAAACGATGCGGGTGAGATTGGTCCGTTGATTCCACGCCACCAACGTCTTCGCATGGCGTGTGAAAGCGGTCATCTGCTGCGTTGAGACCGTCAGGCGAAACCTGGCGGCGCCTTCCGCGATGAGAGCACGCCATTCCGAAGACCCGATTTCCATCCGTCAGTTCCCTGATCATTTCAACGTCGCGGAACTGTCACACGCCCTGAGGACGCATTCCCGCCCATCAGTTGTGGCCGGACGGCCTGTTCTTGCCGGCGCGACAGTCCGACGCATCGTCTTCCGGCGGCACCTCCGATGCGGAGGCGGCATCGTCAAAACGCATGATGACGCTCAGATCCCCGCCGCTGAAGGATGTCTTCGCGTTGGGATAGCGTTTTTTGAAAACCTGCAGCATGGCTTTGTTTTCACGCAGCACCGAGGCGCAAAATGACGTGTAGCCGTTTTCAATGGCAATCCCCTCCAAGAACTTCAGCAAGAAAGAGCCGATACCCATTCCCTGGAAATCCTCCCTCACCACGAAGGCCACCTCAGCACATTTTTCAGAGGCATCGGCATAGCTGCCAATAGCCATAATCTCCTTTCGGCCTCCGGTCTGAACCAGCCCGATGACGGACATGTTCTTTCGGTAGTCGACGCGGGCCCACTGGCGCTGGGCGACTTCGTGGGAAAAGATTTTCATCTTGTAGAAAAACCGCAGATAAATGGTTTCCTCTTGGAGGGAATAGAAAAAATTTCGATACAGAAATTCGTCCGAGGGGAGCAAGGGCCGATACTCGATGGTCTTGCCGCCCCTGAGCTTCTGTGTGGTTTTGTAGTTTTCCAAAAACAGCAGATCCTCCTGGGCTGGCGGCATTTGATCCTTGAATATGTAATGACGCTCTCTGGCCACATCGATCAGTTCGGCCCTGAATTTCGGATGCGCAATCTGGGCCAGTTCCATGACACGCTGATAGATACTCTTCCCGTGAAGGGAAGCGATGCCGTATTCGGTGACGATGAAATTGACATCGCCGCGCGTCGTGGCCACACCGGCCCCCTGGCTGAGATGCGGGACGATACGCGATACGGTGTCGTTGTTGGCTGTGGACGGCAGGGCGATAATGGAAAAACCGCCCTTGCTCATGGCGCTGCCGCGGATGAAATCGACCTGATCACCGATGCCGGAATAAAACAGGTAGCCCATGGAATCGGTGCTCACCTGACCGGTGAGGTCGACCTCGAGGGCGGAACTGATAGAGATCAGATTGTCATTTCGAGCAATGACGGTGGGATCATTGACGAATTCAGACGACCGGAAGTAAAAGGCCGGATTGTTGTCGACAAATCGGTAAATCTTCTCCGACCCCATGCACAATGACGCCACCACCCGGCCGGGCAGCAAGGTTTTCTTTTTGTTGGTGATGACCCCTTTCTCGAACAGCGGAAGGAAGCCGTCGGTGATCAGCTGCGTATGCACCCCAAGATCGTTCTTATTGTCCAGGTATTTCAAAATGGCGTACGGAAGGTGGCCGAAACCGATCTGGAGCGTTGCGCCGTCCTCTACCAACTGGTTTACATAAAACCCGATGCGCATGGCCACTTCTTCATTTTTCGAGGTGGGCAAGGCTTCCACCAGCGGCTCTTCATGTAAGACAATGTAATCGATGTCATCTACGTGAACAAAGCTGTCGCCCCATGTCCGCGGCATCATGGGATTCACCTGAGCGATGACCACCGAGGCATTTTCGATGCCCGAAAGGGTGATGTCCACACTCACGCCGAGACTGCAGTAGCCGAAACGATCCGGAGGACTGACCTGGACAAGGGCCACGTCAAGGCCGATTTGCTGCCGCGAAAACAATCGCGGGATCTGGGACAAATACATGGGCAGGTAATCGATTTTTCCGTCGAAGGCCGCCTGGCGCATTTGCGCACTGATAAAGAACAGCTTCAAAGCGAAGCGCCGGGAAAACGAGGGGTCGCCGACGAATTCGGCCAGCGTGTGGGAGAGCATTTGATAGACCTGAATATCCTGCAGCCCTGAGGCATTGGCCATGGCGCGGATGAGGTGCTGGGGCTCCCCGCAGGCGGTACCGAGAAACACACGGCTCCCCTGTCGAATTTTGGTCATGGCCACATCGGCAGTGACGATCTTGTCCGGGCAGTACTTCTGGAGGTTCATGGATGGCTCCTTTAGGTTTATCCCTGGGATGCTTATATGGTATGAACGTCTTCACATCGTCAAGTGAAAGGATCGTACATGCCGCCGCAGACCCCTTTGATCACCGTCGACACCATCATTCAGACAACAGGGGGCATCGTCCTGATAGAGCGCCGCAATCCGCCGCCGGGCTGGGCGCTGCCCGGCGGGTTTGTCGATGTGGGTGAAAGCGTTGAGGCCGCCGCCCGGCGGGAAGCCTTGGAAGAGACGGGCTTGGATATCACGCTCATCCAGCAGTTTCATACGTATTCCGATCCAGCCCGAGACACGCGGGGGCACACCGTGTCGGTGGTTTTTTTGGCTGCGGCAACCGGCATCCCAAAAGGCGGGGACGACGCACGGCGTGCCGCGGTGTTCCCTCTTAACGCACTGCCGACGCCGCTGGCATTCGATCACGGCCAAATCATCTCGGACTACACGGCCTTTTGTCGGGGCACCGCGCTGTCGGAAATATTCCGGGCACGCATGAGCCCGAGGTAAATGGCGCAGATGGGTGCTGGCATTTACCGGCGCCTCGAACCCTGACGACGGGGCCTGTCTATCGTGGGTCGCCGCCCCATCCCCGCAAGACGCCGCGGACTCACCATTCAGCGGCAGAGATAAACATTGACAGTGGAATATTTAACTGTATAATCACTTGTTCACATATATCTGACGTTACCGTAACATAAGGCTGGCAAATTCCCCGTTTGGCAAGGCACCCCTTGACGGGGGTTTTTTTTTCACAAACCGCCAGCGCGACGCGACTGATTACAACCCCAAGAGGAACGAGAAAAATGAAAGGCCAACTGGAACGCACCCGGAACATCGGTATCAGCGCCCATATCGATTCAGGGAAAACAACACTCACCGAGCGCATCCTGTACTATACAAATCGCATCCATGCCATCCACGATGTCAAGGGAAAGGATGGTGTCGGCGCGACCATGGATTCCATGGAACTGGAAAAGGAACGCGGCATCACCATTGCCTCCGCCGCGACCTATTGCGAGTGGCGCGCCCACGACATCAACATCATCGACACCCCCGGGCACGTTGACTTCACCATTGAAGTGGAGCGATCCTTGAGGGTGCTGGACGGTGCCATTCTGGTGCTCTGCGCCGTCGGCGGGGTCCAGTCCCAATCGATCACGGTGGACCAGCAAATGAAACGCTACAAAGTGCCTTCCATCGCCTTTGTCAACAAGTGCGATCGCAGTGGCGCCAGCCCCGAGCGCGTCACGCGACAGCTTCGGGAAAAGCTGGGCCACAACGCCGTGACCATGCAGCTGCCCATCGGCCTTGAGGCGGATTTCGACGGCATCGTGGACCTCGTGACCCTGCAGGCGGTGTATTTCGACGGCCCCAACGGCGAGACGGTTCGGGTAGCACCGATCCCCGGCGATATGGTGGAGGCCGCCGCCGAGGCCCGTGAAACGCTCCTTGACGCGGCTTCCGTTTTCTCGGATGACCTTACCGAAGCGATCCTCGAAGAACGCGACATCCCTGAAGCGCTCATCATTTCAGCCCTTCGCACCGGAGTGCTCAAACGTGAAATCACGCCGGTGTTCGTGGGCTCCGCATACAAAAACAAGGGTATCCAGTGTCTTCTGGATGCGGTCACCAATTATCTTCCGAACCCGGCAGAGGTTCAAAACCAGGCACTGGACATGGACCGTGACGAAGCCTCCGTCCTGCTCGAAGCCGATGAGAAAAAACCGCTGGTTTCCCTTGCCTTCAAACTCGAGGATGGTCAATACGGCCAGCTGACATACATTCGCGTCTACCAGGGGCACCTCAAAAAGGGCGACACGGTCGTCAACACGCGCTCCGGCAAGAAGATAAAAATCGGTCGTCTGGTGAGAATGCATGCCAACCAGATGGAAGACATCGAAAAGATCCCCGCGGGTTATATTGGCGCCCTGTTCGGCATCGACTGTTACTCGGGAGACACCTTCGCCGCGCCGGAACTCAACGTGAGCATGACCTCCATGTTCGTCCCCGAGCCGGTGATTTCCCTGAGCATCATCCCCGCGGACAACAAATCCCAGATCAACATGTCCAAGGCGCTCAACCGGTTTTCCAAAGAGGACCCGACATTTCGGACCTTCGTGAACGATGAGACCGGCGACACCATCATTGAGGGTATGGGCGAACTTCATCTTGAAGTGTATGTGGAGCGGATGCGACGCGAATACGGTGCCGCGGTGAGCACCGGCCAGCCCCAGGTGGCCTATCGCGAAACCATCACGCAACGCGCTGAATTCAACTATACGCACAAGAAACAGACCGGCGGCTCCGGCCAGTACGGTCGCATCGCCGGGTGGGTTGAGCCGACCACCGAGGCCGATTTTGTCTTCGACAATAAAATCACCGGGGGTGCCATTCCCACGGTGTACATCCCCGCCTGCGAGAAGGGCTTTGCCTCCTGCATGCAAAAAGGGCCCAAAATGGAGTTTCCGGTGGCGGGCGTCCGTGTGGTGATCAACGATGGGGCCTCCCATTCGGTGGACAGCTCCGACATGGCCTTCCAGGCCGCCGCTCGAGGCGCCTTCAAAGAGGCTTATCTCAAGGCCAAACCGGTCATTCTCGAACCCATCATGAAGGTGGTCGCGGAGACACCCACCGAATTCCAGGGAGCGGTTATGGGCCTGCTCAATCAGCGCCGAGGCATCATTGTGGGTGCCCAGGACGAGGGCCCCATGTGCGCCATCGAAGGCCAGGTGCCGCTGGCGGAGATGTTTGGATTCTCCACCGTGCTCAGATCCGGTACCCAGGGCAAGGCACAGTTTACCATGGAATTCGACAGCTACCGACAGGTGCCGGCATCCATCGCGGAAGAACTGGTCAAAAAGGCCGCTGACGCCAAGAAAAAAGTAGCCTGAGAAATCACAAGCGAGATCACATGCCGCCAGCCAGTGCCACCGGCAATCTTGCTGAAACGGTAAAAAGTAGCAAAAAAGACGATTTCGTAAAATGTTCGAGATACGGC
>CAYUOU010000046.1:0-33163 GCA_964446485.1 uncultured Desulfobacterales bacterium | reverse complement strand
GCTCCTTTTGGCAGGCGTCACAGATACCGTAAAGCTCCATGCGGTGCTGGAGCAGATGGAAACCATATGTCGCCGCAATCTTCTCCTGGAGCAGTTCCAGCGTTTCTTCGGAAAATTCAACGATCCGCCCGCACTTGGTACAGATCATGTGATCATGAT
Source organism: uncultured Desulfobacterales bacterium (assembly GCA_964446485.1). Lineage (GTDB taxonomy): Bacteria > Desulfobacterota > Desulfobacteria > Desulfobacterales > JBDRRP01 > JBDRRP01. Next base: position 33,004 of record CAYUOU010000046.1, on the reverse strand, counting down.
GCTGGCCCAGGTGGCGGTGTTCATATCGATTTTCGCCGTTGCCGAATCGGTTTTCGTTGGCGAACCCGAACCGGCACATCAGCATCATCGTGTCCTGGACAAAACTTTCCGGAAAATGATGGCCGGCCGCTTCGAGTTCGGCGATGAGATCCAAAACGGTCACATGGCCTTCCCGCCGCAAGAAAACCTCAAGGATGACATAACGATCCTCGAAGCGATCGATGTTCTCCTGCAGGAAGAGTTCCCGAAACTGCTGCTTTTCCTTGGAATGAACCTGTTTCATTTCACCATACCGGCAAGTGCCGGCTGCCGGACGCATTAAGATATCTCAGTGAATACATAACCCAACAAAATAATTATAAATTTTGTATGCCGCCAAGCCCAGCAGATTAATGCGGCAGTACCAGAAAGTCAACATTCCCACGCGACATGGCTGAGAAATGGCGGTGCTGCCGTCAGGATACGTCAGTGGCGGCGCTGTCGAGCAATTCCCGGGCGTGATGTCGGGTGGCAGCGGTCGTGGCGGTGCCGCCCAGCATCCGGGCGATTTCCGCCTCCCGTTCAGCATCGTCCAAAATCTGGATCCTGGTGAGGGTCCTTCCCCCGGTGGTATGCTTGTCAATTCGATAGTGGTGATGGGCGAAGACAGCGATCTGGGGCAGGTGAGTGATGCAGATAATCTGATGATACGCTGCCAGCAGAGACAGCTTCTGTCCCACGCGTGAGGCCACCCGACCGCCAATGCCGGCATCCACCTCATCAAACACGATGGTCTCAACGGCATCGCTTCGCGCCAAAACGGCCTTGATGCCCAGCACCACGCGGGAAAGCTCCCCGCCGGAAGCCACGCTGGCAAGGGGCTTCATCACCTCCCCAGGATTGGCGGAAATATGAAAGGTCGCCGTATCGCTGCCTGTGTCGGTCAGACTGCGGGAACCGTCCCTCAGAAAAGGCGACTGCCGGGGTGTCGCCTCAATATCCTCTACCACGAGGTCGACCTCGGCACCGACCATTTCCAAACCGTCGAGTTCTTTACAGATGCTTTGGGCAAGGGCCGGCGCAGCTTTTCGCCGCCCCTCGCAAAGCAGTCGCGCGGTGTCGCAGGCCTTCCGGTGAAGCATATCCAGACGCTCCGTCGCCTCGGCAATGGCCTCTGCAATGTTGCGAACCGCGGCCAGCGCATCATCGATCCCGTCATAATGGGAACGCACCGCCTCCAGACTTCCGCCGTATTTCTTTTTCAATCGGCTCAGAGCGTCCAGCCGGTCCTCCACCCGCTCCAACTCATGGTCATCTATCTCCATGGCGCCAAGGTAGTCGCGCAACTGGATGGCCGTATCTTCAAGGCCGACGCCCGCGCTGGTCAGGACATCCACCGCAGGAGCCAAGGCCCCATCGATATCCGCGGCGCGTCCCAGGTTGGCGACCAGACCCTGAACACGTTCCACCACTGCCCCGTCGTCACTGTAGAGTTGCCCCACTGCATCGAAGACCGCCTGGTAGAGAAACGCGGCATGCTTCAACCGTCGCCGGTGCGATTCGAGAGCCTCGTCCTCGTGAATGTCGGACAGCCCGGCAGCGGCGATCTCTTGTTTTTGAAAGGTCAAAAGTTCCATGTGCTCCTGTTGCCGCTGCTGCCGCTCTTGAAGCAATTTCAATTCATCCATGCCGGTGCGGATGGCGGCCACGGTCTCGGCCATGGCCTGCCGCAAGGCCATGAGGCCCCCGAACTGGTCCAAAACCAGCAGATGGGCGTCTTCCCTGAGAAGGGCTTGGTGAGCGTGTTGCCCGGAAATACTGGCCAGGCCGGCGGTCAGCTCCGTGAGCCGCTGAACCGTGGCCGCCTGTCCGTTGATGAAGATTTTGTGCCGATCATGGATGGAAATGACCCGCTGTACGGTCAGGGCACCGTCAACGGGAAAGCCACTGTCACGCCGACAGCGATGAATCTTGCCGTCGGCAGGCACGGCGAAGACCGCCTCCAATTCAGCACTTTCGGCACCGCTGCGTACCAATTTTGCCGTCGCGCGGCTGCCCAGCAACAGGTTAACGGCATTGACGATAATCGACTTACCCGCACCGGTCTCTCCGCTGAGAATGGTCAATCCCGGCGCAAAACGGATCTGAAGATCGTCGATGATGGCAAAATTCTTAATGCTCAGGGATGTCAGCATGACAGGTTGGATCGCGATGCCGGGTGCGAAGTGATGGCCAAATCGGCAAATATCGTTGCGCTACGCCGAAGATGCAACGGCGTCCGCGCCCAGTTCAAAGGCCTTCAAGTTCACCGCAACGAAGGCAGCCTTGGTCTTCTCTTGAATGGTCGCCTCGACGGCGTCTCGGGACAGCGGAAGCGTATTGGAAGCAATGAGTGCCCCCAGAAGCACCATGTTCAATGAAAGGACGTTGCCCGCCTGCCTGGCCAGCGCCGTGGCATCGAAAGCCAGCAGGCGATCGATCTTGGCGGATATCAGTGCAGTCATCTGCGCCATGTCCGGATAGCGCCCTTTGCCGATGGCGGCGGTAAACGGCGGCGTGGGTGCCAGGTTGGTGATCACGGTGGTGCGGGGGTTACACTTGTTGAGCGCCCTGAGTGTTTCCAGTGGTTCAAACCCAACCAGCACATCGGCTTCGCCATCCGATATGATGGTGCTTCTGGCAGGGCCGAAAACAATCGCCGACTCAACGACACCGCCGCGCTGGGCCATACCATGGATTTCGCTCATGTGCATGGGGATACCGGCACTCAGTGCCGTCTCGCCCAAGACTTTGGAGGCCAGCAGGTTGCCCTGCCCGCCGACAGCGACGATAATCAGACGTATGGTTTCCTTCATGGGCGTTGCATCTTTCGGGTTTGCTGGTGGTAATCCATGGTCTCTGAACCGGTATCAATATCCGTGTCTCAATTTTGGTGCCGGGGCATTTTGTGGGTCTGCGCACTGCCGGCCGGTGCTCACTTCAAGGGCACAATCGCGTTCTCCGGGCAGATCTGGGCGCACACGGCGCATCCGACACACATGTCGGCATCGATGCGCACCGCGTCGTCTTCCAAAAAGAATGCCGGGCAGCCGAGGTCATTGATGCAGTTCCGGTGGTTGCGGCAGCGATCGGTCACGGTGAAGGCGCGAGCGCGATCGCGTTTGAGACCCCTGGCGTAAAGGGTGCAGATTTCCTGGCTGATCACGACGCTGACGCCCTTGTAGTCAATGGCATCGCGAATGGCGGCCACCGTCTTTTTCACCTTGAAGGGTCGGACCACGCTGACGTGCCCCACCCCAAGCGCGCGGACCACGGCTTCGATGGACACCCTACCAAAACCGTCCATTTGCAGCTGGGACATATCGACGCCCGGGTGGGGCTGGTGTCCAGTCATGGCGGTCGTCCCGTTGTCAAGAATCACCAGGGTGATGTCGTGGTTGTTAAATACGGCGCTCACAAGCCCGATGATGCCGGAGTGAAAGAACGTCGAGTCCCCGATAAAGCTGATGACCTTTTTGCCGGTGGCCCGGGAAAACCCGCAAGCCGTTCCCACCGAGCTTCCCATGCAGATCAGAAAATCGCCCTTGCTCAGGGGCGGCAGAAAACCCAGGGTGTAGCAGCCGATGTCCGTGGGGCAGATGGCATCGATTCCCTGGATGGCCTGATTGACGGCATAAAAGGTGGCCCGGTGAGAGCAGCCGGCGCACAGATTGGGCGGGCGCTGGGGCAATTCGGGGACATCGGCCATGTCGGTGGCTTCTGGGGGCGTGCAGGGGATATCGAAGTAGGCCGCAATCACCCGGCGCACCATGGCCGGATCGAATTCATAAAGACGCGAAAAAAGCGTATCCGATTTGCCGGATATTTCCAGGGTCATTTCCGCCTGCTGGGCGATGGACCGGAGGGCCTCCTCCATGACAGGCTCCCCCTCTTCCACGACCAACACCTTTTCACACGCCTTCAAAAAGGAAAGAATGCGTTGCGGGGGTAGCGGGTAGGAAAACCCCATGCGCAATATGCGCACCCGTTCCCCCAAGTTCAGATCGGCCACCGCATCGGTGACATAGCTATGGCTGACACCGTTGCAGACGATCCCCCAACTGCCCGAGCCCTCGACGAAATTATAGACGGAGGCTTCCGACAAATCGGCCGCGCGCTTCAGGTTTTCCAGCAGCCGGACGTGAAGTTTTCGTGAAACGGCCGGCACGGTGACAAGATTGAACGGGTCCTTGACAAAATTGCCCGTCGTCCGCCGCGGCGGCAGTGTGCCCAAGGTCACCGGCGCACTGCTGTGATTGATGCGTGTCGTGGTCCTCAGCAGCACCGGCTCGCCCAGTGCTTCGGAAATTTCAAAGGCATGAGGCACCATCTCCTTGGCCTCGGCCACAGATGAGGGCTCCAGCATAGGAAGCCCCGCCAGGCGGGCATAATAGCGATTGTCCTGTTCGTTTTGACTGGAAAACATGGCCGGGTCATCGGCTGTGAGGATGACCAAGCCGCCGCGTACGCCCACATAGGCGAGGGTCATCAATGCATCGGCGGCCACATTCACACCCACGTGCTTCATCATGCAAAACGCGCGTACGCCGGCATTTGCCGCCGCCGCGGCGACTTCCAGGGCGACTTTTTCATTGGCACTGTATTCAAAATACAGATCGGTCTCCCGGGAGATTTGAAAATAGTTCAGCGATATTTCTGAAGACGGCGTCCCCGGATAAGTGGTGGCCACCGCCACCCCCGCCTCGAGCCCTCCGCGGGCAATGGCCTCGTTGCCCAGAAGAAGCATTCTCTCCCCCGGGGCATCCTTTAACAATCTATGCATTGGAGCATCCTTGGTCGGTGAATTTTCGTATTGTCGGCGCCATGTTACGGCGCTGATCGTCGGCAGGCATTAATATACCAGCCGATATTGGGGTGTAAAGGCTTTTGTATCCCGCTCACAGCGGGCTCCAGGCGAATTCACTTTACAAATATCAGGGGATGCTTTAGGAAAAATACCCACCGCTGCAGGGCCAGCATACCATGAATTGGCACCCATCTTTCCAGGAATGATTCCGAGGACGATATGCAGACACCGATACCGCTTGTCCTGGCCACCGGCAACCCAGGAAAGGTGCGCGAGATTCATCATCTGCTGCAAGGTCACCCGGTTTCCATCAAGCATTTTGGCGATTTTGGCCCCATCCCGCCAGTTATAGAAGATGGAGACACATTTGAGGCCAATGCCTACAAAAAGGCCAGCCAGGTGGCGCGGGTGCTCGGCCTGCCGGCGATGGCGGACGACTCCGGCTTAGTGGTGGATGCCCTGGGCGGTGCGCCGGGCGTCTACTCGGCGCGATACGGAGGGGGCGGCCTGACAGACGCCCAGCGCTGTCAAAAACTGCTGGCGGAAATGGAAGGGGAAACCGACCGCAAGGCCGCCTTTGTCTGCGTCATTTCCATTGCCGTGCCCACCGGCCAGGCGCTGACCTATGAGGCCCGCTGCGATGGCGAACTCACACGTCAGCCCATGGGAGAAAACGGATTCGGTTATGATCCCTGCTTTTTCTTTCCACCATTGGGGCGAACGTTCGCCCAGCTCGACGCTAATGAGAAGGGCCGGATCAGCCACCGCGGCAGGGCCCTCAGAGAAGTCTGCGGTGAAATGGACAACATCCTTAAGTGGCTCCAGATTCACATGCCGGTGCCGGAACGGTTCCCCTGTGTGAAGGAACCGTCATGAAAAGTTATCCATCCGCAACGACCGCAGTTCAGGCAAGGTCCGCCCAATTCTGAAACGGGTCCTGTCAGAGACAATATTGGAACGCCACCAAAGGGGGGCCGTCGTCGGAAAGACAGCGCGCCCAATGGCAATCTCGAGGGGGGGGGGAACACTATGCTCAAAAGAGGTGAGGGAATTGACATCATCCAGGCGCTGGGGGGCATCGACACCGCCGAAGCGGCCCGGGCATCGCTCACGGTGCTGATGGACAGCGCCAACATTGAGAAACTGGCCGCCATCAGCCGAACAGATGTTCTGCTAAAAATTGCAAATTCCGCCGCATTGTGCCAGCCCGCCAGCGTTTTCATCAACACGGGCAACGCTGGAGACCGACAGTTCATTTGTGACCTGGCGCTGAAGAACGGGGAGGAGTCTGCGCTTCCCATGGATCGTCACACGATCCATTACGACCTCAAAGACGAGCAAGGCCGCATCATCGACCGCACCTTCTACATCGCCAACCCCGGAGAGGACATCAGTTCGCTCGCCAACAAAACGCTTCGCGATGATGCCCTTGAAGACATTCGCGAAAAGATGTCGGGCATCATGAAGGGCATGGTCATGATGGTGGGATTCTACTCACGGGGACCGGTGGGCTCCCCCGCCACCAACCCCGCCATAGAAATCACCAGCTCGGCCTATGTTGCCCACAGTGCGGAAATCCTTTACCGGAATGCATACGATAGCTTCGATAAAGAAGTCGAGCGTCTGGGCCATTTTTTTACCAATATCCACAGCCAGGGGCTGAATCGCACCGAAGACCTTCCCAACGCGAGGGTCTATATGGATCGCAGCCAATGGACCACCTACAGCTTTAACTGCACTTACGCCGGGAATACGCTGCTGCTGAAAAAAGGCAATCACCGGTTCGCTGTGGACAAAGCTGTGTATCTCAACCGCGGCAACGAACTGGCCGAGCACATGTTCATCACCGGCATCGAAGGCCCCGGTGGGCGCATCACCTGGTTCACCGGCGCCGCACCCAGCGGCTGCGGGAAAACCACCACGGCCATGGCCGGTGACCATTTCGTGGGGGATGACCTGGCCCAAATGTGGCGCAGCGAGGAGGGCGATGTGCGCGCCATTAATCCCGAATGCGGCATTTTCGGTATCGTGGAAGATGTCAATTGGGACGGCGATCCCAAATTGATGGAAGTGCTGATGAAACCGGTTACCGAAGTGATCTGGTCTAACGTGCTCATCGACGATGACGGCGTCCCGCACTGGACCGGAAACGGTGTGCCGCAGCCGTCCCATGGCGTGAATTTTCAAGGAAAATGGCAGCAAGGCCAGACGGATGCCAAAGGCAAGCCGGTACCCATCTCTCACCCCAATGCCCGATGTACCGTCTCCGCATCGGCACTGGCCAATTACTCCCATCGATGTGAAGACCCGGCGGGTGTCGTCACCCGCGTGGTGACCTACAGCGGAAGAGACAGCGACACCATGCCGCCGGTGAGGGTGGCCAAAAACGCCGACCACGGCGTGGTCATCGGCGCCTGCATCGTCTCGGCTGCCACCGCCACCGAAGTCGGCGCCACCGGCGTCAAACGGGCACCGTGGGCAAATGCGCCATTTATTCCCGGCGCACTCGGCGATTATATGGCGGCGCAGTTCGAATTCTTTAATCATCCTGAGCTAAGTGACCAGCGGCCCATTTTAGCGGGATTGAATTATTTTCTTACCGATGCCGCACGCGGCGGCACCAGCCGTGCGCTGCTGGGTGAAAAACGGGATGTCAGAGTGTGGATGGCCTGGCTGGAACGCTGCGCGCACCGTGAAGTCGATGCTATCCCGACGCCGATCGGCATGCTGCCGCGCTACGAGGACCTAAGGGCCCTGTTCAGCGATCTCATCGACAAGCCCTACCCCGAGGCACTCTACCAAAAGCAGTTTTCGCTCTACATAGACAATATCTTACGGCTCATCGATCTTCAGAAGGCTGCCTACGGCAAGGAACCGGGCATTCCCCAACGGCTCTTTGAAGTCCTGGAGGAGCAGCGTGACGGCCTTGTGTCCCTCAAGGATGCCTACGGGACAGTGGTCGCGCCGGACCAACTGTTGGTATTCAGATGGAAGGAATAGCCGCTGCGCGCATTGATAGGGGATGATCAACAGCCATCGCGCCATGGGCACCGGGGCATCGTTTCCCCGTGCCCATGTGCGTTTTGAGGGTGCATGCCCGCAACCCCCCCCATCACCCGATCCATTTTCACCGGCCGAATGGCCGCGGCCCTCATCATGGGGTTCGCCTCGGGTCTGCCCCTGCTGCTCACCATGGGCGTCCTTCAAGCCTGGATGCGTGACGCCGGCCGGGACCTGGCCGCCATCGGGCTGATCAACCTGGTCCAGATTCCCTACACCTGGAAATTCATATGGGCCCCCCTCATGGATCGCTTTACGCCGGCCATTCTCGGTCGACGGCGGGGCTGGCTCATGCTGAGTCAGGCGGCCCTGACCCTGTCCATCGTTGCGCTGGCGTTTTCAAACCCCGGCGGGAGTCTGCTACCGACAGTGGTATCGGCGCTGATGGTGGCCTTCTTCAGCGCCACCCAGGATATCGTGGTGGACGCTTATCGGCGGGAATCGCTGTCTGACGATGAGCTGGGCCTTGGATCCTCGTTGTACATTTACGGCTACCGTATGGGAATGTTGCTCTCCTCCGGCGGCGGCCTGATCCTGGCCGATCGTATCTCCTGGACGGCCGTGTACCTGGTGATGGCCGGTTGTATGATACCGGCCATGGTGGTGACCTTGCTGGCCCCTGAACCCCGAGCCGCACCCGGACAGCCGAAGTCGCTGCGAGATGCCGTCACGGCCCCACTGATCGACTACTTCACTCGCCCGGCGGCGTTTTCCATCCTCGCCTTCATTCTGCTCTACAAGCTGGGCGACAGCATGGCCAGCGCCATGACCCTGCCGTTTTATCTAGACATCGGGTTTACCAAAACCCAGGTGGGCGCCGTGGTGAAGATCTTCGGCACGGCGGCCGTTATCGTCGGCAGCATTCTCGGCGGCGTCATCATGCTTCGCCTGGGCATTCATCGCAGCCTGTGGATATTCGGCGCGCTTCAGGCGGTCAGCACGGCCGGCTTCGCCGTACTGGCCCAAATCGGCAACAACGTCGTCGCTTTGTCGGGTGTCATCGCCTTTGAAAACATCAGCAGCGGCATGGGTACTGCCGCTTTCGTCGCGTTCATGGCCAGCATCACCGACAAGCGGTTCACCGCCACCCAGTACGCCTTGCTCAGCAGCCTGATGGGGATTCCCCGGGTGCTGGCCGCGGCGCCGACAGGGTACATGGCCCAAATGATGGGCTGGCCGGGATTCTTCATTTTCTGCACCCTCATCGCCGTACCGGGAATGATGCTGCTCGTGCGATTCGCACCGTGGTCCCCGGCAACGAATCCACCATCAGGAGAACGGTAATGACCGATTTTATTGACGAGCACACTGTGGCAACCGTGGAACAGCCAAGCGCAGGCGCACGCGATGCCCTCCTGCGCATGGCACCGGAAAAGGCCCTGGCCTGCATTCTTAACGCAGAACACCCCGCCGCCCTGGTGCAATCCTTGGCCGAGCAAGACTTCCATCTCATGGTCAATGACATCGGTCTCGACGACGCGCTGCCGCTGTTGGCCCTGGCCACCAATGGACAGTGGGAACATATTCTGGATGTGGAGGGATGGTCCGGCGACCAGCCGGTGCTCCACGAGATCGATCGCTGGCTTGACCACCTGTTCCACGCAGACCCCGTCCGCCTGATCAACTGGCTGGCCACGAACAAGGTGAAGTTTTTCGAACTTTATCTTTATCGCACCATCGAGGTGTTCCTCAGAAACCATGACGAGGATCCGTCGACACTGCCGCCGGGATGTGTCTCGCTGGACGATACCCATTACTACCGAATCAAAACACCGGCCGATCCGGAAACGGCATCCTTGCGGGACCCGGATCACTACCCGGCCCTTGCCCAAAAACTTCTCGAACGCCTCGCCGGACGCGACTTTGAGCAGTTTATCAGGGTCTTGCTCGAGACCATGAACGTGATTCCGGCCGAATTGGAGGAAGAAGCCTACCGCCTGCGCACCGTTCGCCTATCGGAAAAAGGGTTTCTCCCCTTCGATGAAGCATTGGGAATTTATCAGCCGCTGCCGGCGGCGAAGGGGTCATCTACCGTTGACAACCCGTCTGTGGTCCAGTTTGCCCGCCCTGAGCCCGCGGCCGTCCCGTTGCTGCCGACGGCCCTGTCCGAGCGGGGCGGGGTGTTTTCTGAAGCACTGGCCCACCTGCCCCCGGATTTCGACCGCGAGGCCCTCCAAATCGATTTTGCCGCCCTGTGCAATCGTATCGGGGTGGCGGATAACACGGTCGTGAAGAGTCGACAGGATCTCGACGGCATCGTATCAAAAGCCACGGGGTACCTGGACATCGCCCTCGAACACATCTCCGGCGGCACCACTGTCGACCCGGCAGCGGCAGCCGCCATGGTGGCCGCCCGGCCATTGGCGGATTTATTCAGAATCGGGTATGGCACCGTATTGGCCCTGAAACACCGCACAGAAAGATGGCTGCACGACAGTTGGTTTCAAAACGCGGGCCTCCCCCTGACATTCTGGGGCGAACGGTGGATGGGCGTGTTGGGCGGCATTCTCATCAAGCGACCACGTTATTTTGACAACTACCGATCCGGCGTCATTTACCGCGAATTCGCCGCGTTGGCCGACGTCTCCGAAACCCGCGAGACGCTGGCGGCCATCATGTCCATGGACGCGCTTTTGTCAGCCATCGATCTGAATCGGCCAGACAGGGCGCTTGGCGTGTTGACCTACAAGAATTTATTGCTCACGTCGTGGGCTCGAGACCGAAAAACCCAGAGGGGGCCGCTGCGCCCCCTTTCCGAGGGTGAGATGCGGCGATTTTTCTCCTGGCTGTGGAACGCCCCCGCCCCCCCATTTGCCATCGACGACACGCGTCGACAGGCGTTTTTGGATTGGTTGGCGAGGCGCGCCGTGATGCCTTCCGAGATCGTGGCGTCGCGGTTTGGTGCCCTTTTGGAGGCGCTGTTTGCAGAGATCGAAGAGGAACTGGGACGTGTCGCCGTCGATGATCTCCAGGCGCGGTACGTCACCCAGCTGTTGCTAACTGGACCGCCAGAGAATCGAACGCCCGAATCCGGGGCATAACCCGCCACGCCGAATCAAGGACCAACCCGTGATCGATCGGCGCACCTCAACCGGTTACCCGGGGTCAAATGGCCCCGACGGACGACGTGACGGCGTTGATCCAGTCACCGAGCACCGTGGCCGAGCATCAAAATTGATGAAACGGTAAAAAGTAGCAAAAAGGACGATTTTGTAACATGTTCGAGATACGGCTTGCGAATCCTGAGGAATGCGGCGTACTTACAGTACGCCGCCATGACGAAGGATGACGCGTAACGCAGGTATCGGACTTTTTACGGAACCGTCAAAATTATTTAATCGATGCAGCCCGCATCGACACTACGCGAATCGAGGAATCGCCCATGCAATCAGCGATGACCCAGATCCCAGACGATCAGTTGCTCGCACTGGCCGACACCTACCACACCCCGCTGTATGTTTTTGAGGAGGCCGTGATCCGTCAGCGGTGCCGCGAATTGAAAAGCGCCATCGACTACCCGCATATCGTTGTCCGGTACGCATGCAAGGCACTGACACTTCAGGCCATCTTGAAAATCATTCGTGAGGAGGGACTCTGGATTGATGCTTCCTCAATCAACGAGGTTCATCGCGCCCTGCGGGCCGGTTTTCGGCCAGAGGAAATCTACTACACCGGTGAAGGCGCTACTCGCGCGGTCTATGAAACGTTGGTGAATCGCGGGGTGCTCATCAACTGCACGTCAATGGACCAGATGCGATTGCTCGGAACGATCGACGGCAGGCGGGTGTGCTCCATCCGGGTGAACCCGGGGGAAGGCAACGGCGAGACCCATAAAACCAACACCGGCGGGCCCAGCAGCAAGCACGGCATCTATTTCGACAAGATGGACGATGTCAGAAAACTCGCTGAAGCATTGGGCCTTCGCATCGTCGGGGTGCATGCCCACATTGGCTCCGGCGGCCATGAGGTCGCCCCATGGCTGCGCATCAAAGACCTGACACTGGCTATCGCATCCGGCTTCCCTGACCTGCTGTTCGTGAATCTCGGCGGCGGCCTGCCGGTGGTCTACAACCCGGAAATGCAACAGCCCATGCCGATCGGTGAATGGGGGCGGGCACTTTCGGAAAGCATGACGGCATTTTCCAAAAAGATGGGGCGGAACATCACGCTCCAGATTGAACCCGGCCGTTATGTCGTGGCTCACTGCGGCACACTGCTCGCTGAGATCCAAGCGGTGAAATCGACGCCGGAATATCGGTTCGTCATCGTCAACACCGGTTTGAACCACAACATTCGCCCGTCGATGTACGGATCCTACCACCCCATTCGCTTTGTCAGGCGCAACACCACTGCCGGCAACCAACGCAGCGCCTATGTAGTCGCCGGATACCTATGCGAATCGGGCGATGTTTTCACGGTCAGAAGCGATGGATCAGGAGTATTGGAACCCCGGGAATTCAGGGAATTGAGTGTGGGAGACCTGATGGTGATGGGCTGCACCGGCGCCTACGCCCATGCGATGAAAAGCGAATACAATTCCATGAATCTTCCTGCATCCGTTCTTGTTTCAGAAGACGGCAGCGCGCGGGTCATCGAACGGCGCGGCACCCTCGACGACATCATGCGCCGGGAGGTCGAGGTTTACAACGAGGGGCGTTAGCCGGGGGTGGGGAGGCCCTCAACTTCTAAACCCCAACTCGGCAACGCCGGATATGAAGCCCTCCGGCTTTCCCGAAGGGTAAACAAAATGGCAGTTGAATCCCTAATCCTTTGAATTCACGGGGGCAACCTCAGCCCCGTCCGCTTTGGGGAACGTTCCCTGATAGGCGAATGGAACTGGTGGAGTAACTATGGAAAATCTTTTCATCGGCGTCATCGCATCGTTCATCATTTTTCTACTTTTTTTCCTGGTGTTTCTGGTTCGCGGCCGCAACGACACCGAGACGGGGCGCCCTCAAGGATGCGGGCAGCCCAAAGGGCAATGCCACTGCCGCCGGCCTGATGCGCCGATCCCCGCTGAGGGATTCACTCTGGACGAGCACCCGCCTGAGCGGCGACTGACACCCGAGGCCACCTGCGCGCGAGATACGACAATCGAAAAATCGACGGGCGATCGTCAGAAACCTTCCTGAGCGCGCTTCCTTCCCGGACTGAAAAGGGGCGGCTTTCGCCGCCCCTTCACGCAATGTCGCTTCGGTTGATTTCCTGAAAGGTATGTCATGCCTCTACATATTCCGAATCAAGGCTTTCCCCGAGCGACACCCGCTGCGCGCGGGTGCGCTTGGCACGGGCTTTGGCCTTGGCATTGGTGAGTTGCTTTTTGAGTTTGTCGATGGCCAGGTCGATGGCCCCCTGCATTTCCGGGTGGGACTCCTTGGCGTGAAGATCGAGTGCGCCGGATGAAAAACTGATTTCTACGAACTTTTCGATTTTCTCTTTGTGAAAGACCACAGAGGCCGTGGCGGGTTTGTCCAAGAGACGGTCAAATCGGCTGAGTTTTTCATGAACGTAGTCTCTCAGCGGCTCGGAGGATTTGAGGTTTTTAAAAGTCACCAACGTCTTCATATAGCGTCCTCCCTTTCCTTACAGATGGGCTCGTTTAGGATGAGCCGTTAAACGCAACAGTCCGACTTCGGACCCTTACTGTCCGGCTATGGCACCTCCTCGATATGTGATGGGAATCTTCGGTGGGGAAAAATCTGGATCAACCATAGGAGCACCTTGGGGACTATTGCCGTTTTTGTCAAGAACGCTCCGAAGGGATTTAGTCGCTTCCGACGATGGACAGCTTGACCCTCAAGCGCTTTTTGCCTATTCATGGTGACCCGGCGGCCAGTGGGGCCATCGCAACCCCAGGTTCATGAAAGCATCGGTGCATGCCCATCTCCCAATCACCGCTCTTCTTGTTGCGCATCTTCGTCCCCTTTGCCGCCGGATACTTTATCTCCTACCTTTTTCGTGTGGTGAACGCCGTTATCTCACCGGATCTGGTGTCCGCCCTCTCGCTGAACCCGTCCAGCCTCGGGCTGCTAACTGCCGCCTATTTCATTAGTTTTGCCGCGGCCCAAGTGCCCCTCGGGGTGCTGCTGGACCGTTACGGCCCGCGGCGCATCGAGAGCGGCCTGCTCCTCATCGCAAGCCTCGGTGCCTGGTGGTTTTCCAAGGCCCAGGATCTCACAGACCTCATCGTCGGCCGGGCGTTCATCGGCTTTGGCGTGTCCGCCTGCCTGATGGCCGCATTCACAGCATTCGTGAGTTGGTTTCCCCCCAACCGACTGCCGCTGGTCAACGGCATTCAAATGGCCGCCGGCGGCATGGGCGCCCTGGCGGCCACAGCTCCCGTCGAGGCCCTGCTGGCCGTCACGGACTGGCGGGGGCTCTTCGCAGGGCTGGCGGCGATCACCGCCATCGTCGCCGCGACAGTATTTTTCGTCGTGCCGGAGAAGAAAACCGATGCCGCTGGGGTAACCCTGAGGGACGCTTTCAAGGGCGTGACCACCGTTTTCAGCGATGCCCGTTTCTGGCGAATCGCACCGGTCACCGTCATGAGTCAGGCGGCATTTTTATCAATCCAGGGGCTGTGGGCCGGCCCGTGGCTTCGAGATGTGGCCCGCCTCGACCGCATGGCGGCTGCCACCGTGCTGCTGTGGGTGGCGGTGGCCATGATCGCAGGGTTTCTGACGCTGGGGACGGCGTCCTCTCACATCAATCGCGACGGCAGACACCCCTACACGGCACCGGTTGGCGGCATGCTGACGTTTATGGCCGTCCAGGCGGTGCTGCTGCTTAGGCCGCCCTTGCCCACCGCACCGCTGTGGTTTGCCTTCGGGTTTTTCGGCACTTCAGGCATCCTGTCCTACGCGACACTGAGCCAGCAGTTTCCACCCGCCCTTGCCGGTCGGGTCAACACCGGCATCAACCTACTCGTCTTCGTTGCGGCCTTTATCTGCCAATGGGGCATCGGCGCCATCATCCACCGGTGGCCGCCGAATACCGACGGCGGTTTTGCCACAGAAGGCTATTTGGCGGGATTCTTCGTCATGCTGCTGCTTCAGGTTGCTGCAGGACTGTGGTTTGCCTGGGCCGGCCGCCGGTAAGCTTTGATTCCTGTTGACAGCACCCGAGGTTCTACCGTAGACATGACGGCACTAGAACATGGGCGCTAACCGAATTGAGCCGGGTGGATCGGCGCTTTCGGGAAACAGTGATACCGCCGGCACCCTTTTGGTTTCACACGAGTCGATGATCAAGCCCCCGTATCTGCGGCGGGCTTATTCTTTTCCAATCCATTTCAGCTTCAAGGAGGACCCGAATGATCCCGAAAAACATCATGCTGCCGTTGGATGAGATGCCGAGACAATGGTACAACATCCTCGCCGACATCAAGATGAACCCGCCGCTTGGCCCAGACGGCAACCCGGTGTCTCCGGAAATGCTGCAACCGGTCTTCCCCATGAATCTGATCGAACAGGAGGTCAGCCCGGAACGCTGGATCGACATTCCTGAGCCGGTACTCGACGTTCTGAGAATTTGGCGCCCCAGCCCGCTGGTGCGGGCCTACGCAATCGAGAAGGCATTGGGCACGCCAGCGCGCATTTACTACAAGAACGAAGGCGTGAGCCCACCCGGCAGCCACAAGCCCAACACGGCGGTTCCCCAGGCATACTACAATAAGGTCTTCGGCATCGAACGACTGACCACCGAAACGGGCGCCGGCCAATGGGGCAGTGCGCTCAGTTTTGCCTGCCAGCAATTCGGCATCGAGTGCAAAGTCTTTATGGTCAGGGTCAGCTTTGACCAAAAGCCTTACCGCAAAGCGATGATGGAGGCCTGGGGCGGCAAGTGTGTTGCAAGCCCGAGCAACGAAACAAATGCCGGCCGCGAAGTGCTGGCACAATTTCCAGACACCCCAGGCAGCCTCGGCATCGCCATCAGCGAAGCCGTTGAGGCCGCCGTGAGCGACACCTCGGGAAAGACCCGCTACTCCCTCGGCAGCGTACTCAATCACGTCATCCTCCACCAGAGCATCATCGGCCTGGAAGCCAAAAAGCAGATGGCCATGGTGGGCGAATATCCGGACATCGTCATTGGCTGCGCGGGCGGCGGCAGCAATTTCGCCGGCCTGGCCTTCCCCTTCGTCTACGACAAGATCCATGGGAAGGCGATCGAGATCTACCCGGTGGAGCCGGCAGCCTGCCCCACACTGACCAAGGCGCCCTTTTCTTATGACCATGGCGACAATTCCGGCTACACGCCGCTGCTGCCCATGCACAGCCTGGGGCACAACTTCGTGCCGCCCCCCATCCACGCCGGCGGCCTGCGCTACCACGGCATGGCCCCCACGGTCAGCCAGGTGGTGGACGAAGGCATGGCCACGCCCAAGGCGATCACCCAAACACAGGCCCTGGAAAGCGGCGTCCTGTGGGCCCGCACCGAGGGCATCATCCCGGCCCCAGAAACCACCCACGCCCTGGCCCAGGTGATCATCGAAGCCAAGCAGGCCAAGGAGGAAGGGAAGGAAAAAGTCATTCTGGCCAATTTCAGCGGCCACGGTCTGCTGGATCTGGGATCTTATGAAAAATATCTGGCCGGGGAACTCACCGACGCCGTCATGACCGACGAAGAGGTGGCCAAAGCCGGTGAGATCCTCTCTCAGTACCCCAAACCGGCGCATTTGAAGAGTCGTTAGCCTGTATGAACTGGCAGACGGAACCCGATTCGTTGGAAAGGCGATGTCCCCGGCTCGGCGGGCCGGTGACATTCGCCTACTGCCGTTGTGGCGACATCAACGGCGAGCCGTGCTTTAACATCTTCGACTGCTGGTGGGAGCGATTCGATGTGGTGGCGCTGATGCGTGAACTCCTGCCACCTGACGCTTTTGAACGCCTCAGCCAATCCCGCCCCGCCCCCAAAATCACCAGCCTCCTGGACATCATCGCCCAAGCGAAAGCCCGCACCGATCAGAATAAATAGCCTGCGTCAGCCCGATCGTTGACCCTGAGGGAATCTCTCAATGAGCATTTAATCAATGATCCCCTGGTACAGGAAAAAGAAATAGGCCCCCACCAGCAGCGCGCCCATCCATCGGGGAAGCCGGCCGCCAATGGCGAGAAAACCGAAGTGGACGACGCCGGCGCCGATGAGCAACCAGACAGCCGGCAGAAATGCCGCAGGAATGCGGATGGGCGTGAACAGGGCAAACAGGCCGATGCACATGGGGATGCAGATGTGACCGTCCCCCAACTGGGAGCTGTAGACCACGTCGGCCCTTCCCGCCCGGGCATACCAGAAGGCCAGCAGGGCATTGGGCAGCACCATGAGCAGGCCGCTCAACCAGCCCAGGTTGTCCATGATCAGCAGCCCGTTTCCGGAAGCCGACACCCAGGCGACCAGTCTTTCAACGCTGAAATAGACCGCCCCGCCGCCGGCCAGGATGGCCGATAGATCCAGCGTCAGGGAGACCGGCATGGCCCGGTTACGCTGAAGGTTGGTTTTCAGGACATCAAAAACGTGGAATACCTGCCAAAATAAAAACGCCGCCACCAGCACCAGTCCATCGGAGAAATCCAGCATGCCGTCACGCGACAGCGCCCAGGTGACAACGGTGAAAAAAAGCATGGCGATGACGGTGAGCAGCAGGGAGAGGCGATTGAGCCGATGATCCTTGCGCCGGGATGTCTTTACCGCAGACCGTTTTTTTCCTGGAAACAGGTCCAGCGTCCACAACAGCGCAGGAAAGCCCAACAAGAGGGTCATGTTGGTGACGTTGTTGACCAGGCAGTTCTCCAGAACAAGGCTGCCGTTCGCGCCGCTGCGCCCCATGACGTAGGCGAAGACCAGGTTGGACACCCCGCTGCAGTACGGCATGATCAGGGTGCCCAGCACGGTACCTTCGAACCCCCGGCCTTCGAGAACGCCCAGGCGCCAGATCATCAGGCCGGATCCCGCCAAAAACAGCACCAGCGAGACCCAGGGGTCGCTACGGCCCCATAGCCGTTCGGCAGCTGCCAGCCAATTCTCAAGGTCAGCCATCATGGGAAACCATCGCTTCCCATGGGATGACCGCTCAATCGAGCTGGATGAGGGCGTTCCATCGGCGCCACAGTCGGTCGTAATCGCCCAGCCATGTCACCACGGCATCCACGTCCGTCCGAGTGACATCGAGGCGCTCGGCGAATCGGTAGACCTTTTCCTTCTCGCCAATGGAAAAATTGCCGTCCATACTGGCCAGCATGATGCAGTCCTTGATGATCACCAGCGCCACGTTGCGGGACACCCGGATGGGGGAGAGCAAGTAGTGTTTTGGTGTGTCGTTCCACAAGGAAACGATGTCGATGCCCAGTGCGTTGGCTTGCCGTTTGACATATTCATATTCGGGTGGACCGTTTTTGGGGTCCGACTTGGCCACCGACACCAGCAGCCGAATGTATTGCTCGATGTCCAGGTCGCCCTGATTTTCTTGAACGAAACTGATTTCCATGCCAAGGTCCTTCCTCGCTGCATCGTGCGCCC
The DNA here is from genome assembly GCA_964446485.1 of uncultured Desulfobacterales bacterium. Lineage (GTDB taxonomy): Bacteria > Desulfobacterota > Desulfobacteria > Desulfobacterales > JBDRRP01 > JBDRRP01. The sequence continues at coordinate 14,607 of CAYUOU010000046.1, read as the reverse complement.
GGTAACGCGTCCGACGGTTGGCCGTTTCTATCAGAGTTTGTCCGTTGTACGCAACCGATTCGACCGGGGAGTCGTTGCATCCAGCCGGTCTTTGACCCATCGCCGTGAGAGCGCCGACGGTGAGCTGTTGACCTGGAAACCGCATCCCCTGTATATCCAGGCACTGCCCCAACCTGATTACGCAAGCATGATGATGACCGGTGTGGTGGTTGACCTCCAGGGGAGATTCGAAGGCGTCCCGTCACCGGTATTCCAGGTGCCTCCCTTTACCGTAACCCAAAACAATGGAGGAAAACCGCCCGATGAATCAACCCTTCATCCACCGTCTGCCCATGTCACCGGTCGACGTGAACAGCTATGTAGCTGCGTGCCCGGTGACTGGGGCGTGCGCCGTCATCGACCCCGGCGACGACACCGACCGCATCCTCGCCGTCATCGACGACAACGGCTACTCGCCCCGCTACATCATCAACACCCACGGGCACCACGACCACGTGGCCGGTAACGCCGTTTTGAGAGCCGCGCTGGGGATCCCCGTGGCCCGGTATCCCGGCGCCGGCGGCGGCCCCATCGACATCCCCCTCACCGACGGCGCACGGCTACCCCTGGGTGAGCTGTCCTTCGTCGTCCTGTACACGCCCGGCCACATCCCCGACGCCGTGTGCCTGCTCCTGGCTGGGCACCTCTTCACCGGGGACACCCTGTTCGTAGGGGACGCAGGGCGGACCGATCTGGCCGGTGGGGATTTCGACCGCCTCATCGCTTCCTTGCAGCGCCTGGCGGCAGAAATCCCGGAGGATACGGTGATTCTTCCCGGCCACGACTACGGCAGCACCCCCACCTCCACCATGGGCCGTGAAAAACGTGAAAACCCCTATATCACCAATCCATGAACAGTATGTTGTAAATTCTGTGCCATTTTGTTTATGCAGTGATGGGAATAAGTGAACCGCCGGGGTCAATTGCTGACCCCGGCGGTTCGATGTATTGTGCGTAACGGCAGTGAACTAGTGAACGGTAATCTGCTTCGGTTGGCGTGCTTCGGGCTTGGGAATTTCGACCCTGAGAACACCATCCTTGAAGTCGGCCTTGATGTTCTCAGCGTTCACATCGCTCGGCAGTCGAAAAGACCGCTGAAAACTGCCGTAGGACATTTCACGACGGTAGTAGGTTTCTTCCTTCACTTCGTTTTCGTGTTTGCGCTCACCCTTGAGGGTGAGCACACCGTCGCTGACGTCGAGAGAGATATCTTTCTTATCAATGCCTGGCAGCTCGGCTTTGATGACATAAGTAGCGTCCGCTTCGAAAACATCCACCGCCGGGTTCCAAGAACCGGTGAGATTCTCACCACGGGTGCCCGGATAGGGAGATGCCGCGAAAAACTCGTCAAAGAGCCGATCAAAATTGCTGCGAAGCGCCATACGGTTACCCCAGGGGTTCCATCTTACGAGTTCCATTTTTGCCTCCTTGAAAATGGGTGTTAGATTGAAACATGCAGCTTTTGGGTAAACGATAATCGCTGCCGGGTTTATGTCAACATAGTACATATTACTTTTAGTATATTTTTGCCATATGATAATGAACCGTCGGTCCCTTACCGAGGACCGGGAAGTCCCTGGAAAAAGATTAGCAAGCTACACTATCTAGCGAAACAGGAGGAATGCATGAAACATGAATTTGACCCTGCACTGGTAAAACCGTTGATGTACATCGACGGCGAGTGGGTTGCGGCAGAAAGCGGCCAAACCATCGGCGTCACCAACCCGGCTGACGGGAGCGTTCTGGCCAACGTCCCCAAGGCCGGGGTAATGGAGACCCGCCGCGCCGTGGATGCGGCGGCGGCGGCGTATGAAGACTGGCGGCACCGGCCGGCCAAAGCGCGCGCCACCCTGCTCATGAAATGGTATGCGTTGGTAATGGCTCACCAGGAAGGGCTGGCTCACATCATGACCGCCGAACAGGGAAAGCCCCTGTCCGAGTCGCGTGGGGAAATCGCCTACAGCGCCGCCTTCATTCAGTGGTTCGCCGAGGAGGGCAAGCGGGTCTACGGGGATACGATTCCGACCCCCATGAGCGATCGCCGCATCGTGGTGCTCAAGGAGCCGGTGGGCGTCTGCGCCGCCATCACCCCGTGGAACTTCCCCTCGGCAATGATCGCTCGGAAAGCCGCGCCGGCACTGGCCGCCGGCTGCACCATGGTGCTAAAACCCGCCGGCCAGACACCGCTCTCGGCGCTGGCGCTGGCCGAACTGGCCCACCGGGCCGGCATTCCAAAAGGAGTGCTCAACGTGGTGACCGGTGACGCCACAACCATCGGCGGAGAATTGACCGCCAGTCCTATTGTGCGTAAACTCAGCTTCACCGGCTCCACGGCGGTGGGCCGGAGGCTCATGGCCCAATGCGCTGACACCGTCAAACGCATCTCCCTGGAACTGGGCGGCAATGCCCCCTTTATCGTATTTGACGACGCCGATCTCGACGAAGCGGTAGACGGCGCACTAGCGTCCAAATATCGCAACGCCGGGCAAACCTGCGTCTGCGCCAACCGGTTGCTGGTGCAGGCCGGGATCCACGACGCCTTTACCGACCGTTTATCTGCGGCGGTATCCGATCTCAGCGTCGGCAGCGGTTTCGAGGACGGCGTGCACCAAGGCCCGTTGATCGACATGGCGGCGGTGGAAAAAGTCGAAGCGCACATTTCAGATGCCGTCAACCGAGGGGCGGAAATCGTCACCGGAGGGCGCCGACACGATTTGGGCGGTACCTTCTTCACGCCCACGGTACTGAAAAACGTGACGCCGGCAATGCGCATCGCCAAAGAGGAAACCTTCGGTCCGGTGGCACCGGTTTTTCGCTTCACGGACGAGAAAGCAGCTGTGGCCATGGCCAATGACACCGAGTTCGGACTGGCGGCCTACTTTTACACGCGTGACCTCGGCCGTGCATGGCGGGTTTCCGAAGCCCTGGAATACGGCATCGTCGGAGTCAACACCGGCATCATTTCCATGGCCGAAGCACCATTTGGCGGGATGAAGCAATCTGGAATCGGCCGCGAAGGCTCCCGCTACGGCATCGATGAATATCTGGAAGTCAAGTACGTGACGATGGGGGGCATGAATTGATGTCGCCGCAGAGAGGTGCCTTATCAAAAATGGGTATTATATTCTGTCATGGCGACGGCATTGTAAAAACCCCTTCGGCCGTCATGCCGGGCTTGACAATGGTAATTCGAAAAAAAGTATTTGCCATAAATCACGCAACCCGCAAGGAGGACTAATCATGAGCCAAAACGATACGATTCCGGAATCCGTTGTGGATCCCGTCTGCGAAAAGACGGTCGACCCGCGCAAGGTCCGTTTCACCGTAACTGACGACAAGGGCACCCACTATTTTTGCTCGGACGACTGCCGGCGCAAATTCGACACGGCCGACGCCAAAACCAAGAAAGGATTCTGGGCGAGATACACTGAACGCCTTAAAAACACCCACTGCACACGGACACCCCCCGAATGCCGCTGATCGGGCGTTCGTACACTGCGGCCGGACGCGGATGCGCCTTTTAAGGGACAGCTGCATGGAGTTAGACATCATCCTTTATTTGGACCCAAGGGGGACATTCCCGCTTGGCTGGCCAATCTTGAAAAGACCGTACTCCCCCCTCGCTGACACAGCACCGGCCAATTGACGCCGTCCCTATTCGAAGTCATGGCCACGCAGCCGCAGCGCCTTTATCCGACTGCGGCGCTTCTTTTGCTGGAGCCGCTTTTCTTTAGACTGTCGGGTGGGCCGGGTGGGGCGACGACGTTTGGGCGTGCGCAAGACACTGTCGACAAGCGCCTTAAGCCGCTCAACGGCGTCTTCTCGGTTTTTTTCCTGGGTGCGACAGCGCTGTGCCTTGATCACGATGACGCCTTCCGACGTGATCCGCCGATCATGAAGGGACAGCAGCCGGGCTTTCACCGCGTCGGGCAGAGAGGAGGTACGTATGTCAAAGTGCAGGTGAACGGCCGTGGCGACCTTGTTGACGTTCTGGCCACCTGCCCCCTGAGCCCGCACCGCATGCCATAGGATGTCGTTGTCCGGGATGTCGATGGCCATGGCCGCAGTCCTCCGGGTACCGCGGGGAAGGTGCTGTACTCGTTTAGAATCTCAAGTTGATGGCCCCGCCCAGAAAACCCGCCGTCCCATATCCGGATTTTCGGACAAGGTTGCCGTTGCGGTCTTCCAGGAGCAATTCCCCCCCAAGTTCCACCCCGCCAATCACACTCACCTGGAACAGCGGGGTGAAGCTGTAGCGGAAGCCGGCATACATTGGGAAAGCACGATCGTCACCCACCCCTTCGGGTGCGGGCCCGTCTTTGTCCAGTCGGAATCGCAACCGTTCATACCGCCCGCCGAAGCTGAACTCCCAGTTTCGATCAGGGGCCCACACCAATTGCAGTCCAGGCCCAAGCGTGGCACCCACTGCGCGTCCCGTGGTCAGACTGATGGCGTCGGTGATGCGCCAATCGATGAGAAGAATGGGAAAGACTTCCACGTCGTCCTCGATTTGGGTAACAACGCCGATCCCCGGCCCCAGAGTGAGTCTGTCGCCGACGCGGTAGGCCGCGCCGCCCAGCACCCCGCCGGTTGTGGCATCTCCGGTTTCCGCGCCATCCTCTGCGTTGACCCGAACAGACGGCACGACAAACGCCGTCCATTTGCGGTTCAGGCCGTATCGCACCGGGACAGCAACATCCACGCCGTGAATGTCTTCCCACGGTGACAGCGCCCCGAACCCACTCGACCCATCGAAATGATAGCCGTCACGGCCGTAGCCCAGGGCCAGCGATACGCTGTTGCGCCGATCCCAAGTGTAAGTGGCGCCACCCTGAAAGTAAAAGCGTTGGGTGCCGAAACCGCCGTCGTCGTCGATGTCCGTATCGAACTGGTTGACGGCCCCGCCCCGGACAAAGGTGGACCAACCGTCTGGGGGGCCTTGAAACCGTGCGGCGGCGGAAGCGGATTTTTCCGCCCCGTGGGCCGTCATGGCATAAGCCAAAAGCAGTACGCAGGCGCCAAGGGCGCCGAAAAGGTGTCGTTGTCGTTTCATGTTCTCTCAGCAGGTTAAAAGGGTTGATGGCAGAAAGGGGCGCTTCATAGGATACATTAAACAGGGTGTCAACCGGTGCGCGCCTCCAGTGGGGTGTTAGTTGCCCTGTCGCAATGTCGCGGTGAACACCCCCGCCCCGATGAGCGCGCTGCCGCCAAGGCGGTCAAACCAGCGCCGCACCCGAGGGCTTTTCATGGTGTCGCGCAGTTCACCGGCAAAAAGCGCGTAGAGGGCCGTGTTGATCGTGGCCATGACCAGAAAGGTGGCTCCCAGGATTGTCAGTTGTATGGTCAGCGGCGCCGCCGGATTGACGAACTGGGGGAGGAACGCCACGAAGAAGGCGATACTCTTGGGGTTCAGGGCCGTGACGAGGAAGGCGCTTTGGAACAACTTCCCGCCGGTGGTGCTGGCTTCGGCTTCCGCATCCGGTGTGTGCTCGGGCGCTTTTCGCCACAACCGGATTCCCAGATAAATCAGATATCCGGCGCCGATCCACTTGAGCACTGTGAAGAGCGCGGCCGATGCGGCCAGCACCGCACCCAGGCCCAGCATGGACAGGGTCATGGCGGTGAAATCGCCCAGCAGCACACCGGCCACAAGGGGCATGACCGACCGCCTGCCATGGGCAATGGCCTGGCTGACAACCAACAGAATCGTGGGGCCGGGAATGATCAGAATGATTTCAGCGGAAATGACGAAAGCGATCCAGACGTCGACTGACATGGGCGATACTCCCTGCGTTACTTCCCGTTGAGCACCATCTGAGTCTGAGTCACCATCCCGACGAGAACACCCTGCTCGTCGGTCACCTCGGTCTGCCAGACCGAAAGGGTTCGGCCCTGGTGAACCCGGCGGCTGCGGCCGGTGACGGTGGCGCCCAAAGGCGCCGGCGCGGTGAAATTGGTCTTGGACTCGATGGTGGTGGTCCTTGCCGATGCATCGGGCAGATTCACCCAGGCCCCGACGCCGCCCAGGGTGTCGGCAAAAGCCATCAGCGCGCCGCCGTGCAGGACGTCGGCGGTATTGCAAAGCGCTTTGCGGACACTCAGGGTGGCCACCACTTCATCGGTGGTAATCGAAACGAACTGTATATCCATGAGGCCCGGCAGGTAGTCTCTCACCCGTTCGGCAATACGCTGCTCCAAATCCATTGGCTACTCCGTTTTCCCGTATGTCTCGATATCCGCTTCGTAATCGGTGCAATCGGGCTATGAAAGCCGCCTCTTGAAATCCTCGTAACCGAACGTCTTCACCACGCTGAGAGCCCCCGTGTCTGACCGGTAGCGGGCAATCGCGGGCAGCGGCACGCCGTTGAAGGTGTTGGTCTTGACCATGCTGTAGATGGCCATGTCGAGAAAGGCGAGCCGGTCCCCTGGGGCAAGCGGGGCGTCAAAAGCGTATTCGCCGATGACATCACCCGCCAGGCAGGACTTCCCGGCAAGTCGGCAGGTCCACTGTTTTTCTCCCGGCGCAGCCGCGCCGATCACCGCCGGCCGGTAAGGCATCTCGAGGACATCGGGCATGTGGCAGGTGGCCGAGGCGTCGAGAATGGCGACGGGAATGTCCGCCATGACCACGTCCAATACCGTCGCCATGAGCAGTCCGGCATCGAGAGCGACGGCCTCTCCCGGCTCCAGGTAGACCTGAACGCCGTATCGCGCCTGCACCCGGTCGATGCACCGGCAAAGCCGATCCACGTCGTAATCGGCACGGGTGATGTGGTGCCCACCCCCCAGGTTGAGCCATTTCACGCCGCGCAGGTATTGACCGAACTTTTCTTCGACCGCCGCCAGCGTTCGGTCCAGTGCGTCGGCGTTCTGTTCGCAGAGAGTGTGAAAATGCAGCCCCGACAGGTGTTCCAGAAAAGCTTCTTCAAAGTGGGGTTTACGGACCCCCAACCGGGAGGAGGGCACGCAGGGGTCGTAAATGGGCACCGCCCCCTCGCTGTGCTCCGGGTTGAGGCGAATCCCCAGTTCCACCCCGGGGCCCAGCGCCGCCACCATCGGAAGAAATCGCCGGAGCTGCCCAAAGCTATTGAAGATGACGTGATCGGCCGCCGATAGGACATCGGCCATTTCGGGCTCGCTGAAGGCTGGAGAGAAAACATGCACTTCACCGCCGAATTCCTCACGCCCCAGCTTGGCTTCGAACCAGCCGCTGGCGCAAGTGCCGTCCAGATAGCTGCGAATGCACCCAAAAAGGCTGAACGTTGCGAAACCTTTCAGCGCCAATAAAATCTTCGCGCCAGTCCTTCTGCGCACCGCATCCAGCACGCGTGCGTTTTTCTCCAGCTTCACCTCGTCCACAACGAAGCAGGGAGACGGCAGCCGGCATGGATCTAGTCGGTTGAGATAGTCTCGGTCCATGGCAGCCCGTGCTGGTTGAGCGCATCCATAAAGGGGTCGGGATCGAATTCTTCCATATTGAACACCCCGCTGCCCCGCCATTTTCCGGAAAGCATCATCATCGCCCCGATCATGGCGGGAACGCCGGTGGTATAACTGATGGCCTGGCTTCCCACTTCGGCATAGGCCGCCTCGTGACTGCAGATGTTGTAGATATAAACGGTTTTGGGCGCGCCGTTTTGGATCCCCTTCATGAGGCACCCGATGCAGGTGCGGCCTTTGGTGAGCGGCCCTAAGCTACCGGGATCGGGAAGCACTGCCTTGAGGAATTGAATGGGGGCGATGTTCTGTCCGCCCACCTCGATGGGGTCGATGCGCGTCATGCCGACATTCTCGAGAACGCGAAGGTAGGTGAGGTACTGATCGGAGAACGTCATCCAAAATCGCGCCCGACGCAGCCCGACGATGTTCCCCACCAGGGATTCCAGCTCCTCGTGGTACATGAGGTAGCATTTCTTGGGTCCGATGCCTTCGGGGAAATCGTAGGTCATCGACCATGAGAGCGGGTCGGTCTCCACCCACTCACCCCGTTCCCAGTAGCGGCCTCGCTGGGTGATCTCGCGAATGTTGATCTCCGGGTTGAAATTGGTGGCGAACGCTTTTCCGTGGTCGCCGGCGTTGCAGTCGATGATGTCCAGGACATGGATCTCGTCAAAATGGTGTTTGGCGGCATAGGCCGTGAACACATTGGTCACCCCGGGATCGAACCCGCTTCCCAGCAGCGCCATGATTCCTTTTTCTCGAAACCGATCCTGGTAGGCCCACTGCCACTTGTATTCGAACTTGGCCTCTTCGGGCGGCTCATAATTGGCCGTGTCCATATAATCGACACCGGTTTCCAGGCAGGCATCCATGAGCGGCAGGTCCTGGTACGGCAGGGCCACGTTGAGCACCAGATCCGGCCGCCACGCACGAATCAACGACACTGCGTCGCTGACCTGGTCGGCATCCACGATAGCCGTGTCGATGGTGCGTCCCGTGCGCGCCTTGACATCCCCGGCGATGGCCTCGCACTTTTCGAGCGTTCGACTGGCGAGCATGATATCGCTGAACACTTCCTGCACCTGGGCGCATTTTTGCGCCACGACGTTTCCAACGCCTCCAGCGCCGATGATCAATACGCGCGCCATGGCTGATTCCTCCTATAATGGCCGGCGCAACGGCCTCGATGTAACGGTCCCGCCTTGACCGGCGGGCCGAAAACCATTTACCCACTGGCGACGTCAATCCCTTTTTCTTGGAAATCCGTGAGGATCTCCTTGATGTGCGCCGCGCTGCAGTCGGTGATCCGATAAACACTGCGGGCATCGTCAGTGAAATAAAGCACCAATTGGCCGCTGTCGTTTACCACCACTTTTCGAATTGTCTCCGATGACAGCCAACCGGCCATGCGTTCCAGAAAATCGTCCAATAGGCATTCTTTCACGGGCAAGCGCTCCTTTCATGACGTCTTCCGGTGGTTTATATAATCCGCAGGGAGCCCACGAGCGCCGCCACCGCCGCGGCATAGCTGTCGGCAAAGTGCCCTGTCACCAAGACCCCGTGGATGTTTAGAAAGTCCTCTTCGAAGGGCACCGGCACCGTTACGTGGACCGTGATACCGGTAACGGGGGTTCCCGACACAACGCCTCGGATACGACGGCCGCTGAAATTCTCGATGGCCCCGAAGTCGGCCATGTCGGCTTCTTCCGTCACCATGGCCATGGTGTTTTTGAGCATGGCGTTACCCAGGTCCAGATCGCCGGGGTCAGGCACCGACTCTGCGGCATATTGGACCACGAGACGCACAACGGTGATGTCGCTGCCGGCGATGGCCTCGGTACAGTTGATGAATATCTGCCCGAATTCAGTGTCCTTGTGGACCGCCCAGTCCGTCGGATAGGTAAAAGATACGTGCCCGTCATTGAATTGTGCCATGCTGTTTTCCTTCTTTGGCGTTACAGCCTTTTTCTGCAGAATAACCGCCGGCCGCTTAAGCCCGCTTCTACATCAAACGCGGCGATTTATACACCCTATTTTGGAGCAACCGGCTTTTCTGAAAAGCGTTTCAGCCTCACGGCGCACCGCGGCGGGCCTCACTTACGACTATGCATCAGAATACTCCTTGTGGTAGGTTTAGCCCTCCGCGGAACCAATCGTATATCGTGCACGGTATGCTCACGACCAGCCTATGGTCCACCCTCATCGGGACCCGACTCCCCGGTCCGGGATGTGCCTACCTCAAACAGGAAACCGCGTTCACCCAGCCGGTGCACCAGGGAGAAACCGTGACCGCCACGGTGACCGTCGCCCGGATCGACCAAAGCAAACAGCGCGTGCACCTAAGCTGCGAGTGCACCGTGAACGGAAATACCGTAGCTCTCGGGAAGAAAGTGGCGTGGGTGCCGCGGCGATCGGCGCCACGAGCCAGAATAAAAATTTCGGCGCCCCACTTTTAAGGGTGCCGTTGCCAAACTCGATCATCGTTTTGATGAATGCTTAAAAGCTTTTGGGCAAGTACGATTGTCTCTTTAGGAAACACGGCCCACCGCCTAAATGATCGCCGTGCCGTCGTCCACCTGATGACCCTTCTTCCTCAATGAACGCACGGCGTGTTCCCGTTGTGCAGCCGGAACCAAGATGTAGTCCGTGTCAAAAGTCGACAGGGCGAAGATACTGATGCCCGCCGCGGCCAGAATGGCAGATATCTCAGAAAGGATGCCTGTTTCAGTGAACTCGATAGGGCCGGCCACTTTGAAGCAGGACCAATTTGGGCTTTTTTTGCCACCGGGAAGATCGAAGACCGCATCGCACACAATGGACAACGCTTCATCGGTTTTCCCAACCCAGTAAAACCGGCTGCCCCCAACTCCCGGCGGGATATCCGCATCGGGTGCGAGCCGGTGGATGGTAAACGCCATATCAAGCACCGTCAGGGTCAGTTTCGACACGGCCGTTCCTTCTTGGAATCAAATGGGTACGGTCAGTTTAGAAATTTTGAAACCGCTAGCACCAGTCATCGGAGATTCGTAGGGCAGTGAAAATAGTATAGCATATCGCCACGGGCACCGCTGTTGGTGTGCGATCTACAATAATGGCACCGCACCATTCCTTCGGCGAGGCGCGCTTGATACGCCTGGTCGATCAAATTCGGGATACCTCTGCATCGGCCGGTATAGGGCGCGACTAAATCCGCAACGCGATGGCCAGCCCGTCATGCTCCGGCGAATGGCCGGGCAGCAAGGAATACAGATTGACGGCCTTCCACCCCGGATCGATGAATAGGCCCTGATTGAAACGGTCGGCATCGGCAAACCCGACGTTGTCAGCCACCATGACGCCGCCGGGATGCAGCAGCCGGCGGCAGTGGGGCAGCACTCTGAGGTAGTCCGCCTTCTCGATGTCCAAAAAAATGACATCGAAGTGATCCTGCATCCCCGCCATCATGGAAATCGCGTCACCGGTAATCACTTCCACCCGATCCTTGAGACCGGCCGCTTCGATGTGCCCCCGTGCCCGGTCGGCCAGCACCGGGTCCGATTCCAGGCTCGTGAGCCGGCCGTCCACATCCATGGCAAACCCCATGTAAAGGGCCGAATAGCCGATGGCCGTGCCCAGTTCCAGAACGCGGCGGGCCTTGAAGGCCCGCACAAGAATGTAAAGCAACTCCCCCACCACAGGGCCTACGATGGGAATGCCCTCCTTGTCGGCTTCTTTTTCCAACCGCATGAACAACTGGCGGCGCTGGGGAATGAATTGGCGAAAATAGTCTTCCGGGTTTGGGATCATCTCACTCATAACAGTGCTCCTAAAGCCTTCGGATCCGCAGCCTGAAGCGACGATCCGGTGATTGTATCCATGTCCGACAAATGTGCGATTTGTGCCATGATCCGATCGACAAACGCAGCGACCGGCTCGGACGGAGCAGCCTCCTGAGGCGACCCGAACCGAACGATGGCCCGTGTCCGCTGCCCCTCGCGGCGGTAGCGGATGCCCACCGGGATGAAGGGCAGATCGAGGCGGTTCAGTACAAATTTTACCACCCCCGCCTTTGCCGGACCCACGATGCCCGGGTGGTACGTCCCTTCGGGAAATACCACGAGCCCCTCCCCCCGCTCCAGCAGACCCACGGCACGCATGAGGTTGCGGCGACTCTCAACGGGGCGCTGCCGGTTCAAGGGGATGCCGCCCAAGCGTTTGAAAAACCAGTCCCCAACCGTGTAGGCAAACAACTCCTGCTTTGCCACGAAGTACAAGGGCTGCGGCAGGGAAAGCCCGATCAGCGGAATGTCCTGCCATCGCTGGTGCTTGGGCAGCAGCACATAGGAACGGTCGGTGGGAACCTTTTCGGCGCCGTACACCTCGCGTCGGAATCCCGGGGCCAACACTGCCGAGGCCACCTGGCGAATCAGCCGGTAGAGTCGATCATCGCGCAGCGGGATCATTTGATATTGGCTGTAATTATTCCGGCAATCTCCTGGATCTTTGACATGTCGCCCGGCTTAAGATCCCAATGACTGATGGGCAGCGCCGGCGATCCCTCCGGACGGGGCACCAGGTGCAGATGATAGTGCATGACCACCTGCCCTACGCCACTGCCGTTGAGCTGAAGCACCGCCACGCCATTGGGGTTCAGGGCCGCCCGCATGCCAGTGGCGACTTTCTTTGCCGCCAGGTGAATGGCGGAGAGATCCTCCTCGGAGATTTCCCAAATGTTCTCGGCGTGGGCCTTTGGAATGACGAGGGTGTGCCCGTCGGCGATGGGGTTGATATCGGCGAACACCAGCACCCGATCGGTCTCGTACACCTTGGTACAGGGAATATCACCCTTGACAATCTTGCAGAAGATACAGTCGTCCATGGCCGTCTCCTTGGTCCAATGAGGTTGAAAGTGCTTCACGTGGTATCTCAGAAACAGGGTTTGGGTGCAAGGTCAAGTCGCAGCCACCCACCGAGAGGGCATATCGGTGGGCAGGGTCTTGGCCGCATGCAGCGCGGGGCGGGTTCAAGCGCCACCTAATCGTGGTCCCCATTTCCGGTGAGGTAATCCCGACCGATGGTACGCTGGACCACGGGCAGATTTCCGATGTCAGGTGGAACGAAGTCGTGGACGATCCGCACATAGTCCATGGTTATCCGAAAGGTCGCCCCCCACAACACGGCGGTATTGTCATCAACGGTGCCGTAGCGGAATCCATGGAAATCCTTGATCGCCGTTCCTACCCCCCCGGGGCCGGCACCGTTGGTGAACCGTAGGCGATAGCGGATATAGCGATCCGGTGCCATCAGCAGCGAAATGGGGATGACCACCATGGCATCGACCTCCCAATTGGGGGAAAACCGTTTTTGGCACGGCACCCAGCAGACCACCGGATAGATGACCCGCTTGAAAAGCACCAGCTCCTGGGGCGGCAGCATGCCTAGAAACCGGACCCCGAGGGGCCACAGGCGGATCTCTTCGAAACACTCTCGCAGAGCGGTGGCCGTAAGCGCCGCTAACAAATGACGGTGGCTGCCGGCGTCCTGTTTCCAACGCGGCCAGTGCGACCACCGTGTGAGCGGGGAGCCCGGCAACCTTAACATCCGGGCGATGGCCCTATCCCGCCAAGGCTCGGCGCCACCGCCGGGGCAGCACAGATCGCCCGGTTGCCGCACCCTGGCGGAACGGCGGGTGAGCAGCAGTTCCACGCCGCTGGCTGCCGGACGCAACAAAAAAGCCACCACGCTATGCAGGAAACCGGTATCTGAAAACGTCGAGATCCGGTAAAGCCGTGGCGCCACATCGTAGAGGCGTTGTGAAATGAATTGGAGATCCATGACGGTTGCTGTTATCGGTTCGCTCATTGAATGCGGCTCAGCCTAATGCTTAAAAATACGTTGCACAAGGATTGTGTTCTGGTATGTGTGGAGACATAGATAGTCTCCATCCACAAATACCCCTCCCCGGGGGGGGAGGGGATAGGGGAGGGGGCGGGCCGGGATAAGATTATCATTACTTATCGGTGTGTTATCACCCTCACCCCAGCCCTCTCCCATCAAGGGAGAGGGAGCATGAGCCTTCCCATGGATGGGCACTAGCTATATATTGGCAATGGGTTTTGTTTTTCCCCAAACGCGCGAGGTGACAGCCATGAACGCTTTCCCGGATCGCCCGTCGGAAGCTGGGCCGCTAAAATGCCCGGAATGCCGATATCCGCTGAAAAAACGGCGCCGCCGCACTCCCGACGCCTGCGAAATGATCTGCGGCGGATGTGGCAAGCAGTTTGATATCTGCGATGCGACCACCCTGACGTCATTGCAGCCAAAGGATTCGTCGTGAAACAGTGGATACCCTACCTCGAAGGGGAATACCAGGTCGTTCGCGGATTTCTTGTTTCTCCTGACGGCGGCGTCGAGCCCTTGGAAAATGCGATGATCGAAATCTATGTGGACGCTGTCGGCGTGCGCCAACTGAGAGGTTCTTGCCGGGTGGAGAACGTCAAGGTGGTGGCACTGCTCGAAGACCACAATACCCTGGATCTGATCCTCGATCTTGGAGAGGACATCATCTACCGGCTGCCGGCACCGGAACTGACGGCGGGCAAGGTCTTTACTCCAGGTGTCCGATCCTCGATGCAGTTCTCGCCCACGGTGCCCTGGTATCCCGTTTCTGCTGAGGCCGTGGAAGCGCTGCTGGAAAACGCCCATCACCCCGATGGGGTATGATTCGGGACCCGATCCCAGCGAAGGAAGCGGCCATGAACACCGCCGATGCGGCCGGCACCAACCGGCGCACCTATATCCGTCTGAGTTATGCGCCGGACCGACGCCCGACCCTGCTGCTAAAAGGTGACCGGTTTTCCATCAACGACATCAGCGAAAGCGGCCTCCGCCTTGACAACCCCCGGCAGGCTGCACTGCCGCGGTCGTTTCAAGCGCGGATAAAACTGCTTGGTGGCGCCGTCATGGACATCCGCGCCGATGTGCAATGGCAGGAAAACGGCGAGGTGGGTATCAGCTTGGCGGAATTGATCCCGCCATCCGTTATCAAAGAAGAGCAGCGCCGCCTCATCCTTGATGAAACGGTAAAAAGTAGCAAAAAAACGATTTCGTAAAATGTTCGAGATCAAGGCTTGCGAATCCTGAGGAATG
>CAYUOU010000045.1:0-33213 GCA_964446485.1 uncultured Desulfobacterales bacterium | reverse complement strand
ATACCCGCCATTCCTTGTCCACCGTGAAAACCCCTTCGTTGATGGAGTCCAGAATCACGTCCTGCACAGGGTGGTGGCCGCTAATTTTCATTGTAATCTCTATGTGTTAAGTTTATATTCATGCATTATGCCATACTAAGACGATGGCATTGTTGCATATTGCACGAATAAGATCAATTGAAACAGCCCTTGCTTATCCCTGATCGCGCTGCAGGGGGATGTCCCACTTTTTCATGTACTTCCATATTGCTGTTCGGCTCAGACCCATCCGGCGCCCCACCTCCGCCTTGTTCCAATCGCACGCCGCGAGCAAATCGAGTAGCGCTGACTTGGTGAGTTTCTTACGCCGCGGAATGGCGCCCAGCGGTGCCTCGGTGCAAATCCCCGCCGTGTCCGGTTGTCGGATCTCAACGGGCAGATCGTCGGTGTCGATCTCCTTTCGGTTGCACAACACAAACGCGTGCTCTATGGCGTTTTCCAACTCCCGCACGTTACCGGGCCAAGAGTGATCCATGAAAATGCGCATTGCCCCCGAAGAGAGACCCTTAATCTTTTTGCCTGTTTTCTGGTTCATGCTGCTAATAAAATGGTCCGCGAGTAGCGGAATGTCTTCCTTTCGGTCTCTCAGCATAGGCAGATGGATGGGAAAGACTTTCAGCCGATAGTACAAATCCTCTCTAAAGAGCCCTTCCCGCACTTGGGCGTAAAGGTCTTTATGCGTTGCCGTGATGATGCGGATGTCGATGTTGCGTTTTCGCGAATCCCCAACGCGCTCGATCTCTCTTTCCTGTAGCACCCGCAGGAGTTTCACCTGGATAAACGGGCTCAATTCACCGATCTCGTCCAAAAAAATCGTGCCGCCGGAAGCTTCTTCGAAGCGTCCCATACGGTCCCGACCGGCGCCGGTAAACGACCCCTTGACGTGCCCGAACAGCTCGCTTTCCAGCAGGTTTTCGGAAAGCGCGCTGCAATTTACCGTAACCAGCGGGCCTTCGCGCCGATCGCTGTTAAAATGGATGGCACCGGCGACGAGTTCTTTACCGGTGCCGCTGTCGCCCTGAACGAGAATGGTCGCCTCGCTGGCAGCGGCCGATCGGATGGCACTGAACACCTGCTGCATGGCCCGGCTCTTACCGATAATGTTGTCCAGGCGGTGAATCTCACCCAATCGCAGCGCGGCGTCTTCCGCCTGTTTTCGCACCCGGTGCAACTCGGTCATGTCCGTAACCGTCTCCACGATGCCGATAACCTTGCCGTCATCGTCTTTCACGACGCTGGCATTTTTAATCACGGGAACATCATGCCCGTCCTTGTGCCGCAACTGGCATTCCTTGGCCTCCGATTGCCCCTTCTCGATAATCCGACACTTTTCGATGCTTGCCGGGCAGTTTTTCCCAAAACAGCGGCTGCACTGCAGCATCTGACAGGTATTTCCCAGGGCTTCCTTGGCCGAATACCCGCTGATCCGCTCCATGGACAGATTCCAGGAGGCAATGCGCCCGGTGGCATCCATGGTGAACACCCCGTCGGCCATGGACTCGATGATCCGGTTCACGAACCGGACATTCCAGATTTCATGTATTTTGTCGTTCATTGTTCGCGGTTTTTTCGTGTGTGGGCTACGTTACCATAGCGTTACCATTCGTTACCTTTATGTGTCTCCCCAATTAAGCCAAAGGTCAAGACAATTTGCGCATTGCTTGAACAGCCAAAACCGCCAATTAAACCGGGCGGAGCAACCCAAGCGGCACCATACATGCATATATGTATTGGCAACGCCAACCGAAACCAAGGAGGTGCCATATGTTCGCATTGATTTACGACACCCACGAATTGGACCAGCCTCAAAAACGCGTGATTTCGACGCATGACACCCGGGACGCCGCCGAAAAAGCCCTGGAGGCGCGTAAAATACGATTGGGTAGAACGGTGGAAGAATGTGAAACTCGTATTGTCTGGTTGAATCATGATGTACAACCTGATGATGTAGTGACCAGCAGAGACTTTTCAACGTGGAAGCCGGGAGAAGAGATCCCTTACGGAGAGACGCACGCGGACAGCGATTGACATCGCTGCCGTTTTTAATCATAAGGGCATGCATCCCTACCGGTAAGAACACGGCGGTAGATTTGAAACATCGAATGGAGATGTAGTCATGGAGATGTTCATCGATTTCCCTGGCGGCAAGCGGGTAAACTCAACCTACAGGGGCTTTACCGTAAAAACGGATCAACCCAAGAACGAGGGCGGCGACAATTCCGCACCCGAACCCTATGATTTGTTTCTTTCCGCCATCGGCACCTGCGCCGGCGTCTATATCGTCCATTTTTGCGAGAGCCGCGGTATCCCAACCGATGGCATCACAATGGCCCTTCAGTTTGAAAGAAACGAGCAGACCCACCTGATGGAAAAGATCATGATCGATATCCGCCTGCCGCCGGAATTCCCGAACAAATACCGCAAGGCGGTTATTCGGGCCGCGGAGATGTGCACGGTGAAGCGAAACCTTGCGAACCCGCCGGAAATCACGGTCACAGCGACGCCCTAAAAAGGCGTTGCCAATCACTGCCCCCCCGCCCAGCCAGTCACTGAAAGCGCTCCCATCCGTTACCCTTTCGTTACCATTCCGTTACTTTGCGTAAATTTTGAACCGAGGTAACGCATTGGCGGGTCTTAAAACGAGGTCCTGCTCTTTTTTGTGGCCAGCCCTGATTTAACTAACCCCCCGATTTATCATCTATTTTCTAAATTATTGCAATCTGCGCCGTCGGTGGCACAGATGTTGATAAGCCTTTCGGTGAGATCATTCATGCCCGCTGTTTGACGTTTACGTTCAACAAAGGAGATCCCCATGTGGCGCGCCCTTTCATATCTGCAAAAGAACCTGGTCTGGTCCATTCCCATATCCATGGTCATCGGCCTCGCGTTCGGCTACTTCTTCGATGCAAGCCCGCTGAAGCAGTTCATCATCCCGGTCACCTTCATCATGGTTTATCCGATGATGGTGACACTGAATGTGAAAACCATCTTCAAGGGTCAAGACTATAAACTACAGTTGACGACGCAAGTGATCAATTTCGTCCTTGTGCCCCTATTGGCCTTCTATACCGGCAAAATATTTTTCGCCGGTGGGCCGGAAAAATACGGCCTGTGGGCCGTCGGATTGTTTCTCATCGGCGTGCTGCCCACCTCGGGAATGACCATCTCCTGGACCGGCTTCGCCAAAGGCAACAAGGAGGCGGCCATCAAGATGGTGGTCTTCGGTCTGGTGCTCGGCGCGCTGGCGGCGCCGGTCTATACCAAGGTGTTCATGGGTGCCACCATCGATGTGAATATGCTGCACATGTTCAAACAGATCGCCCTGTTTGTCTTCGTGCCGCTGTTGGTGGGGCTGTTGACCCAATATCTTCTCGTACGCAAATACGGGCGGCAGGTATGGAACGATCGCATCAAACCGAAGTTCCCGCCTTTCTCTGCGCTGGGTGTCGTCCTGATCGCCTTTGTCGCCATGTCGCTGAAAGCCAAAAACATCATTGCCAATCCGGCAGATATTCTCACCATTCTGCTGCCGCTGACGGTGTTCTATCTGGTGACCTATGGACTGCTCACGGCTGCCGGGCGGTTATTTTTCAGACGTGAAGACGCCATCGCCATGGTCTTTGGCGTGGTGATGCGGGACCTATCCATCGCCCTGGCCATCGCCATGACGGCTTTCGGCAAGCAGGGGCTGACCATTGCGCTGCTCATCGCGCTGGCCTATGTGGTCCAGATCCAGTCGGCCGCCTGGTATGTCCGCATTGTGGGCAAGCTGTTTAAAAAGGCCCCAACGCTGCCCTCCTGCGAGAGCGATGATGTTGCGCCTGTACGAGCGGCCACGGTCACGAGACTGCCTCTTGGTTTGGGGCCCGCGGGCGAATCAGCCGTCCCATCGATTCAAAAAATCCTTTACGCCACCGACTTGTCACATACCGCGCGCCACGCGGTGCGCTACGCATGCAGCATCGGCAACCGTTTCGCCGCCGCCGTAACGGTGCTTCATGTCATTCCCGACGTACTCGAAGCACTTTCCAGGGAAGCAGGCATCGACTTGGCCGACCATTTGGGACAAAAGGCGTGGACCGAGTTTAATGCCAACGGCATCGAAAAAGCCCGGGAGGCGATTTATCGGCGCATCCGGGAAACCTCTCGCGCTGTGACCAGGGAACTTCCCAACTGCCCATTGACCGAGGAAAACATCATCGTCAAGGTCGGCAACCCAGTCCAGCAGATTGTTTCCAGCGCGCAGTATGGCGGCTTTGACCTGATCATTATGGGGACGCACGGCCATGGCAAAATGGAAGAGCGGATTATCGGCAGCACGGCCAGTGACGTCATCCGATTGAGCGACGTCCCGGTAATGGTGATTCGCCTCCCCAAGGAAGCATCGAGCAATGGACCTCACCGCCGGAGCCATGGCGAAAAAAACGATGCCGCGCTTGGTCCGGTCTCTGAAACACGTGCATCCGGAGGCGAATAGACGCCACAAATAGCGCTTCCCGGCGGCTGTCTATGAATCGAAAACACATGCCAGGAAATCGGCACAATGGCAGGCAGAAAGGATGCCGAAGCAAAGGCCAAAACCACCTACGCGAATAAGATGAAAGACCGCGGGTTCAAAAACTACCCAATTAACGTAACAGACGGCGATGTTGTCAGCGAGTTGACCGAACTGGCCCGCAATACATCAGCGGACATCCTGGCAATGGGGACCTCAACGGACGCCCCCATTGACACAGGCGACAGTACCAATGTCGGGTCCTTCGGCGAAACAGCCCAGGAGATAATACTGTGGGCACCGTGTCCGGTTATGATCATACCCCCGGCAACGGTTCCCAGGCTTGCGTAAGAGAGGTCTTCTCTGCGAGCCTTAACAACCACCAAAAAGGAGATAAACGTCATGAAAGCAAAAAACTGCTGCAAAACAATGGAAACGGAACTCACCGGCTGGAAGGCGATCGTTTACGATATCGCACGGAAAATGGAAGCCGTCCCCGGCGAGGAGAAAGGAAAGATGCTGCCGCACTTGGAAGATCTTCACATGCTCATCGCGGAAATGGATGAACGGATCGATCATGTCCGGGAAAACTGCACACCTGAAACCGGCATGGATGACATTCAGACAGAGCGTGAGGCGTTCAACAAATCGATCTCAACGCTTCGCGTCACCACGGAAGAAGCCATGAAGGGACTGGGTGGGGGCAACTTTGGCGGTTAAGCGCTGAAACCCGGGCGGCCTGTCGAGCGGTTCGGCGAGGGCGGCAATGATCGAGATTGCCGCCCTTTTCTTTTATACACGGCGTCACAAATGTTTACGAATCATCGCAAGTACCTGCAACATCAAATGCCATCGCGGAACCTTGCCGAAATCACCGCCGCGTATGTGTGAGCAAGGCTTAACGTCGTTTTGTATAAAAAGCATCATTGGACGAATCACAAAGGCCGCAGCCAATGGCTGCGGCCTTTATCGATATATGGCGGCCGCGGTGAACTGCGCGGCAGCCGCGATTTGGGAAAGTTTACCCTAACGCTGAAAACGTCGGAGGGCTCCAGAGGCAAGGCGCCAAGGGCGAAGCCGCAGGCATTCTACTGCGCGCCCTTGGCAATGCAGCATATGCAGTCCTCCGGCTTTCCCGTTGGGTAAAAAAGATGGCATAAAATTGACCCGATCCGATAGCTCACCCACGGTTTATTGTTCGATTGGGTTCCTAATGCCCAATTTTTTTCAATGCCCCCAAGTCTTTTTTAACCGTTTGCCATCTTTTTATGCAGCGATAGGGTTTATTTGTCGGCCTTGTACCCCATGGGCAGCTTCTTGAACCGGCCGCCGTAGACAATGGGATCGCCTTTATACCCCAGGGCCTTGAAGTCGATGTAGTCGGTGGTTCCCACCAGGTGGCTCACATCTCTCCCCTTGGAGGCCATATAAGAAAAATCGGTCCCCTTGTGGGCGATATATTTGAAATTGACATTACGGTTGTCCTGGTGGCAGCGATTGCAGGTGCGCTCGCCCTTCAGACTCTCGTGGCACTGCACGCAGGACAGGGCCGATTCGGCGGGCATGACCTCGTGCTCAACACCCCAGTACATCCGTGAACGGGTCCATTCGTACTTGCCGCTGTATTTCATGCCGGCGGCTTTCATACCGTCCGCAAAGGATTTTTGCCAGTCGGCGTGCTTCCAGTAGGCGGTCTTATCTTCTTTATCCCGCGGGAAAAGATGCGGCACCAGCAGGGTGTCGTATTCGGCATCGACGGCCTGGATCCCATCCATGATCTTGAACGGCGCGATCCTGGAATTGGGATCGTTGATGGAACCAACCGGCTCGGCGATGTTGACGGGTCCTTGACGCCAGTCGACTTTTTCCCCCAGAAACACACGCTTGGTGAAGCCGCCGTACCATGTGTAGACCGGCTTTGCCGATTCCTTCCAAATGAATTCACCCTTCTTCCAGTTGTAGTCCGGCATGCCGTATTTGTCTTTTTTCGGTTTCCGCTGTTTGTCTCCGGCCTTGGACCAATCCCAGAACACCTTCGTCGGCTTGCATTTGGCGTAGACCGGGGCATGACAGGTCGTGCAGGCGATGGTGGCGCTGTGTCTGTTCAGGTGATGGTCGAGCAAATCGTCGCCATGGTGGGGCGAGGCGGAGTGGCAGCCCTCGCAGGTGAAGGTGCCCTCAACCACAGGCGCCGATGAACTGCGGCCGGCGATTTTGTGGTTCCGCGTGCGGTGGCACTCGGCGCACTGAAAGTCGTACCCGCCCATGTGGACGTCGCAGTTGCGATCCGGCTGCAGGAGTTGACGGGACAGATCGGCGTGCTTGACGGCCTCTCCGCCGCCGCCGTTGAAATGACACTCACCGCAGGTCGTGCGGGAGGTCGGGCCCACGTTTTTGGCGACCGCCAACAGATCAACGGCGGGCTCCGGCATTCCCGCTCCCGTCGGGGTCTTTTTATAGGTGCCTGTCCGATCATGGCAGACCAGGCAGTCGATCCGTGTCATATCGGTGAAGTCGAAAGTGTCGTCTTTCCAACCGTATCCTGCGTGGCAGCTTGTGCAACGAGCCTCGTTGCTGGCGATGCTCATTCAGAAGTTGTTGGTGGATATGGTCCCCTTGCCGGCGTCGATGTTATTCTGGTGCCCCAGCGTGTTGGTGGAGGGCCCTTTCAGCAACCAGTGGGCCGTCTTGAGCATGTCCTCGCCGGCCTCTTTATGGCATCGCAGGCATTCGGCGGTCACTTCCCAGGGCAGGGGTTTACCGGCGAGTTGGATTTTTTCGGTGTGATCGGGGGTGTTCTTGCTGTGGCAGCCCTTGCAATCCTCGGGACCCCGGTTCATCCCCTGGTGGCACCCCATACACTGCTGGTGGTAGGCGGCCTTCAGGCCCAGGCGATCGGGATGATCCTTCCTGAAAGGCTCCTGATGACACGCCGAGCAACGGACAGTCTCGATGGCTTGTTCATCCAAAGGCCTGTAGTGATGACAAAGAGCGCAGTCTGTTACCGTGGTGGCGTGCTTGGAATGCATGAATCGCACCGGCCCGTAATGGTCTTCGGTTTTTCGTATGATGGGGCTGTCCAGCAAAAAATAGCTTTCCGTTTGGTCCTTGACCCCAAGCCTCATGTCGCGCAGTCGCTGCTGGCGGCAGAGCTGACATTCGTCCATGACCTCCCCGACGAACGGCACCAATTCGGCCGCCCGCTTTTTCGCCGCTTCCTGGTCCGGTGCGATCCAGGGCTCGGCGGCGGGCGCCGGCGTTGCTTCCGGCGCCGTGGCGGCAGCCGCGGCCGGCGGGCCGCAGCAGATGATACCGGCCAGGACGGTGAAAAGAATCCAACGTGTCACCGGTCTTCTGATGGTCATGCAGACACCTCCTGTTCCCGTAGGTTGAGAATCGGCAAGTAGGTCACGAGAAATCGATAGATGAACATCAAGGTCGCGATCAGCCCCACCGTGACCAGAATTTCACCAATGGCGGGAGCGTAGTTCGCCTCGCTGATGGGGGGGCGATAGCCCACTACGAACACGTTGAGTCGGTTCACCAGTACGCCGAGGACGATCATGGTGCAGGCGGCAAACAGCCAGGGCCGCGACCGGCGCACCACCGGGCTGAGCAGCATGAGCCACGGCACCAGCACGCCCAGGATCAGCTCGACGAGAAAGGCGTTGGTCTGGGTCGTGCCCTCAAAGAGGTAGACGTAGGTGCCGCGTACCACCATGTCGCCCACCTTCAAAATCAGATACAGCCCCAGCAGGAAAATGGTGATCCGCGTGAGCGGACCGAGGATCTTCATCTCGCCGTCCAGCTTGAGCGAAGTCGTCGCGAGGGTGGCCTCGAACACCACCATGGGATAACCCACCGCAATGGCCGACGTGAGAAACAGCAGCGGCAAGATGGGCGTATACCAGAGCGGGTGCAGCTTGGTTGGAGCGATGAGCATCAGCGAGCCGAGACTCGACTGGTGCATGCATGAGAGCACCACCCCGGCGATGATGAACACCCACATGACCTTCGGCAGGATCACATCGGCCAGTTTGAGCACGCCGTCGACCGGCGCGTTGAGCACAGCCAGCGGCCCGGGCAGGCGCACCCGTCCCTTGAACCGCTCCACCACGATGGGCAGAAATTCGATGTAAAGCACGTTGAGGTAGAGCATGACACACATGGCCACCTCAAAGAGGACCGACGTGGGGTTCCAGAAGACCATGGGCTTCCAGATGGCCCATGAGCGGCCGATGTCCACCAACAGCCCGAGGACAACAAACGTGTAGCCGAGCATCGCGGTGAGCAGGGCGGGCCGCACCACCGGCTCGTAGTAGTGGCGGCCGATGATGTGGGCGAGAAAGGCGGTGGTGAACCCGCCGGCGGCAAGGGCTACGCCGGAGGCCACGTCCACGCCGATCCAAAGGCCCCAGGGCCGGGCCGTGGTGAGGTTGGACACGTATCCGATGCCGCCGATGAAGCGGGCGGCGATGGCCACGGCGCCGGCCGCCATGAGGACGGCCAGTACGATGACGCCGGGCGTCCAGAACTTCGCGTTTACGGGCGCTGCGGTATGGGTCATTTTTCGACTCCTTCCTGGCCATTCGAGACGCGGTCGCCCTTGTCCTTGGAGGCCCACATGACGCCGCTGAGCATGCCGAAGAGAACGATCGGCGACCACAGGTAGCTGAAGAGAGTATGCTGAATCGTTTCGGCCAGCCGCGGCATCGGTTCGCTCGGCAAGGCGTTGAAGCCGAGCTTTTCAAACGGTACGCCGGACAGATACATCCAGCTCGTGCCACCCACTTCAGTTTCTCCGTAGATGTGGTCGATGTACCGGCCCGGGCGTTTCTTTATCCGTTGATGGGCCAGTTCGAGCAGGTCGTTTCGCCTGCCGAAGGTGATGGCCTCCACCGGACAGATCTCCACGCACCCCGGCAGCTTGTTCTCCGCGGTCACCCGTTCGTAACAGAACGTGCACTTCATCACCCGCGGCGTGATCGGGTCGTGGTACTCGTAGGCGGGGATCTCGAAAGGGCAGGCGACCATGCAGTAGCGGCAGCCGATGCACTTGCTCACGTCGTAGTGGACCGCCCCGTTGTCCTTCTTGGTCAGGGCCCCCACGATGCACGCCGACGCGCAGGCCGGGTCCTGGCAGTGCATGCACTGAAGCTTGACGAAGGTGGGGATCAGCTGGTCCCGCTCATCAATGGCGCCGGACACGTAGCGGTTCACCACGGTAAACGCGCGTTCGTCCGGGCGGCGCTTGCGGTCGAGGACGGTGAGGTCTTCGAACGATAGGTCCGGCGGCGGCAGATGGTTGACCGTGTTGCAGGCCTGCTCACACTTGCGGCAGCCGATGCAGCGGGTCAGGTCCACCAGGCATCCGTACGAATCCTTCGGCGAACTGGACTGCCATGCCCCGGCCGAGGCCGCCGGCAAGGCAGCCGCGGCACCAGCGGCGCCCATGAATTTGAAAAAGCCTCGGCGGCTCAGTCCCATGATGCCTCCTGTCCATAGATGACGGTTTCTGACGACAGCCTTGATCTCCATCAGCCGGTGCCGCTAGGGCGATTGGCTTTTTTGAGCAGATAAATTTCGTAGCCGCTGTCGAAGTGCCGGGCGGTCAATTCAGTACCCGGCAATGCGCCGAACAGCAGCACCAGGTTTTTAAACACATCCCCGTCGGTCATGGTCACCGTCAGCGTCTCCTTGGGCTTCATTGCATCCAGCAGGGTGCTGCACTTTAAAATGCTTTCCGGCCAGGGAATGTCGGATAGATTGATGCGATAAGACTGTTCCATACGAGCGCTCCCCAAAACGGCTCAAGATCATGACCGCAAGTCTGGCGCCACTTGTTAAAACAATTCGCATGCCAATATCCGAAAATTCTCGAAAATCGCTATATATTATTGTTTTTATTAGAATTATATCATTTATGAGCACTCAGAAAAAATGACAGGCGTTTAAATTGTGTTTCAACACTTGTTAAATTTTATGTCATGTGTTTAAACAACTGTGGACAAAGTCATCAAAAAGGAGACCGGCAATGAGCGAACTGGAGATCGATCAATATTGGTGGCGGGTGATCAACACCATGAATGACGGGCTGTTGATCGTCAGCAAGGACGGCAACATCCTTACGGTGAATCGGTCCTTCGAAGAAATGACGGGATATCGGGCGGTTGAAGTCATCGGAAAGCCCTGCACCCTGTTGGAATGCGATGCCTGCGAAAAGGCCCTCAACAACGAAGGGGGCCGTTGGTGCAAACTCTTCGAACCCGGGGATAACGAAATCCGGCGGTGCCGCTGTCAGATTCTCAAAAAGGACGGTACCTATCTGCCGGCGCTGAAAAACGCCTCGGTTCTGCGAGACGGCAATGGCAGCGTCCTCGGTGCGGTGGAAACCCTGATGGACATCTCCGAAATCAGTCGCCTCGACCAAAAAGTAAAAACCCTGTCGCGACAACTGGGCGCCGACCAGGAATTGTACGGCATTATCGGCGACTCACCCGGCATACGCCAGGTCATCGACATTATCGAGAAGGCCTCGAAAAGCCATGCGCCCGTGATCATCACGGGCGAGAGCGGCACCGGCAAAGAACTGGTGGCGCGGGCCATCCACGACTTGGGCAGCCGTTCAAACGGCCCCTTCGTTCAGCTGAACTGCGCCGCCCTCAACGAGGCCATCCTGGAAAGCGAACTCTTCGGCCACGTACGGGGCTCGTTCACCGGTGCTTACCGAGACCGAAAAGGCCGTTTCGAAACGGCCCATGGCGGCGATCTCTTTCTCGATGAGATCGGAGACATCCCCATGGCGATTCAGGTTAAATTGCTGCGGGTGTTGGAAACCCATCGGTTCGAAAGGGTGGGCGATGACCGACCGGTATCGGTGAATGTACGAATCATCACGGCCACGAACCGGAACCTCATCGAACTAATCTCCAAAAAGCTGTTCCGGGAGGACCTCTACTTCCGCATCAATGTGATCCCCATCCACCTGCCGCCGCTGAGGGAAAGGACCGGCGATATCCCCCTGTTGGTGAGCGCCTTCACCAGAACGCTGTCGGTTCAGACCCAGAAGGAAATCCGAGGGCTCACCAAAGAGGCACTCCATGCCATGATGGCCTACCCGTGGCCGGGAAACATCCGCGAACTGAAAAGTGCGCTGGAATACGCATTTGCCATCGCCGAGGGGGGCCCATTGAGCGTCGATCATCTGCCCCCTTACGTGCTCGCCGGCCGAACCTTCACGCCCCCGGCCGGGGCGGCGGCGGCCCCGGCGGCGAATGCCCAAAGGCAGGCGCTCATCGATGCGCTGCGTCGGACCGGCGGCAACCAGACCCGTGCGGCGCAGCTCCTCGGCGTCAACCGGGTCACGGTATGGAACCGGATGCGCAAATACGGGATCGACCTGAAGCGGGAAATCCTGGCGTAGTTGAATCAACAAAGGGGCCGACCTTGATCCGCGATATACGAACCCCGACCCGGCCCCGTTTGGAATGTATCGTTCTATGAACGATAAAATACAAGCTCTCGGTTCGCCCGGCGCGGATCAATTAACCCGTTGTTTGCGATTGCCCCACTCCTTCTCCCGAAGAACATATTTTTGTATCTTCCCGGTTGAAGTCTTGGGCAATTCAACGAATTCCACCGCCTTGGGCGCCTTAAACCTGGCGAGGTTCTCCTTGCAAAAAGCAATGATTTCCTCGGGGGTCGGGCGGGCACCATGCTTCGGCGTAATGAAGGCTTTGGGCACCTCACCCCATTTGTCATCGGGCATCGCCACCACGGCGACTTCGAGCACATCCGGATGCCGGTAGATAACATTTTCCACTTCAACTGTAGAAATATTCTCTCCTCCGGATATGATAATGTCCTTTTGCCGGTCCATGATCTGGATATAGTTGTCCGGGTGCATGACAGCCAGGTCACCGGAGTGAAACCAGCCGCCCCTGAAAGCTTCCGCGGTGGCTTCGGGATCCTTGTAATAACCCAGCATCACCACGTTGCCCCGCATGACCACCTCTCCGATGGTCTGGCCGTCTCGCGGCACCGGTTCCATGGTGTCGGGGTTGACGACGTCGAGAAACTGGCAGACGGTGTAGGCAACGCCCTGACGTGCACGAACCGAGGAGCGCTCTTTTTCGGGCAGTTGGTCCCACTCCGAGTGCCAGGCACAGATCGTATAGGGGCCGTAGACTTCTGTGAGCCCGTACACATGGTGCACACTCGCCCCCATGCGTTCCATCTGCTGAATGATGGTGGGTGACGGCGGCGCGCCGCCGACCGCAATCTGCAGCGGCCGTTGCAGGGTTAGATCCGCGGACGCCGGGTGGTTGGTGATGCCGATGAGCACGATGGGTGCCGCACACATGTGAGAGACCCGCTCGGCCGCCAGCAGGTGAAGGATCTCATCCGGGTCCACCTTGCGCAGGCAGACATGGGTGCCGCCCACAGCGGTGACGGCCCATGGGAAGCACCACCCATTGCAGTGAAACATGGGTAAGGTCCAAAGGTAAACCGATTCGCTGTTGAGCCCCATTTCTAGGCAGTCTCCCAACCCGTTCAGATAGGCGCCGCGGTGGTGGTACATAACGCCTTTGGGTTTACCGGTGGTGCCGCTGGTGTAGTTGATGGTGGCGACATGGCGCTCATCCTTCACCGCCACCGGGACATCTTCGGGTGAACCCGTCATCAGAAAGGACTCGTAATCGGTCCCATCCAGCGGGCTGTCGTTGCCGGCGTCACATATGTTGATAAACGTCTTTATGTTTGAAAGTTTATCCAGGACGGGTTGCACCAATCCGGAGAACTCATTATCAACAAAGCAGACCGTCGTATCAGAATGGTTGAGGATATAGGCCACCTCTTGGGGCGAAAGCCGGATATTCACCGACACCAGGGCCGCACCGATCATCGGAACGGCGAAGTGCGCTTCCAGCATGGGCGGGATATTGGGGCAGATGAAAGCCACTTTGTCCCCATCTTTGACACCGATATTCACTAGCGCGCTGGCCAACCGGTTTACGCGTTCATTGAATTCACGATAAGTGAAACGCTGCGCTCCGTTCACGATCGCGGTTTTTTCAGGATATACCTCGAAGCTGCGCTTGATGAAATTCACCGGTGTCTGCAGTTCGTAATTGACTGACGAAATGGTCATGATTGATCTCCTTTCAAACGGCGTCACGATGCCGCCGTTGGTTCCAGTGGCCTATTTTTCTGCGGTCGCCGGTTCAATCTTGTTGGCAGTGAAAGGCACCTTCTGGAGCAGCAGCAGGCAATACAGACCGATACCGATCCCCAGCCCCCAAGCAGGGCCGAACTTCGCGATGACCATGCCGACAAAGAACGCATACCCCTGACTTGCCGGCGTTTTTACCATTGAGATGGCGATATAGGCACAAGCAAAGCCGGTGAGGATCAGCGTGATGGACAGCGCCACTGGCAGCAGAGGCTTCATGAAGGTGACGACAGGCACCAACAGGGCCAGGAAGAATGCCGGCCAGTACCAGTTGAAGATCCCGGTGTAGAGAGAATCCATATGGCGACGGCCGGTCTTGTAGCGTTCAACCAGGAAGACATGCACCCCTGTCCACATGGGGCCATGCAACGGGATGAATGGTCCGCCTACGAGCAGATGGCCGATGTTCTTGAAGAAGAGCGTAAAGTGGGTCCGGGTGTTGTCCACGACGAGTTTTTCGTCCTTGCGCACCGTTGACGCCTGATCGATCAGGGTGTTCGCCAGAACGATGTCGCCGAAGACAAAGATGTAAACCATGATGGCAAGCGGCAGGGCTTTTACATACATGTCGGCGTTTGGCCAACCGACTGAGAACGGCGAGACGGCGGAGATGTACGCGCCAATCTGGGGGATGTGCCAACCCATTTTGATATCGAAAGAGATCTCTCCAAAAAGCGGACCAATAATGGCGGCAACCAGGAACCCGACCAGCAACGCCATGCTGGCCATGAGTTTGAAAAGCTTGACGCTGTCCTTTGCCTTTGTAAACCAGACCGAAAACATAAGCAGAAAGACGACACCCCATACGATGGGCAAGGTGTGGGGCATTTTCTCGAGGCGACCGAACTCCGCATTGAAAGCGGATATGGCCCCCCCGAAAATAATCGCCGCGCGCAGCTCCACGGGCACCCATTTGAAAAACCGTGTACCCAGCCCGGTCACTGCAAAGAAAAGGAAAATAGCGCATACGCAGATCGTCACCGCTGTCATGGCCTGAATGGCGGCCACGCCGGGCTCGAACTGGGCGAGAAATCCCATCACCAGCGGCAACGCCGGCGTAATCCATCCGGGTGCATACGGTTCACCGAATATCACGGGTTGAGCCACCAGCCAGAAGAGTTGGATAAACATCACCGACCAGGCCAACTCAAATGGCACGTTGAAAAATTTCATCGTCAATGCGGCGACAACCCCCGCAGTCGCTGTCGTCAGCAATCCTCCCTGAATGATCTCCGGCATTGAAAAACCGATATGGACACCGGGCAGGCGAGCAGTGAAATGCCACCATTTGATCCCCGGCTGCACCTGGCCGTCCTCACGTTTTTTGATCATGTGCTCTCCTCTTTGGTTGTGGGTGAACATCCATTTTCTTCTTTTCTCGAAACAGACAACTTCACCACGCGCTTCAAACTGACCCCGGTATAATGACTGAACGGGATTCTTGTAAATTGGAGCCGTTCTGAATTTCCATTGGGAAGGTTGCGCTACGGTAGGGATGTAGATCGACTATGAAGGAATAAGCGATTTACCTACAAGGCTTCAATGGCAGCGACTGTCGCCAACGGCCCCTACGCATCAATGGGAAAGGGGCCTAGTGCCGCTGGATGCGCGACTCGGGAGCGGGATCACAGACTTTCGCGCTCGACCCACAGCGCGGCGTACCGCACCAGTTCGGAAGAATGGGCGATACCCAATTTGTCTTTGATGCGTTCGGTATGGGCGTAAATGGTCTTCGGGCTGAGATGAAGGCGCTTTGCGATGGATGCAGGCACCATACCCTTTCCGATAAGCTGGAACACTTCGAGTTCCCTGGCGGTGAGAGACTTCAGCGGTGATTCGGGAATGCCGTTGGGCCGTTTCTGGAATTTGTTGAGAATGGCCGCCGTCATCTTCTGACTGAGAAAG
Organism: uncultured Desulfobacterales bacterium; assembly: GCA_964446485.1. GTDB lineage: Bacteria > Desulfobacterota > Desulfobacteria > Desulfobacterales > JBDRRP01 > JBDRRP01. Next base: position 17,542 of record CAYUOU010000045.1, on the reverse strand, counting down.
ACATCGCCGGCTAAAATCTGTTTGATCGCAGTGATAACCGATTCGGAGGCTTCTTTCTTGTTGATGTAACCGCGGGCCCCTGCGTGAAGGCAGCGTTCGGCGTAAACCTCCTCGTCATGCATCGAGAGCACCAGCACCGGCAGTTGCAAGCGTTCGGCGGTGATTTCGCGAAGCAGGTCCAACCCAATGCTGGACTTCAAGGCAAGGTCCAGAATGACCAGATCCGGGGACAGCGTGGCGAGCGCACTGCGTGCACTGTTGACGTCCTCGGCAAAGCCACATACGGAGAGATCTTCTTCGTGTTCGATCAGATCGGCAAGCCCCATCCGGAATATCGGGTGGTCCTCGACAATGAGGATTTTTTTGACTTCAATCGGTTTATTCGGCGGAGATGTCATCGGCGGTGGTCTCATCGATGGGGTTTATCTTGAAGTGCAGTGTAACGCGGGTCCCGGCGTCATCCAACCGCTGGACCGATAACGCGGCCCCGATCCGTTTTGCCCGGTAGTTCATGATTCGAATTCCCATGCCATTTGTAGATAGCGTAGCGGGCAGCCCGCCGCCGTCATCAATAATAGCCAAAGACCCCAATGCTTGGTCCCGGGTGACCTCAAGGTTGATGTTTTTCGCACGCCCGTGTTTGACTGCGTTGTAGGCAGCCTCACGCGCAATGTAATATATATGGGTCGCCGTGGACGGTTCAAGCAAGAAGGTGCCGCCGTCATGCTTGAGTCGGCATGAGACATCGTAAATGGTTTCAATATCCCTGCACAGTTCATCGAGCGCCAACTCCAGGTTCCGCCCGGCGATATGTGTCGGACAGAGGCCTCGGGAAATCCGCCTTGCTTTTTCAATGGCATCCCTCACTAGATCGCGAACATTATCGACAGCCGCCAAATCATCGTATCCTTGTTTGGACAGTTTTTGTCGAAGCACTTTTTGCATCACCTCAACCCCCAGTAGATGGGAGCACAAATCGTCATGAAGGTACTCCCCCAATTGGAGACGTTCCCTTTCGCTGATATCGATGATTTCGTTCTCCAATTGCCGGGTTGCGGTGATATCCGCCATCGTACACAATGCGCACCGCTGGTCCCATATGTGGACCACCTCGGCATTGATGATGCCCAGCCGTTTTTCCCTTGAATTGCTTATCAAGACCACCTCCAGGTCCCGGATACTGCCGTCCTGGCGCAATATGGCGATCATCTGAGTAAAACTGACGGGCGGCTGAAACAATGACAGTTCGGTCAACGTTTTTCCGACGACATCTTCACGGCGACGGCCAATACTGTCAAGAAAGCTGCTGTTGGCATCGATGAGCCGATTGTCGGCCAGCCCCGCGATAAAAAACCCGCTGGGACTCGCACGAAATGCCTTTGAAAACAATTCTTCTGTGCGACGACGCTCCGAAATTTCATTTTCGAGGCGCTCCATGAATTGATTGAAATATTCCCCGAGGTTCCCGATTTCATCTCTCGCCTCTATGTTCATGCGGCCCGAAAAATTGTTTTTGCCGGTCTGGGACAAGGTTCTTTCCAGCTGCCGAAGCGGACGCGTGATATTGCCGGCTATGGTAAAAGTGGCCGGGAGAACCAGCAAAACAATGACCCCGACCGTCGCCACAACAATATTCCTCACCGATTTCAAGGGGGCGTAAAACTCTTCCAGATAGCCTGTAGAAGCGACGATCCAATCGTATTCGGGAATATAATTGTAGATGACAATTTTATCGCGATATCGTGTTTCTCCAGGGTTCCTCCAGGAATAGACGAGCTTGCCGTTTTTGGTTTCAATCTGGTGGCGCACCAGATAATTGCCCTTGGCGTCCTTGGCGTCCAATAAGTTTCCGGTCAGCAGCGGGTGAACGACAACATTTCCACGGCTGTCGATCACATAGCTGTAGCCGGTCGCTCCGAAACGAAGGGAAAGAATGCTCTCCGTAAAGTCGGATATATTGATAAGCTGTTTGAATTCTGAGCGATAGGAGGAGACGGATATAATCCAGTCCCAGGGCTCGAAATACGTCATGTACAGGGCTTTCGGCTGCGCCGCCGATTCCCCGGGATTGCGCCATTCGTATTCGAGATAACCTTCCTTGCGCAGCATCTGGTCCTTGATGAAATCGAAATGGGCGAAATTGACCCCTTCAACCGAAGCGTTGGGATGCACGACGGCGGTTCCGTTCGAGTCTATGCAGTATATGTAGCCGGTTGTACCGATGGTCTGGCTGAAAAGAATCTCTCGAAGACGGATTTTGGACTCGCCCTCGGTCGTGTAGCCGTTCTTGACATCCGAGTGGTACCTGGAAACGATCTCAAGATTTTTCTCGGCTACGGATCTCAGGTAATTCCTGATGGATGACTGGGCCGTTGTCTCGACCATGTTCAAAATGGAGGCTGTCGCATTGGACAGTTCGTTTTCAATGTTTTTTTCAATGCTTTTCGTGACCTGATAATAGACGCCAAGGCCGACAAGCGTTACCGCCGTCGTTACGATGAACGCGTATGTAAAAAACATCTTGAAACGAATCGGTTTGTCCTGAAAGTATTGTCTCATGCTGTTCATGATTACTCCGACTCACCGTAATTCCGCTTGATAGCTTCTTTTGGTGTTTGGATAGTTGCATTTTTGCGTTGAACAATTTGCAGCTTCGTCTCAGGGAGAGCGCACAAGTCTGCTCCTGATCCGCCAACAGGCCCTGGGCAACCACGCAATGATGCATCTATACTTTTCACCCGGCCCAACGTTGCAAAAACCGGAGGGCAAACAAAATGGCATCGTGATTTCGAAAAAACCGTTCCGGGAGAACCGCTACTTCCACATCAACGTGATCTCCATCCATCTGCCGATTAGTAGCACTTCTCGACCAAGGGGGTCTTCCTGCGGGATCTCTTCAGAGAGCCGGCGGGCACCATGATCAGTTCGGGGGTCACCTTCAAACGGCGTCGGCAGGCGTCACGAATCTCCTCTCCCACCACTTGGGCGACACCGTCCGACAGGCCGCTGGCATATTCCACCTTTACTTTCAGCGGCGGCACCACCCGCGGCGGCGGTGACGTCAGTACCACACGCATCGCGCCGGTCACGCGGGGCCGGAACCCGTTCACCAGTTCCCGGATAGCGGCCGGGTAGACATTGGTGGCCTTCACGATGAGCATGTCGTCGGTGCGACCCACAAACTTGAGCCGCTTACCGGTAAATCCGCAGTTGGGGCATGGCGTGGTGAACACCTGGACGATGTCGCCATAAGCGTAGCGCACCACCGGGCTGGCCTCTCGCTCCAAAGATGTGTGCACCGCCTCGCCGATGGCGCCGTCGACGATGTCGATGGGTGTTTTGGTGACCGGGTCCACAAGATCGTCCTGATAGAGATTGTAGTACGGTGCAAAACAGTGAAGGCCGTAATAGGCGTCAGCGTCGCAGGACACGCCGAATCCCAGGCCGCCGGGTGCCCAATAATCGAAAACCCGAGCACCATAGGCCAGTTCCAGCCCTTTTTTCACCTCTGGGATACCCGGCCCGGGTTCGCCGCAGAGCAGCAAGGAGGATAGGCCCAGCGTCCCCACGTCACGGCCCAGGACTTCCGGCGCCTTTAGGATCAGGTATTCTGCCAGTGAGGGTGTCGTTGCCAAAGATACCGGCCGTGTCAGTGCGCCGAATGATAGGACGGCGGCGCTCCCGCCCCGGACGTCCACATCGATGGGCAGCGCCCCGGCCCGACGGATGCCCCAGAGCAGCATGCTGGTGGCGTATACGCCCAATGCATTGGCAAACAGCACCCGATCGCCGGGGCGGATGCCGGCCGTGCGGGACATGAAGGCCCACAGGTCCGCCACCGGTCCCTCGAGGTCATTGCGGGTGAAGGTGTATGCAAAATCCTGCCTCCAGAGCCACCCCCTACCCCATCAATCCCGGCAGCCACAGAGACAACTCGGGAAAGACCACCAGGAGCGCCAAGGTCACCAGATCCACCGCCAGAAAGGGGACAACGCCCTTGGCGAGGTCTCCGAATGCGGCATCCTTTCCCGCCGCACTCATCACTGCGTAGAGATTGAGCCCCACCGGCGGTGTGATGACGGAAATTTCGATCACCTTGACAAAGATGATGCCGAACCAGATGGGGTCGATGCCGTAGGCGGTCACCACCGGAAAAACAAAAGGCAGGGTGATGACCATCATGGAAGCCGTGTCCAGAAAGCATCCCAGAACGATGTACATGAGACTGAACACCACCAGCACGCCGCCTGCCGAATGAATAAAACCGCTCACCGTGTTGGCAAAAGCGTCCACTGCCCCTGCCACCACGAGAAACCGGGAGAAGAAGAGCCCCCCGACGATGATGGCATAGATCACCATGGTGAGGCTGGGCGGTATCATGGCGGCGAATGTGCCCGCGGCGCAGATGCACCCCAGTGACAGCGAACGGGAGTACCCGTGGCGGATCATTTCCGGCAATGCCAGACGGGTAAACACCACGGCATTGACCACGGTGCTTCCCGATGCGGCGGCAAACCCCGCCGAACCGGCAATGACGGCCAGGTATAGCCCCCCACGGAGCCGGCTCAACCACAGGTTGGCCGCCCGGAATAGGTCCATGGTGATGCCGGATGCGGCGGCGAGACTGCCCATAAGCACGAAAAGCGGCAACACCGCCCAGGCATATTTGGCCACCACGGCATAGGGCAGGGTCTGTGCCATAGACAAGGCAAAGCGCGGCCCGGCAACCCACCACAAACCGCCCAATCCGGTGAGCCCCAGCGAGACGGCCACGGGCACCCCGGCGGCAAGGAGAAGCAGTAAGCCGGCGGCTGCCATTAACCCCATGTGTGCAGGCTCCATGTTTCAACCTCCGTCAGCCGGGGGCAACGATCTGATCGAACGGTGTCCCGGGCCGCATCAGCCTGACCGCGCGCGGCCATCTTGACGATCCAATCTTCAAAAAAATCAGGATTGGCCTGCTGCCACCGGGCCAGTTCGGTAGCCGGAAACGAATGGAAGCTGACGCCTTTGCTCAGTAACATGGTGCGGGCGTCTTCGGCCGCTTGCGTAGTTAGCGCCAGCTCCCGCGCCCGCGCCTTTTCGGCTGCCTCCGCGAGCACCCGCCGATGGCTGTCTTTGAGACCGTCCCAGGTTCGTTCGCCGATCCACACGCCCCAGGCGGGACCTTCCCACAGCACCACTTCGGTGATATGCCGGGCGACTTCGTAAATACGATAAGTCACCATGAGATCCAGCGAAAAGGGTGCCCCGTCGATAACGCCACGCTGAAGATTCTCGTAGAGCTCCGGCAGAAAGATGGTCTTTGGCACCCCGCCGGCGGCCTGCACCAGGCGGGGCATGTCTTCTCCCCAGGTGCGAATCTTTTTCCCCTCCAGGTCTTCCAGCCGCGTCACCGGGTCCCGACTCACCAAAAGGTAGGGGTTCAGCAAGTGAAAGAATGAGGGGGCGTACATGAAGGAATAAATACCTTATGTTTCCAGACGTTACCGCCTGTGAATTCAAAGGGTTGGGGATTTAGATGCCATTTTGTTTATGCAACGTTGGGGTCCGTTCAAGCCGCCTGGCCCTGCCGCCGGCGGGGTGCCGTCTGCGGGCTTCTCTTGGCGGGGTGCGATTGCTTCCGGCTTCCCATCGACGGATTGCCTCCGTGATACTCTTTCAGATTCACCGGCCGGCCGTCCAGGGTCACATTTCGCACCCCGTTGCGTACGCTTTTGGCCGCCCGCTGGTCCACCTCCACAATGCAGTGGGAAGGTTTCAAATCGATGGTGCCGACCCGGTTGGATCGGATGCCGGCCTGCTCACAGACCAGCCGCAGGATCGCCCCCTCGTTGATCCGGTCCGCTCTGCCCACGTCAATGATAAACCGCCGGGTTGGCGTTCCTTTCAACTGCCGCTTCACCGCTGCGGTCTTGCCCACGGGTTTGGGGCTGACGTCGAGATTCTCGGCGTTTCGGCTGTCGGCAAGCATTTTACGGATTTCGCCGGGAACCAGTGCCTGTATCAAGGTGTCCCGATCGAGGTCGCCGAGGGCGTCGCGGAGGGTGCCCAGATCTTCTTCACCCATGCGGGTCGCTGCTCCGGCTGACTTGATGCGTTCGGCGAGCGCATCGATCTGCCGACGACGCACCGCAGTGCCGCTGGGAAGTTTGTCAACGGAGAACGTGATGCGAAGCTGTTTTTCAAACAGCCGCAGGCGCCCCATTTCGTTGCGCGTGGCGATGACCACGGAGGCACCGGTCTTGCCGGCCCGGGCCGTCCGCCCACTGCGGTGGGTGTACGCTTCGGCATCCCCCGGCAGATCGTAGTGTATGACGTGGGTGATGTCATTCACATCGAGCCCTCTGGCGGCGACATCGGTGGCGACCATAATCCGAACGGTTGATCGGCGGAACTGACGCATCACCGCGTCCCGCTGCCCCTGGGAAAGATCTCCGTGAAGGGCCGCGGCGGGACACCCGTCGGCGACCAGGGCATCGGCAACGGTTTGCGTGTCTTTTCGCGTGCGGCAAAACACCAGCCCAAACATCTCCGGAAGACTGTCGACGAGCCGTTTAAGCGCCGTGTAACGCTGGGGATGGCGCACCACGTGACAGGTATGGGAAAGGGTCGAAAGGCTTCGCCCCGTGTCTCCGCCCGAGATCGTGACCGGGTCGTTCAGGTAGTCTCTGGCAATGACACCCACCCCGGAAGGCATGGTGGCCGAAAAGAGCCACGTCCGTCGGGACGCGGGAAGTTGGGTCAGTATGCCATCGAGTTCTTCCTTGAATCCCATGTTGAGCATTTCGTCGGCTTCATCCAGCACCACCAGCGACACCCCGTGTACGTCAACGACCCGGCGCCGCATGAGATCCAGCAGACGTCCGGGGGTGGCCACCAATACTTGTGCCCCGGCCTTGAGCCGGCGTATTTGATCGGCCATACTGGCACCGCCGTAAATGGCGGCGCACCGGATGCCGTGAATGTGTTTCGCATAGGTGGAAACATCTCCGGCGATCTGAAGACACAACTCCCGGGTGGGGCTCAATACCACGGCCTGAGGTCGGCGGCTGTCGGGATCGATACGCTGGATCAACGGAAACCCGAAAGCGGCCGTCTTACCGGTACCGGTCTGGGCCCGGCCGATCACATCAGTACGGTCTTTTAGCAGTTCCGGAATGGCCGCCGCCTGAATCGCCGTGGGCAGGGTGAACCCCAGTTCGGCGGCGGCTCGCAATAGTTCGGTTGTTAATCCCAAGGCTTCAAATGACATGTTCTTTTACCTCGTAAAAAAACCACCGATGGCGGTTGTCGATTCGCCGTCGGTGGCAGTGCCTGCAAACTGACTAAAAAATGCCGTCGGGCCTCACCCGGACGGCATCAGGGCTAACGATGGGGGGACTTCTACATAGGAAACGGCAAGGATGCAACCCTTATTGTCAATCGTCGAACAGCGACAACTGCTTGTCATCCACGGCTTGGTTTGCCGGCTGTTCTTTGTGCCGGAATTCCCGATCTCTTTGCACCGGTTCGATGCGGGGCTTTTTCATTGCCGCGGCGGGGAGGTCGCTAGGCCAGTATTCTGGCGCCATCTTCTTTGGCCTGATGAAGCCCTCTGGGGTCTCGATGAAGGTGAACGCACCGACGACGTCCTGGGTGCAGTAATCGGGATGGCCGATGCCGATGCCGAGGGATTCACGAATCAGCCGTGCTTTGTTTCGCACGGTGGAGGGTTTGGTACCAAAAAAGTCGTTTATGAGGGGGGCGGTAATGCAGACGGGGTCGCAGGGATGGGAAACGTCGTTCATCTGGGCGATGGTGGTGACCATGGATGCCGCCCAAATCTCCGGTCTCCCCCGGCCCAGGGAGAATTCGGTGCCGACATCCAGACGATCACAGAGCCTGAACACCAGGGTCGTGACCTCATAGGTGAAGAACCGGCCGCAGAAATCTACCAGCAATCCCCGAATGGCCGCACCCGCGGTCGACTCTCGATCTTCCTTGCCGAGGGAGGCGATTTCCGGCGCGACCTCCAGTCCCAACCGGCGGCGCACCATGGTAATCGGGTCGTCGTCCAGCGAATTTGCGATCGCCCTGTAGGCTTGTCGTGCTTCCGCCGCAGACAACAGGTCCTTGAGAATGGCCCTGCCCCCCGTTCTCTCGGCAGCTTGGCGCGGCGTCAGCCCCGAGAGCGATGACAGCGGCATGTCCATCCACTCGCGCCAGTAGTCCTTGAGCAAATAAGCCACCTCCTGCCTCAGACCCGGGTCATGCCTCACATCCTCAGGGTCCGCATTCAAGAAGGATAGAGGGTCTTCATCGGTGTTGGTGATTTCGGGAGGCCCCTTCAACAGGCGATAAATTTTTCGATAGCAAGCAAAAACCTGCTCCTCGGCGTCCCACACGAAATCTTCATCGAGGTAGTGGGAATCGTCGCCGAGCGACGCTCGAAACTTCAGAATCTCTTTCTTGTGTGTCGCAGGGATGGCGATCTGAGAGCAGCCCATCATCATCGCCACATGATCGAACCGCACGACCCTGCACAACAGGATGTCGCCTGGGTTGAGCGATGAAGAGGCGAGCCGCTCCATGATATCGGCCGTGTCGCCGGTGAGCAGGTCCGTCATGCGCATGCCGTGCCCAGGGGTGGCGTCGATCACCTCCCAGAAACTATGGGGCGCGTCCATGGTATTTTCGATCAACCGCCGCTGAAGGGAGTCGAGCCGATCCGGATGGGCATCGGCATACATCTCCGCAATCGGCGTGTCGATATCGATATCGGGCATGCCGGGATGCATATCGGGCTCGTAATACCAGCTGTAGAAAAACCAGGGCCAAAACAGTTCCTCCTGGTTTTCAAGCAGGCCGAACAAAGTCTCCAGGTCGCCCAGGTCGTACCCACCCAGAAATTCGTTCACCCCGAGAATCAGCGCGACAGGAGAGATGCGCGCCTCGACAAATGCCATCAAGTCCTTGGCAAGGCGGTCGTGGGCCTCGCCCAGTCGCCGCCACAAAAGATCCACAGGCGGAGCCGTTTTCCGCAAGCAGCACTTTTTGTACTTTTTACCGCTGCCGCAGGGGCAGGGTGCGTTGCGTCCGGTTTTCAATCAGTGCCCCACCATAGTTAAACTAACCCATACCAGCCTCGCCGGATGCATCATCGATCCCCCTGAGGATCTTTGAATAAAGACAATTGTCCGCCCTTGACAGGGCGATAATCGACCTTTTGGGTTACCTCGTCCGGGGTCAATCGTTCAGAAGCCAATGCATAACCGGAAAGTGCCATTGTCGCAACCAGTACGCCGTGAGCGAACCCCTTCTGGATCGCCGTGTTTTCAATCACTTTCACACGATCCTGGAGTCGCTCGGCATCCAATAACAGCCCTTCCATCTCCCGGCGATAAATGGCAGTCTCTAAACTGTCCTCGATAAAATCAACCAGACGGATGCCGTCCGTATCACCGTAATCCCGCAGTTACCGGTAAAGGGCGCCGTCAATGAAAACTGCCTGGGTGTCTTCCTTCACCATTGCCATTCACCTTACCTTAAAAACATGATGCGCTCGACGGGCAAGTATAGCGCTGGCGAAGCTCTTGATATGCTTACGGCCCAATTTTTTCTGCTCGAATGGGGTTTCTGCCGTTTCCACTGATGTCAATCCCCGCGCTTTGACTCAACCAGACAGGTTCACTCCGGTTGCCAGGCGCAATCTGCCCAGTGCGCTTCGTAGCGTTTCACAAAATCTTTCATCTCCCGGATGTTGGCGGCAGGTTCGCGGCAGGCCCGGGCGCAGGTAGAAACGACATCCCGGTAGAACTCCGGAGCTACAGCCATGATGCCGTCATAATTCATAAGCAACTCCGGAAGGCGCTCCGTGATTTTTGCTCCGCGAGGTGCAATCACAATGCTCGGGGGCTCTCCATACGTGTTGATGAACACGTATCTCCAGCTTGGGTCTGCGGCTCCCTGACAAGGGACAATCTCACAGGGGTGTGCATCTCCGCCGCCGGAAATGCCTTCATAGACTTCCTTGAGGGCCAGTGGTTTGTTGGCCACCAGGACATAAGGTCCGACCTCTACATATCTACCCATGCTTTCGTCGAATTCGATGCCGAGCAAGGCTTCCAGGTCAAAACGCGCATGCCGGTCAAGGGATGCCTTCCCCGAGGTGAACCATTGAAGTTCCCGCAGGGTGATCCCGGCACACCTGGCAATCTCTGCAGGCGGATTGGGCCAGCACGCCACGAGGTTCTTGGCGATTTCGGCCGCGTTGTCGTAGTCACTGTCGACCCAGAAATCATCACCCTCGACAATATCCTCCGGGGCCTTCTCACCTGTCAGCAGCCAGGTACTGCCATCAAATCCATCGTGGTTGAAATATCGGGGCTGATCGGGCGGCAGAGATGTCTCCCAGGATGACAGCCATGGACCGGGTGACCAGTCGAGTCCACCGGTCACTGTTGGCATCGGCACTTGCGCCGGTAAGGTCAGCCACTGCTGGATTCTGTCTTCAACCTTGCGGCTGTTCACGCCTCTGTGACCATCCCTGACACGAAAATCGTGGTCATCCTGAGCGTACCGGCAAAGGGTCTGGATGGACCCGGTAAGAGAACGGTCATTTCCGTCGCGCTTCCTCAACAGCCACCGGCTGGAGTCCTGGGCTGAGCGAAGGGAAGCTGGAAGGGATTTCTCCTTGGCATCGGCGACCTCGACCTGAACTCCGATTTTTGCCATATCCCGTACCAACTCAGGGCTGGCCGTCGCGAGGTGACGGTTGATCCGCAGGATGTCGGGGCGGCCACGCAAGCCTTCGGCGTTACGCCATGCATCCAGGAGAACTTCCCGGAAGGGCCTGAGCTGATCGACTGGAGTGAAGGTCATCCACCGAATGGGTAACCCGGCAACGGTCAATCCATAAAGTATGAGCGGGCTGAGCCCGTATCCCTCTGCATCCCTGATCTTGATCGGGTCCCGCACTGATACGATGCCATGCTCCGGATGGTGGAAAAGGAACTTGGCTATCGCAACGTAGAAATGATGCTCTCTTGGTGATGGCTGTTTCTGTTGATTCATAGCCCCTCCTGGGAAAGCGAAATCCTCCCTGGAAAATTAATGTCCTCCGGTTCATCATTCAAAACAGTTTCCGGTGGCTCCAACGAAATCAGCCACTCAGCCAAATCCGCTGACTCATGGTTGCCGTTCTGGCTGAGGCTGAACAGCAGGTCTTCCTGGCGGGGTTGACCGAAAACCATCCGATAAAGAGCTAAACCTTGCTTTAGTCGTTTGAGCTTCCCGACCTCCTTGCTGTACGGAAGCATTGGAATACGGCGCTCCGCACGGGCAGAGCCATCCTCGAAGATCCAATACGGGATGAGATCGGAATGCCCATTGGATTTGCCTCGGACCGCGATTTGGAAAAGAGTCTGCCACGGGTCCCCACCTTCATGAGCCCCAGAGAGAGCAGTCAGACCATACCGTTCCGCAACATTCTTTCTGACCGCATGGCCTTTATAGCGATGAACCCGGCCTTCGCGTTGTTCAAGATCAACGGGATTAGAGGGCAGGTTCCAATGGACCACCGCATGGCACCAAGTGTGGAAGTCCAACCCTTCCTGACCAATTGAGGTCGATGCCAGAACGAAGGGACGAAACGGAGAGTTGAAGGCATCTCGCACCGAATCGGCGCGAACGAGAGCCTGGTTATTGTCGTCTCGAATATCCCCGAACCGGAGCGCGAAACGACAGCGGGTGTTGAAATCATCAAGAGCAAAGCCGTCGCCCGACATTTTTATTTCGTCGATTCGAATCTGAGCGGTCCGCAGTGACAACACCGATTGGATGCACTCGGCTATGCCAGCCACCTGTTCTTCTGGTGAGTGCCCTTGGAGACCCAAAGACTCTCGAAGGACATGCACATATTCGTCGAGGACTGATTGGAGATTTCCGTCGATACCGTACAGAAGCGTCAACCGCCAATAGGTATCCTCGCCGGAACCCCGCAGCATGGCAATCGTTTCCGGCATGTTGAAAAGTGATCGGAAGCCGGATGCGATTCTGGCTGCGGCTGACAGCAGGTTTGGATCGGCCGGGTCGAGCCCGGCACCGATACGGCGAAGTGCTCGTAAAGCACACACGCCAGGACCGGCAAGAGCGAGATCGCAAAGCACATCGACCAGATCATCCGGCTGAGGGCCGAGAGGAATTTTGCCCTCCGCCATGCTGACCAACAGGTCGATGTGATCTTTGAAACGAGTACCTGACTCATGGTCCGGCGTAGCGGACCACCATCCCGACTGGCTTTTACACCAGTCCAATAGCCCGTTATGGGAATCGAGAAGAATGGGAGCCGCCCAATACCATCGCTCATCAGCCCGCGTCCCTTCCCCGGCATCAGGCAGGGTCTCGACCAAACTGCGGCAAACAGTCTTGACCCCGTCCCTCAGTTCCTGGGCGTTCAGTGGTCCGCTTCCACGGCGCAGAGCAATCTCGAGCGGATCAATCTTGGTGGCAAGGGTTGGCGACGGCAGCAACCAGGCAATGACCGGCATACCTGTCAGACGATTGTCGTTTGAGGCCACCGCAAACCGCAACAGTGGCTTAATCTTGTCATAGAGTTCGCTATGGGAAACCGAGGTTCCGGCAATCATCCTCCGTTCGGCTTCGTAGGAGCAGATTGATGCAACCGCGTCCGGAACAGCGCTCCAAGAAGAAAAGACAAGGGCCTTGGTCAAGCCATCCTTGTCCCGGTATGCGCCATCTGGCTCAATATACGGCATGGACGGCGGCATCCACAAAAGCTGCCACATGCCTTTATCAATCGTGTCCTCAAAAAGTACGCGCATCCTCGGATTGGCAGGGTCGAGAGCCTGATAGCCTTCAAATTTGTCCTTCGTCAGCAACTGTCCATTTGCCGATGAAAGAGTCTCTCGAAGCTCATCTGACGGAGCATTCAACTGGGCATCCAGCTTATGCCTCAGTTCATAATTTTTCAGGAAATTGATCAGGTAAGGCGCAGACTTCCAGTATTCGATTGGCTCCCCGGCCTTGACGCAGATTGCCACCGCGTCAACCATCGCGGCGTGCTGAAGGTCTGCTGGCGTAAGAGGAGCCGTTCGTATAACTTCTGTCAGCATCGAGTTATGATCACGAGTCGTCGCGACCCGCTCCGTTCGACACATTACCTTCAGGAGAGCCTGTTCGAGTTCGGCCTTTTTCCCCGAATGACATGCCGCGCTCTTCGCGCAGGCGTGGAGCGTCGTTCGATGTTCTGACAAGAGACTTTTAACCTCACCAACTTTGCCGAGGTCATTGTACAGGAAGTTCAGCGTCCGGATGAAATCTGGATAGTGGTCATCCTCGTCATTCTCCTGGTCGAGGGTGAACATCTTGTAGGGCGTTGCGGAAAGCAGGAGAACGCGAACGTCGGGATGTTCAAAGAGCGCAGTCGCCAGCATGGAGGCTTCATCATCGCCATCCAGCAGGTGCTTGAATCGTTGGAACTCATCAAGAATGACCAGATCGGGCTCAAGCGCGGAAAGGCACACTGAAGCCAGTTTGCTTCTGAGCTTTCCGATCAGGTTGTAGCGAAGCTCGGAATCCTCCCAGGGGATTCTGCTGTAGCCCCGGTAACGAGCAAAGCGTTCACAGCCTTCCTTCAGGGCCGCATACAGTTCGGCATTTTCAAGAACTGCCCGGCGGAAATCCTTTGAAAGGTCTGCATCCAGATCCTCCGCAGGGAGGTTCTTGGCCTTGGCTCGCCAGTTATCCTTCCCTGCTGTCGCCTGAAGAATGTTGAGCAGGCCAACACGCAATCGCCTACGTCGCTCATTTTGCGCCAGGGGCAAGTCGTACAGCATCCGATAGAGGATGGCTCGCTCGTCGGCATGCCCCCCTCGACTACGGGCATGGTCGAAGGCGGTGCCGGGCGTCAGGCTGATGAAATTGACCTTGTTCTTTCGTAGTGACCGCACTTGTCTGGGAAGGTAAGTCAGTCGCGTGGCGATTGAAAAACCATCCGTGTCGCTGACATTGAGCCGATTGACATTCTGAGTCGCGATGGCGGCATTAGAGCAGATGTAAATCACATCGACCCTATCCACCTGGTCCTGAAGGTGCTCCAGGGTCTTGGCGATGATTCCCCGGGCGACAAGCGTTTTCCCCAGACCAACTTCATCGGCGATCAGAAAACGGGAAGTTGGGTCATTGCCGTAGAGCCGCTTGAAGACGTACTCCACGGTCTTCCTCTGGAAGTCTTTCAGACCGACCAAGGCGGGCGCTGATAAAAAGCGGTTGCTACGCATCACGCCCCCTGATGGCAGATTCAAAAACCGTCCAGAGGTTCAGAAAATCCTCGGGGATAATCGCATTTTGGCTTCCCTGGGAGAGGTCACGAACCAGCCCCGAGATTTCCGATAGCCTCTCCGGATGTCGGCCGTACGTGCGGGTCAGTTCTTCCAATAGCGGGATATCCTCACCGTCGGCCAACCGGGCCAACCATTTAGCAAAGCCGGAGCCACCACCTGGATCAAGTCCGGATACCTTATCATCACCCAGCAAGAGCAGGAGATAACGAAGGAATCCCTCCTGATTGCTGATCACGGTTTGCAGGATGGCGGAGTTGCGTTCTTCTGGAACGCCGGTAACGGGAATATTCAGTACAAATCTGGCCGTAACGTCCGGATGGTTGGTCTTAAGCTCAAACGCGATGAGGCCCGTTACAGAAGAGGCGGAGAACTCTCCGAGTCTGATCCCGCCATGAGTATCGCTGTCCAGGATGTTCACAGCAAAGTCCCGAGTAACGGTTATCGGCCATGCAGAAGCACTGACGATCCCCACAAGGGATGGGATTTTGCCCGTCAGCACCAATGCCCACAGACCGTCCTTCGATCCCGGGCTGCATTCGATGGACAGAGCTACTTCGGATATCCGGGAGCGAGCCATCTCAACAGATTCCTCAGCCTCCCGCCGGACCGCATCAATCTCTGCGTCCTTGGTCGTGTCGAAATCGACAAGATATTCGCCTAATCCGTCAGCGCCAAGAAGTTCATCGATGCCGCCGACTTTACTCTTCCTGCCAACCAGCCCGACCAGAATCTCGATATTCTTCGAAGCCTTCAACGCCGCGTTGGTAGCATTCGCGGACCCCATTACCACATGGGTGTAATCTGAATAGTGTCGAGTCTCAAACAGATAGACCTTTGCATGAAGGCCGGTCGCAAGCGGCTGCTCGGTGGCTTCTTCTTCCTCGCCATCCTCGGTCTCCGCAGCGTCGTCTAAATGAAGGCATTGCGTGAAGAGCTCGAGAGTCTCCTTCTTCAGAGCTGATAATGACTCCGGACGTGAAATGAGCGCATCTGCGGCCTTGGTTTTTTTCACCAATGATCGCAGGGCTTCGTCAGAACAGAATGGCGAGATGACGGCCATCCGATTCGCCATGGGAGGCTCCAAGTCAAACCCTTTCGTGCCCGGAAGATAGAAGGTTAGCTCGTCAAAGCCGTCGGGGAGTTCCCACTGGACTCGGTGCAGTTCGTCCGCGAATCTGAGAGCTTGTTCGATCCTGCCCGATTCTGTTGTTCTAACAGCCAGATCAGGAAGCATCTTGAAGAAATGCGCCAACGGTTTATTCAATTTGGACTTCCGGCCTGCAATCGTGCCTTCGAGCTGAAGTGACAAGTCCCAAGACTGATCGGTTGTCATATTTCTCGTCAGGACCACCAGACGATACATCGCGTTGCTTTGATCAGGGCTGATAAAGCGAATTGCCCAGACTTTTGGATGAAAAACACCTCCACCGGGGGCCGTTACTTCGACAACCATTTCCTCCAGAAACCCAAACAATGGGTTGGGCTTGGCAATCTGGGGCACTTGAATCCGTCCTCGTTGCACATAGACGGTGATGCGTTTCGAGTACCTGCGGATGGCTTCAAGCACAGACAACGGGTCAGGTTCTGTCTGACCATCCGCAGCCATTAGCGCCAGATAGACAGGGGCCTCGAGTAGTAAGGCTGGGTCCATAGAAAAGGTGGTCGCAACGGCCTCGTCGAAAATCATCCCCGGCGGAGGGGTTAATGCAGAGGTATAAAGACTCCGGGAGTTTGGGTTCAGCATTTCTCCTCCCGTTTCATCCCCTGATACAGGTCGTTCAAAAGCACCTTCACATTCGGCCAACGATAGACGAGTCTCCCGACGCCGGAGTACCCGCCCCACTGCTCGAGCGCCCTCTGATTCCTGAATCGGGAACGCGAGCCCTTGAGTTTCATTTCCCTTCTTTTGATCAGGGTGAGCGCCTCGGCGTTAGAAAGGAGGCCGCTGGAGGACTTCCGGGTATGGTCGATCCACTGCTGAACAAAGGATCTCGTTTGAGGGGTGATGGTGTGACCATGATCCATGGTCAACTCCCAGAGGCGGCTCACCGACCAGGCGCGAATCTCCTCCAGGGGAAGATTTGCAGTCCATTCGTCGAAACTTGCCTGATGCTCGGCGACAAGGTCGTCATGGTTTCGAAGCCTGGCGAGCTGAACGTTATACGAGAGCGCCGCCCCATGCATCACCCCCGAGAACAGCCGTGCATGGGTCAGGAGTTCTTTATGCTGCTCGGAAAAGCGGCCGTAATCCGGATGTTCCCATGGGGCTTGGGTGTCAACGGGATCGCAGTGCAGCGCCAAGAAAGAGAGGAGGCTGCCCCGGCAAGCGACCTGGATGCGATCCCGAATAAACTCAGCTTCTTCCCGGGATAAAGCGAAGTTTACCATGGAAGGAAAATCTTCCGGAGACGCGGGCAATCGCGGATGCCAACTGAGAGAGGCCACTCGCTGCTCAACGTCGATGTCGTCTCCTCGTACCTTTGCGTCTTTCTCAAGAGCCTTCAGGGCATTCCGACGACGGTAAGCTTCGTCGATGCGCCTGTGATATTCGTCCTGCGAGAATGGCGTAATGCGTATTCCCCAGGCACCGAGACCGGCCCAGTAGACGGAGCTGGGCAACCGTTTGAGCCTCTTTCCTGCGGTTTTACCAAATACGCCAGACTGATCATCGGAGTCCATCAATGGCTGAACCAGATCCCTTTCCAGCTTGTCGGCCTGGATCGCAAAACTCTCCGCCGGTAGTCGCTTTTCTTCCAGGGAATGGTAAATCCATGGCACAAAAAGCATGTAGCGGAGGCGCGTCTGGATCGTGCTTGTTCCTGGGAATAACTGATCGGCAAAGCTGTCCCGCACGGAGCCGAGCCCGAGCTCGTCACGGCTTTCCTTTTCCTGGAAAAGGGAAAGGATGCGAAGTGTGCGTTCCCTCGCTTTCGAGTCATGGTCAATCCATGCGAGGACGGAAGGCATCGCTCAGTACCCCCTCCATAATTGTGGAAGGAGACCTACAAGCTCGACCTCCTTGCCGTCGGCGGTCATCAGTCTCTCGCCAGTATTGACGAGCCATTTTGTATGATCTGAAGTCCAGGGCATTTGCAGCTCATCTTACCTTTAGCTTCCCGTTGATGTTGTTCCAGTCAGTTACCCCTGTAGTTGCATAAAAAAGAAAGAAAAAGAGAAGTAAAAAACTTGCGGAGGCC
>CAYUOU010000044.1:0-33386 GCA_964446485.1 uncultured Desulfobacterales bacterium | reverse complement strand
TGTTTTTAATAGGTTAACTCATATTCAAAAAAATTAAACCGGACACTACTGATTTCAATCAATATCCGAACCGACAACCACCCAACCAAGGAGAGCTGCCATGATCGGAACCGCAATTGCATTCGTGACCATCGGTATTTTGCTGAACAGCTGCTTCAAAGCCGTCTCCAACAGTGCAGTCTGCAAGCTGTAGAACATTCCTACAACCAACTCGGCGGCGGGGTGATGAGCCCTGCCGCCGTTTTTATTTGTCATTCGATGATCGTTGTCGCGGGCATGGCCCGCTCCTACAAAGGCCTGGCAATAACGGACACCGGTTTCCCTTTGCCGGATGCGATCAGCGCGTCAATTGCGGCGCTCGTGAATCTCACCGCCACCGGGCTCATCGTCTTCGCGGGCATGGCCCGCTCCTACAAGCGTCGCCATTTTTTGGCCGGCGCCGCAAGCCAAAACGCCCGAAACGCCCTCATGCAACAACTCCACTTTTAGGCCGATATCTCTGTAGGAGCGGGCCATGCCCGCGATTCGATGCCCCTTTTCATTCAATAGGGTGCAGCTCAACCCTTCATATTCTCATCCACGGTTATGGTTGACGCAATATGCCAAATTGGCATAATAATTATACCATGTTTTTCGAATTCGACCCTAAAAAATCAGATCTCAATAAAAATAAGCATGGGATCGATTTTATTGAGGCCCAAGTGCTTTGGAATGATAAGGATTTATTAGAAATCCCGGCTAAGACCATCGATGAACCAAGATTTCTGATCATTGGCAAAATAGATGAAACACACTGGGCGGGGATTGTCACATATCGGAATGAAAATATTCGTATTATCTCAGTCCGGCGTGCTAGAGATGAGGAGATCGAGCTTTATGAAAGCTAAGGAATTAGATAAGAAATTCGAAGAAGAAGAAGAAAGCATTTTGGAGGATTTGGACATCTCAAAGGCAAGACGCCCGAACCTGGAACAAAAAAGGGTTAATGTCGATTTTCCGAAATGGATGATTCAGTCGTTAGATAAAGAAGCCAAACGCCTGGGCGTCCCTCGCCAATCGATAATTAAAATCTGGCTCGCGGAGAGACTGCAAAAATCATCCTCCCTTTAGGCCGGGGGCATGGCCCGCTCCTACAAGCGTCGGCATTTTTTTTGGCCGGCTCCGCAATCCAAAACGCCTCATCCAGCAACTCCGATTTTAGGCCGGTATTTCTGTAGGAGCGGGCCATGCCCGCGATTCGGTGCCGCCATATTTGCCATCCGCACCATCACACCCACACCGCATCCCAAAACGGATAATCGCCGACTCGTTTCACCAGGCCGGCCCGAACCGGATTGGCGGTGATATATCGCGCCACCTCCCGAAACCCTTCCTCCGATCTCAATGCATGATCGTGGTAGCCTCGCATCCACAGCGCTCCGCATCGTCCCTCTACCCGATTGACGCGCCGCGCACTGGCTGATTTGAGTCGATTGGCAACAACACTCAAGCCGTCCCGCCGACCGAGTTGAATCAACCAGTGGGCATGATCCGGCATCAGCACCCACGCCAGCATTCGAGCATCTCCGATAACGCCCGGATCTCCAAAACAGCGGGCGGCTGCGCAGCCGGCCTGAAAATCCAAAAAGCGACATTCTCGATTCAACGTCGAGGCCGTTACCAAATAGACGTGATTTGGGATGGACACCCGGCCCCGTCGCAGGGCGCGGTGGCCAGGGCCATTCCGTTGCCCAGGAAAAGTGCTCCCATCCTCGAGGCCTTTGGTATCCATATGCCGATCTTTCCGTTTTAGGTTGTTTTTATTTTCGCGGGCGTGGCCCGCTCCTACAAGGTCGGGCTGCGGCAACATCCGGGTCCTTCGGCGGGTTTGAATTTTCGCGGGCGTGGCCCGCTCCTACAGTTGGTGTCATTGTTGACAAACCGCCCCGATGGCATCAACCCGATGCCCCAACCAGCAACCGTCTCCTATAGATGCGAGCCTCTCTGTAGGAGCGAGCCATGCCCGCGATTACCCGCTTCACCGAAAGAATCACCCCCGCCCCAGCGTTTTTCGCATCCACTCGGCGTAAGCCGCCACCCCTTCTTCCAAGGTATATCCGGGCTCATATCCCAGGTCTTTACGCGCCAGTTCGATATTCAAGGCCTCGCATCGCTGCATCAGCACGCCCGGCCCCATTTCCACTGAAGCACCGTTGAATGACGTGTGGGCGCAGGCCAGGTCCGCCACTTCCCTCAGGCTGTGTGAAACCCCCGTGGCGATGTTGTAGATCCGGTGCGGCGGTGCCTCGGCGGCATGGAGCATGGCGGTACCTCGCCCGGCATCGTCGATGAAAACAAAATCCAGTCGCTGGTCGGCCCCGCTCTCCAGCCGCAGGTCGTCAAGCCCCTCCAGGGCGCCGAAGACCAGGCGATAGAGCCGGATGAAGGTGGAGGGCAGTTTGCCTGGCCCGTAGCAGAAGAAGACACGGCTGATGCGAAAATCGATGCCGAAGGTGCCGGCGTACTGAAGCCCCAAAAACTCGCAGGACGCCTTTGTGGCGCCGTACAAATCCGCCGGGGCCACGGGGTAGTCATCTTCGGCCACGACGCCCGGCACTGCCCCGTAGACGGCGCCGGTGCTAGTGTAGGTCACTTTGGGGATGTCGAACTGGCGGGCGATTTCAAGCACGTTGTGGGTGCCGGTGATGTTGAGTTGAACGTTGGCGTAAGGGGCCGCCAACACCAGTTCTCCCATGATGCCCACAGTGTGAATGATACCGTCGATGTATTTCCCGTGCTGGCGAAAGACATCCGCCAGGTGGGGGAAATTCATGACATCGCCCTTTATGAAAGTGATTTGCCCCCTGACATCCGCCAGGCAGTCCGGCATCACCGGTTGCGTGTCCAAGACGATGATCTCTTCTCCCTGTTCAGCCAGATATTTTGCGGCATAAGAGCCGATGTGGCCATAGCCGCCGGTGATGAATACCGCCATTTCTATTTCTCCTTTCAAAAATAAAACTGCGGATCACCACAGAGACCAGAGCACACAGAGGTTTAATATCAAAATCAATTACTCCGTGGTTCACCCGCCGTTGGTTTTCTCCGTGAACTCTGTTGTCTCTGTGGTGAATATGCTTTTTTCCGTTCTTCGGCATTACGGCATCCACCGCGACGTGTTGAAAAAACTCGTCACGTGGGTCCCCGGCGGCACCAGGGCATCGAAAAAGGTGATATCAGCCTCGGTCAATGAGACGTCCACGGCCGGCAACATGTCCAACAGCTGGTCCAAATCCCTTGGCCCAAGGATGGTACCGGTGATGCCGCGCTGGTGAAGCACCCAGGCGACAGCCAACTGCGCCGGCGAGCATCCCTTCTCCCGTGCCCGCTCGGTAAACCGTAGCCCCACCTCGACACCGGCCTGGGTGATCCGCTGCCGATACACATCGCGAAGGGTGCCGCGGCTTCCTTCCGGCAGATTGTCGGCGTCGGTGTAGCGGCCGGCCAGCACCCCGTGGGCGAGGGGAGAAAAACTGATGATGCCCATGTCGAAGGCCTCGCACATGGGAACGAACTCATTTTCCATGCGCCGGTCCAACAGGTTGTAGGGCGGTTGCTCGCAGACGTATTTGGGATATCCATGGCGGTCGGCGATCATGACGGCCTCGGCCACCCGAAACGGCGGGTGGGTCGAACAGGCCACGTAGCGAATCTTCCCCTGCCGCACCAGAAGGTCCAACGCCGCCAGCGGTTCCTCCTGAGGCAGTGTCGGATCATGCCGGTGCAAAAAATAGATGTCGATGACATCGGTTTGAAGCTGCCTCAGGCTGCGCTCGCAGCCGTTGATGATGTGGTGTCGATTGTTGCCGGCGTCGTTGGGGCCGTCGCCGGTGGGGTTGAAGATCTTGGTGGTGATGAGCACTTCGTTTCTCCGCCCGTTTCGTTTGAGCGATTCTCCCACAATGCGCTCACTTTCACCCCCGGCATAAATATCCGCGCAATCAATGAGGTTGATGCCACGATCCAGTGCGGCATCGATGATGCGAAACGCATCGTCCTGGGGAGTGGGTTTGCCGAAGTTCATGGTGCCAAGCACCAGCGGATGAATGTTCAACCCGGAACGTCCGAGCTTACGATATGTCATGGTACACCTCCTGGGGGATGGAAAGGCACCTGCGCCAGCATCTTCGGATGCCATGTGCCGCACTGCAGCGGCGGGACCGCCCACGGCGTCACCACCGGCGAAATCATTGCAGCAGCCATCAAAGTTATCAATTGGCACGACAGCGCTTCGCAGGGCGAACTGCGAAGAATCAAGCTAACTATCTGTTATAAATATAATATCCAGAGAATACCACCTTTTTCTTGACAAGAGACCACGCCTCGGATATTGAATTTTGTATGCAAAATACAAAATTCAAATCGCATCGGTAATAACCACAGGAACTGGGCCCAACAGCTGGTGCACCCGCTGGGGCCGCAGCCATGGAGGGTGATTTGCCAAAAAAAATCGGTGACGACCACGCCAATCTGGATCAGAAAGCCTACGAGATCATCAAGAGCATGATCATCAACCGGGAAATCCTGCCCGGAGACAAAATCCCACAGGAAAAACTTGCCAAGGACTTGGGCATCAGCCGTACGCCCCTTGTCAACGCCCTGAAATACTTGGAACACGATAAACTCGTGGAGGCAAAGCCGCGACGAGGGTTTTTTGTGCGCCTGTTCACGATCCAGGAGATGGTCAGCATTTTCGAACTGCGCGAAGTCCTTGAAGGGTTGGCGGCGCGGCGCGCGGCTTCGCACATCACCCCCACGGAGGTCGATCGGCTGCAACGGTTTTTCGCTGGTTTCCCTCAAAGCGGCGCCATTGGCGACTTGCGCGCCTACGCCCGGGAAGACCGTGCATTTCATAATTTTATCTTGGAAGTCAGCGCTCGGGAATTCCTCAAAAGCATGCTGGAAACCTACAACATCATCAGCTTTTCCTACCAGGTGGTGTCTTCCGAAGGTCTGATCCGCCCCCCCGAAGAGACGATCAAGGAGCATATGAAAGTTATTACCGCCATCAGCGATCGGGCCCCGTTTGAAGCCGAGAAACTCATGCGGCAGCACTTTGGCAATTCCATCAAGGAACTCAGGGCCCAGGTCGAAAAAGCGGCCGAGGGCCAGCCATCGCCCCATGGAAACAACGCGGCAGCATAACCTCTGCGGCTCATCCGATGCCGCAACCGTTTGGTTCATAACCCCATGCGCAACACCAACACAAGGAGGGAAGGCAAATGAAAAAAGTTGTTATTTGGACCCTGGTCGTATTGCTGGCAATGGGCGCGGGCCTGACCATGGCCGCTAAAAAGTTTCCCAAACGGAACATCACCACTGTCGTTGTTTGGGGTGCCGGCGGCGGCACCGACACCTGCAACCGCATCATCATGGCCGAGATGCAGCCGTTTTTAGGCGTCAACATCAACGTCATCAACAAGACCGGCGGCGTGGCGGGCTCGGTGGGCATGAGCTACGCCCACAGCCGCCCCCATGACGGCTACACCCTGTGCGGGCTCTCTGAGTCCAACGTTACCGCCGGCGTCCAGGGCGGGTGGGACAAGAAATTCGACGTCTGGGACACCTTCATCGTGGGCGGTTCACCTGACGTGATTTCAGTGACTCCCGACACGCCGTACCAATCGCTCAAGGACCTCATCGAAGCCGCCAAGGCCAACCCGGGCAGCATCAAGGCCGCCGCCAGTGGGGCCGGCTCCATCCATCACCTGAACCTGTTAGCAGTTGAAAACGGCTCCGGCGCCAAGTTCAACTTCATCCCCTACAAGGGATCGGCACCGGCCCAGAACGCCGCCATGACGGGCGAGGTTTCTGTGGTGGTAACATCTCTGGCCGAGCAGCAGCAACTGCTTCGCGGCGGCAAACTGCGTGCCCTGGGCATGCTGATTCCGGATTCCTTCGACGTCGAAGGGCTCGGAACGATCCCCTCTTCCTTCGATGCCTATCCGGGGCTCTCCAAGTACCTGCCTATTTCCCAGGCCATCGGCTTTGCCATCCCCACGGATGCGCCGGCAGACGCCAAGGCGGCACTCGCGGACGCCTTCAAGAAGGCCATCAAGACGGAAAAGGTTCAGAGTTGGGCCAAGGAGAACTACTACCTGCTGTCAGGCAAGACCGGCGCCGAGTCCAAGGCCGTCTTCGACGCCTTGGAGTCCAATTTTGCATGGACCCTGTGGGACCTGAAAGCCGCCACGGTGGACCCGAGCACGCTCGGCATTCCCAAACCCTAATTGATTGACCGATCAATACGGAGCGGGCCTCAGGGCCCGCTCCTGCACCGCACGTCGAAGACGGACATCGGGCCGAAGAAATTAGGTTTCCGCGTTTACACCATCGCGGGCATGGCCCGCTCCTACAGGGGGTGCTGCGAATGTCGCGCTGCGGCAAGCGCAAACATCGTTTTAGCAAGCCTGGCCCGCTCATAGAACGCGGCGCTGCGACAAACCTGCGGGTCCATCTAATCGGGCCTGAGGCCCGATGCTGTCGCGGGCATGGACCGCTCCTACGGGGGTGCGGCGGCGGGGCTAAGCGGCTGCGGCCGCCCGTGACGGCGGGGCGGCACGGGGGCGGGATGCCGTGGCCGGTCCCGGAATCCACGGTTTTGTAGGAGCGGGCCATGCCCGCGACCACGAGGTCTTGATTTCATTACAAACAAAAAAATACGTGCACATGGGATGACAGTATCATGATGGACAAAGAAAAACTTCGCCGCGCCGATGTCTTCTCCGGCTCTGTCATTGCGTTGTTTGGGCTGTGGATCATCAGCCAGGCGCTAAAAATGCCCATGAAAGACTCCTGGGGCGGCGTTCAGAACGTCTGGTTCGTTTCCCCGGCCCTGTTCCCCCTCTTAGTTGGCGCAATGATCGCCCTGCTCGGTGTGCTGCTCATCCGGACCGCCATCGCATCGGTGGGGGGCAACGGATTGTCTCAGGTGTTTCATTGGCTGTTGAGCCGTGAACTGGCCACTTATCTCAAGACCCCGCCTGTCATGCGGTTTTACGCCGTGGCCATCTTGTTCTTCACTTATGTTTTTCTCAGCATTCCGCGGGTCGATTTCTTTTTGTGCAGCGTGCTCTTTCTGGCGGCATTCATCACCATGTTCTACTTCGATGACGCCGCCCTGCTGAAAAAGCTGCTTACATGTTACATCATCATTTCGGTCGCCACGCTCGCCTTCTTCGCAACGGGTCTTTCTTCAGACCTCGAATCGACTGTCGACTATCTGGGCGACTGGCTGACCCTGGGGGCCATTGTCGCCTACTGCGGTTATGCCGGGGTGCTGATCCGCGGCGATGCCGTCCTGCGGAAGAAATACCGAATCTCGCTCATCCTGGCTGTGGCCGCCCCCTTCCTCATCGGCCCGGTCTTCAAATACCTGCTGCTGGTCCCCATGCCCACGGAAGGCCTTGTCGTCTCCATCATGGATGCCATCTGGTACTGGGATTTCTGACATGATGATATTCGATCGCATCGGGGCGTTCTTCGGCATCGTCGGCAGCATTGCGGTTGATCCCGTCAGCCTTGCTGTACTCTTTGGATCCGTAGTCTTGGGCATCATTTTCGGCGCCATGCCGGGTCTCACATCCACACTCGGGGTCGCGTTGCTCACGGCGCTCACCTACGGCATGGACACCAACCTGGCCATGATCTGCCTGCTGGCCATTTACGTCGGCGGCACCTACGGCGGCTCCTATGCTTCCATCCTGATCAACATTCCCGGCACCGCCGCGGCTGCCGCGACTGCCCTGGACGGTTACCCATTGGCTTGCAAGGGAGAGGCCGGCCGAGCAATCGGGCTCACCACCACCGCTTCAGCCATCGGCACCACCATCAGCATGCTCTTCGTGGTGAGCATCTCCCCGATCATTTCGTACTTCGCCCTGCAGTTCACGTCCTTCGAGTTCTTCTTGCTGGCCTTCTTCGGCATTCTCATCAGCGGGACCCTCACCGCCCCGGATCTTGTCATCAAGGGATGGATCGCCGGGTTTTTAGGACTGTTTCTCTCCTGCGTGGGACGCGACCTGCTCCAGTTCTACCCCCGATTCACTTTTGGGTACGCCGAACTGGACAGCGGTATCGAAGTGGTGCCGGTGCTCATCGGCGCCTTCGGCATCCCCCAGATCATCCAAGTGCTCAAGGACCGGTTCCAGGTCGGAGAGTCGCAGAAGCTGACCCGCATCATCCCTGAAATTGGCACGGTGGTGCGCAACACTCCAGCCATCATCCGGTCCGCCCTCATCGGCGTCGGCATCGGCGCGGTGCCAGGCATCGGCGAAGACATTGCCGGCTGGGTGTCTTACGGCACTGCCAAGAACACGTCCAAGCACCCGGAGACCTTTGGAACAGGGGAACTCAAGGGGGTGATCGCCTCGGAAACGGCCAACAATGCCTGTGTCGGCGGCGCCATGATCCCCCTGCTGAACCTGGGCATCCCCGGCAGTCCGCCGGCGGCCATGCTCCTGGGGGCACTCATGCTCCACGGCGTTCAGCCGGGCCCCATGATCACCTTCGAACACCCCACCTTCATCCTGGAAGTGGCGGCCATTTTGCTCCTGGCCTCCATGGCCATGTGGGTGGCCGGGATGCTGCTGGCAAAACAGGTGGTGAAAGTGCTCCAAATTCCGACGCAGATCTTCATGCCCATCATCGGTGTGCTGTGCATCATCGGCTCCTACGCCCTGGGCCTCAACATCTTCAATCTCTACCTGATGCTGCCGGTGGGCATCATCTGCTACTTTCTCACCGAAATGGGCTACCCCATCGCACCGCTGGTCATCGGCGTCATTCTGGGCCCCATGGCCGATGAAAACCTGCGTCGCGCGCTCATGGTTTCCCAGGGAAGCTTCATGCCGGTATTCACCCGGCCGGTTTCCCTGATTTTGTTTCTGATCATCGTGTTGACCGTTCTGAGTCAGTTTAATTGGTACCGTAACTTGAAGGGCCGGCTCATGGAAAAACTGCGGCATCGAAAGAGCTGCCCGGCACCTGACGCCGACGCGTAGCCTCACCCACAGCAGTAAGGAGCACCCAATGCTGAAAATGGGCATCATTACCGGATTTCTGTCGCGCACCAAAGACCGCTTTCACGACTACAACGCCCACCTCGACCTGGACGAGAAGTTCGCCCTCATGGCCCGGATAGAGGGGTATGACGGCGTCGAAATCGTTTACCCTTACGAGGTCGACGATGCGGCCCTCACCCGATCCCTGCTGGACAAACACGGTCTTGCGGTAGCCGCGGTGAATGTCAACGTCAAGGCCGAGCCAGAATTCAGAAACGGCGGGATCACGGCCCTGGATGCCGGCGTGCGCGCCAAGGCCATCCGGTTCATCAAGGAGGCCAAGGACTTTGCCGCCGCTGTCGGCGCCGACAAGGTCACCTGCTGTCCTCTGGGAGACGGCTACGAGTTTGCCTTCCAGAACGACTATGCTGTGGCGTGGCGGCATCTGGTGGACGCCTTTTCCGAAGCCGGCGCCCATCGCCCGGACATTCGACTCTTCGTGGAGTACAAGCCCAGCGAAACCCGTGGCCGATGTTTCGTCGACTCGGCAGCCAAAGCACTGTGCCTGTTGAAAGACATCGGCAACCCGGACGTGGGCGTCACCCTCGACTTCGGCCACTCCATGTACGGCAACGAAAACCCCGCCGAAGCTTTAGTGCTGCTGGCCGAAAGCCCGTTCCCCTACTACATCCACATCAACGACAACGACGGCAAATGGGACTGGGACTACTTCTGCGGCACCAAACACTTTCTCGAATACGTCGAGTTCCTCTACTACCTGAAAAAATATGGGTACAATGATTATTTCACCTCGGACACGTCGCCGACGCGCTGGGATATCCGGGGCACTTTTGAAGTCAACAGCCGTCTCACCAACCGTGTCTGGAACCTTTTGGACACCATCGACGGCGGGCGCATCGACGCGCTCATGCGGTCCGGAGACTATCTGAAAACATGGCGATTCATCGAAACGGAGATCTTCTCTCTGAAGTAAAGGAGCACACCCACATGAACCAACCGCCGCTTGACATCGACGCGCTCAAACAGATGGCCGCGACCATCCGCTGTGACATCATAGAGATGATCTGCACCGCCCAGGCAGGGCACCCCGGCGGTTCGCTGTCGGCCACCGACATCGTTACGGCGCTCTATTTTCGCCTCATGAACATCGACCCTGCCAACCCTCGATGGCCGGACCGCGACCGGTTCATCCTCTCCAAGGGGCACGCCTGCCCGGTCTGGTACGCCGCTTTGGCCGAACGGGGCTTCTACGATAAATCCCACCTGGCCACCCTTCGGCGACTCGGGAGCATCCTCCAGGGGCATCCCGACATGAACAAGGTCCCCGGCATCGACATGACCGCCGGTTCCCTTGGCCAGGGGCTCTCGGTCGGTGTGGGCATGGCCCTGGCCGCCCGGCTTCATAAAAAGGATTACCACGTCTGGATCGTCATCGGAGACGGGGAGTCACAGGAGGGGTCCATCTGGGAAGCGGCCATGTCGGCATCCAAATGGAAACTGGACAACCTCACGGCCATCCTGGACCGCAACAACCTCCAAAACGACTGGTACGTGGACGACATGATGCCCATCGAGCCGGTGGCCGACAAGTGGCGCGCCTTCGGTTGGCACGTCATCGATATCGACGGCCACGACATGGCCGCCGTGGTGGCGGCGCTGGAAGCGGCCAAGGCCCATCAGGGCCAGCCCACCCTCGTGCTGGCCCACACAGTCAAGGGCAAGGGGGTTTCTTACATGGAGAACATCTGCGAGTGGCATGGCAAGGCGCCCGGTCGGGAACAGGCCGATCAGGCACTGGCAGAAATCAGGAGGTGCAGCTGTGAGCAATAATTCCTCGCCCTATCGATACGTCCGCCCGGAAGTGATTCCCATGCTGACCGACGGCAGCCTTTTTTCCGCCGGGGAAAAAGCCCCGACACGCGCATCCTTTGCCGAGACACTGCTGACCGTCGGCGACGAGTACCCGGAAGTGGTGGTACTGGACGCCGATGTCTCCAAATCCATCGGCACCCGCGCCTTCTATGACGAATTTCCCGACCGTGCCTTCAATTTCGGCATTGCCGAACAGAACATGTTCGCCGCCGCCGCCGGCATGGCCACCACCGGCCTCATCCCATTTGCCTGTACCTACGCGGTGTTCGCCAGCATGCGGGCGCTGGATCAGGTGAGAAACAGCATCCACTACCCACGCCTCAACGTGAAGATCGCGGCCAGTCACAGCGGCATTACTCCCGGCCCCGACGGCGTCACGCACCAGGGGCAGGAGGATATGACCATCCTGCGCTCGGTGGCCCACTCCACCGTCATCGCCCCGGCGGACCCAGTGACTACCGCCATGGCCACCCGCGCTGTCGTCACCTACGAAGGCCCGGTTTACCTGAGCTTCACGCGGGACCCGGTGCCATTTCTCTTCACTGACGACTATCCCTTCGAGATCGGCAAGGCGGTAACGATTCGAAAAGGGGCCGACGCCACCATCATTGCCATGCGCGATCTCACCGCGCACGCGCTGGTGGCCGCCGCCCAACTGGCCAAAAAAGGGATCGATGTCCGCGTCATCGACTGCCCGACCCTGAAGCCAATGGATGTGGAAATGGTGCTCACCGCCGCCAGGGAGACCGGCGCCATTGTCACGGCCGAAAACAACGTGGTCTTCGGCGGTCTCGGCAGCGCCGTGGCAGAAATTTTGGTGGAGAACATCCCGATTCCCATGAAGCGCATCGGCGTCCAGGACACCTATGCGGAATCCGGCCCCTATCTTGACCTGCTGGACAAATACGGCTTGTCTGCGCCACACATCGAGGCCGCCGTGGAATCAGTGATAGAAAGAAAGTAACATCCGCCGGCATTCCGACAGGCTTTTCAAATCTTCTATATCGCCCTCTGCGCCCCGACGTCTCTGCGCGAAAACGATGTATATTGCCGTTTCAGGTGCTCTAAAAATGGAGGCAAGGCATGGCAACCAGCGACTGGCAGACCATCAACCCATCGGGAAGCCGCCGGGTCATCGTCACGAAGATTCTTCCGGGGACCCGCTGGTGCGACATCCTTACGGCGGCGGACTGCCGCATCGATGCATGCACCGGCACCACGGTGTTAAGCGTGGAAGACATTTGGAGAGCCATCGGCACTTCCTGTGACGGCGCCATCGGTCAACTCACCGAAGACTGGGGCGAGCCGTTGTTTGCCGCGTTGAAACAGGCCGGCGGCCGCGCCTACAGCAATTACGCCGTTGGCTACAACAATGTGGATGTGACCGCCGCCACGCGCCACGGGATACCCATGGGGAACACCCCCGGCGTACTTACCGAGACAACAGCTGAAATGGCCGTGGCCCTGACCTTCGCCGCGGCACGGCGCATCGGCGAAGCCGAACGATTTATCCGGGCGGGGCACTACAAAGGCTGGCTCCCCGGCCTGCTCATGGGAGAACTGCTTCGCGGCAAAACGGTGGGTATTATCGGTGCCGGCCGCATCGGCGCTTCCTACGCGCGCATGATGGTGGAGGGTTTCAGAATGAACGTTGTCTACTACGACATCTTCCCCAATGAAGCGCTCGAAGCGTCCGTGGCCGCTTTCGGGGCCTATCTGAGAGACGTGAACGAACCGCCCGTGTCCTGCCGCCGGGCGGATACCGTGGAAGCGCTGCTCAAAACAGCCGACTGCGTGAGCATTCACACCGTGCTGGACGACACGACCCGCCACCTCATCAATGCAGAGCGCCTGTCCCTGATGAAGGCGCATGCAATCCTCGTCAACACCAGCCGCGGCGCGGTTATCGACGAGGCGGCCTTGGTGGAACATTGCCGCGCGCATCCCACGTTCCGGGCCGGTCTGGACGTCTTCGAGAACGAACCGGACCTGGCCCCGGGGCTTTCCGACCTGGATAATGTGGTGATCGTCCCCCACATCGCCTCAGCCACCCGCTGGACCCGGGAGGGGATGGCCGCCCTGGCCGCCGCCAATGTGGCCGGCATACTGCAGGGGTATCCGCTGTGGGGGCAGCAGGACATCACGCCTTTCCTCGAAGGCACCGTACCGGCGGCAGTCCCCAGTATCGTGAATGCGAAGGAGATCGGGTATTCGCCTAATTGAACAATGCGGTGTTTTTTCAGCCATTTTTTTGCAATGTCGTCGGGGTCCACTTCGATGCGCACGGTCAGCCGGTATGACTCACCGTTCCAATCTTCCTAAAGAATTTCCGTTTTAACGATGCCGGCGGTGAGTGCGACAATCTCGTCGCTGGTGATTTCAAAATTCTTCACCTCGGTGCGGGTTTCCTGGCAGGTGCCAATCTTCTCCAACAGGAGGCGCTTGACTTCGAGGAGCGACACGGTGGGACAGGTGAGTTTGCTGTCATTTTCACCGGCATCGAAGGTATAGACTTCGATAAAATCCGACGTTCTTGCTCAGACCGGCATGGCAATCAAAAAAGAAAGAATCATTATAGATATCAGTCGCGCGTATCTCATCGTCGATCTCCTTTGTTGCGGGTGTCAATGGGTCAGACTTCAACCTTCAGACCATTCCCTGCCCTGCTACAATAACGCCTGCTTCTCCCAGGTCTGAATCGTCTTTTTGACCACCCAGTCACCGGTGTTGGCAGCGTAGCTGGCAAAATGGGCGGTCTCTCGGTGGGCGGCGAAGGCGGCGGCGTCGGCGTAAACCTCGTAGAAGAAAAACCGTTCGGGATCGGCCGGGTCCGCACAAACGTCGAACTGGTGGCATTCGGATTCGTTCACCAATGAATCCATGGCTTGACGTTTGGCCCGAGCAAGAAATGCGTCACGATGCGCGGATTCGACAACGAATTCAACGCTGACCACAAGCATTAATTTTTCCTTTCATGACAGTGGCATTGGGGACATCCGAAAATACGTCAGCATCCCCCGATACATTCATGACAAATCACCTGAATCGGCGGCAATCGGTCGATCCCAATGTATTATACAACGGACCTCCCCCCACGCATCCACCCGGCGGGGGAAGGCGGTCGATCAAATCCAGGATGAAGACCGCGTGGATGGCCCGGGCCAATCTCAGCGGTCGGTCGGCCAGTGCATTTCCATCCGCGGACAGAAACTCGCCGGCCACCACCCCCGCCAACATTTGAACATGACCAGTACGCGCGCCATTGCCCAATTGGTGCACTTCATGAATGCCGTTGTAAGATCCGCCGCCGCCGGCGGCGGCGGATGCATAGCGCAGCATGGCCATGAAGGAAAATGAGAATGCCGTCCGGCAATTCATGAGGCGCTTCCAATCGAGGGTGGACGAGCACGGATCAAAACCATTTATAGGGTGCGCGGCGGCCGAATGCAAGGCTGGCCAGACGGCTGTTGTCGCGGGTGTGGCTCTCGGTGCAGGCCACCACGTTTTCCCTTGGGGCGACCATGTGTGTGTTGTGGGATACACGTAAGTGGATTTGACGAAGCCGTATTCTCCCGAAAAGGGCAAGCCCAGCGCTTTTCGGCCCCTCGCGAGGGCATCGGGCCAGTCGAAACTATGATTTATCCGCATGCTTCTTGAGCAATCGGCCGGTTTTCTCCCTGGCCTTCTGAATGGAGGTACCGCAGGCCTCCGCCTTGGCTTCGGCCCAGGCGTAGGCTGCCCGGGGGTTGCCTGAAATGACGCCCAGCCACATGAGGCCGCTCATGGCACCGGCACCGTGGGGGTTGACGTCGACGGCCGCGTGAAAGGCTTTCTCTGCCGCGGGATAGTCCTTGTTTTTGTAAAGGATCCATCCCCTGAGATCATGGCTCAGGTAGGAGTGGGGCGCCAAAGAGACCGCCCGGTCCAACAGCGTCAAATCGGCCGGACCGCTGCCGCCGTAACCGGTATGGATGTAATATGCTTCCAGCCCCTGGCCCAGTGCATCGAGGCCTTCGATGGGAAGTTCTTCAGACCAGAGAGCCCGGGCGGTCTGCATATCCGGAAAAGGCAGCCCACAGGTCGCCAGCCAGTTCATGATCGCCACCCGGTAGCCAATGTACTGACCCTCGGTGTCAGCCGACAGGGGCCCACTCTCGCAACGGTTGCCCGTTTGGGCATCCGTCAGCACCATCCGCACAACGACATCGCCGCGGGCCGCCTGATACCACCCTTCGATCCAATACCGGACTTTCTGCGCTGTTGCAGTGGCAATAATATCGATGGCGCCGTCCGGCTCATGGGCATAGCGGGTCAAGGCAATTGCATCGGAGAAAATTTTGCTGTAGCGCCATCCGAACCACATTTCTTTGAATCCGGAGTGAAGGACGATAATGTTGCCCAGCATGAAATGGATACCCATGCCAAGGCCGTTGTAGGCTTGGCCGGATTCCGGCCGCAGCGGCATGACGATACAGTTGGGGCGGGGCGGTGGTTTGACGGCCGGGTCGGTCATGGTGGACTCCATTTTCCATGGGTGTCTGCCGCCGGTCTCGCGCCAGGCGGCGTCACAAGGCAGCAAACACCACGCGTCCACCTCCTGTCAAGAACGCGCAGCCGTTCTAGCTGATTGTGATTCAGTCATCTCCGACGGCCTGCGAAGCGCGTTGCGACGGCACCGCTCACCAAAGCATGGCGGAGGGGTGCGGTTGCCCATTGACAGAGATAGCCCGCCGTCAATATAGTGTCTTCCAGGAAATCACTGTTTCAGCCTGTTTGATAACAACGGCAAATGGCCATGACATACCCCATACCCATCACCGCCGCAGCCGCGGCCGCTGCCAGGGGGCCAGCCCCGGCGACGGTCGCCGACTGACACTGTTCACGACGCACCAATTCGCCACGGGCTGGCTGATCCGGCCCGTGGCGCCGCTGCCTTGAGAAGCCCCGGACCGGCAATGCCGAATCCGGGGCTTTCCATTACAAGGAGGAGCCGCCATGAAATCCGATCAACTCATCACCTTCGCTCGACGGATGGACCAATTGCCGCCCTATCTGTTCGGCATGATCAACAAGAAGCGAATGGAAAAACGCTGGCAGGGAGACGATGTCATCGATCTTGGAATGGGCAATCCTGTGGAGCCCGCCCCGGCCGCCGTCACGGACAAACTGGCCGAGGTCGCCCGCGATCCCAAGATCCATCGATACCCCGCCGCCGACGGACTGAAACACCTGCGACGCGAAATCGCCGCCGTCTATGAAAAGGACTACTGCGTCGGCCTGGACGAGGACGGTGAGATCATCATGACCATCGGTTCCAAGGAAGGTATCAGCCATCTCTGCCTGGCCCTTATCGGCCCGGGGGACACCGTACTGGTGCCGGCGCCGGCTTTTCCCATCCACGTTTACGCGGCCATCATCGCCGGCGGCAGTGCCATGCGGATCCTCATCGACGATGACGACATCTTCCTGCAGCGCATCGATGACATGTGCCGGCACGTTTTCCCCAAACCCAAAGTCCTCATCCTCAACTACCCGCACAATCCGACGGCCGTCTGCGGCAGCCTCCCGCTGTTCACCGAAGTCGTCAAGCTGGCCAAAAAGTACGGCTTCATGGTCATCCACGATTTCGCCTATTCCAAAATCGCCTTTGACGGCTATGTCCCGCCCAGTTTTCTCCAGGCGCCCGGCGCCCGCGATGTGGGCGTGGAATTCGGCAGTTTTTCCAAGACCTACAACATGGCTGGTTGGCGACTAGGATACTGCGTGGGCAACCCACACATCGTCGGGGCCCTGGCCAAAATCAAGGGTTACTACGACTACGGCATCTTCTCCGCCATCCAGGTGGCCGGCATCGTGGCGCTCCGGCAGTGCGACACAGAAATCACTGAACAGGTGGGGCGATACCAGCAGCGCCGCGACATCATGTGCGAGGGGTTGGAACGGATGGGGTGGCCGGTGGAGAAACCGCGTGCCGGCATGTTCGTCTGGGCGCCCATGCCGGAACCCTTTCGCCGGATGGGTTCCATGGAATTTGCCATGCAGCTCATGGACAAGGCCAACGTGGCCGTGGCCCCGGGCATCGGCTTCGGCGAGGAAGGCGAAGGCTACCTGCGGCTGGCCCTGGTGGAGAACGATCACCGCATCCGCCAGGCGCTGCGGCAGATGAAACGGGCACTGCCTGAGATAGCCCCTTAGCAGACTGTTGAACCAACTTGCGAACGCATTCCCCGCAGCCGCTCGATTTGAGCTCGCCGATAAGATAAGTCTTTGCATAGAAAAGCGGAGCGCCCGCTATGCGGGGCTGCGCGGAGGCTTCAATCATACCATTCGGAAGACAATGGCGAGGCAAAGTGGGCGCGACGGCCCTTCCCAACCCTCGACGCACACGTGATCACTCGAAAAGGAAAGCTCGGGAAGGCCGGTGTTCGGATAGACAGCATCAATACCCGTGGTGTTTGAGGATCTCCATGATCCGCGCCTCGTTGGTCTTCTCGACGATGAGCATCTTCTTCTCCCTGGCGCTCTCGATTTTCTCGGCGAGGAGTTCCAGATCGGCCGGCTTTTCCACGAATTCCATGGCGCCGCGCTTGATGGCTTCAACGCCTTTTTCAACGGTGGCATGCCCCGTGAGGAGAATCACCTGGATTTCAGGGCGCTGTTCCTTGATCAGATTGAGCGCCTCCAGGCCATCGATGCCCGGCATTTTCAAATCGAGTATGACGACGTCGAAGGGCTCAGCGGCGACCTGCTTCAGCGCGTCCTCGGCGGTCGAACTCGTGCTGACCTCCAAGCCACGGTTCTCCATGCGTTCCTTCATCACCTCCAAAAAATCCAACTCGTCATCCACGAGCAACACCCTATCCGCCATACCGTCCTCCTCATCGTCTGATCATTGACAATGTCTCGAAGCCACTGCCGGTCAACTGGAAATCAAGACTGACCTGCCGCCGGTCGGCATTTCTTCGGGCCAGCGCCACGACACACGCCACAACCCCGGCGATGTCCGTCTCCCCAAATGGCACATCCACACTGTGGGCAAAACGGTTCATGTGCCGGAGCAAATCGTCGCCGAGCGCCACCTGCTTTCTCACGGCGTCCGCCAATCGGACGAGACGCTCGGGGTCCGGATGACCGCCGCTGCGTTCGGCCATCGGGACAAGATCTTTTAGCAGCCCTGCTTGTTCGTTGACAATGGCAAAACGGTTGTTGAGTTCGTGGGATATTGACGGCGGGTTGATGCTTTCTGGAACATTCCGGATAACCGCATCGAGGTTTGCGGCGGCGAAGCGATGCTGCGGGAAGCCTTCAATGAGAAACAAAGGCTGCTGCCGCTAGCCGGCAGCAGCCTTCGCTTGGTTGGTATCATCCCTGGGTGAGGGTTTCTTCATCTCCGTCGTGGTCGAATATGATGCGGAAAGTGGAACCGTTGTCATTCCAGACCTGCCTCAATGACCACTCTTGGTCACTTCCGTTGGCGGTTTTTGCTTTCAGTATTACGAGGGATGCCCCTTCATCGACTTTATTGACCGTCACCGGCACTTTGCTGGTGCCGATTTCGATAGACTTCTGGTCCCCGGAAAGATTGATCTTAATCGCGTCGCCGCTCTTGCTGCTTTTCCATGTTCCGGTCATTTCGGACATAATATTGGATTTGTTACTACAGCCGCTAAACATAAAGCCCAAGGCAACAAAGATTATCAAAACGATCACCAGATTATGTTTACGCATAATGCCTCCTGTTGGGATATGGCGTGACGGGTCGCGCCTTTTTCGTTTTTTTCTATTGCACTCTCTGTGCTGGGCTTGGCCAAACCGATGTGGATGCCCCCCTCTTGTTTATCCTGAACCAGAGAGCGAGCAACTCTTCAATCACTGCCCGTTGTGAAGTGCGAAACGATGTGGGGAGATGTATCGGGGGGGGGCTCGGCAGTCTATCCCTTCGCCCTCTGGATTTAAAGGAATCAGGTGTATGACAGAATTTTCTATCCGAAAGCCCGGTTCGAGGAGGGTGATTTTGTACTGACCGCGGGAAATCCCCATTCCAAGAAACACCTCAGGGGCTTCAATCCCAGAATTGGTAGCACTGTAGCGGATGGTATCCTGAAAATGGGCCTGACCTTCAGCCCACGCGGAGCCTCCGTGGAGGGACGCGCCTATCAAAAAAGCGACCGCAACAAACAGTACAAAAGCATGGCGTTGATAGTGACGCAAGGCCGATTCCTATTTTGAATTGAACACAAAAAAATGAATTCGATTAATTATTTGAAGTTCATATATATGCCATCAAATACCACAAGTCAATCTGTATTTTGCGGCAAATGAAGAATGTTTTGGGAAAAACGTAGCTAACTAACCGAGAAGTTGAGAAAAAAACATATTTGGATGGAATCCATCACCACCGGTGATTCATTTTGCCAAGCGACTACAGATTCACGATCAGATGACTTGAGGCAGGTATCGGGAAAGGCGATATCAGGCAGGCGGCGTGCAGATACACACATCCAGTATAGGCTTTAGCGCCTCTACCGCCACGTATCGTAAAATTATGCCGGGATCAATGGATCGGCGAGGGTGTCCGGGGCCGCCGGGTCATGGGTTTCCGTGGTGAACGCCACCAGGATGCCATCGGCCGCTCCGGTGTGCTGAATGGCATGTGGTAC
The DNA here is from genome assembly GCA_964446485.1 of uncultured Desulfobacterales bacterium. Lineage (GTDB taxonomy): Bacteria > Desulfobacterota > Desulfobacteria > Desulfobacterales > JBDRRP01 > JBDRRP01. The sequence continues at coordinate 13,792 of CAYUOU010000044.1, read as the reverse complement.
CCCCGGCGGGAAGGCGAAGCGGTAGACCTTTCCGGCAGGGACATTTACATCTTCAACCGCCCCTTCGATCCGGTATCTCACCAGCGCCGGCCCCATCACCGCGATCATTTCAGTGGCTCGCCGGTGTCGATGGTTGCCTCGCACCTCGCCCGGTCGGGTCACCACCACGTGGGCATTTTTCTGAAAACTGAGTTCCACATCGTCCAGCGGCTCAAAAACCGTGCCCCGGTCGTCTACAACCACCCGCAGATCTGCCACCATCACACGAATATCGTTTTCCTTGATCATCAGGGTTCCCTCACAAGGCTGCAAGGTAAATGGGTTCCTTGAGGTTCTTTTATGGGTCTATCTACCAAACATAGCGAACCGGTTGCCGACGTCGTCGCGGCAATCCTTCACAAGTCTGCCGAGAAATCTACTTCAAGGGTGTTTCGTCCTTAGAAGATCGTCATGACACGACAACTTACCGTGATTGTCAAATTCGTTTCTCTACGAAGCGCCGGTTGGCATCGAACGAATGGCGACGCGCCTGCGACGCCATTCTTGGTTAGTGACAATACGTTGACAAAGGGCAGGCATTTCGATAATCGTTCGTATGCGAAGGGGTTAAGCCATGACCACAGAAAAAAAACCACTGCCGGACTGCACCATTTTCTTATTGGCCAAGGCTTATCAGCGGGCCCACGGCATATTCAAGAACCAACTGGCGCCATATGGGCTGACCAATTTGCAGCACCTGGTGCTCGAAGGGCTTTGGTATGAGGAGGGGCAGACCGCGGCGGAACTGGGAAAACTGCTGGTGCTGGACAAAGCGACCCTGTCGGGCGTCATCGACCGCCTGACGGACGGCGGGTGGATCGAAAAGCGCATAGATCCCAGTGACAAGCGTGTTCAGCGGCTGTTTACCGCCGGCAGCGCGGTGGATCTCAAAAAGGAACTCATCGCACTGCGGCGTCGCGCGAATGCGGAATTTTTGACCGAATTATCGCCGGAGGAACAGGCGCTGCTAAAGCGAATGCTCCGTGATCTCATGTAGGCGTGCCGTCACCTGAGACTTGGCGGCGTCTCATTGGTCGCGATGGCATTGTTGTCACAAGCCAAAGGAGACGTGTTGCCATAGTTAGTATGCGAACCATGATCACTTCTCATGGAATGTATTTTTTAAGAGCGGTTGGCGTCATCGTGGGAGGGATGCCGAGCCGCCGACACCCCATATTTGTCGGACCCTAAGGAGGGAAACGCCATGCTGCTGAATCCGAAAACCGCCACTTACGATCACCTGGACACGCGCTCCCGCGAGATCATGAAGAAGACCATCGCCTTCTTCGAGTCCAAGGGCAAAGCCAAACTCAAACACGACTACCACCAGCGGGTCTGGTACGACGACTTTCTCGATTTTCAGTGCGAAAACCGCATCTTCGCCACCCTGCTCACCCCCAGCGCCTACGCTGACGGAGATCCAGACAAGCGCTGGGACACGGCCCGCATCTGCGCTTTCAATGAAATCCTGGGGTTCTACGGCCTGGCCTACTGGTACACCTGGCAGGTCACCATCCTCGGACTGGGCCCGTTGTGGATGAGCGACAATGAGGCCGCCAAAAAGAAGACCGCCCGGTTGCTGGAGAAGGGCGCCATCTTTGCCTTCGGGCTCTCGGAAAAGGCGCACGGGGCCGATCTCTACTCATCCGAGATGGCGCTGACGCCATTGGGAGAAGGCCGTTACGTGGCCGACGGCGGGAAATACTACATCGGCAACGCCAACAAGGCGGCCATCGTTTCCACTTTCGGCAAGAATACCGACACTGATGAATACGTCTGGTTCACCGCCGATCCCACCCACGAAAACTACGATCTCGTAAAAAATGTTGTCGAGTGGCAGAGCTACGTGGCGGAGTACGCCCTCAGCGGCTACCCGATCTCCGAAGCAGACATCCTCTCCACCGGTCGGGAGGCCTGGGACGCAGCGCTGAACACCATCAACGTGGGCAAATACAACCTGGGCTGGGCATCCATCGGTATCTGCACCCATGCCTTCCATGAAGCCATCAACCACGCGGCACACCGCAATCTTTACGGAAAATTCGTCACCGATTTCCCGCACATTCGTCAGCTCTTCGTGGATGCCTGGGCACGGTTGTCTGCAATGAAGATGTTCGCCGCCCGCGCCGCGGACTACATGCGGTCGGGCTCCCCCGAAGATCGACGCTATCTGCTTTACAATCCCATCGTCAAAATGAAAGTGACCACCCAGGGGGAAGAAGTCATCAACCTGCTTTGGGACGTCATCGCCGCCCGCGGCTTCGAAAAGGACGTCTACTTTGAAAACGCGGCGTCCGATATCCGCGCCTTGCCCAAACTCGAAGGAACAGTGCACGTCAACATGGCCCTGATCGTGAAGTTCATGGCCAACTATCTCTTCAATCCTGCACAGTTCCCAGAGATTCCTCATCGTGTGGATGCCGTCAATGACGATTTTCTGTTTCAACAAGGGCCCACCAAAGGGCTTGGCGGCATCCAGTTCCACGATTACGCCACCGCCTACGACAGCGTCGATCTGCCCACCGTCAACATATTCAAGGGGCAGATCGAGGCGTTCAAAACCATGCTCATGACCGCGCCCCCCTCCAAAACGCAGCAACGGGACATGAATTACCTGCTGACCCTTGGGGAAATGTTCACCCTGGTGGCCTACGGTCAACTCATCATCGAGAAATCCCGCATGGACACTGTATCCGATGATGTGCTGGCACAGATTTTTGACACAATGGTCCGGGACTTCAGCCGATACGCCACATCGCTGTATCTGACGCAGGGCCTGAGCGACGCACAGCGCGCGGCCTGCCAGGGCATTGTCCGCGTGCCACCGGACGATTCGGATCGGTTTGAACGGGTATGGAAAAACTTCGTAATCGCAATGAAGGACACCTACGAAATGGCGCCTTAATCCTGTTCGGGCGCATTACAAAACAAAATACGGTTCTCTACGAAGCTCCAGGAGCAGCCCCCCCTTTTTTCAAAGGGGGGCCGGGGGGGATTTAATATGTCAGGACACAGCTTTACGACGTTGATGCGGCTGACCCTAACACTGAAGCCATCGTAAAAAATCTGAAATTGTCATCCCGAGCCGGCGAGGGATCTAGGTGTTCAGGCGATATTCTGAGGAGACAGGCACGTTGCATGGCCAAGCGCAATCGTCTTCAACAGCCTGTTGGGACCTATCCCAGCGGGAGCATGTAATCGGCCAGCCGACTTGACGTCTTTCTGAGATTCATGCTGATCAGGCGGGCGATCTGCTTGAGGATGTGGATGCCGATCCGGGGGTGCTTGTCGATGAGTTCTTCGAATCCGCCTTTAGACAAGGATACCATGGCGGTCTTGACCCGGGCCTTCACGGTGGCCGATCGCGGGGTGTTGTCAATGACGGACATTTCTCCGATGGATCGATACCGGGGAACCGTGGCGATCACCGCCGAATCGCCGGAGGAGCCCGACTCTTTGAGCACGTCAAGCCCTCCCGAAACCACGAAGCACACGCTGTCGCCGGGGTCTCCTTCCCGAAAGAGGGTCTCGCCGGCCTCCAATTCAAAAAAATTCATGTGTGCGGCCACCGTGTTGAGATCATTGGATGACATCCCACCAAACAGGGGCAGGTACATCACAAGGTCCACCAGCGTTTCTTTATAAGGTCGCTTTCCTTTTGTTTCTTCTTCCATGATGCATCCCCCCCCTTGGACCTCCTGTTTATGTTATCGGCGCGGCCACGCCATTCCTTAACCCGAGTTTGCCATCTGACGTCTGTTTTTGTGATTGTCAGGATATCGATATGTTGGAAATGTATGCCATTTTGTTTATGCAATGGTGGGGGTATTTATGGATGAACCATAGATAGACCCGAAAAAAATACTCAAGTGTCCGTTGAGTTTGCCGATCATAGCGTTAGGATGGTATGGAGGCCGCTCAACATCACTCATGCCGTGGAGGCGCTATGGAAATTGACGGGAAAAACATCCAGACCGATGTCAACAGCTGTGTAAAGCAGGTCGATAAACCCCAGCGCGTGGAAGCGACAGGGAAACGGCAGACGCCCCCACGCCCGCAAGGAGATACGGTAGCGATTTCCGACGCGGCGAAGGCCCTTCAGCAGATAGAAAAAGCAGTAAAGGATATACCGGAGGTCCGAGAGGACAAGGTGGCCGAAATCCGCAACCAACTGGCTCAGGGCACCTACAAGGTTGACGGGCAAAGGATCGCCTTCAACATGCTCAAAGAAGCGGTTTTCAACGAGAAGGCCTGACCACTTACAACGCCGTTGACCGCGCACCGCGCCTCTTGCGCCGAGCGCGGCAAAGATGCATTCCTATTCAAGGCAACGCGTTCCTTAACTAAAGACGCTGCATTACCCACGACACACTCCCGACTTAGCACCCGGCCGGTCATCCTCCCTGCCCCGCGGACAGCGATTGCCCGACCAAACGACACCCCCGTAGAAACCACTACCCCCACTGAAAACCATCGCCATCTCCGAGCGCAGCCGGCCAAATGGTCACCCCCCGCCAGCGGAATTTTTTTCACTGACCACCGGCAGTTTTTTCCCCGCAACCGCCAAGAATTTGACCCCCTTCCGCCGCTGATAAATGACAAGTATTCGAATTTATAGTTATTTAATTACTCGATCGGATAATGGCATACGAATTGCCATGATTCGCTGTCAAACGGCAGAAAGCCGACGACCCCAACCATCTTTATCAGGAGGAACCGTATCATGGCACTACCTAACGTTACTCTCACAGCCGGCATGCGTCAGAGTCTTTTCGATTCACAACAAACCGCCAAAATGATGGACATCACAGCCTCTCGGCTCAGCTCCGGACTCAAAGTGCAGACCGCTCTGGATGATCCCATCAATTTCTTTGCCGCCCAGGGGCACCGTCAACGCTCCAGCGACCTGGCCCAAAGAAAGGACGAGATGGGTGAAGCCATCCAGACCATCAAGGCGGCCAACAACGGTATCGAGGCCATCACCGATCTCATCGCGTCGGCCAAGTCCACCGCCCAGTCCGCCACGGCCATCAACGCCACCGCCGGTGAATCCAGTCAGGATTACAAGGACCGCTCCGCGCTGCTGTTGCAGTTCGAGACGCTGCGCAGCCAGATCGACGAACTGGCTCAGGATGCCGGTTACAAAGGGCTCAACTTCCTGCAGAACTCCACCATGACCGTGGAATTCGCCGAGAACGCCGGTGACGCCAACCTGGAAGTGGTCGGCTTCGACGGCGACTCGGGCGGGCTTCTCATCGACTCGGCCTCCGGCACATGGACCACCGACGCACTGGTCACTGCCGCCATCACCGACCTGGACAACGCCCGGGCGACGCTGCGGACCAAGTCCAAGGAATTGTCCAATGCGCTGAGCACCATCACCACGCGGCAGGCCTTCACCGAAAGCATGATCAATACCCTCGAAGAAGGCGCGGCCAACCTGGTCAACGCCGACATGAACGAGGAGGGCGCCAACATGCTGATGCTCCAGACGCGTCAGCAACTGAGCACCACATCACTGAGCATGGCCTCTCAGGCCGCTCAGTCCGTGCTGAGACTGTTCTAATTGAGCCGTCTGCACGGAAGGCTCTGACAGAAGTGTCATTCTGTCGCCGGAGAGAATGGGAAGCCTCCAGAACGGAGGGTTCCCATTTCTTTTTGTAAAGCGCACCGGCCACCAGCCTGCTTGCGCACGGTCTGTGATGTCACCACCGACATGGAGAGATCATTTTTCTTAAATGTTGATGGGATGTTGAATCATTTTGACGTTAATCGACAGACAGCTTGTTCACTATCGACAATTGCGCAAGAAGGTATATCGTCCGTGAAGGGAAAATTCGGACTACCACGTTTTTATTTGGGCAAACACTTGACTATTGACATAGAAACCGGATATGCGTGGGTCAGTTGGTGAATTTTTTACCCATTTTCGTGGCACTCCACAGAGTCTAATGCACAATGATAGCAGCCCTGAGATATAATTTTGTGCCCATGCCGGTTCCGATGCTGCCGGACTTCTCACCGGACTCCCATACCCGCAGTCATCGGGAACGCCATGACACGGTAACGCCCCGGTCTCGCCAAGCCCGAAGATACATCGTCGACCCTTATCTCGATCCCCACGCCGCAGCCCGGCATGCGGAACCCACCCAGATTTACGACCGCTGCTGCAGCACCGTCCTGCTGGGGCCGCCCTCGGTGGGCCGGTTGGTGAATATCTACGCCTAACAGAATCTACGAAGACCGCTTCCGCAGCCACCGACCACAGATCGGCAAATTCGATTTTCTATGGTGCTCCAGTGATGGTATCGCGCTGATGGCGCCGTGATTGTCGGCCGGCGCCTCCTGCATGACCGTATCAGTGAATGACCGCCCAATTGTCGCCCTGGGCCATGTTGACCTTCAACGGCACCGCTAAATCCCAAACCGACTCCATGAGGCGTTGAACCATTTCCATGGCCGCATCCACCTCTTCCGGCGGAGACTCGAAGACAATCTCGTCATGAACCGACAATAGCATGGCCGATTTCATGCCGTTCTCTCGAAACGCGGCGTCGACATGGATCATGGCCAGTTTGATGAGGTCAGCCGCCGTCCCTTGAATGGGAGTGTTCACCGCCGTACGTTCGGCAAACTCACGAATGTTTCGGTTGGGGCTGTCTATGTCCGGCAACAGGCGAATACGCCCTAACAGGGTTTTGGTGTGTCCGGCGGCCCTAGCTTCAGCGATGGTTTCCCGGATGAGGCGTTTTACACCGGCATAGCGGTTAAAATAATGATCGATGGTGGTCTTTGCCATTTTCTGACTGATTCCCAGCGCCTTTGACAGCCCAAAGGGGCTCATCCCGTAGATAATGCCGAAATTGATGACCTTGGCCTGCCGCCGCAGGTCCTCGGTCACCATGCCGGGGAGCAATTGAAAAACTTCCATGGCGGTGCGGGCGTGAACGTCTTCCCCCTCTTGAAAAGACCGGATCAACAGGGGGTCCTGGGAGCAGTGGGCCAGCAGTCTGAGTTCGATCTGTGAATAGTCGGCGGAGACCAGCCGCCAGCCTGCCCGCGGAACAAAAGCCTCCCGGATCATGCGCCCTTCTTCCGTGCGAACGGGGATGTTCTGCAAATTCGGGTCCGAACTGCTCAGCCGGCCGGTGGCCGCAACGGTCTGGTTGAAAGAGGTGTGAATGCGCCCGGTATCCGGGTGGATCAGGTCCAGCAGGGCGTCCGTATAGGTCGATTTCAATTTTGAGAGGGTGCGGTGACGCAGCACCAGGGCAGGGAGTTCGTGCCGCTCGGCCAGCTGGGTCAACACCTCAACGTCGGTGGAGTAGGCGGTCTTCTTCTTGGTTTTCTTCACCAAGGGAAGCCCTATCACATCGAAAAGGATGTGTCCCAACTGCTGCGGAGAATTGATGTTGAAGGTTTCGCCGGCCATTTGGTGGATGTCTGTTTCGATGCGGTCCAACTGGTCTGAAAAGACAGTGGAGAGATCCTGAAGCCGCTCTCGGTCCACGGCGATGCCGCAGCGCTCCATGCGGGCCAGTACGGGCACCAGGGCGACCTCAATGGTTCGCATCAACGCATCGAGGCCGTGCTCCTTGAGCATGAGCCGAAGGACCCCGCTGGCCGCCAGCGTGATGTCCGCATCCTCGCAGGCATAGGGGGTGGCCTTATCGAGGGGCACCTGGTCGAAAGTGACCGCATCCTTTCCCTTTCCGGCAACCTCTTCAAATCGGATGGTACAATGCCCCAGGTAATCCATGGCGATCTGATCCAGATTGTGGGCGCGCTTGGAAGGGTTGAGAAGATAGGACGCCAGCATGGTGTCGAACTCGATGCCCGCCAGTCGGATGCCGTGATTCGCAAGTACGATGGTGTCGTATTTGATGTTCTGTCCGACCTTGGGGATGCGGGGATTCTCCAGAAGCGGCTTCAGCGTTCCAACCACCGTCGCCAGTGGCAGCTGGTCCGGAACCGCGTCCGCGGTGTGGCCGCAGGGAATATAGGCGGCCGCGTCAGGGGCGGTGCTCACCGAAACCCCCACCAACCTGGCCAACATGGGGTGCTGGGAAGTGGTTTCAGTGTCCACGGCCACGATATCCGCCGCCGCCAGGGTGTCTGCGAGCGCAACCAGTGCCGCTTCTGTGGTGATGGCGGTGTAATGCTTTTCCACCGTGGGCGTCGATTCTGAAAATGCCTTTTGCAACTGGCGAAACTCCAGTTGCTGAAAAAGATCGCGGAGGGCAGGCTCATCCGGCTCACCAACGGCAAAGGCCTCGGCATCGAACTGGACCGGTGCGTCGGTGGCGATGGTGACCAGCCGTCGGCTGAGCACGGCCTGATCCCGGTATCGGGCGAGGTTCTCCTTTTGCTTGGGCTTTTTGATGGTATCCAGTTTCTCATATACCCCATCCAAGGAACCGAATTCGTTCACAAGGCTCACGGCCGTCTTGGACCCGATGCCGGGGACCCCGGGCACATTGTCCGTTGCATCTCCCGACAGCCCCTGGACATCGATCATCTGCGCCGGTGTGAGGCCATAGGTGTCTTTGACGCGCGTGATATCGATGGTGGTTTCCTTCATAGGGTCCCAGATCTCCGCCAACGGTGTCACCAACTGAATAAAATCTTTATCGCCGGTCACCATGACCACCCGGTACCCCTGCTCCTGTGCCTGCTTGGAAAGCGTCCCGATGAGATCGTCAGCTTCGTACCCGGGTACTTCGATGATGGGGAGTTGAAACCCTTCGGTAACCCGCTTGATCCATGGAATCTGCTGGGCCATGTCGTCAGGCATGGGCGGCCGATTAGCCTTGTATTCCGTATAGATGTCATGACGGAAGGTCGGCCCTTTGCTGTCGAAGCAGACGGCCATGAGATCAGGTCGCTTCTGCTCCATCAGACTGATCATCATGCGGCTGTAGCCGAACACGGCGTTTGTGGGCATGCCCTTGGAGTTGGCCAGATTTCGGATGGCGTGAAATGCACGGTGGATATAGGCCGTGCCGTCAATGAGATAAACGGTTTTCAATGGGGCCATGGGGATCCTGTCGGTTGTCGTGGTAGCTCCCGGGGCACATCTTGACTCCCGGTGGATGCTGGATTAAGAGCCCACCGGGTCCCGGTGACCTGTGACATAACATGGACCCGAGCCATCAACAAGAAAGGGCGCGCTATGGCCTCCGGCCGCATCCTCACAACGTCGCAGGAAATTGCCAGCCATCTCCAATCCGCCGGGGTGATCGCCGTGGTGGGTCTCAGCCCCAAGCCCCAGCGGGACAGCCACCGCGTGTCCGCCTACCTGCAGGCCCAAGGATACCGTATCGTGCCGGTGCGCCCGGCCCAGAAGTGCGTCCTCGGTGAGCCGGCCGCTGCCTCCCTGGACGCCGTGCCGCCACCGGTGGACATCGTCACCGTGTTCAGACACGCCCGCTTCGTCATGGACCACGCCCGTCAGGCACTGCGTCTGTCACCGAAGCTGTTCTGGATGCAGGAGGGCATCACCCAGTTTGATGCCGCCCTCTTGCTCACTGCCGCCGGTATCGATGTCGTAATGGACCGGTGCATCATGGTGGATCACAAACGAATGATCGCGGCGCCGGCAGACGCCGGCTCAGGAAAGGCCACCCTCCATGACAACCTCACCCCGTAAGTCCGCATACCGCCGGCGGCGGAAACAACGACCCACCGCCTGCCACCTGTGCGGCGCCGAAACCGGCTTCTGCTGGTCCTGCCGCTGCGGATTCGGCATCTGCCAGGAGTGCATGGAAGAAAACTTCTGGGGAATGTCCTGCAACGGCATCACATGGCAATGCCCCGACTGCGGCGCCCAAAACGGCCTCGGCAATCAGTGACAGTATCCGCATATTACCGGATCCAGCACTCCCAGATTTCATCCTCGCTGCACATCTTTCAAAGAGTACCGTGGCGCCAGCCGGAAAGTCTTCGTCACGGTCGTTGAACAAAAGCACCGCGGGCACTCTCGGCAGTGCCGGTAACTGTGCGGCCAAGTCGCTGAATGCCGCCACGATGTCAGGGTAGTTGTCACCTCTTGCAATTTTGATCGCCGCCGGGCTGCCACGCCTGACGGCCAAAAAAAGGGAAGGCCACCCGGACGGACGGCAAAGCGCCTTAGCCTTCGTGGCCTTCAGTGAATTCAAATACTGGGGGGTTATGATATCCGGCTGGCTTTCAGGCCCAGTGTGCGATTCTTATCCGTGCCCGCGGATCAAGTCAGCACGGATCCGCCGCTCGGCGCTCGCTGTGGGAAAACACCTTACCCCGATCGCGATACCGCCCTGAACGGCTGCACCGAATAGGAAGATCCGGCGGGAACGAGCGCCCGAATATCCGCCAGATCCTGAACAGACAGGAGCGATTCGACGGCTGTCGTGCGGAAATGGTGGGCAATGCCGCTCTCAGAAATGAGAGCTATTGATCGGTGAATGGCATGGGTATCGGTGGCAAGGCCTGCCAGACGTGCATACTTCGGCAGCGGGGCTTTCAGATCCATGGCGATATAGTCCACCGCGTTAGCCGTGATCAACTCGGCAAGCACCGCCGGCATACTGCCGTTGGTATCGACCTTCACCGCAAACCCCATCCCGCGCAAATGCCGGCAAAAAGGCAGCAGATCCTTTTGCAGCGTCGGTTCGCCACCGCTGATGACCACCCCTTCATGCTTTTCCCGCCTCAGCGCCAGCCGGGCAAAAATATCCGGCGCTGTGTACCTGGCCGGTCGATCAAAGCCGATCAACCCGAAATTGTGGCAGTACGGGCAGCAAAAGTTGCAGCCCTGGGTGAAGACCACGGCAGCAACCTTGCCCGGGTAATTATTGAAACTGGCCGGATGAAAACCCCCGATCTGCATGGTGTCAGGCCAAATGGAAACGGGAACGGGCAGCGAACTCCGCCTGCTTGCCTTCGTGCCACTGCTGAACCGGTCGAAGATAGCCCACGACCCGGGAATAGACCTCGGTGGCAGCCCGGCAGTGCGGGCAACGCGGCTGCTCACCGGCCAGATAACAATGCTGCGGACAGATGGAAAATGTCGGGGTAAGGGTAAAATAAGGCAGCCTGTACTGAGAACAGACCGTCTTGACAAAGGACTTGACAGCGGCCGGATCGATATCGGACTCCCCAATGAAGCAGTGCACTACCGTGCCGCCGGTATATTGGGTCTGCAATTCATCCTGGTGATCGAGCAGGGCAAAGATATCATCGGTGTAATTGACCGGCAGTTGTGTCGAATTGGCGTAGATCGGCAACCGGTCATCGCCGCCACATGTCAAAGAAGCCGCCATTTGCGGAAACCGGCGTGCGTCAAGCTTGGCCAACCGGTGCCCTGTCCCCTCGGCGGGAGTGGCCTCAAGGTTGTATTGATTGCCTGTCTCCTTCTGGTATTGCAAAAGGCGTCGGCGCATATGTTCGAGAATTCTCAGGGCGAAATCCCTCCCCTGTTCTGCACCGATATCGACAGAATAAAGATTCATACAGGCTTCATTGACGCCGATCAGGCCAATCGTGGAGAAATGATTTTCCCAAAAACGGCCAAACCGTTCATGGACATTGCGCAGATAGAATCGGGTGTAGGGATAAAGCCCCTTGTCGGTGAAAATTTCCAGCATCTTTCTCTTGGTTTCAAGCGAGGTCCGGGCGATCAGCATCAATTCGTCGAGCCGTTTGAAAAACTCAGCCTCATCAGCGGCCTGATAACCAATGGCCGCCATATTGATCGTCACCACGCCGATCGATCCGGTCAGCGGATTGGCCCCGAAGAGACCGCCCCCGCGTTTTTCGAGTTCCCGGGTATCGAGCCTGAGCCGGCAACACATTGACCGGGTATCGTCTGGGCTCATGTCGGAATTGATAAAATTGGCAAAATACGGCAGGCCGTATCTGGCGGTGACGCCCCATAAGATGTCAACAGCGGGATCGTCCCAGTCAAACTCGTCAGTGATGTTATAGGTCGGAATGGGGAAGGTGAACACCCGGCCCTTGGCATCACCTTCCGCCATAACCTCCAGAAAAGCCTGATTCAACAAGTTCATTTCGAGCTGATAGTCGGCATAGCAGCTATCCTGCGCCTCGCCGCCGATGACCACCGGCACGTTTTTCAATGTTGACGGCGGTCTCAGATCCATCGTCAGATTGGTAAACGGCGTTTGAAATCCAACGCGCGTCGGTACATTGAGATTGAATACGAATTCCTGCAGGGCCTGCTTAACCTCCCGGTAACCAAGCCCATCACGACGGATAAAGGGGGCCAGGAAAGTATCGAAGCTGGAAAACGCCTGAGCGCCAGCCGCCTCCCCCTGCAATGTAAAGAAGAAGTTGACGATCTGACCGAGGGCACTGCGGAAATGCCGGGCCGGTCCGCTTTCGGCTTTCCCCGGAGCCCCGGTGAAACCCTTTCTCAGCAGATCGCGCAGATCCCACCCCACACAATAGACCGACAACAGGCCGAGATCATGGATGTGCAGATCACCGTCCTGATGGGCGCTCCTGACCTCGGGGGTATAAATCTTATTCAACCAGTAGACCTTGCTCACCTCGCTGGAGATGTAATTGTTCAACCCTTGCAGCGAGTAGGACATATTGGAGTTTTCCTGGACCTGCCAGTCCAGCTTCTGTAGGTAGCCGTCTATCAAATCGAGATCGGTCTTCGTCACCATATCCCTGAGGCGGGCATGCTGGTCGCGATAGAGGATATAGGCCTTGGCCGTCTTCTTATAGGTAGACGACAAGAGGACCTCTTCAACCAGATCCTGGATTTCCTCAACACCCGGAATCGCCCCGGAAAACATATTCTGCGCGATGGCCAGAATTTGCATGGTGAGCCGACGCGCCTCAGGCGGTCCGATCTCGCCGGTCGCCTGGCCGGCCTTGCAAAGCGCATTGGTAATCTTTTCGGACTGAAAGGGGACGCAACGCTGATCTCTTTTTCTGATAGCGGTGAACAAGGGGACGGTCTGCTGGGATACGGCCTGAGACATGACTCACTCCTTTACGCGAGGTGATGAGTGAACGGCGGTGCAGCCCGAAGACTGTAAGAGCTGCTGTAAATGGCGGCAGGTTTTCGGACTCTCAGGCGAACTGCGACCTACTGGTTATCCCTTCCCGGCCGGTTCCCGGCCAGTGGTCATGATAACGTTCGTTCCTGATTACCGCTGCGCGACAGTCCCGGATTCGCACCGGGTTCCCTTTCCGTCCCCTCCGAACGCAGAGAGAACGCATCGCCGAGTATCTATATATTGTATCGTTCAGGGCTGGTCAATACCATATAAGCTAAATCCGAATGAAACCTGGAGGCTACCGTGAATACGACACGAATCGACGATTCACCGCAATAAGTGATGGCCGCGCACAGTGAGAAAACGACTTGTCCTAGAGATTTGACCGCAGCATTGCGGTCTTCAGCCGGTCGTCAATGCCCGGCCCTACCAGTACCAGTGTATGCCTGTCGATGCCCTTTATTTGAACGAATTAGGCCAATTCGGCGATGGGCATGCCCAGCGTCAAAGTTGACCGGGTTCGTTTTTCTGGAGGGCCACGCGCCGTCGTGGCCGCGTTTCGGACGCGAGGGACCGCGTCCCTCCAATAAACCATGCCCTTTCGGGGGCCTTAGCGGCGTCTGCAGGAGTCTCCACGGTTGAATTAAGCATTGAGGTCCCATGACCGAGGCGCTATGGAATAGGATAAATTCCTATGACCGCAAATAACGGTTGGATTTATGTAAAGCCTTATCGTTATTGCG
>CAYUOU010000043.1:0-33615 GCA_964446485.1 uncultured Desulfobacterales bacterium | reverse complement strand
ACCCCCATGTCATCCCGAGCGCAGCCCCCCCATGTCATCCCGAGCGCAGCGAGGGATCTGCGGGTTAATCAGAAAACCGCGGACACGCCGCTGCCAAAGCCGCCAGCACTTGATCAACGCCGATGGCGCCCATACAAGCAGGATCTGAACATTTTCTTTTGAAACAAGGAGCACAAGGCGCCGACGACCGGATCACCTGATGGCCATCGCCGAACGGGCCGGTAAGCCACGGCGCCGTCGGACCAAACAGGGCAACTACCGGTGTTCCGACGGCAGCGGCCAAATGCATGGGGCCGGTATCGGTCGAAACCACCGCAGCCATTCGTTCGTAAAGTGCCGCCAATGTAATCAAAGAGGTGCGCCCGCTGGCATCAACGGCCGCCTTTTCCATCCGCCGCCGGATGTCGTCGATCACAGGGGTGTCGGCACCGCTTCCGGTAAAAATGATCCGTGCGTTGAATGCCGCGGCCAACCGATCAGCCAGCGCTGCAAATTTTTCATTCGGCCACAGTTTGGTGTCCCATTTGGCAACAGGATTGATCGCGATCAACGGCCCGTCTCCGCAGGCGCTGGATTCATCAATGATGCGGTTCAAGATCGGCGTTTCCGCAGCATGCACCGGTAATCGATATTCGACTGTAGACGTCGGCATACCGATGGCATCCAGTAGCAACATATCTCGTTCCACCACATGGATATTCTGATTTTCAGGGGGTCTGATACGCTCCGAAAGAAAATGGTAACTGCATTCCGCGTGAGGCATTCCCTTGCCGAACCCGACCTTTCTTTTGCCCTTGATGAAAAACAGCAGCACCGCACTTTTCATCAAAGCTTGGAAATCGATCACCAGATCAAAGCGTTCTGAGCGAAGAAGCCTGAAAAAATGGACCATTTCTAAGAGATGGAGCCATCGCCGGCTACTTGCAAGCCCCGCAATCCAGTGTTTCCTTCTTGAAATAAGGACATTGTCAAGAGCCGGATGCCCCAAAAGCAACTCCGCAGATGCGGCTTCCACCAACCAGGTGATGCGTGCCTCTGGATAGTGCCGACGGATGGTGTTCAGTGCCGGCAGCGTATTGATAACGTCTCCGATCGCACTCAATCTGACGATCAAAATGTTCATAATCATTTCCCGTCATCGGTTGAGCATGTGCATCACAGTATTGAATACCTGATCCGTTGTGATGTCGGTCATACATCGCTGATGACCGAGTGGGCATTCAGGTTCCAGACACGGGCTCTTGCGGCAAACTTCGTGACTCCTCACGATCCGGTGGTTTTCACTCACCGGGCCGGTCGCAAGGATATCCGTAGGGCCGATAATAGCGACCAGCGGCCTGCTGAGTGCCGCGGCGACATGCATCAGTCCGGAATCATTCGTAATAAAAAGATCACACATTTCGATCAGAGCCATGGCGAGCCGTAAATTCGTTTTGCCGCACAGATTGACAACGCCCCCGCCGGCGTCATTTGCGATCCGTTCGCCCAAGGCTGCTTCCGCAGGGGCGCCGAAAACAATGCAAATTCCTCCGGTAGCTCGCACCAGACGCCGACACACTTCGGCATACCGATCAGGCAACCATCTTTTCGCAGTTCCATAAGTCGCACCCGGGTTTATGCCTATCACGGGCCTGCCGGCCTTTCGCCCGAGGCGTCGGCAGCGTCTCTCCGCCTGTGTTCGCTCTTCTGGCCTGAGAAATAACGCCATCCGCCTGGATTCCGCGGGAATGCCGCTTTCCTGCAGAATGCCTCTGTAATAATCAATTAAATGGCCTTTTCGATATCGGCGCCAATTGTAAACCCTTTCGGTCAGAAATGCGGTGCGTACATCCGTTGTGTAACCCAAACGGTGCGGGATCCCGGCAATTGCAGCCAGAAAAGCGGCTTCGAAGGCGTTCTGGAAAAGAATGGCCAGATCAAAACGCCGCTGGTGCAGATCCCGCCCCAAACGCATAAGTCCAACCAGACCGCGGTGTCTCCCCCCGGCGTCATAAGCCATTATGGTATCGATATTCGGATTAAATTGATAAACCGGAATCACCCAGGGCTTTGCCAGAATGGTTATCCGAGCAGCGGGAAAGGCCTTACGAATAGCGCGGATCGACGGCGTCGCCATGATGCCATCACCCACCCAGTTGGGAGTGCGCACCAGAATATTTCTCAAGCGATGTAATGTTGTTGTCACGCTCATTGGACTTGACCGGTCAGATATAGGATTTGGTGCAGGCGTCGCAAATCGAAATTTCGTGTTGGCATCCAGCGGAATGTAATTTTCTCAGTTTTTTGTACGGATCGTTTTTCCAGATGGTAACGATTGGATCCGATTTGGTGTCGCCAACAATCACCTTTCCGTCATAATCCAGACAACAAAGGGATACCGTGCCGTCTGATAGAACGGTAAACGTTCGCCACACCCTGGAACAGGGCTTACGAATCTTTTTTTGCAGGGTCTCGACAACATCCGTATCCCCCCAGTTATGGATTTTTCCGAAGGAAAAAGAATCGACTTTTTTCTCCAACAAAATCATTGTGTCACTTTTTTTAGTTGTGCTGCTGCACGTGACCAAAATTTTGAGGTGGGTTTCGTTGCTATTGCGTGTGTCGACGAGTCTGTGAATATTTCTGACCACCGATTCAAACTTGAGAGGATATCTGATTCTCTCGAACTCTTCTTTGCTTGCTCCGTCGAAACTGATTTTGATTTCATCCAATCCTGATGTTGCCAAACCATAGGCCAGGCGCTCAGGCAAAATAGACCCGTTTGTAAATAGTTTTACACTCTTCAACCCGCGGCTTTTTGCATACTGAATCCTCTCAATGATGTTCTTATCGAGCATGGGTTCGCCAAAATTATGTAAGTGAACACTTCTACAATGATACTCAGCGCACTGATCGATGACCCTGGTATAAGTTTCATCATCCATTGTTTGGATAGATCGAGTCATTGTTTTGTGGGGACAAATAACACACTGCGCATTGCACGCATTGGTCGTCTCGACCTGCACCGTGCGTGGGAACCGGCTGAGTGTTCTATCAAAGAATTTCCCGACGACAAAACATGTGATTTTGGACAGAATCGACACATGACGAGGGTTGTCTTCAGAATTCATCATATCTTTCCCATGGCTTTTCATCATTCTTTTTTAAATTTTTCTATCCGTGTCAAAACGATCCCGTATTTTTCGTAGATCACCTCGTGACGGGCGACCGTCTCGAGTTTGGTCCGCTTGGTGATGACAACCTCCCCTGGCAAGGGCTTCCGGTTGGGGACGAATTGCCCCCGGTAGAAGTTGAACGACGGATAGGTCATCTGCCACATCACCACATCCAGGTCACGGTCCCGGGCCAGTTGCGCCGCCGCCTTGATGGGCGACTGCATGACGTCTCCCACCACCGGGATCACCCACACGTTGACCAGCAAAATGAAGACAACGGCGTTGAGAAAGACGTGGGCGCGGCGGGAGATCCGCCCCCGCCACGGCACCGCCACGAGCACGGCCAGCGCCAAAACGGCCGCCCAGCCATGACCCCAACCGATGTCTTGTGCCACGCCTTCCACCACATACCGGGCAAAGTCGTCGGTGATGAAGGGCGGCGCCAGCGCCACAACGAGGGGGATACCCGAGAGAACCACCGCGAAAACCGCCGGCCATGCGGCAATGGCCCCCGAGCGCCGCACCCGATTCACCACCTGGGCCATCATGAGCAAGAGCGGCGTGTAGCCGTAGACCACATAGTGGTGCAACTTGGTACCGGCCAGCGAGAAGAAGATCAGCACGAAGCCGAACCAGAAAAACCCGAACCGGTTGACCGGCAATGCCCACAGGGAACGAACGGCCGTAGCGGCCTTCAGTAAAAAGGCCGTGTGCGGCATCACGCCAAGAATCACCACCGGCAGGTAGTAGAGCACGGATCCCGAATGGCCTTCGAAGGCCACACGGAACCGGTCCACATTGTGCGTGAAGAAGATCTCGTCGATGAAGGCTTGGCCGTGTAGATGGTAGAGAACCAGGTACCACGGGGCGGCGATGACGAGGAACACGGCCCACCCGCCGGGGTGAAAGATCGCTCTGAGCCATTGCCGCCAGCGTTTTTCAATGGTGAAAAAACCGGCACTGGCAACAAAGGGGATGGCAACGGCAATGGGGCCCTTGGCCATGACGCCCAGGGCCATAAACACATAGGCGCCGTAGATATGCCGCCGTCGGGCATGGGCATAATAGTCATAGATTTGAAAGCAGGCCAGGGTGACGAAAAGATTGAGCAGGGCGTCGGCGATGGCCGCCTTTGCGATAATGGCCGTCTGCAGCCCCGAGATCAGGAAAACGGCCGCATACCACGCGCTGGACGGGCCCACCGTGCGGCGGGCGAAAACGAAGAGGGCCATCACCCAGGCGGTGGCGGCCACGGCGGAGGGCAGGCGCAGGGCGAATTCGGTCTCGCCCCATACGGCGATGCTCGCCGCCTGAACCCAGTAAATCATGGGCGGCTTGTGGAAAAACGGCGTCCCCCCCTGCCGGGGGGTGATGAGATCGCCGGAGGTGAGCATCCCTCGCGTCACTTCGGCATAGGCACCTTCATCCTCGTCGAACAGGGGCGCCCCCCCGAGATTGACGAAAAAGCTGAGCACCAAAAGGCCGGCCAGGGCCATGAGCCAACGACGGGCAAGCGGGGTATCGTGCGTGGACCGACCGTTCATGACGGCGCTCCGTCCGAGGCTTCATCGGGGCCGCCGCCAAATTGCATGTGATAGAGCTTGTAGTACGCCCCGCCCCGGGCGATGAGGTCTTCATGGCGGCCCTCCTCGACGATCCGGCCATCCACCACCACGATGATGCGATCGGCGGCGGCCACCGTGGACAGTCGGTGGGCGATGACAAAGGTGGTTCGGCCGGCCATGAGGTTATCCATGGCCTTTTGCACGATGGCCTCGGCCTCGGTGTCCAACGATGAGGTGGCTTCATCGAGAATCAATATGGGGGCATCTTTGAGCAGGGCCCGGGCAATGCACAAACGCTGTTTCTCCCCCCCGGACAGGCGCCCCCCCAGTTCGCCGATCACGGTGTCGAAGCCCTCGGAAAAACCCATGATATAGTCGTAGGCATAGGCGGCTTTGGCAGCGGCGATGATGTCGGCCTCCGTCGCCTGGGGCCTGCCGTAGGCGATGTTGTTGCGCACCGAATCGTTGAACAGGATAGGCTCCTGGGTCACGAGGGCGATCTCACGCCGGAGGTCCGCCACCCGCAGCTTCCGAATGTCCACGCCGTCGATACGGATGGCACCGTGGGTGACATCGAAAAACCGGGGGATGAGATTCACGAGCGAGGTCTTGCCGCCGCCGCTCATGCCCACCAGGGCGACGACCTCCCCCTGGGCCGCCTCCAGAGTGATGCCCTTTAAGACCAACGCTTCGGTGTAGCCAAATGAGACGTTGTCAAAACTGATATGATGCCCACCCGGTGCCAGGGCCACCGGGTCGACCGGGTCCTGGATGTCGGAGGATGTCTCCATGACGTCGAAAATGCGGTCGGCGGCGGCCAGTCCCTGCTGGATGGCGTTGTTGAGGTGGCTTAATTTCTTCACCGGATCGTAGAGCATGAGGACGGCAGCGGTAAAACTGAAGAAGGTCCCCGCGGTGGACGCCCCGCTGAGCACCTTGAATCCGCCATACCAGATGACAAAGGCGATGCCGACACCGCCCAGGAACTCCATGATGGGCGAGGAAAGGGACCGGGCCACCACCGCTTTCATCTCCAGGGTGAAAAGACCGCGTGTTTTTTCGTGGAAGCGCCGTTTCTCGGCGCCTTCCATACCAAATGCCTTGACGATCTTAACCCCGGCGAAGGTTTCGTGAAGATAGCTGGACAAGAGGCCCATGGCTTCCTGGTAACTGGTGCTCACCCGCCGGACCCGCCGACCGAATTCGATCACCGGATAGAAGGCCAGCGGCAGCACGATGAACGCAAAGGCCGCCATCTTCCAGTCGCGGTAGAAGATCACCGCCATCAGGCCGACGATGGTGAAGGCGTCCTTGAGTGTGCTGGTAACCGCAGTGGAGACCATGGTCTTGACGATGTTGACATCGTAGGTAATGCGCGACATGAGCCCGCCGGTCTTCTCCCGTTGGTAAAAGGACAGCGGCAGGTCCTGAATGGCGTCGAACAGATCATCGCGGAGCCGACGGATAATCCCCT
Organism: uncultured Desulfobacterales bacterium; assembly: GCA_964446485.1. GTDB lineage: Bacteria > Desulfobacterota > Desulfobacteria > Desulfobacterales > JBDRRP01 > JBDRRP01. The sequence goes on along the minus strand of CAYUOU010000043.1, from coordinate 27,421 downwards.
CCCCCACGTAGTTCATGAGATACTCCTGCCCATACATGGCCAGGCCGCGGAATAAAAAGACCAGCACCACGGCAAGGGGCATCAGGCGCAGCATGGTAGCGTCCTGTTTGATGAAAATGTCGTCGAGGACGGGTTTTACCAGAAAGGCCGTGGCGGAGGTGGCGGCGGCGATGACCAGCATGCACAGCATGGCCAGAAAGAGTCGGCCCTTGTTGGCTAAAACCATGGCCAATAACCGGCGGTGCCGGTCACGGGGGGTAATTTTGGGCACTGAAAGCATCGACTTGCGTCCTCAGGTTTGATGGCTCCGTAAAAAGTCCGATATCTGCGTTACGCGTCATCCTTCGTCATTGCGGCGTACTGTAAGTACGCCTCATTCCTCAGGATTCGCAAGCCTTGATACCGAACATTTTCCGAAGCCATCCATTTTGACACTTTTTACCGATTTCTCAGTTTTAGGGGGCGGTCATCATCTTCCACGCGATCCGGGCCACCCGCTGTGAGGCTCCCGGGACGCCCAGTTGGCGCTGAATATCGCCCAATTGACGAATCATATCGGCCATGGCATGGCGATCTGACAACAGGGAAATGGCCGCTTCGGCCATGCGCCCGCCGTGGGCGTCATATTGAACCAATTCGGGCACCACGGCCCGGCCGGCGATGAGATTGACCAGGCTGATAAAGGGCACCCGGACCAAGGCACGCCCCAGCGCATAGCTTAAGGGGGACACCCGATAGGCCACCACCATGGGGGTCTGGGCGATGGCCGCTTCCAGGGTCACGGTGCCGCTGGCGGCGATCACCAGGGTGCTGGTGTGGAACAGATGACGCACATCGGCGGTGGAAACAGTCACGGGAACAGATGGGCTGGCACTCAACACCGCCGACATCGCCTCGGCGGAAACGGAAGGCGCTCTCGAAAGGATGAAGCGGGCCTTGGGAAAACGGTCTCTAATCCATCGTGCGGCGGCCATCATCTCCGGTAGCAGTCGCTTCACCTCACCCTGCCGCGAACCCGGCAAGAGCCCCACCACCGGCGCCTCGGGCGTTCCCGTAATGGTGCACAACGCTTCATCGGCGTTGCAGTCCAAGGGGCTTCGGTCCAGCAACGGATGTCCCACGAAGGTCACCGGTATTTTGTGTCTGCGGTAAAACGTTGCCTCGAATGGCAGGATCACCGCCATATGATCCACCCGCTCGGCAATAGTCTTCACCCGCCCTTTGCGCCATGCCCAGATCTGGGGACTGACGTAGTAAAGCACGGGAATCCCCAGCGCTTTGGCCATGCCGGCCACATGCAGGTTGAAATCGGGGAAATCGATGAGAATCAACACCTGTGGGCGCCGGGTGTTCATTGCGCTCCGGACCCGACGCCGGGCTTCCAGTATGGCAGGCAGTTTGGTGGCCACCTCGGTAATGCCCACCACCGACAGCGCTTCTGCGGGGAGCAGAATCTCCACGCCGGCCCGGCGCATGGCCCCACCGCCAATACCGAAAACGCGCACCGCCGGCACCATTGACCGCAACGCTTTGACGAGATGCGCGCCGTGAAGGTCCCCGGAGGCCTCCCCGGCAATGATCATGGCAGTGGGTGACGACAGGTGCATGGGGGTCAAACGGCTCCGCGAAAACTGGTTATTTGGATCTGATCCATGATGCTGAGGGCGATATTGAGTGCGTCGCGGCCCATCTGGCCGGTGACCGCGGGCACCCGACGGTTGCGTACGGCCCCGACAAAGGCGCGCACTTCGTCATCCAGGGCGTCTCCTTTTTCCATCTGGATCTCCTGAATGTCCATGCCGGGGATGATGCCGCCCTTGGGGTTCATGTCACCGCTTTGGCGCACCACCGTAATCCCGTGATTGGCGAAATCCATCGAGACGTAGGCATCCCGCTGGAACAGGCGGATCTTTCGCTCGTTGCGCATGGAAATGCGGCTGGCCGTTACATTGGCCACACAACCGGTGGCGAATTCCAGACGCGCATTGGCGATGTCCACGTTTTGGGAGATGACCGGAATGCCGGCCGCGTGGATGTGGGTCACCTCAGATCGAACGAAGTTGAGGATGATATCGATGTCGTGGATCATCAGGTCCAGGACCACGCTCACATCGGTGCACCGCTCCTTGAAAACGCTGAGGCGGTGACTCTCGATGAACTTGGGGACCGTTACGATGTCCTGGAGGGCCACCACCGCCGGATTGAACCGCTCCAGGTGTCCCACCTGGATGAGCAGTCCACGCGCCTCGGACTCGCCGATAAGATCGTCCGCCTCTGCCAGGGTCGTGGTCATGGGCTTCTCGATGAGCACATCGGTGTCGTGCCGGAGAAAATCCATGGCGACGCGGTAGTGCGCCGGCGTGGGAACCACGATGCTGACGGCGTCCACCTGTCCCAGCAGGTCCTCGTATCGGTAGAACGCCCGGGTGCCGAGCTTTTGGGCGACCGTGTCGGCGGCGGCAGGGTCGGTATCCGCCACGCCGACCAGATCGACACCGTCCATGGCGGCATACTTTTCCGCGTGAAATTTGCCCAGGTAGCCGACACCGATCACCGCTGTTTTGAGTGTTTTCATAATTTAAAAAAATCCCTATGCTGCTGCCCATCATCCTCGAATTGACGGGGCACGATCCGTGTAGGGGAGGGGTTTATCCCCTCCCGCTTTCCGTCGGAATGGCAAAATCGCGGTTTGCCGATCCCGGGCGGGGATAAACCCCGCCCCTACGGGACCGCGGCGTGTCTGGATGGGTTGTGGTGTAGGGAAGGGATTCATTCCCTCCCGCTTTCCGGCCTAACACGGGCCGGCCGTCTGTCCCGGGTGCAGGTGCGCATAGACAATCTGCATGATCATGTGGCCGACAATCACGTGCATGTCTTCCACTTTTTGCATGTCGTGGATGTCGGCCACCAGTGAGATATCCACCAGGCCGGCCAGTTGACCGCCGGAAAAACCGGAAAGCCCGGCGGTGACGCCCCCATTCTCGCCGGCCCAGCGGATGGCGCGCAACACGTTCTCCGAATTCCCCGAACCGGAGATGCCGATCACCAAATCGCCGGGGCGAAAAAAGTTTTTCAGAGGTTCTACGAAGATCGCTTCGTAGGATACGTCGTTGGCATAGGCCATCATGGTAGCGACATTATCGCTGAGGCACATCATCTTGAACTTTTTGCCCAGATCCATGCAGCATCCCTTGTTGATGTCGCAGACCAGATGGGAGGCGGTGGCGGCGCTGCCGCCGTTACCCATGGTGAAAATGGTTTGCTCGGCCTCGTAGGCGTCAAGGATAGCCGACACCAGCCTGTCGAGAGCGGTCAGATCGAAACGATCGATGACATTTTTAAGCTCCGCCAGATAGGTTTGTGCGGCGGCGATGGTCGTCATGGCAATTCTCCTGTTGGTTCGCCCCATTCTTCGATCGCGCGGTGGTAGGCGTCGACGGTCCCGATGTCACGATGATAGGCATCAATGGGGTAGCCCATCATCCGACCTTCCAGCAATGGCAGCACGTGGTGCCCAAAATCCAGCACCGCCGTCTTCATCTGCGACCGTAGTCGGCAGACCGTGTCGACCACCGCATCGGTGGCCACGTAGACGCCGGCATTGGCCAGATCTCCGACCGGTTTCACGGGTTTTTCGGTAAACCGCACGATGCGCCCCTGGCCATCCAGTTCGGCAATGCCGGCCGCTTCCGGCACCGGTGCCCGAAACAGGCCCATTGTCATCACCGCCCCCAACGCGGCGCCCCGCCGGTGCGCCGCGGCCATGCCGGTAAGATCCACTCGGCTCAGGTTGTCGGCATATACAATGAAAAAAGGGCCGGTCCCTTGGACAAAGGACCGATTGGCCGCCACCGTTCCCCCACTGCCCAAAAGGGCGGGTTCGTGGGCGGTGTGAATATTAAACCCGTAGCGATGCCGCGCGGCATCGAGAAACGCCGACACCTGATCGGCATGGTGGTGGGTGTTGACCAGCACATCGCTCACCCCGTGCCGTGCAAACAGGTCTAGCCAGTAGGCCATCAGCGGCCGGCCGTTGATGGGAATGAGGCACTTGGGGCAGTCCGCCGTGTAGGGATGCAGCCGGGTGCCCTTTCCGGCGGCCAGAAGAAAGGCTCTCATGCGGGCGCCCCCGCATCGCGGATCACATTGAGCCGCTTCATGTGGGCTTCGGCGTATTCCAAGATCTCGGTCTTGCCTTCCTGGCCGTTGAGAAAGCGCCAGTAGTCGGCAATGCTGGTGTAGATGCTGTGCCGGGGCCGCCACCCTATCGACCGCAACCGGGCGGTGTCGGAAAATATGTGGCGGGTGTCTCCGAATCGGTAATAGCGGCCGATGACCGGCGTGAGCTGCCGATCCACGACGGCCTGCATGGCATCGTAGAATTCGGTCACCGTCCAGGGCGTACCACCGCCCACGTTGAATACCTGATCGCGGGCGTCGGGGTGATCCAGCACCAGCAGGTTGGCGGCCACGACATCGTGGATGTTCACGTAGTCGCGCACTTGGCGACCGTCCTCGAAAATGGTGGGCGCCCGGTCCATCATCAGAGACAGGGCAAAAATGCGCATGGCGCCGGAGTAGGCGTTGTGAAGCGACTGCCGCGGCCCCTGGACGATGGAATAGCGCATCACCACCGAAGGGATGCCGTAACGGCGCCCCAGTTCGATGGCAATCTGTTCCTGGCTGTGCTTGGACAGGGCGTACTGGTTGCAGGGGGCGATGGCCGTCTCATCGGAGGGCATCCACGCCAATGACCTGTCGCAGGACGGGCAGCGGTGGTCCCACTGGCCCGCGGCCAGCTGGGCCTCGCTGCGGATGCGGGGAATGTAGGGTGTGTCGAGTCCGATGCGGCAGGCCGTGCAGTGATAGCGGCCCTCTCCCATCACGGCCTGACTGGCGGCGACGACCACCCTGTGAATATCACGATGGCGGCCCGAGTCCACGAGCACCTCGTAGAGCATTGCCGTGGACACGGCATTGACATGGAAAAAAGTAGAAAAATCAGTTAGATAATCCTGATACGCGGCGAGGTGATAGACCGCGTCGATCCCTTCCAGCGCCGAGACCCAGGTCCCCCGGTCCCGAACGTCGCCGAAGATGAAATCAACGTCCGGATGGAGGTAGCCGGGCTTGCCGTGGGGGTGCACCGTCTGCTGAAGGTTGTCCAGCACGCGAACGCGGTGCCCCTGAGCGATGAGGGCGTCCGCCGTGTGAGAGCCGATAAACCCGGCGCCGCCGGTAATGAGGATCTTCATTAGTTGTCCGAGTATCGACGGTCGTCGAAAATCACCTTGCTTCCGCCGGTCTCCATCATAAAGGGCAGTTCCCGATAGTCGCGCATGGCCTCGAAAACACGGTTTTGGTTTTCTCTGGGCACCAGCAGCAGCAAAAACCCTCCCCCGCCGGCACCGGCCACCTTGCCCGCCAAGGCGCCGGCATCCATTGCCTGCTGATACATCCGGTCGATGTGTTCGTTGGTGATGCCGGTCGCCATTTGCTGTTTGAGCGCCCAGTTTCTTCCCAACAACTTGCCGCAGGTCGTAAGATCCGGCACGGCCATGGCTTCGGTAAAAGGATCCACCAGAGCCACCATTTCCTGCATGCCGCGAAATTTCTCATCCGCGCCAAGGTTCTGATTCTGGCGTGACAGAATGGCATCGGCACTCCGGGTGATGCCGGTATAGTACAACAACAACGATGATGCGAAGCGACGCCGTGCCGCCGGGTCCATGACCACGGGACGACGGCGGGTGTCGTCGCCCGGATTGAAGACAAACTGATTGACGCCGCCAAAGGCCGCCGCGTATTGGTCCTGGCGGCCGATGGGCTTTGCGAGGATGTCGATTTCTATACGGCAGGCCTCCCGGGCCAGCCGCTCCGCCGTCACCAACCGATGCCGGTAGGCGTGGAGGGCGTGGAGCAGCGCGACCGAAATGGAACTGGAGCTTCCCAGGCCGGACCCGGATGACGGGATATCGGCCAGGGTCGTGATTTCGATGCCCTTTTCCACACCGGCGATCCGCATGGCCTCGCGCACCAGGTCGTGCTCGATTTCGTCCACCCGCGCCACGCACTCCTTCTTGGAATAATTGATGTAAATCATGTCGTCGAAGCGCTCCTTGACAATGGCGTAGACAAACTTGTCGATGGCGGTGCAGACCACCTTGCCCGGGGCGCGGTCGTAGAAGGCTTTCATGTCTGAGCCGCCCCCCACGAAACTGATGCGAAGCGGCGTCCTTACAATAATCATCTCAGTATCCCCCGTCACCCGGCTTCGGGCGGCCCTTCCAAGGCAACGATGGCAATGCCCGCGGCTTCAGCGGCGGCCACCATCTCGCTACGGTCGAAGACCACGGCCCGGCCGGCTTCCACCGCCAGCGCCGTAGCACCCACCGAAGCCATGGTTTCGATGGTGCCCGCGCCGATGGCGGGCACGTCAAAACGAAAGTCCTGGTTGGGTTTGCAGACCTTCACCACCACGGCCTGGTTGTTGGCCAGCCCCCCGCCGCGGGCGATGGTGGCATCGGTGCCGTCGATGGCTTCCACCGCCATGACCGATCCGCCCGCCACCACCACACACTGCCCGATGTCCAGATGGCCGATCTCCTTGGCGATGCGCCAGCCGAGTGCAATATCAGCGGTTTCCGAGGGATCCGGGTGACGGCGGGTCCAGCATCCCTCGGTAGCCAGAATCTCCGGCAAAAGGAAGGTGGAGGCCTTGATGGAGATGCCCTCTTTTTCGATGGCGCCGGCCGCCACGCGCAGAATGCCGTCGTCCAGGGTGTGCCGCATGCGGGCCACCAGTGCGATGGCTTTGATGTCGGGTCGCACGTCGGTAAAAATGCGGGTTTTGGTAATACTGCCCATCATTACGGCCTGCCGAACGTCATGTTTTTTAAAAAGACGGATGATTTTGTTCAGTTGCCCCAGATAAATCCATTGAATGACGTCCACATGGTCGGCCAGATCGTTGGGGGTCTCGTTGAGATGCGCAGCCGCCACCACCGTGTAGCCGGCAGCTTTGGCAGCCTTGGCAAACAATGCGGGGAACTGGCCGCCGCCTGCAATGATTCCGATATTCATAGGTCTTCTACGTTGATGCATTCGGGCACGAGGCCGGCGCATCGGGGCATTCACTTCAACGATTTACGATCGGTCGCTGTCAAGGCACGTTATCGCGTGATGCCCCGCTGGCTGGCTTTGATGAACTCGGTAAAGCGGATCACTTCCGGGATGTGTTCCACCTCGGCCGGCACCCGCTCCAAGGCTTCATTGAGGGTGATTCCGATTCTAAAAATGATCCGGTAGGCCTTTTTCAACTGACTGACGGTATGGGAAGAAAACCCGTTTCGTTTCAGGCCCACACTGTTGAGGCCGTGTAGTTTGGCCCGGTCCCCGGCGGCGATGACGTAAGGGGGGATGTCCTTGACCACGGCGGACTTGCCGCCGATAAAGGCATATTCCCCGATCCGAACGAACTGGTGGATGGCCACGAGCCCCCCCACGGTGGCGTTGTCGCCGATGGTGATGTGCCCGGCAAGGGTGGTGTTGTTTGCCAGAATCACGTTCTGGCCGATCTTGCAGTCGTGGGCCACATGCGTGTAGGCCATGAGGTAGCTGTTCTGGTGGATCTCCGTCAGTCCACCCCCAAAGGCGGTGCCGCGGTGGATGGTGACGAATTCCCGCAGGGTGCACCCCCGCCCGATCTGCACCCACGATTGCTCACCCTTGAATTTGACCGATTGTGGCGGGGCACCGATGGCCGCATACTGAAAGATCTGACAGTCGGGACCGATTTTGACGAAGGGATCGATGACCACGTGGGAGGCGATGCGCGTTCCGGAACCGATGGTCACGTTGGCCCCGACGATACTGTAGGGGCCGATGTGAACATTGCCGTCGATTTCCGCGGACGGATCGACAATGGCCGTTGGGTGAATCATTTAATTGTCCCTCCAAAAGTGGCCATGAGTTCGGCCTCCGTGACAACCCTGCCGTCAACAGCGGCCGTGCCGGCCATCTTCATGACTTTGGGCCGCTGCTTGAGCACGGTAAGCTCGAAGATCAACTGGTCACCAGGCACAACCGGTTTCCGAAACCGCACCTTGTCCATGCCCATGAAGAAGATGGGGGAATTGAGATCCGGCGCCTGACCCGTCAAGGCAAACCGCGTTTCGACGGCAAGAATGCCGCCGACCTGGGCCATGGCCTCGATGATCATCACCCCCGGCATGATGGGCAGTCCGGGGAAATGGCCCTGGAAATAGGGTTCGTTGATGGTCACGTTTTTCAGCCCCCGAACCCGCTCGCCGGGAACGCACTCCAGGATGCGGTCAACCAGTATAAACGGGTAGCGATGGGGCAACAGCGCCATGATCCGCTGAATGTCGATGATCGGTTCCATAAGGGTCCTCTGAATGGCGGCCGGTATTAGGGGGGGCCTTCCCCAGCCAGCAGACGCGCCACCTGTTTTTTCAATTCGTCCAAATCTTTTTTTAATTCCGGCAGACGCGGCAGCAATCGGTGCACCCGCAGCCAGACGCGGTGAGGCATGCCCGGCGCGCCGCTGACGGTTTCCCCGTCCGCCACGGACTTGGCCACACCGGCCTTGGGGCCGACAATGGCATTGTCGCCGATGGAGAGATGCCCGGCAACACCTGCCTGGCCAGCCAGTATCGCATGACGCCCGAGGGTGACGCTGCCGGATAGGCCGGCCTGGCCCGCAATCACCGTATCGGCGCCGACGGTGCAGTTATGGGCGATGTGAACCAAATTGTCGGTCTTGACGCCGCGTTGGATCCACGTCCGCCCGTAGGTGGCGCGGTCGATGGCGTTGTTGGCGCCGATCTCCACGTCATCATCGATCTGGACGAACCCGGTATGGGGGATCTTCACATAGGATCCGCCATCGGGGGCAAACCCGAACCCGTCGCTGCCGATCACCGTTCCGGCGTGGATCATGACGCGACTGCCCACGCGCGTTCCGTCCAAAACGCTCACGTTGGGGAAGATCTCCACGGTGTCGCCCACCAGCACGGCATCACCGATGACCACCCCGGGATGGAGCACCACGCCCTCACCAAACCGACAGCCATCGCCCACTACCACATGGGCGCCGGCATGAAACCCGTCGCCGTAAGACACATCCTTGCCCATCACCGCCGAGGGATGGATGCCGGGCGCGGGCTTTCGCGGCGGGTGAAAGTGTGCCAGCACCCGTGCGAACGCCGCCTGGGGGTTCTTCACATGGATGAGATTGGGGTGCTCGCCGGTGAAATCTTCGGGCACCATCACGGCGCCGGCCCCGGTGCCGGACAGGTTTTTCAGGAATCGGGCCCCCGCGGCGAACGTGACATCCGCTGCCGAGGCGGTCTCGAACGGTGCGGCGCCGGAAATGACAAGACCCCCGTCACCGGAAAACCGGCCGCCGACCATATCCGCCAACTGGGAAAGCGTCGCCTCGGTTGCCACCGCTGTCTCCCCCCCTTCATCCGCAAAAAGTCTGCTTATGAACCCTTGGTCTCGGTGGCCTCAGCGACGGCCCGGGCGTCATACTCCTCGATCACCTTATCGGTGATATCTACCGAATCGGGGCTGTAGACCACCCCCCCCTCCTTGCGCTCGATGATCAGCAAATACCCGCCTTTCTTGCCGATGCCGGTGACAATTCCTTCCACCTGGTTGCGGATTCGCTGTACGAGTTCGAACTGCAGTTGTCGGGCGGCATTGCCGTATTCCTGCTGCATCTTCTGAAAATCGCCGATCTGAATCCGGATCTCACGCTCCTTTTCCAGCCGCTGATCCTTGCTCATGACCAGCGACTCGCGCTCGAAGTTCTTCTGCGCCTCCTGGATCTCGTCGCGTTTGTTGTTCAACGTGGCTTCCCACTGCTTGCCTTTGCTGTTGATCTCTTCCTGCGCGGCCTTGCCCATGGTGGACGCGTCCAAGACCCGCTGAAAATCGATAATCCCGATTTTGGCGACATCCGCGCCCAGGGCGGTGGTGGCAAGTAGACCGACCGTGATGGCCGTTGCGATCAGTTTGAAACATGTTTTCATGCGTCGTCCCCTTGTGGTTAGGTCATCAGCTGATGGATGGTTTGTACTAGAAAGCCGTTCCCATGGCAAACTCCCAGCGTCCGCCCTCCCCCTGCCCGGGGATGGGATCCAGGATGTGGCCATATTCCAGACGGATGGGGCCAAGCGGCGAAAACCAGCGAATACCAAAGCCTGCACTCTCCCGCAGATTGCCCAGATCGATTTCCTCTTCCGCCGTGTAGAGGTCACCGGTGTCGAAAAAGACCAGCCCGACGAGGCCGGCATCCTCCAGCAGCGGGAAGAGGATCTCCAGGTTGACCTGGACGTATTTTTCCCCCCCCACATGGGATGTCAATCCTAAGGAGTTGGTTTCCACCGGGCTCAAGTCGGTATATTCGAAGCCACGCAATGAGTTGATCCCCCCGAGATAGAATTTCTCGTAGTCCGGCAGAATCTTCCCTTCGTGCTCCCACACGAACCCGGTTTTGCCATGGGCGAGGCCGGTGAATTTCCAAAACAGGGGATGATACCATCCGGTTTCCAGCACGACCTTGGTGAACCCGATGTCCCCCCCCAAACCGGCATATTGGAGGGTGCCGGCGTGCGTACTGCCCATGGTGGGGTTGAACCGTCGGTTGGTGGAATCGTAGCGCAGCGAGGAGCTGATGCTGCTGGTGATGTTGAGTCCGGCCAGTTCCTTGACTGAGTCGGACGCGGTGATGTCGATATCGGTAATGTTGCTCTGATCGAAGGTGTAGGAGCCGTAAAGACGGGTGTAGTTCCAGACCGGGTAGCCGGCGCTGAGGCTGAAGCCGGTGCTCTCCTTGGTATACGTGTCGTAATCGTAGTCCCAGATGTACACTTCGCCGCCGGCGCTGAGCGGGATGTCGAAGAGCCAGGGCTCTGTGAAGCCGAGCCGATACCGAGTGGAGCGCCCGCCAATGGTGGCGGAAAGATTGAGAATCTGCCCCCGCCCGAAGAGGTTTCGCTGGGTCACGGACACATTACCGAACAGCGACTCCGAACTGCTGTAGCCGCCGCCGAAACTGAACGAACCGGTTTGTTTTTCGACCACATCGATTTTCAGCACCATCTTGTCTTCGGTGCTGCCTTTGGGGGTGTCTACCTTGATGTCTTCAAAAAAATCCAGCCGGTACAGACTGCCGATGCCCGCTTTCATGCGGCGGCCACTGAACAACTCCTGTTCGTGGACGCGCAGTTCGCGCCGGATGACTTTGTCGCGGGTTTTGGTGTTCCCGGAGATGATGATCTTCTCGAAGTAAACCTGCTGGCCCTTGTCGACGGCATAAACGACATCCACTACAAGGGTTTCCCGGTCCTCGTGAATCTGCGGCACCACATCGGCATAGGCGTAACCCTCATCAGCCACCGCATCGGTGAGGACCAGCACATCGTTTCGAAGGCGCTCGCGGCTGAAATAAGGCTCGGCGCGAATCTGCAGGCGCGGTATGAGCAGCTCTTTGGGAACCACCATATCCCCGATGATGTCGACATTGCCAACCTTGTAGCGCTCACCCTCCACGATTTTGAATGTGACCTGTATCCCTTTCTCCCGGTATTCCACAATCGGCTCGCCCACCCTCGCGTCGATAAAACCGTTGTTTTGATAAAAGGCGGCAATACGCCCCGAATCCTGCTCCAATTCATCGGTTTTCAGCTCCCCGGAACTGGTGATGAAGGAGAAAATTCCTTTTTCGGAGGTCTCGATCAGCTTTTGGAGCTTGCTTTCGGTGTAGGTCTTGTTCCCCTCAAAGAAAATCTTGGTAATCTTGAGCTTTTTGCCCTCGACGACGTTGAAGGTCACGTCTACCTGGTTGTTTTTATCGGGGGCGGAGATATCGGTGGTGACCTGAACGTTGTGAAAGTTCTTCTCCTTGTAAAGCCCACTGATGCGCTGCGCATTAATGCGGATTTTTGCGTTGTTGAGGACCGTGCCGATTTTCACGGTCAGGTTTTCCTGGAGTTCATCCTCGTCGAATTCATCATTGCCGGTGAAAGTGACTTGCCGGATGGTCGGATTTTCCTTCACCACAAAATAGACGTCGACACCGTCTGGCACCTCTTCGCTTTCCACGCGAACGTCTTCGAAGTAGCCCATGGCGTAGACTTTATTGATATCTCTGGCGATATCTTTTCGCCGGAGGACATCACCGGGCTTGGTTCGAATCGCACGATTGATGGCATCGGCTTCGATGCGCTGGTTGCCTTCGATGAGAATGTCGGAAATTTCCTGGCGGCCGAGCACCCGCATGCTGATCTGGTTGCCGACCCGCCGCAGGGAGACCAGCAGCCGATCAATGCCGGCACCCTCGGCGTAGTAGTTCCAGGTAACATCACCGGCATCCGCCGGCCGCATCATTTTCAGGTCCATGGACAACTGCCGTCCGAACCAGGACAGACTACCCCAGACCACGTAATCGGCCACGGCCTGGGCGGCAAGCACCCGCAGCGCCGGCAGGGTCCATGGCACCCCGCCGGGCGAATTCTTGACATCCGCCGGTACCGGCAGGATCACGGCGCCTTCCCTTCTGAGCTGATTCTTCAAGGCCAGATCGATCCGATCCGTAACGTCGGCGGCCGACTGGGATGCGAAAACGCTCAGCGGAAGCACCATTACCGTAGGGGCCTCAGCCGCATTGATCCACGTGGGGATAAAACAAACCACCGCGATGAGCAGCGGTATCAGCCGGTTGATCATATCGATGACCTCAACAACACGCTGGAACCGCCAGCGCAGGCATGCCTTTCAGAGTGATGCGGGGATGACGGCACAATCCTGTTGGAGACCGCCGTATCGGGCGGCGCAACACCGCCTACCGCGGGAGCAAAGAGCCCTCGCTTTCCACGCAACGGCTTCAAACCAGTTGCCCTTCTGCAATGGTGATGGACCGCGACATGGCGGCCGCCAGGACCGTGTTGTGGGTGACGACAACGAGGGTCATGGCATGCTCGGCATTGAGTGTTGCCAGCAGCTCGTGAATATGGTCACTGTTTTGCTGGTCCAGGTTGCCCGTGGGCTCATCGGCCAGCAACAGGGGTGGACGCATCACCAGCGCTCTGGCCAGGGCAACCCGCTGCTGCTCGCCCCCTGACAGCTTGGCCACATTGTGGCGCAGGCGGTCTTTCAGGCCGACCCGGACGAGAATTTCTTCGGCCGCCGATGCCGCCCGGCTCCGTGCCCAGCCGTTGATGAGGGCGGGCATCATGGCGTTCTCAATGGCATTGAACTCCGCCAGCAGGTGGTGAAACTGGAAAACGAAGCCGATGGCGCGATTGCGAAAGGCGGCCAACTCGCTGGAAGAATAAGCGAAAATATCTGCACCGTCGAACAGCAGGCGCCCCCGGTCCGGTCGGTCCAGCGTTCCCAGGATGTGGAGCAGCGTCGATTTGCCGATGCCGGAGGCACCGACGATGGCCACTCGGTCACCCGGCCGTATGTTCAGGCCGGCACCCGAAAAGATCGGAATGGGCTCACCACTGCCGCTGATGTAGGATTTCCACAGGTCTTCAACCACCACCAGCGGTGGTGGTGGTGCCGGGGGGGTGACGCTGGCTTCAGCCATAACGGATCGCCTCAACCGGATCCAGCCCGGCCGCCTTTTGGGCAGGGTAAAGGGTGGCCAGAAAGCAAATCACCAGGGCGGCCACGGAAATGAGCACCACATCCATCCATTGGAGCAGCACCGGTAATTTGCTGATGTAGTAAACATCGCTGGGCAATTCGATGAACTGGTAATGAGACAGCAGCGTGCACAGAATCAGTCCCCCGCATCCACCCAGCACGGTCCCGACCACGCCGATGGCCATCCCTTTGAAAATGAATATGCGGCGAATGCTGGCATCCGTGGCCCCCATTGCCTTTAAAATAGCGATATCCTTGGTCTTTTCCATGACCATCATGATCAGCGAACTGGCGATGTTGAAAGCGGCCACCAGGATGATCAAGGCCAGGATGATGAACATGACGGTTTTTTCGAGCTTCAGGGCCGAAAACAGGTTCCGGTTCATTTGCATCCAGTCCCGTGCCCAGTAAGGAAAGCCGATCTGAGCGATCAGCTTATTGGCGACGGCGCGCGCCTGGTAAATGTCTTTGACCCGCAGTTCGATACCGGTGACGGCGTCCCCCACGCGCAGCAGTTTCTGGGCATCCTCCATTCGAATGTAGGCGAATGATCCATCGAACTCGTACATGCCCGATTCAAAAAGGCCCACGATGCGAAACTGGCGCATGGCCGGCAGGTGCCCGATGGGAGACATCATCCCGCGGGGGGAAATCATTGCCACGGTATCCCCTGTTCGGAGGCCCAGGCGCTTGGCCAGTTCCACACCGAGAACGATGCCGCCGCCCCTGCCCGGCTCCGGTTCACCCTTGCCCCGAGGGTCCGACAGGGCCGCCAAGGTTTCCGCGGTCAGGTACTTGTTGAGTGCGGCTGCCCGCTGGGGGTCGACGCCCCGAAGGACGGCGCCTGATACACCGCCGGCAGAGCGCAGCATGACCTGGGTAAAGATGAAGGGTGCCGCACCGACGACGCCGGGGACCTGTTCCGCCGCCTTGAGCACCTCGCGGTACTTTGTGAAGGCCTGCCCGTGGCGCAGGATCACCACATGGGACTCAACACCCAGGATCCGGGTTTTCATATCTGCCTCGAACCCGGCCATGACGGCAATGACAACGATCAGGGCCATCACGCCCACTGACACACCCGCAACGGACAGCAGCGTAATCAATGAAATGAAAGTCTGACGCTGTTTGGTCCGAAGGTACCGACGACCGATGAAGTACTCAAACCGCATACCATTTCCCGAGAGAGCGTCTCCCGCGACGCCGTTGCGTGAACGGCATCTGCGGAGTCAACGTGATTCGCCGGCCGGTTTCATGTGCGGGAACAAAATGACCTCCCGGATGGACGGCGCATCGGTTAGCAGCATCACCAATCGGTCGATGCCGACCCCTTCGCCGGCCGTGGGCGGCATCCCGTATTCCAAGGCCTCGATGTAATCCCGATCCATCGAATGGGCCTCGGCATCCCCGGCCGCCCGGTCCGCCACCTGCTGCTCGAAGCGGCTGAGTTGGTCGGCAGGGTCGTTGAGCTCGCTGAAGCCGTTGGCAATTTCGTAGCCGGCGATGAACAACTCGAAACGCTCCGTAAAGTCCGGCTGCTCACTGTTTCTGCGTGACAGGGGCGACACTTCCACTGGATAACCGGTGACAAAAGTGGGCTGGATCAGATGGGGCTCCACCAGGGCATCGAAGAGTTTGGTGATCACCTTCCCCAGTCGTCCCGTCTTTGTGATGGTGACGCCGTTGTCATGGGCAAACCGGATCAGCCGATCCTTGTCCTGGAGCATATCCTGGGGGACGCCGCCAATTTGCGTCAGCGACGCCAGAAGATCGATGCGCTTCCAGGTACCGCCCAGACAGATGTCCTCGCCTTGGTAGCACACCGTGTCGCTGCCGCAAACGGCGCTGGTGACGGTGGCAAACATCCGCTCGGTAAGAGCCATCAAATCCGTGTAGGTGGCATAGGCCTGGTAAAACTCGAGCATGGTGAATTCCGGGTTGTGGCGGGTAGAAACCCCTTCGTTGCGAAAATTACGGTTGATCTCGAAAACGCGGTCGAACCCACCCACCACCAGCCGTTTTAGGTAGAGTTCGGGCGCGATACGCAGAAAGAGGTCCATGTCCAGGGCATTGTGGTGCGTTACAAACGGGGTCGCCTCGGCACCGCCGGCAATGGGCTGCATCATGGGGGTTTCCACTTCAAGATAATCGTGGCCCAGCAGAAACCGTCGCACTTCCTGAATGATGTGGCTGCGCTTGAGAAACAGCGCGCGCACCTCATCGTTCATGATGAGATCAACATAGCGCCGGCGGTAGCGTTTTTCAGGATCTCTAAGACCGTGAAACTTTTCGGGAAGTGGGCGGACCGCCTTGCTCACCAGCCGCAGCGATGCCGCCATGAGGGTCCACTCCCCCGTCCGGGTTTTAAAAATCGGTCCAGCGAGGCAGATATGGTCTCCCACATCCAGTTGCCGGAACAACCGGTAAGCGTCATCCCCGACACTGTCCTTTTTGATGTAGGCCTGGAGCATTCCCGTCCGATCACGAAACCGAATGAACGCCGCCTTGCCGAAGCGGTTGATGGCCATGACGCGGCCGGCCAGGGCAAACCGCGGGCCTTCTTCGCCGAGTTCCTCGGAGGCGGCATCGATGTGCGCACGAATGTCGCCCACCGTGTGAGTGATGTCGACATCGTTGGGATAGGGGTCGATGCCGTCGGCCCGCAAATCGGCAATCTTTTGCCGCCGCGACTGCAGCAGGTCTGAGCTGGTATTCATGAGCGGTCCTATTCGTGGGTGGGGCTGGCATTGCCGTTGCCCGTCCCCCATGCAAAGCAATGCCGGGGCGTCATCGGTCTGCCGATGCCCCGGCCGGTTGTTTGTTGAGCGCTGATCCGGCCTTACGGAAACACCGATGGGCCGCTGGTGTCCGCCGAAGCAGTCGCCGGAGTATCGGCGTCCGTCGGCCATCGACTGAGATCGAGTCGACCTTGCTACCGTATTTACCCGGGGGTGTCAAGCCTGTGGGATGCGCTGAAAGACCCGGAAATAGTGAGTTTGTGGCTACTGCGCCGCCGATTCGCGCATTGGCGCAGCGCTGCCCTCAGCCGCCTTTCAGCGCTCACCCGGATGCCGCGGCGGCAGGGGCGCCCACACGCTGGAAAATGACGGTGAAAGCAGTCCCGCCGCCCGGCTCGCTCTCAACGTCGATGCGGCTGTCATAGGCATCGAGAATGCTGTGAACCATGGAAAGCCCCAACCCCGTCCCCCGTGGCTTGGTGGTAAAAAACGGGGTGAAGATATGCTGCATGTGGTCTTGTGAAATACCGCTCCCGTCGTCGGTGACCTGCAGCACGACTTGGGTATTGCGTCGTGCCGCCAGCGTGAGGGAAACACGCCCGGACCCATGGATGGCCTCGGCGGCGTTGAGCAGGAGGTTCCACAGAACCTGCCGAAAATGCACCGGGTCGATCTCGATCCACAGGTTTTCCTCGAGGACGGTATCGACGTCGATCTGCGCGTGGCGCGAGGTATCCTTTTCGAAGAGTGTCACGACCTCAGCCACCGCTTCGCTCAGATTGACCGCCTCCCGGGTCCCCGCCGGGGGCCGGGCGAAGGTCAAAAAATTGCTGATCAAATCACTCAAGCGGTCCGTTTCTCGAGTGACGATCTGCAACAGCTTTTCATGCTGGGGGTGGTAGGGCAGATCCGACTTGAGGATCTGGATGGCACCCGCCAGAGATGCCAGTGGGTTTTTGATCTCATGAGCCATGCCCGCAGCCATCTCGCCCATGGAGGCCAGTTTTTCCACACGCTTGAGGTGGGCTTCCAGCGCCTGCAGTTCGCGTTGAGACCGTTTGGCCTGTTCGGCCAATACACCGCTGAGGATGGCCACCGCAAAACAGGCAAGCACGGTCACCAAGATGCGATAGAGCACCTGAAGCCACCCGTGGTCACTTGCGGTCAAGGTGCCCTCAATGACATAAGGCTGAAACCAATGGATATACTCCAGAGCAATGACCGCCCCGTACTGGAGGCCACACAGGGTGGCCATCCAGACCACCTCATTTCGGGGAAGCATAATGCTGCTGTAAATGAGCACGACGAGATACAAAAAGGAAAAGATACTGGAGAAGCCCCCCGTCACCAGCAGGATGAGGGTGACGATCAGGGTGTCCATCATCACCTGAAAAGAAACAAACCGGCGAAGATCTTTGAGCCTGTTCAGGAAGTAGCCGTAAACGACGCTCAGGCCAAATATGCCCACAGTGAGCCCGTAGATCAGCAGCATCGGGGTCGCCAGCGCCGATGGGGATCGTCCCAGCTGTAACATAATGGTGGAGCCGAGCAGCAACGAGGTGAAAATCACCCGCGAGAACATCAGCAGCTTGAGGTGGCGGCGGGTTTCCTCGTGAACACGCTGGGCAGTGGCTTGGTTCATACGGAAAAACAGACCGGTGGGACGGTTGGGGTCTCGCGGCGGCATGCCGCAAATCTTCGAAGCCGATGTGACGTCTTGCCGGGTGACCGGCGATTCGGGCGCGGCGGCGCGGCTTAGGGGTTACCCGCCGACGGCGCCAGCCATCTTAAAGATGGGCAGATACATGGAGACCACCAGACCACCGATGACGACACCCATAAACACCATCATGACCGGTTCGATGGCGGACGTAAGGTTTTCCACGGCCTGGTCGACTTCCTCGTCGTAGAAATCCGCGATCTTTCCCAGCATGGCGTCCAGAGCGCCGGTGGACTCGCCAACGGCGATCATTTGACAGACCATGGGGGGAAAGACGCCGCTTTCCAGCAGGGGGTCCGACATGGTGCGCCCTTCTGAAATCGCGCTGCGGACCCTGAACACCGCGGTCTCGATGGTCTTGTTGCCGGCGGTCTTGGCGACGATCTCCAGTGCTTCGAGTATGGAGACGCCGCTGGAAAGCATGGTACCCATGGTTCGCGTGAACTTGGCGACCGCCACCCTGCGGATGAGGGGGCCGAAAATTGGCAGCTTCAGGGAATAGTTATCGATAACTGCGCGGCCCTTCTCTGTCTGGTAAACCTTCTTGAAAGCCACCCCAAAGAGCACCGCGATGCCGCCGATGATATACCAGCTTTCCCGCGCGAACTGGCTCAAATTCACCACGATCTGTGTGGGGGCCGGCAGGGAACCGCCAAAATCGGCGAACATTTTTTCGAATACCGGAATGACGAAGATCATAATGACCGCAACCACGATGACGGCGACAGCCATTGTAATGGCCGGGTAGGTCATCGCCCCCTTTACCTGGGCTTTGAGTTTTGCTGTCTTTTCCATATACGCCGAAAGCCGCTGGAGGATGATGTCAAGGATACCCCCGGCCTCTCCCGCGGCGATCATATTGATAAAGAGGTCGTCAAAACTGTCGGGGAACTTCTTGAGCGCTTCGGCCAGTGTCTGCCCACTCTCGACACTTTCCTTGATCTCTTTGAGGTTCTTCTTGAAAGTGGGGTTTTCCTGCTGGGAATGGAGAATATCGAGGCACTGAATGATGGGCAGCCCGGCATCGATCATGGTCGAAAACTGGCGGCAGAACAAAATGACATCCTGCTGCTTGACCTTGGGCTGCATGAACTTGACGTTTTCGAATATGTCTTTGGGCTTGGTTTTGACTTTGGTGGGGTTAATCTTCATCTTGGCCAGATTCGCGCGAACGGCTTCTGCGCTGGCCGCTTCCATCTCTCCCTTTTGGGTCTCACCCTTTTTATTTTTGCCTGCCCACACGTATACCGGCATTCTATGCCCTCCGAATAAGAATGGAGACTCGCCCGACCTGGCCTAAAGGGACGCATACTGGTCACTAAAGATGCAAGAGGAACATACACCCTTTGTTTGGAAATGTCCAGTGAGTATCGGCAGTTATAAATATCTTGCCGGCCACTTGGCAGTCTGAAAAAATCATGCCTCGCCACGATATCGATGCCATGGTCGGCGCCTCATCAAGACCCGGATTGTGGATCGTACCGAAGATCTGCGCGCCGCAAGCACGAAGCCCCCACCCACCATGCTTCCATCCTTGATTAAGGTATCTAACTGTGATTAGTCTGCATTCTCATCTTACCCGACAATAGGTCGCCATGTCGCAGGGCCAGCGTGCCTGCACACCGAAAACGATGCCGAACTTGCCTGCCGATAAAGATCTCACCGTCATCACGACGCATATCAACGCTGACTTTGACGCCCTCGCCTCGCTGCTGGCAGCGCAGAAGATCTACCCGGATGCCGTTGTGGTCTTCCCCGGTTCTCAGGAAAAAAGCCTCAGAAACTTCTTCATCAGCACCATGGTCTACCTGTTCAACATGACCGAACTCAAAGCAATCGACACGGATCGTGTCGGCCGACTCGTGCTGGTGGATACGCGGCAGGCGGGCCGCATCGGCGCCTTGGCGGAGCTGGCCCAGCGTCCGGATGTCGAAGTCCACGTCTATGACCATCATCCGCCGGGCGCCGATGACATCACTGCCGACAAAGGGATTCAGCGCCTCACCGGCGCCACGGTAACGATCATGGTGGAGTTGCTCAAGGAAAAGGGCATCCCCATCTCCCCCGACGAAGCCACCATCATGTGCCTGGGCATCTACGAGGACACCGGATCGTTCACCTTCTCTTCCACGACGGAGGCCGATTTCCACGCAGCCGCATATCTCCTGTCCAGAGGCGCCAGCCTCAACGATGTCTCCAACCTCATTTCGAGAGAACTCAACCCCGAACAGATCAGTCTGCTCAACGACATGATTCAAAATGTCCGGCGCTACGACATCAACGGCGTCGAGGTCTTGCTCACCACCATCAGCACCGATCACTACGTCACGGATTTTGCGTTTCTCGTACATAAAATGGTGAAGATGGAGAATCTGGACGCCATCTTCGCCCTGGCGCGCATGGCCAACAAGGTCTACGTGGTCGCCCGCAGCCGCACCAACGACGTGGATGTCGGCACCATTGTCACCCATTTCGGCGGCGGGGGGCACCCCTTCGCCGCGGCGGCCACCGTGCGGGGCCAGCCCTTGGCTCAGATCGAGCAGCGTCTCGTGGAACTGCTTTACAAAGAGATCCGTCCGCACCGGAAGGCCAAAGACCTCATGAGCGCACCCCCCATCACCATCAACGCCGAAAGCCCTTGTGCGGCGGCCGCGGAACAGATGGCGCGCTACAGCATCAATGCGCTGCTGGTGATGGCTGCCGATTCCGGCAGGGAGCAGTTGATCGGATTCATCACCCGGGCCGTCACGGAAAAGGCGCTTTACCATCAGTTGAACGATGTCCCCGTCAAAGACTTCACCACATCGGAATTCGTCACAGTGGGGCCGGACGCTGAGCTGAACGAAATCCAGGAAAAAATCATTGGGCACAAACAACGGATCTTGCCGGTCACGGAAGGCGACCGAGTCATCGGCGTTGTCACCCGCACAGATCTTCTCAATGTGCTGGTGCGACGCTCCCGGCTGGTGGACCGGCAGACGCCGGACCCGGTGCCCTACCCAGACAACGTCCGCAGTAGAAATGTCAAACGCTTCATGTCCGAACGCCTGGGAAACCGTGTGCACGACACGCTGGTGGCCATCGGAGAGGCCGCCGAAAGTCAGGGCTGCAGCGCCTACGTGGTGGGCGGCTTCGTCCGGGATCTTTTTTTGTACCGGCCCAATGAGGATTTGGACGTGGTCATTGAAGGCGACGGCATCGCCTTTGCGAAAACTTTTGCCAAGCAAGTGGGGGCCCGTACCCACGTCCATTTCAAATTCGGCACGGCGGTGGTCATCTTTCCGGACGGATTCAAGATCGATGTCGCCACTGCCCGAATGGAGTATTACCCATTTCCGGCGGCCATGCCCACAGTGGAAATGAGCAGTATCAAACTTGATCTGTTCCGAAGAGATTTCACCATCAACACACTGGCCATCCGGCTCAACCCCGAATACTTCGGTACCCTCATCGATTTCTTCTCTGCGCACAAGGATATCAAAAGCAAAACCATCCGGGTGTTGCACAATCTGAGCTTCGTGGAAGACCCCACACGGGTGTTTCGAGCCATTCGCTTCGAACAGCGATTTGGGTTCACCATCGGCAAGCTCACCATCGATCTCATCGAAAATGCGGTGAAAATGGATTTTTTCCGCCGGCTGGCCGGTCGGCGGGTGTTCACCGAATTGCGCCTGATCCTGGCCGAAGAAAACCCTGGCGGGTCGCTCCGGCGGCTTAACGATTTTGGGCTACTCTCGGTCATCCATTCGTCCGTCCAGTACAACGAGTCGCGGGTGGCGCTCTTTGCGGCCGTAAAGAAGGTGCTTGCCTGGTACGATTTGCTTTTTATAGGGGGATCCTATATGAGGTGGGCCGTTTATTTCATGGCCCTGATCCACGGCAGCAACAGCGACGTTACCGAAGATATCTGTCGTCGATTTGATTTGGGCGACCCTTTGAAAGCCTTGCTTTCAGGCCAGCGCCTGGCCGCCGAAAGCAGCATCCTTTGGTTCCATCAGCACCCGTCGCCCAGCAACAGCCAAGTGTATCGCCGGCTGACGCCGTTTCGGACCGAAGCCCTGCTGTTCATGATGGCCGCCGCTGATCAGGATGCCGCCAAGCAAGCCATTTCCGGCTTCATTACCCGCTTGCGTCATTCCCAGCCGAGCGTCAATGGGCGGGATCTCATCGCGCTGGGGCTCACCCCTGGGCCGATATTCAAGGAGATCATCGAGCAGGTGCGGGATGCCAAACTGGATGCTCGGGTGGGCTCCAGGGAAGATGAGCTTGCATTGGCGGCCGCACTGGCGATTGAGGCAAAGAAAAGCATTTGATTTTAAATAGCGGTGGTCTTCGCAATCATGACCCCTTTGCGAGGCACCGAAAAGGATTTGCAATGGCCAAAGAAGTCGTTTTGACAGGCATCAGCACCACCGGCACCCCTCATTTGGGCAACTATGTCGGCGCCATTCGTCCGGCCATCGACGCCAGCCGCGACCCGGGAGTCAAACCGTTCTATTTTCTGGCTGACTACCACGCCATCATCAAGTGCCATGATCCCGAACGCATTCTCCAGTCAAGTCTGTCGGTGGCCGCGACGTGGCTCGCCTTCGGGTTGGACACAGACAACACCATATTCTATCGGCAGTCGGATATTCCGGAAATCCTGGAACTGACCTGGATTCTGACTCCGATGACGGCCAAAGGGCTCATGAACCGGGCCCACGCCTACAAGGCCGCGGTGGCCGAAAACGAAGCAAACAACGCCGCCGACCCGGACAAGGGTATTTCCATGGGGCTGTACTGCTACCCGGTGCTCATGGCCGCCGACATTCTCATGTTCAAGGCCAACAAGGTCCCTGTGGGAAAAGACCAGGTGCAGCATCTGGAGATGACCCGCGACATTGCCGCTCGTTTCAATCACCACTTCGGAGAGCTCTTCGTCTTGCCCGAGGCCGTGGTGGACGACAGGGTGGCCGTGCTTTCCGGCCTCGACGGGCGCAAGATGAGTAAAAGCTACAACAACACCATTCCCCTCTTTGAGACGGAAAAGAAGCTTCGCAAACTGATCATGAAGATCAAAACCAATTCACTGCCGCCCGAAGCGCCCAAAGATCCGGACACCTGCACCTTGTTTCAAATTTACCGGGCCTTCGCCGCACCATCGGATGTCGGCGCCATACGGCAGCGCTATGCCGCGGGTATCGGGTGGGGGGAGATGAAAGAGATCCTGTTTGAATGCCTCAACGGCATTCTCGCCAAGCCGCGGGAGCGGTATCATGAACTCATGGCAGCGCCGGATCACGTGGAATCGGTTCTCGGGGACGGCGCCCAGCGGGCACGCGAACGCAGCGCACCATTTCTCAAGGCCATTCGCAACGCCATCGGCATTCGGCCCCTACCCCGCTGACAGCCCGCGCGGGGTCTTTATACAGGGACGGCCACAATTCTCATGAAACGGTAAAAAGTAGCGAAAAGGACGATTTCGTAAAATGTTCGAGATACGGCTTGCGAATCCTGAGGAATGAGGCGTACTCACAGTACGCCGCAATGACGAAGGATGACGCGTAACGCAGATATCGGACTTTTTACGGAACCGTCAATTCTCATGACGGCGCCAAACGAACCTTATAGCGTCCAACTGGACGGCCTCTTCGAAGGGCCGATGGATCTCCTCGTCCACCTGATCAAAAAAAATGAGGTGGATATCTATGACATCCCCATCGCCTTGATCACCGACCAATATCTGGCAACGATCGAACTGCTCCAGGCGCTCAATGTGGAGTTGGCCGGTGATTTTCTCGTCATGGCTGCCACGCTGACTCAGATCAAATCGCGACTGCTGCTGCCCATTCACGATGCCGACGACGAGGAAGAAGACCCGCGCTCGGAAATCGCCCGCCCATTACTGGAGTACCTTGAAATGAAGGCAGCCGCGGAAGCGCTGGCCGGCCGCACCTTGCTGGGGGAGGACACCTTTGCCCGCAGCAAGGTGAGGCCATCGGAGATTCTGGACCCGGCGGAGGACGAAGTGGTTCACGTGGGGCTATTTGAACTCATCGACGCCTTCCAGCGGATCCTCGAGCGTATGGCGCCCGACCACCGGGTGGACATGACCACGGAACGGGTCTCGGTCAAAGACCGCATCAATGCGCTCATCGACCTGTTGGAGGCGCGCGGTTCCATCACCTTCGAGGAACTTTTTCAAGGCGACTTCACCCGCAGCGATGTGGTGGTGACTTTTCTGGCGATATTGGAAATGGTAAAATTGCAACTGATCCGGGTGGCCCAGCACATACAATCGGGCGTCATCCGCCTCTTCTACCAATAGCGGTGAGGCACTGATGGAAAATCTCAAAGCCGTCATCGAAAGCCTGCTGTTCGTATCCGAAGATCCATTGACCCTGGATGCGCTTCGTAAGGTCCTCGTCGACGTGGAAACCAGCGATATCCGCGAAGCGCTCACGGTGCTGGAAACCGAGCACGCGGAGCGGGAGGGCGGATTCCATTTAAAGGAAGTGGCCGGCGGCTGGCAGCTGCGTTCCCGCACCGAATTCACGCCCTGGATTCGCAAGCTGATCCAGCCCAACGCGCCGCGGCTCAGCAAGGCGGCGTTGGAAACCCTGGCCATCGTCGCCTACAAACAGCCCATTATCCGCAGTGACATCGAACAAATCCGCGGTGTGGACTGCGGCGGGGTGATCCGTCTGCTCCTGGAGCGCAAACTGATCCGTATCCTCGGAAGAAAAGAGATCCCGGGCCGTCCGCTGATCTATTCCACCACCAAGTTCTTTTTGCAAATCTTCGATCTGAAAGACTTGAAGGACCTCCCCTCGCCCAAGGAGATCGAGGACATGGCCCTGGATGCCCCGCCCGATAAACGCACCACGGAAGCCGGCGATACGGGTGGGCCGCCGGCTGTGGCATCGGCCCCAACGGCAGCGCCGGAGGAGGCGTCGGATTCACCGATCGAAACGGATGAAGGAACGTCGCAGGATTGACCCCACGACGGCAAACTGACACAACCGCGTATCGTAAAGCCCGCCGGTGACGATGAAACGGCCTGTTGTCGTTTGGTGAAAACGCCTCGTCCATTGAAGACGCTTTGCAAACGCAAGGAAGTCAAAAAGTACTTGACGATGTCAACGATAGACTCTATATACCTAATATCTAATAGAAATATGGGCTGCAGGCATTCAACGGTGGTGATACGAGCGGCACATATATGAGCAACTCCGCGAGGAGCTCCAATGAATAAATCCGACTTGATCAATGCCGTAAAGGACGAGGCAACGCTTAGCCGGAAAGACGCAGAACGTGCGGTGGAGACATTCTTCGACACTATCGCCAGCACCATCTCTGAAGGAGACCGGGTGGAGATCAGGGGCTTCGGCAGCTTCACCGTCAAAAAATACAAGCCCTACGTCGGTCGCAATCCCAAAACGGGATCGCAGATCAGCGTGCCGCCAAAGCAACTTCCCTTTTTCAAAGTTGGTAAGGAACTCAAGGAGATCGTCGACGCCTAAATCTTGATGAAACAGTAAAAAGTAGCAAAAAGGACGATTTCGTAAAATGTTCGAGATACGGCGTGCGAATCCTGAGGAATGAGGAGTACTTACAGTACGCCGCAATGACGAAGGATGACGCGTACCGCAGATATCGGACTTTTTACGGAACCGTCAATCTTCCGGGCGATTAACTCAGCGGGAGAGTGCTACCTTCACACGGTAGAAGTCACTGGTTCAAATCCAGTATCGCCCACCACCAAATAATAAGGGTTCGCAAGGATCACACCTTGCGAGCCCTTTTTATTTGCGGTTTTGAAGGGTGCGGGTGTGAACCGGCCTCTATGATCGCAACGCGGCGATGTCCGATTCCAGTTCATCGGTAGTTTCGCTTTCCCTTAATCCTCGTATTTAAAAGATACCAGCACCCGGGCGCGAAAAGCGACCACCTTGCCTTTGTCCATGGTCATGTCCAGCTTTGAGATTTCCGCCACCCTCAGGTCCCGCAGGCTTTTGGATGCTTTATTGATCGCCGCCGCGGCGGCTTTTTCCCAAGATTCCGTACTCGTTCCGACCAGTTGGATGATTTTGTAAACGCTTTCTGCCATGGGTCACCTCCTGTAGACGTTAAAGATTCATTGAAAGGGTCACTCTCGACGATCGGATAGGACACCGACGGTGAAAGGCGCCTGGGCGAGGCGTTCAGTCAGCAACCGGAATAGGTTGCGACGCATAACATCGGCAGGCGCTGTTAACGGCATTGACTTCGAAGAAGCATTGAACAACGCATGGGGTATTTAAACCGTTTCCGCCCCCTTCATAGATGCCTTAAGCTGGGCGATTTCGGTCTCCCCGATCTGGATAAAACGAACTCCCATACCGGCCGGGTTGCTTGCATCGGCCGCATCTGCAGTTCGACGCCAAGCCACTTCACAGCCGATCTGCAGTGGCTCCACCGCCTCCGGCACCTGGAGTTTGAGCAGAAATCGCTCGCCTTTGGGCATGACTTGCTTGGAGCGGATGAACATACCGTCGGTGTTGACGTTTCCCGAAAAGGCGTTCACCAGCCCCGCCTTGGTTTTGAAGGAAATGGACAGCACCTTGTTGTAACGCGGGGCCTGGCGCCGCAGCCGGCTTCGCAGAAGGGCGTCACTGACGTACCGGTATCGCTGGGCGAGACGTTTAACGATGGCCTGGAACCCCCCGGACAGCCGATTGAATTCCGTATCGAGCATGCCGCGATCCAGCACATCCAAAACGACATCACCTTTGGCGCGGGCCGTCGAGAGCCGAGGGGCACGGGAAAAAAAGGCCACTTCACCGAAAATCTCACCGGGCCCCAGGGTTTCGATCACGTGGGATTTTCCTTCGAAGACGCGCAGCATCTCCACTTGGCCGGAGGAAATGAGATAAACCCAATCACCGTGGCTGCCTTCGGCGTAGATAACCGCACCATCTTTATAATGCTCTTCGGCGGTTGTATCGTACATGGTCGTGACCTTATTTGTGTGTTGACTCGATTCGACGCCCGCATTGCCGCGGATAGGGGGCGCCGTCGATGGGAACCTTTAATGCGTCCATCGGCCTGCTGTCAAGCAACGGCGAAGGCCTCAGCGCCGATTCCGGCAGTCGCTGGCGGGTGGCGATCTGCTGTTCGACTTCCGTATTGTCGAGATTTGCCTACCCGGATGGATTTGGCTATATAGTGCATGGTATTTTTGTTGGGGTTACATTTGATAAAGCCGTAAAAAGTAGCAAAAAGGACGATTTCGTAAAATGTTCGAGATACGGCTTGCGAA
>CAYUOU010000042.1:0-34313 GCA_964446485.1 uncultured Desulfobacterales bacterium | reverse complement strand
AGCGAGTGTGGGGGGAAACTTCCACCGAGGGTTCGAATCCCTCTCTCTCCGCCATGTCATCAATCAGGCCCGGTGCACACGCCCGGGCCTTTTTTCTGGCCTTTTTTCTGATTGACTATGCCATTGGGTAAACAGAGGCTGAACCAGACGACGAGCGCATTCCCCGCAGTTTGCGGCGGGGTTGAAGAGCGGAAAAAAATAGCACGATGCCTTACTGGGAAGATTCCCCGTAGATTGACCCCCGCCGCGACGGCCCTCACCCACCGCGGCACGTTCCGGCGCCGCCTCCGCTACTTGGCAGCACTCATCGTCGCCGGACTGCTGATGACTGGATGTCACGCCGTGCCCCGGTCAACGGCAACGCCCGTCGACCCCGCCACTGCGCCGCTGTCTCAAACGACTTCCCGGGATTACGCGGGGAGCGTTCTGGGGCACATGATGGCGGTGGTCACCGGTACGGCAGGTAAAGTCGACAACCGGGCATTGTGGCGTTCCCGCGGACTGAACATTCCGCTGGAGTTTTCACGGATCCAGGCGATGATGGCCGATCCGGAATATGACAAGTCCCGGTTGCTCCTTTACGATCCCGATATCATCGGTCTTTCCCGGGTACTGTACCATTACGATCCCCGTCTCAACCAGTTCAAGGGAGAACGGCCATTTTTCAGTCCCTTCCCCTCGGATGAACTCATTGCGCTGCGGCTGCTGTTGATTGGCAAGATTCACCGTGGCGAAACCATCCGGTTCAACGACGTACTGAATCGCCTGCCGGCCATTGCCGCCGGCAGCGGCATTTCAGGGCGGGACACCATGGCGATGGGACTCACCGAATCAGAGGCCCTTTTGCTGGCAGACGCCATACGCTCCGAGCCGGGCCTCATGACCTACATGCGTCATCCGGCGATCATCGAAGCCCTCCATCGTATGGGTATCCTTGACCACCCTGCCCGCGCGCCGCACCCATACAAGGGCAGCAAACTCACACGCCGCAAGGCCGGCAGCGTGGCCACCATTTCTGTCCTGCCCTCTTTTGAAACAGGATTCGTCACCTCGGAAACTTCAGGGGGTGAAGCACTTGTCGCCACGGACGCCTACCGCAAGCTCACGGCTACGCTAAAAAAAGCCATCGTATCGTCCGGTGGTCAGCAGGTGCTGCGCGCTATCAGGGCACGCCACACCGATCTTTCAGAGCCGCATAACGGCTATTGGGAAGGCCGGTGGCAAAAATTCGCAGACAACCATGTGGACTTTTTCATGCCCGACAGCCATCCCCTGGCGGTCACCCCGCAAAATGCGGCTATCATCGTTGCAAACGTGTGCCCGGCAGCCGGCCTGAACGTCATTCTGGTGGGAAAAGAGGTGATCCGGTCCATGGATATCCAGCCGGAAAGAGACGTGTTTCCCCATACCAACCTGATTTATATCGACACCGAAGATGTCAAATATGGTGTCTATGAAAAAGCACTCTCTCAGATCAGCGGTTGGCTTGCGGATAAGACCCAAGCAGCGTTCTACCGGAGATTGCGGTCGTCGCCCCCATCATAGCTCGTGCCCATCCATGGGGAGGCTCGTGCGCCCTCTCCCTTGATGGGAGAGGGCTGGGGTGAGAGTGATAACACGCCGATAAGTAAGGAGAATCTTATTCCGGCCCGCCCCTCCCCTTACACCCCGGGTATTTATGGATGGAGACTAGCTCGAGGGGGCGGCCATGGTGATGGCCTCCACGGGGCAGTCCACGGCACAAAAGCCGCAGGCGATACAGTCCTTGGCATCCGAGAGGATGGGATAGACCCAGGTGGCGTCGGTGCCGGCGGTGTAGTCGAGAGACAGGCAGGCAGTGGGGCAGGCGTCGATGCAGATGTTGCAGGAGATGCACCGCTCCAGCGAAATGACCGGTTGGTCCCAGGTGCGTCTAAAGCGGATGCGCCGGGCGGCGCGCCCATCGGCGTCAAGCACGGCCTCGTGCGGGCATACCCGGCCGCAGGCGCCGCAGTCGATGCAGCGATCGGCATCGACACGGTGGACGTTGCGGGGTGCTCCGTCGATGCAGGCCACCGGGCAGATTTTTCGGCAGACGGCACAACCCACGCACTTGTCCGTAATCCTAAATGCCACGGCCCCAATCCTCCGTTAAGGCATCTGCCACTGCCCGCGCATCCGGCGCACCCGTGTCCGGGTTCCACCCGAAAGCCTGCCAGTATTCCCGCATCATCTCTTCGATGGGTATGGTGCGCCCCTCATTGGCGCCATGACGCATGGGCGGGCGCCCCAGGGCTCGGTCGCTCATTTTGAAACGCCTGGGATCGATGCCGTGCCGGAGGTTGAACCCCTGCCGGAGATGCTGCACCCGAGTACCCATGGCCATGTAATCCTCGGGCGAATAGGCCCACCCGGTGGCCGCATTGAGCCAGGCGAACACGGGAAAGCGGTGGGCGCCCAGAAAGGCACCGAAAAGGCAGAGGCCGGCGCCGTTGAGCACGTTCATATATTGACTGCAGGCTGCGGCCGCCCGAGTCTTTTCGAGGGTGTGCTCAAATTTGGTGCTTTTGAGGTAGAACAGGTTGCGATCCGGCAATTCGGGCAATTCCCGCCATAGTTGAAACATCTCGTAGTAAACCTGCGATCCGATGGTGTGGCGCCCCGGGGTCGGCTCCACACAATTGTGGAGGGCGAATCCGGGATCGAAGCGACCATCGTGCATGGCCAGTTCCTGCCCCCCGGCGTGTATGGCAAAATCCCGCGCCTTGCCGCCGATCCGCTGGGCAGCCTTCTTGGTGCCGTCGGCCAAGAGATCCCCGATGCCTTCCCGTCGGATCATTTTCTCGACCAGGGCCACCATGGCAGGGGCGTTACCCCAGGACAGGTCCAGGCCGTCCATGTCCGCCGGGCCCAGCAGTCCATTTTCCACGCACTCCATGGCAAAAGCGATGGTCCCGCCGGCGGAAATGGTGTCCATGCCGGCGCGGTTCAACAAGTCGTTCATGACGAAGATGCTCTCGGCGTCATGATTCATGCACAGGCCGCCCAGCGAAAGCACGGTCTCGTATTCGGGGCGATGGCCTTCGCCGCGACCGGGAAGGTGGATCCGGCCGCCACAGCCCAGGGGGCAGGCGTAGCAGTGATACTTGGCGATGGTGGCGCCGGCGAACACGTCCGGACTGATCCCCGCAGACAGTTCCGGGCCGAAGTCTTCATTGGAGCCTTTCCAGTTCTTGATGGGGGCGTCCCCCAGCGCGATGGCCATCTGGTTCATGCTGATGGTGCCCCACTTTCGGAGCATGATTTTGTAGAGCATGCCGTCGGTGGCGAACTGCGCCGGCAGCACCCGCATGAGAGCGCCCAAATGTGGTGTCATTTCCCCAGGGATGAACGGCGGCTGGAACTGGACGGCTTCGTTGCACTGTCGGGAAAGTGCCACCACGGCCTTGCGGTCGTGAACCGGAATGCGCTGACCGCCGCCCAGCGCCACCGCTTTGAGCCGCTTGCTGCCCATGACGGCCCCCAGTCCGGAGCGGGCGGCGATGCGTCCCTCGTCGTTGACCACACCGGAGATCAGGCTGAGCCGTTCTCCCGCAGGGCCGATGCAGGCGACGCGGGGGCTTTTGATGCCTGAATGCTTTTTGAGAAACCGGTGCGTCTCCACGGCATCAAGGCCCCAGAAGTCCTGCGCGTCTCGGATTTCCACACGGCCCTGGTTGATGGCCAGGTAGACGGGCGTATCGCTGATTCCGGTAAAGAAAATCCCGTCATATCCGCAGCGTTTGATGGCCGGCGCCAGATTACCGCCGCAGTTGGCGTCCCCCCATCCACCGGTGAGCGGGGATTTGCCCACCACCATCCACCGGCCGGCGAAAAGGGTGCCGGTACCGGTGAGAATGCCGCTGACAAACCCCAGGATATTGTCGGGACCGAGGGGGTCGGCCCCGGGAGGAATGCGTTGGTAGAGGAAATGTGCCGCCAGTCCCATCCCCGACATGACCCTGTCGTAAACCTGGGTGGGCACAGGAACCTCCCGAAACGTTCGTTCCCCCAGATCCACCAGCAGCACCCGACCCATGACACCTGACGGCATGTTTCTCCTCATCCGCGATGGTCGGCAAGCCGGCGTCGTCATGCGACAGCGGAGACCCCACCGACCGGTATTGAGCATATGCTCGATTTTCGCTACACCACCGCTGCCGCCCTGTCAAGGCGCCTCCTCAGCGTTTCTGCGTCGGCAGCAGCATGTTTTGCCAGCCGAGTGAGACCGGCGCTGGGTGGCCGCTATCGGGAACCGTCACCGGCACCTGCCAGGCCACCTTGTAACCCCCGATGGTGGTGGGGAAAGTGACGATGACGAAATACCGCCCCGGCGCCACGTCGATGAATTTGAACTCACCCGTTTCCCGCGTCAATACGCTGGCCACCAGAAAACCCGGCTCTGAAAGACGCTGCTGAAAATTCACGAAAAAATCCATGTGGACCGATACGATCCGGTCGTAACGCGCCAGGGGGGCTATCCCTTCCAGTGGCGGGATGTCGGGAACTGGAACGGCGGCGGATGTCAACAAAACGCGTATCCAATCCCCGCTGAAGCTGTTGCCGTCAGGGGTGTCGATGCGAAGGGTGCCGGCGACGTGCCCGGCCTGGGCCGCGGCGGCCTGGACCAGCGCGGCGCAGATGACCATGAGGAAAACGGTGCGCCGAATCGGTAAAGCGCTTCCCATGCGAATCCTCCTCTCTGGAAACGTGATCGATCGCCAGGGCGGCCGGACGCGCCCCCTGGCGACGTTTTACCAAGGGCAGTCTACAAAGCGGCGACGGGTTCTGTCAAAGGATCAGAGGATATCCTCAATTTCGTCCAGAAAACGGCTGCGCACGTTGTACTGGCCTTTCCTGAAACTGGCGCAGGAAAGGTAGAGGTAGCGCTCGGCCCGGGTCACAGATACGTACATGAGGCGGCGTTCTTCTTCGAGGCCGTGGGGGGCTTCCAGCGATCGCCAGTGGGGAAAAAGCTGCTCCTCGCAGCCGATGACAAAGACGGCCGTGAATTCAAGCCCTTTGGCGGCGTGGATTGTGGCCAGATTGACGCCGCCGCCGGAAGCGTCTTCGTCTTCGCGGTCCTCACGGATGAGGGCCGCCTCTTCGAGGTAGTCGTATAGGGACTGCTTCTGGGATGCGCTGTAAATGAGCTGGTCTATGTTTTCTTCCCTTGATATCACTTCCATGCTGTTGCCTCGGGCACGCTGACTCAAGTGCGCCATGTAATCGGTCCGCTTGACCACGGTGCGCAGGGCATCGGCCGGGTTCATGAGCCGAATATCGTCGAGCAATTGAATCACCGCTTCCAGGGAGCGGTAAAGTTTGGCTGTCAGCACTTTCTTCCGGAGGGCCGCCCTGGCCGCATCCTGAAGACTCATCCCCTCAATGCGCATGTCTAGGAGTTTTCTGACTGTCCCGGGGCCGATGCCGCGACGCGGCGTATTGATGACGCGCTCAAAGCTGGCGTCGTCCCGGGGGAAGACGGCCGCACTGAGGTAGCAGTTGAGGTCCATCACTTCCATGCGTTCGAAAAACCCTTTGCCGCCCAGCATTCGGTAAGGGATGCCGGCCGCGCGAAAGGCCTGCTCGAAGGAGAGTGAGCTGAACTTGGTGCGGTATAGCACGGCCATCTGCTCCAGGGGGATGCCCATCCCTTTTAGCGTGCGCACCTTTTGTGCCACCCATTGGGCTTCTTCACGGTCGTTAAAAAAATCGTGAAGCTCGACAACCCCGCCCTGCATATCGGAGAAGCAGACTTTTTTCATCCGGTTGGCATTATATTCGATGAGTGCGTTGGCCAGGTGGACGATTTCATCGGCGGAACGGTAATTCTGCTCCAGCCGAAAAATCTTGGCCTTCGGATAGGTACGGGTGAAATTGAGGAAATGATCCACGTTGGAGCCGCGGAAACTGTAGATGGCCTGCCAGTCGTCACCAACGCAAAACAGCCGGCCGTCTCGACTCAGCAGTCGGGTCAGCGCTTCCTGCAGATTGTTGGTATCCTGGTACTCATCCACCAGCAGATACTGGAAGCGTTTCCGGTAGGCCTCCCGAAGGTCTTCGTGGGAATGCAGCAAATCGCGCGTCAGCAGCAGGATGTTGTCGAAATCGACGGCATTGTCCGCCTTCAACGCCGCATCGTACAGGCGATAGGCATCGGCGAGCCGCACCGCCCCCAGCCGCGGCCGTTGATCAAAATAGCCCATGGGATCGGCGGAGTTTTTGGCACTTGAAATTTCCGATAACACCGCGCGCACGTGCTTCTTGTCCACATTCAAGCGGTCCACCAGAACGTCCCGCAGCACTTTCTGCTGCTGGTATTCGGCAAAAACCTGAATCGGCGGCGAAAACCCCAGTCTCTGGCAGTGCCGCTTCAAGATCTGCAGGCAGGCGCTGTGGTAGGTCCGCACCCAGGGAAACCGCTCGATGCCGAAGCCGGTGGTTTCGGTAAGGCGGCGTTTCATTTCGTCCGCCGCCTTGTTGGTGAAGGTAATCGCCAGAATCCTCGCCGGATCGTATCCCTCCTTCACAAGGTGAATGATTTTGGCGGTCAGGGTTCGCGTCTTTCCGGAACCGGCACCGGCGACAACCAGCACGGGGG
Source organism: uncultured Desulfobacterales bacterium (assembly GCA_964446485.1). Taxonomy (GTDB): domain Bacteria; phylum Desulfobacterota; class Desulfobacteria; order Desulfobacterales; family JBDRRP01; genus JBDRRP01. Next base: position 27,691 of record CAYUOU010000042.1, on the reverse strand, counting down.
CCCCGGTGTGATTGACGGCGGCGGCTTGTTGGGGAGACAGTTGCATGGGCGATACCGGTGGTTGGGGTCATCGAGACCCGGCACCTTAGGCCATCTTCCCAGAGGTGTCAAAAGCTTTCCAAAACCAGCGGCAATCCACTGATTTTTCATCCGATCGGCTTGGTAAATGCGCTTGACAAAAGCACTCAACCCGATTAGGTATGGGCCTTTAACTTCAGGGGACAAAGTCGCGTCAGACGACTATTCGGAAATACCACACTGGTGAAAGGAGAAAACAGAAATGGCGAATTTGGTAGCGCCCCATGGCGGCAAAGGCCTGACGGTCTGCCTGCTTGAGGGCCCGGAACGTGAAGCAGAATTGAAGAAGGCCGATGGCCTGAAAAAAGTAGCGATCTCCCCCCGCGTCAAAGGCGACCTGATCATGCTCGGTATCGGCGGTTTCAGCCCGTTGACCGGTTTCATGACCAAGGCCGACTGGAAAGGCGTTTGCGAAAACTTCCTGACGGCTGATGGCACTTTTTGGCCTGTGCCGGTGACCCTGGACGTCACCAAGGAAGATGCCGCCGACATCAACATCGGCGATGAAATCGCGCTCGTGGCCAAGGAAGAAATCATGGCCACCATGAAAATCACCGAAAAATTCGAGATGAGCGAAGCGGACAAGATCTGGGAATGTGAAAAGGTCTATATGGGCGAGGGGACCCCGACCGCTGAGGAATTCTGGAAGATCGCAAAAGACGATCACCCGGGGGTGCAGATGGTGATGGGCCAGAACGAGATCAACCTGGCCGGTCCGGTAAAGGTATTGAGCGAAGGCAATTATCCGACCAAATACGCCGGTGTCTATCATCGCCCGGCCGAATCCCGCAAGCTCTTCGAAGAACGCGGGTGGTCCGAAGTCGCTGCCCTGCAGCTCAGAAACCCCATGCACCGCTCCCACGAGTACCTGTGCAAGATCGCCGTGGAAGTGTGTGACGGCGTCTACATCCACAGCCTGGTGGGCAACCTGAAACCCGGCGACATCCCGGCCGAGACACGGGTAGAGTGCATCGACGCCCTGGTGAAGAATTATTTCGTGGAAAAGAACGTCATTCAGGGCGGCTACCCGCTGGACATGCGCTATGCCGGCCCCCGCGAAGGACTCCTCCATGCCGCCTTCCGCCAGAACTACGGCTGCTCCAAAATGATCATCGGCCGCGACCATGCCGGTGTAGGCGACTTCTACGGCATGTTCGAAGCCCAGACCATCTTCGACAAGATCCCTTATCCGGAGGAACCCGGAAAGTCGCTGCTCTGCACGCCCCTGAAGATCGACTGGACCTTCTACTGCTACAAGTGCGACGGCATGGCTTCTCTTCGCACCTGCCCGCACGGCAAAGAAGACCGGGTGCTGCTCTCCGGCACCATGCTGCGTAAAATGCTCTCCGAAGGCGGGGAACTGCCCGATCATTTCGGCCGCGACGAAGTTGTCGCCATCCTTCGAAAATACTACGAAGAGCTTACTGAAAAGGTCGAAATCAAGACCCACAAGGCGGCTACCGGCAACTAAAAATAAAAACAGGGGGGATGGCTGTCGCCATCCCCCCTGTTTTTGTATCAAACGGCATTATTAAAGAAGGAGACGCGCATCGGCGTCTCCTTTTTTTCTTTTATGAAAACCGTTAACAGCCTGATTGTCAAACTATGTCACTGCGTTACCCTACTTGCGCCCCGACCACTCGTTGTAGGTCATGGCTGTGGTGCGATAGACCAGATGGGCCAGCTTCGAAAAGGGCGTGTAGGCAAACAGGCTCCAAATGAAAATCAGGTGGAGATAGTAGGTAAAGTAGGCCATGCCGGCAAAACCGGCCAGACGGGCCATCTGCGTTACCATTCCGGTGAAGCCTAAGGCGAACACCAGGGCCAGGAGCTGCCAATCCCAGTAGCTGGAGATCTGGTCCTTTTTCCCCATCCGGCTTTTCATGAGGAGTAGGGAACCGATGATCAGCGCCACACCGCTGATGTTCCCCAGCCATTTCACGGGGTTGATCTGCCGATAGGGGCCTTCGATGTGGAAAATCCATTCCGCAGCAAAGAAAGAGTTGGTGACGATGAACAGGCCGATGAATGAAAAGAGCACCATCATGTGAGCCGTGGTTCGCTCCCTGTTCTCTGTGCACTCGTTAAAGCGGGCATGCTTGAAGATGGTGGGCACCGTCCGGATGAACGCCTGGATAAACTCACCGGGATCGATCTTTTCTTTGGTGGTCTTTCCTTCTGCCAGTGCGGATTTATGGATATCTGCCAGAAACCGCTTGAGCCCCAGGCCGAAAACGCCCACCGCGGCGAAGAAGGTGGGGATCATGATGATGTCCACCAGATAGTTGTTGATGAAATGGCCCTGCCAGATCTGGTCTCCGCCCGATCCGAAAATCGCCTTGGAGAGAAACATCGCTGCGAGAAAAATCACTGCGGGGATGCCCAGCAGGATGGGCAGTTTCTTGGGGTCCGGGACCATCTTGGCAATGGCTTTGGGCGTGGCGTATTCACTCACTGCATATGCCCGCACCGCGCCGAGCACGTCTCCGGGCTTGGCGCCCCGGGGGCACAAGGTTGAGCAGTCACCGCAGTTGTGGCACAGCCAAATGTCCGCGTTGCTGACCAGCTTGTCTTTCAGTCCCCATTGGGTGGCGATCATTTCTTTTCTTGGGAAGGGTTTGGTGTCCGGGGAAATGGGGCACGCCACCGAGCAGGTGGCGCACTGATAGCACTTCTTCACATCCCCGCCGCCGAGTGCCATGACTTCCATGATAAACCCGACATCCGGTTCGACTTGATATGTTTCTGCCATACATTCCTCCACATTCAGCAGTGCAGCAGCGCCTGCGGTGCTGCTGCACATGAGTCAGATTGGATTAGAAACCCTTGAACGGGTTCGGGCCAAGGCCTTCGATGAGTTCAGCGAAATCGTTGATGATCTGAGGCACCTTGTCGTACTCGTCGATAGCGATTTCGAACTGTGCCACACGCTCCTCTTCCAGCGCCAGGCTAGCGAGGGCATCACCGATCTTCTTCATACGAATGTCGGCAAGCTCGCTCCCCTTGACGAAATGGCATTGGTAGTCATCACCGTGCTTGCACCCCATCAGGAAGACGCCGTCCATCCCCTGGCTCAACGCGTCCTTGATCCAGATGACGTTGACCGAACCCAGGCAGCGCACCGGAATGAGCCGCACGTTGGCATTGTACCCCAGACGCTTGAGCCCCGCCATGTCCAGTGCCGGCAGTGCATCGTTTTCGCAAACCAGTCCCAGAATCCGCAGCGGTGGTTCGGAGAAGTCATCTTCCGAGGGGACCTTCACCGATTTCACCATGGAGCCGATGCTGTCAATGTTATAGTCGGCAAAACCGATAATCCGCTCCGGACACGCGCCCATGCAGGTGCCGCAGCGCCGGCAACGGGTCGGGTTCGGCTTGGGCGTCCCCTTTTCGTCGTCGTCGAGGGCACCGAACGGGCATTCAACGGTGCACCGCTTGCACTGGGTGCAGCGCTGAAAGAAAAAATCCGGAAAAGTCATGTCGCCGTAGCGGGGATGCACCGAGACGCCGCGATGGGTCGACTCCAGGCACTGAAGCGCCTTGAGTGCCGCACCGGCAGCGTCTTCCCTGGATTCTTCGACCGTCTGGCTCCTGCGGACACCGCCGGCGGCATAAATGCCGGTCCGCTGGGTTTCATAGGGAAAGCAAATGAAGTTGGAATCGACATACCCGTTGAACAGGTCGATGTCGCGAAAGGCCGGCCCCTGCCGATAGGCCAGGTTCACGACCGGGTCGTCATAGGTGGCGGGCACCATGCCGGTGGCAAGGACCACCATGTCGGCCTTCACCTGGAGCTTTTCACCCAGCAGGGTGTCTGACATCTCGACGACCAGTCCGTCACCGTTCTTGGACACCTTGACCACTTCGCCCTTGGTCAAAAAGACTCCTGGATCCTGCTGCAGGCTCTTATAGAGATACTCCTGCATGCCCGGGGTGCGCATGTGCTGATAGACCACGAAGGCCTTGCCGTCATTCGAATAGTCCTCGCGGACATACTTGGCTTGTTTCAGGGCCACCATGCTGGTGACGGCACCGGCATAGGGAAAATCGCCTTCGCTGCCGTTTCCGGGGCTCTGGACGAAGACCACGCTCTTGGCTTCCTTGCCGTCGGACGGCCGAACGATCTTGCCGGCTTTGGCAATCAGCTCAAACTGCTCGTTGGTCACCACATCGGCAAGTTCACCAAAGCCCAGATGTGCGAATTCGTCCTTGCCGGGCTGATAGGCCCGCCAGCCGGCGGCGAGAATCACCGCGCCGAATAGCTCGCCGGTGGGGTCGAGCTTCAAAATATCAACACGGCCTTTGTTGTATTCTTTATACAATTCGAGCTGTTTCTCGTTGTCGAGTTCTTTGCCTGCTTCATCAAACTTCATCTCTTCAGGCAGGGGAAAGGGTACGTCAAACTCAATCTTCTCCCCGGGCTTTTTGAAGGTGACGGTAAACTCTCCAGGCTGGCCGGCGATACGGGCGGCCACGGTGCCTGTCTTAACGGTGATCTTGGATTCCCCGTCGATCTGTGTAATCAAGTCAGTGACGGTAGGCGCAATGAGGTTCTCGTAGGGGGCCGACAGTGGCAACTGTTTGCGCCAATGCAGAGCATGGCCGCCCAGTTGATCCTCTTTTTCCACCAGGGTGACCTCCAGACCGGCCTTGGCGGCGTCCAGCGCGGCATACATCCCGGTCATGCCGCCGCCGATGACGAGGACTTTTCTGGAAAAATTTTCCAGGTGATACGGCTCGGGCAGAACGCTCTTTTTCACGCGCGCCATCCCCATGCGAATGTAGTCCTCCGCCATCATCTGAACCACGTCGAACTTGTCTTCGTCTTCTTTTTCTTCATCGGTAAGCGCCGGGTACTGATCCCTGGGGTGAGACCATACAACGCCCTCACGGATGTTGGCCCGGTCGACAAGGACACCGTCAAAACGAAACGTGTCAAAATTGACCCGACGCGAGCAGGCGGCGATCACAATGGCGTTGGTGCCAGCTTCGATGTCCTTTTTGATGATTTCCACGCCCTCCGCACTGCAGAGGAACCCATGGTCCTTTACCGGGAATCCCTCATCAGCGGGGACCTCGCACAGTGCCTTGGTATCGAGGGATTCTCCAATCCCGCAACCTGTGCAGATATACACACCATATTTCTTATCCATGGATATCCTCCTACTTCATGGCCAGGGTTTGAATGGCTTTCATCGCCATGCCGGTCGCATTCTGATTGGATGTATAAACGTCAAGCGGTTTGTTGGCGCAACCCGCGGCAAACATGCCGCCCTTGGCGAAATCGTTGACGATGAACCCATCCTCGGTAAAAGTGAGGTCGGCGGGCAGCTTTTCGAGTGCGGCCGTTGGCTGCATGCCGGTGGCCAGGACGACCAGGTCGACCGTCTGATGGATTTTCTCCCCGGTGACGGCGTTTTCGGCGACCACGGTCACGGCCTTGGTCGTGGGGTCTTCGCTGACTTCGGCCACCTTGCCCTTGATCAATATGACATTCTCGTCGTCCTTGACCATGTTGTAGAATTTTTCATACCGATCGCCGGGGCTGCGAATATCGATGTAGAAGATGTAAACTTTTGAATCAGGGTACTGTTTGCGCACATAGGTGGCCTGTTTGAGGGAGGCCATGCAGCAAATGTAGGAGCAGTACGGCAGATGGTTTTCGTCGCGGGAACCGGCGCACTGAACGAAGGCCACCGTTTCAGGAGCCTTTTCGTCGGAAGGCCGGACGATATTGCCGTCCGTCGGTCCATTGATTGATGCCAGCCGCTCCATCATCATATTGGTGATAATATTTGGATAGCGCCCGAAACCAAGGTTGTCGATCTTGTTGGCGTCATAGGGCTCCCAGCCGGTGGCCCAAACGATGGCGCCGACTTTGAGATCCAAGGTTTTGGCTTCCATGTCGAAATCCACCGCATCGTATTTGCACGCGGCCTTGATGCGCTCGGCGTCGTCGGTACCCCGTACCTGAGGGGAAATGACAAAACGCGCAGGAAAAGCCATTTCGAGAGGGAGGTGGGCGCCCTTGGACTTGTTCATGCCGAAGTTGAAATCGTTGGACACCTCGGTTTCGCAAACCGCCGCGCACTCCCCGCAGCAGGTGCATTTTTCGTTCACGAAGCGCGGGCTGAGGCGAATGGACACATCGTAATCGCCGGCAGCACCGTCGACCTTTTCCACTTCGGCCAGAGTGAACACTTTGATCCGCGGGTTGTCCTTGATGCGGCGGAAGTTGATCTCCAGGCCACAGGTGGGCGGACACAGCTTGGGAAAATACTGATTGAGTTGTGCCACTCTGCCACCGAGGTAGGGATTCTTTTCCACGAGGAACACGTCGTACCCGACTTCGGCCGCTTCGATGGCCGCCGTCAGGCCGCTGATCCCGCCTCCGACAACCAGGATGCTTCCGCTAGCGGGGGCTGTTGCTTCTGTCATACTATCCCTCCGTAATGATAGATGGTGTTAAAAACCGAACCGTTGGGGCCGGGTTTGAGCCGCTTTCGGGTGATACCCATGATGCCTTATCCCAACGCGTCAGGTATCCAATCGCGCACCTGAATCGCTGACGCCTGGGGACGAGACCGCCTAGCCGGGGCGACGAAAGGATATCACCCAAAGCAGACCCCCCGTGCCGAAATTAATAAAAACCTCCAGGCGCCTTTCGGCACCTGGAGGTGTTTATCTGTTATGCGTGTTTTCTACGCATTCTACATTCGCGCATGGTTAGGGAATGATCTTGATGTAGTCCTTCTTGAAGACATCCCACTGACCCGCGGCCGGATCGAACTTGGAGTTGACGAAGCAGAACCAATTCTCGTCATCCTGACCCGGGAAGTCGCACTGATAGTAGAAACCGGGGTAGCGGGTTTCTTTGCGGAACTGGATGTGACGCAGATGAGCTTCCACCGTCCAAATGCGGTGCTCGATCTCCCAGGCACGCATCAGTTCGTGCACATCGCCGGCAGCCATTTTCTCGCAGTCTTCGCGCATGGTCTGCAGAAGATCCATGACGATCTCGAGAGACTTGGAGCTGGTCATGTAGAACGTCGCCGTGCCGGCACCGTACTCGTGAGTGGCCTTCATCAGCCGGTACATCATGCCCTCGGGCTTGATGTAGTTCGGGTTGATGTTGTCGGCGGTGGTGAACGCACAGTTATCAAGGTATAGGCGGACCGGCTTGTAGACCAGGTCAACCAGTTCCTCGACGCCCTTGTTGAGTTCGGGCGTAAAGTCGGCGAAATCCGTCGCATACCGTGCCATCTGCTTGGCCACAATACGACCTTCGGCATGGGAGCCGGAGGAGAACTTGTGGCCAGAGCAGCCGACGCCGTCACCGGCGGTGAAAAGGCCTTCCACGGTGGTCATACGGTTGTAGACCTTGCCGTTGCGGGCTTTGAGTTTATACGCATCCGGTACCCAGTCGAGATCGGGACCAGAGGTCCACAGACCGCAGCAGCCGGAGTGGGAACCGAGCAGGTAAGGTTCGGTCGGCATGACTTCGGAGTTCTTCTTCTCCGGTTCGCAGTTCTGGGCGCACCACAGGTTCGCCTGACCGCAGGTCATGTCGAGGAAGTCTTCCCACGCTTCGGACTCGAGGTGCTTCAGCTCCTTCTTGTCCATGGTGGCGCCCAAGCTGGCCAGCGCGGAGACGGTGTCCATGATGATGGGGCCACGGCCGGCCTTCATCTCGAACAGCATCAGGTGGTTCCGGAGACAGGTCGGGGTGATGGCGGCGGTGCCGTAAGGCGCATAGTTTTCCAACTCTGCTTTGGCAGCGTCGCTGGCTGCGAAGTTTTCGCCCAGTCCGTTGAGGGTTTTAGCCTTGAACAGCAGGAACCAAGCACCCACCGGGCCGTAACCGTCTTTAAAGCGGGCCGGGGTGAAGCGGTTTTCCATCATGGAGAGTTCGGCACCGACCTTCATGCACATGGTGTAGGTGGAACCCGCGTTCCATACCGGGTACCATGCACGGCCTTTACCTTCGCCGACCGAACGGGGCTGGTAAATATTTACCGCGCCGCCGCAGGCCACCATCATGGTCTTGCATTTGATGATGTAAACTCTGTTTTCACGAACCGAGAAACCCACAGCACCGGCGATCTGGTTGGGGACGTTCTTGTCCAGCACCAGTTCGACGATGAAGCAGCGCTCGATGATGTTGTCATCACCCAGAGCCAGTTTAGCGGCCTCTGCGACCACGCGCTTGTAGGATTCACCGTTGATCATGATCTGCCATTTGCCGGTACGAACCGGCTGAGCGCCTGATTTCAGGGTGCCCATGGACTGACCTTTTTTACCGTCGAGGTTCTTGCCTTCGGCGGATTTCTTCCAGACCGGCAGGCCCCATTCTTCGAACAGATGGACACTGTCATCCACGTAGCAGCCCAGGTCGAAGATCAGGTCTTCGCGAACCAGGCCCATGAGGTCGTTACGGACCATACGGACATAATCATCAGGCGTGTTGTCGCCGATGAAGGTGTTGATGGCGGAAAGGCCCTGGGCTACAGCACCGGAGCGCTCCATGGCGGCCTTGTCGCACAACAGCACCGTCTGGCCTTCTTTCATCCATTTCTTGACCTCAAAAGCCGTACCACAAGCAGCCATACCACCGCCGACGATGAGAATGTCGACTTCCTTCTCGACGACTTCCGGGTCCCTAACGGCCTTAAGTTCTCCCTTGGGTTTGTTCGGTAATGCCATATGTAATCCTCCTTGCACTGAGAAATGAAATTCGTTGTGATCGCTTAGGCGACGATGGCCGGATTAGGCCAACGCTTGAGGCTTCGGAAGTGTTGCGCCGTCTGCTTCCTGGGTGGAGAGCAGGGGGCCTTCCAGATCCTTACCCTTGAGGTCCGCATAGGCATTCGCGCCGCCTTCAGGAGTGGTCCGGATGGGGAACTTAAAGCGTTTGACAAGGCCGTTACGGAACTTGCAGGTCCACATGACGTCTTCGGTACCCATCATCGGCATGATGCTGCTTCCCAGCGGCACAAAGTCGGCATAGCCGCGCACTTCGATGGCCTGGGACGGGCAAATCTTTACGCATGAAAAACATTCCCAGCACTGATCCGGTTCCTGATTGTAAGCCTTCATCTCATTGGGCTCCAGGACCATCAGGTCGTTGGGGCAAATGTACATGCAAGCGGTCTTATCACCACCCTTACAACCGTCACATTTTTCTGCGATTACGAAACTTGGCATTTAATAATCCTCCTGGTTTTGATTCATTAACTTCATACGCCTGTGCTACCGTACGCTTGCTTCGTGATCCGTGGTCTCCTTAGCACCTCCCTTCCATAGGCTGGGCGGGGAACCTGACCCGCCGAACTGATTGGATTTTTTTACCTATCGGTAATCGTCCCTGTGCCGTGAGCAGCGCCCGGATCGGGGGCTGCCAATAATGACGGTGATGTAATTTTTTCTTATAATTTCAGCAGGATATGAAATTCAAGGGTAATTAGATATCACTGCCCCCTATCGTTGTCAAGGTTTTTTGGCGCCCCCCTTTTACCGTAAACCGTTGACTGGTGCGGGCTTCCGATGGTTCTCTCCATATGTGGCGGGGGAGGGTTAACACCCCCCAACATATGGTGGGATGGAATGGTAGCGGCCCCCATTTATGGGCATCACTACGACAAGATGTCTGTTGACTTGACAGAGAAACATGGTACCACAGAACCGCTCCTGGAAGGGGGTGATCACCAGCCACCGGAGGTGTAGATGGCGTCTGAGATACTGCCGCTTGATCCGACCGAACCCTTTGGCTTCCGATGCGGGCCGGAGGTGCCTTGCTTCAATGCCTGCTGTCGTGATCTGGTGCAACTGCTGACCCCGCTGGACGTCATCCGTTTGAAACAGCACCTGACCATGAGTTCCACGGCCTTTCTGGCACGCTACACCGTGACTTATCCCGGCCCGGGGACGGGTCTGCCGGTGGTCAGCTTGTCTCCAGCGCCCGGCACCGAAAGCGCCTGCCCTTTCGTCAAGGAAACCGGGTGCCAGGTCTATCCTGCCCGCCCCACATCATGCCGCACCTATCCTGTGGCGCGGGCTATTTGCCGCAACCGTCAGACCGGCGCGATAACGGAGCGCTACGCCCTCATCCGGGAATCCCACTGCAGAGGATTCGAGGCTCGCACGACCCAAACTGCCCCCGAATTTCTCATTGCCCAGGCGGCGGCAGCCGACTTCGCCGTCAGCGACAAGCTTATGGACGTCATCCATCTCAAAAACCGACTGCGACCGGGGCCACTGCCCCGTGAAGACATGACCCGCTGCCATCGTGCGCTCTACGACTTGGACCGGTTTCGAGAAGACCTGGAGCACCAACCCATGGTGGGTGGCAGCCCCATCCCCGAGAGCCAGTGGGCGGCGGCACAAACCAACGACCTGGCCTTGCTGTCGATCTCCCTGGCCTGGGTGAGAAATCTGTTGTTCGGGAATACCTCCACCTGAGATCAAAAGGGTTGGCTGTCCTCTTGCCCCATGCAGGACCGGCACGCGCAAGATACCAGTGAGGCGATAAACTTAGCCACGGACGGGAGAATGCGGCATGGAATTACGCGGTAAAACAGCCCTGGTGCCCGGCGCCGTCAAAGGCATTGGAAAAGCCATCGCTGTGGCACTGGCAAATGCCGGCGCCAATGTGGTTGTCAACTGGTTTGACTGGGCAGATTCCCTGCCGTCACTCGAGGCCGATCTTTCCGCAACCGGCGGCCGCTTTTGGGTTCGGCAAACCGATCTGAGGGATGTCTCGGCCATCTCCGACCTCGTGAATGAAGCAGTGGCGCACTTTGGCGCCTTGGATATCCTGGTCAACAACATCGAGCGCGGCGGCTGGCCGGTGGTCCATGGGGCCTACCGCCAAGACCAATGGGATATGGAGCAGGCCACCACCCTTCGCGCCAAGCATTGGCTCTTTGAAGCCGCCATTGATCATTTAAGGGCTTCAGGGGAAGGCGTGATCATCAACCTATCATCCATTGCCGGTGTCGTGGGGCGATCCGGTCCGACCAGCCTGGTGTTCAATGACGGTTACGCCGCCGCCAACCGCGGCATCTCACTGCTGACCGAAACCTGGGCAAGAATCGGCGCTCCGGAGGTCCGGGTGAATGAAATCATGCTTGGACTGGTGGAAACGCGACACGGGCCCGGCACCCGCGGATGGGGGATGCTTACGGAATCCCAGCGCGCGGCGCTGCTGGATCACACCCTGCTGGGGCGAACCGGCAGGGTGTCCGATGTGGTGGCAGCGGTGCTGTTTCTCATCACCGGTGCTGACTTCATCACCGGCAGTGTGCTGCGCCTCGATGGGGGATACGTGCTGGGCGGCGACAAGACCTCGCCCATGCCGAAGGGCGTCGAGTAGCGCCCGTCAACAGTCGGCATCTGTGGGCCGAAAAAGGATCGCCCGATCAGACGAGTCCTCACCGAAAACGCCCCCGCACGAACGGCAGCCGCGCATTCTGTGATATGACCGCTTCGGTCTCCAGGCGGTTGATCTCGTCGATATGGGCAGCCATGAGCCCCCGAAGCCGCGGTTCCCTGAAGCGATGGACGCTGTAGTTGAGCACAGAAACGAACCCTCGCCGTAGCTTGTGTTCCCCCCCCATGCCCGGATCGTAGAACCGCACACCATTTCGGATGGCCCACTCGATGGGACTGTAGTAACACGCATTGAAGTGGAGATTGCGGATATCTCTGGCACTGCCCCAGTACCGCCCGAACAGCCATTTCTTTTTGCGGATAAACATGGCCATGCCCAGGGGGTCCGTGAGGCCGTCCGCTTCGCTCGCCGTAACGAACATCAACCGATGCCCGAAGGCTTTCTTGAGTCCTGAGAAAAAATCGGGGCGCAGGTATTTGCAGCCCCAGAGGCCAAATTTGTCGTTGGTCCGCGCATAAAAGGCATACATGCGCTCATAGGCGTCATCCGGCAGGTCGCTGCCGTCCACGGCCGCCACCCGGATACCCGCCGTCTTCAGGGCACGGCGTTCCCGCTTGATATTCCGACGCTGGTTGGTATTGAACCGCGACAGGTAATCGTCAAAACATCCGTAACCCGCGTTGGCCCAGCGGTAGCTCTGGTGCCGCCACTCAGAATAGCCGGCATTTTTAAAGGCCCGGCGCATCCACGGCGCCAAAAACAAAAAATGGCTGCCAGACAATGCATTGGCCTCGCAGAAGGCATCCACGGCTGAGAGCATAAGCTGGGTCAGTGCTGCCGAATTTTCGCTGGGATCCATGAGAAACTGGTATCCCGACAGCGGGGTGACTGGAACCGCCCCCACCAGTTTCGGGTAATATTGGACACCCATCCGTTCAGCAGCATCGGCCCAAATATAATCGAAAACGAATTCACCGCTGCTGTGGGTCTTGATGTACAGCGGTGCGGCAGCCACCAGCCGCCCGTTTCGATGCACGGTCAGGTGGCAGGGGTACCATCCGGTCTCCGTCGAAATGCTCCCGGAGTCCTCCATCAACGCCAGCCACTCCCATTCCAGAAACGGCGTTTCCAACGGAAGCGCCAGGCGATTCCAGGCCGCTTCGGGAATACGCGCCATCTGCTGGTGCCAGCGAATGGTGGGCCCGTCAGGGGGTGATACGGTCACTGCGGCATCTCCTCAGATTTTTGGAATGCCTCATGGTAATACCGGCAGCGGAAGATGTCATGGGCCGCGCGACGTGCGGGTCGGGCCACCCGTGGCTGGCAATCGTTTGCTTGGAGACGATCCCGGACGCCTTGACAGCCTACGGAACCGGCAGCATGTTGGTCCACCCACCGAAAACGGGCTCTCAAGTTGCCGACAACCGCCGCAAAGCCAAGCACTTAGGACCCTGCGGCGCCTTTCGCTTGCGGAGGCGAACATGCCACGAACGCCTATCGATATCCCCGATGTCATAGAATACCTGTCCATCCTGGACGAAGCGGGCCACCTCGATGAAGACCTGGCGCCCGAGATCCCTGACGACACCCTGATTCAGCTCTTTAGAACCATGCTGTTGGGGCGTCGTTTCGACGCCCGCCAACTGAGTCTCCAGCGCCAGGGACGCATCGGCACCTTTCCCCCGATCACCGGCCAGGAGGCTGCGCACCTCGGCGCCGTGGCGGCGCTGCGCCCCTCGGACTGGATGGTTCCGGCGTTTCGCGAAACCGCCGCGGAAATCTGGCGAGGCCGCAGCCTGGAAAGCATCCTTCTGGCCAACAACGGATTTGCCGAAGGCAATCGCGTCGAAGATCATCGAAACGACCTGCCCCTGTCCGTCCCCATCGCCACGCAGACGCTGCACGCCGTGGGTCTGGCCTGGGCCATGAAATACCGACACACCGACAATGTCGCCATGACCTTTTTTGGCGACGGTGCCACCAGCGAAGGTGATTTCCACGAGGCCCTCAACTTCGCGGGCGTGTTTGACCTGCCGGTGGTCTTTGTCTGCCAGAACAACCACTGGGCCATCTCCGTTCCGCGAAGCCGGCAGACCCGGACCCCCACCATTGCTCAGAAAGCCATCGCCTATGGGATTCGGGGAATACAGGTGGATGGCAATGACATCCTGGCCGTCTATCAGGCGGCCGCGGAGGCCGTGGCACGAGGCCGCAGCGGAAACGGCGCCACCCTCATCGAAGCGGTGACCTACCGGATGATGATGCACACCACCGCAGACGATCCCAAAAAATATCGCACAGAGGAAGAGGTGGCGGCATGGGAACGACGTGATCCTCTGATCCGTTTTAAAAAATACCTATCAAACAAAGGGCTATTGGATGACGCCGGCGCAGCAGCCATCGAAGCCGAGGTCATGGAACGCATCCAAAACGCCGTGGACGCCGCAGAGGCCAAAATGCCCACCCTCGGAGATCCCATGGACATGTTCGAACACACATACGCCGACATCCCCCCGCACCTGGAGCAGCAGCGGGCGTATCTCGCTGATGAATTGAAAAGGGGACGCCATGACTAAAATGACGATGGTTCAGGCGCTCAATTTGGCCCTCATGCAGGAAATGACGGCAGATGACAGCGTCATCCTGCTGGGCGAGGACATCGGCGTCGACGGCGGGGTCTTTCGCGTCACCGACGGCCTGATCGCTCAATTCGGGGAGGATCGGGTCGTTGACACGCCCCTGGCCGAGGCCGCCATCGTGGGCATGGCCATCGGCATGGCCGTTTATGGCCTTCGCCCGGTCTGCGAAATACAGTTTTCGGGTTTTGCCTATCAGAATTTTCATCAGATCGAGAACCATGCCGCACGCATGCGGCTGCGCTCTCAGGGACGCTATCACGTCCCCATGGTCCTGCGTGCCCCTTATGGGGGCGGTGTCAGAGCCCTCGAGCACCACTCGGAAAGCCGGGAGGCGTTTTGGGCGCACATTCCCGGTTTGAAGATGGTCATCCCCTCCGGGCCGAGAACTGCACGGGCCCTTCTGGTCAGCGCTATCCGGGACCCTGATCCGGTGATCTTCTACGAACCCAAGGCCCTCTACCGGGCTTTTCGTGAGGCAGTTCCCGAGGAACCGGAATCGCTTCCCATTGGAAAGGCCCAAGTGGTTCGTGAAGGGAGCGATCTTACCCTGATCTCCTACGGAGCGATGATGCGTCCGACGCTGGAGGCGGCCGATATGCTCAAAGACGCCGACGGCGTCAGCGCCGAGGTCATCGATCTCATGAGCATTGCACCCCTGGACGAGGAGACCTTCTGTGCATCTGTTCGAAAAACCGGGCGGGCGGTCATCGTTCATGAAGCCCCCCGCAGTTTCGGGCCGGGTGCGGAAATCCTTTCCCGCCTCGTGGATTCCGTTTTTTATTACCTGGAGGCACCGGTGGCGCGCGTCACCGGCTTCGACGTGGTAATTCCACTTTTTAGCCGGGAAAAGGCGTACCTTCCCAGCGTCGAACGCATCCTTCACGAGTCGCGCAACGTACTCAGAGCTGCCTAACCGCCGGAGCCGCCCCCCCATATAACGGAGTGATACGATGTCCAGAGAATTCAAGCTTCCCGACCTGGGAGAAGGCATTCATGAAGGTGAGGTCCTGGCGGTGAAGGTGTCTGCCGGCGACGCCGTCACCGAAGGCGACATCATTCTCGAGGTGGAAACCGACAAGGCCGCGGTGGACATCCCCTCTCCCGTCACCGGCACCGTGGAGGCCGTTCACGTGTCTCCGGGGGATATCGTGACGGTGGGGCAGGTGCTCGTCACCTTCGGCGACGCAATGGGGGCAGCAGCAGCGACTGGAGCGGCACCCTCAATCTCGCCACGGGGTCGCGAAGGCCCGATCCCCGCATCTCCGGCAACGCGACGCCTGGCCCGGGAATTGGGCGTGGACCTGTCCCTGGTCACACCGTCGGGACCGGCCGGTCTCGTCACTGCCGAGGACGTAAAAGCCCAGGCCGAGAAAACGGCTGAAGGCCCGGCACCGGCGCCCCCGACTACGGGAACGCCGGTGACACCACCGGTGACAGCGGCCCCGACGCGGCGTTCGCCGCGGCCCATGGATACCGTGGACCCCGTACTCGCGGATTTCAGCCGCTGGGGCCCCACTGAACGGCGACCGATGCGGACCATCCGCCGGGCCATTGCCCGTCAGATGAGCCTGTCGTGGCAGCAGATTCCCCATGCAACCAGCCAGCACCATGCGGATGTCACCCTGCTGGAAGCGTTCCGCGCAAAGCATACGTCGGCGGTGGCGGCGCAGGGCGGCAGGCTCAGCCTCACGGTGTTCGCTCTCAAAGCGGCGGTGACGGCACTCCGGCAGTGTCCTGACATGAATGCCAGCCTGGACACGGCAACCGGCGAGGTGATCCGCAAGCACTACTACCACATCGGTGTCGCCGTAGACACCGAGGACGGGCTCGTGGTGCCGGTCCTGCGGGACGTGGACCGAAAAAGCATCACCGAGCTGGCCATAGAACTCAATGACATGATCAGCCGTGCCCGGCAGCGAAAAATGTCCATCCAAGACATGCAGGGCGGTACGTTCACCATCACCAACACCGGTCCTTTGGGCGGCGGGCATTCGACCCCCATCATCAACTTTCCCGAGGTGGCCATCATGGGAATGGGTGCCGCCAAACTGCAGCCCGTGGTGGCAGAAACCGGTCCGGGGAGCCACGAATTCGTCGCGCGGTTGATCATGCCGCTGGTCCTGAGCTTCGACCACCGTCTCATCGACGGAGCGGATGGAAACCGGTTCATGAATCTGGTGATCGCCATGCTTGAGGACCCGGAAAAGCTGATGCTGGCCATGGCCTGATGCCAGGCCGGGCAGCGGCGAAAATGGAGAACACTGCATGGTCATGGGTGAACTGGAACAGGAAGCCGAAGTCCTGGTCGTCGGGGCCGGACCAGGAGGTTATGCGGCGGCATTTCGCGCCGCCGACCTGGGCAAGGACGTCACGCTGGTGGATATCGGCGCGCGACCCGGCGGGGTGTGCCTCTTCAGGGGATGCATTCCATCGAAAACTTATTTGCACCTGTCTGAACTGCTAACGGACACCCGTCGCGCCGGCGACATGGGGATCGCCTTTCCAACACCCACCATCGACATCGAAAAAATACGCGCCTGGAAAGAGCGGGTCGTGGATCAATTGGCCAACGGCCTGGTGGGACTGACGGACAAACGCGGCATACAACTGCTCCAAGGCCGTGCCGAATTCGCCGACGGCCGGCATGCCCGTATCCACGGCAGCGCGGTGAGCCGGATACGGTTTCGACAGGCCATCATCGCCACCGGCTCCCATCCCATTTCCATCCCCGGGCACCCATTCAAAAAAGGCGGCCGGGTCATGAACTCGACGGCTGCCTTGGCGCTGCCCGATATCCCGGGCACCTTGCTGGTGGTGGGCGGCGGCTATGTCGGCCTGGAACTGGGCAGCTTTTACGCTGCCCTGGGCAGCCGCGTCACCGTCGTGGAAATGGCCGGCCGACTCTTGCCACAGGTGGATGCGGACCTGGTAAAACCCCTTCAACGGCGGCTGCGAGCTGAGTTGGCCGACTTGGTTTTCAACACCCGGGTGTCGACCCTGGAGGAAACGGCCGACGCGGTTGTCGTCACGCTGGAAAACCGCGGCGCCACGGTCACCCGGCGATTTGACCGCGTACTGGTGGCCATCGGCAGGAAACCCAACACCAGCGGCCTGGGCCTGGAAACAACGGGGGTCGCCCTCAACCACGGCGGATTCATTCAGGTGGATGGACAGCAGCGTACCAACGACCCAAATATTTTCGCTGTCGGGGATGTCACCGGCGGGGTCATGCTGGCCCATAAGGCCACCCGGGAAGGAAAAGTCGCCGCGGAAGTGATCGCCGGGGAGGCGTCGGCCTACGACGTCCAGGCCATGCCGGCAGTGGTCTACACGGATCCCCAGATCGCCTGGTGCGGATTGACGGAGCTGGAAGCCGCCGCCGCAGGGCGTGCAGTGGAAGTGCATCATTTCCCGTGGACGGCCTCTGGACGTGCCGTGACCATGGGCGCCCCAGAGGGTGTGACCAAAATCCTTGCCGACCCCGACACACGGCGTATTCTTGGCGTCGGCATCACCGGGCGCCACACTGAAGGACTCATCTCCGAAGGGGTGCTGGCCGTGGAAATGGGCGCCCTGATTGAAGACGTGGCCCTCACGGTCCATCCGCACCCCACGCTGTCTGAAACCGAAGGCGAAGCCGCCGAAATCTTCCTTGGCAGTGCCACACATGTGCTTTCCCGGAAGCCTTGACGGCAATTCGTCCAACGGGGTCTTCGCCACGCACAGTTCTTTCGCCAACGGTGTCGTTCGGACAGCTTCACATCGAACGGTTACAAAAAGCTGGAATTGAAGCGGGAAAAGGACCGGTGGAAAATCCACATAGAGGTGTCATACGCCAATAAACCCAACGGCTGGCCCTCCTGAACCTGCAGCCCTCGGCTATCGCGGACGCAATCGCTTGGACGGTATCCCCCACGCAAAAAACGCCACCCAGTCAAACCCGAAACCCAACAACGCCTCATCATCCCGAGATAACCGCCGTTTCAGGTCCGGCTTCACCGCGTAGCGCTTGAAAAAGCTGCTGCCGAAGAGAAATTCCCGAAAGCCGTCGATATTGTAAACCGCCATGAACGCCATTTTCGCCTGCTGTCCGTCGGGTCCCGAGGCGCCCCAGGGGTTTTCGTGAAATCGGCTTTTGATGTCCGCCCAGCGAAGGGTCATGGCGTTGTAGCGGCGCGCCTCCTGGTCTGCGGCCCAGGTTCCCGGCGTCCAGTGCGGTGTTTCGTGTTGCCCCATGCAAAAATCAGGGGGTCTGAAAAAATGAACCACCTCCACACGGCCGCTCCCGGCATCAAAAAGGCGGCCATGCTCAACGGGGAAGGTTCGACAGGTATCGGGGCGGTCGGCATATACCCGACAACCGGCGTCGTTCAGAAAAGGGCAGGTTCGCTCGGCGTTATCGGCCATGGTCAGCAGGACATCGGGAAAATAATTGCCGTCCCTCAGCACCACGTCCACGTGACGATCCAGGAATTCCCCGGAAGTGATACCCAGCGCATTTTTCAACCGCAGGACGTCATAGGGGTATAAAAATAAGTTTAAATTGCGGCAGCACCGGTTGAAACAGGTGAGGCCGTCGTGACAAGCGAAACAAAAGGTCTCATCCTCGGCGACGCGCCTGCCGGGCAGTCGGTCCATCTCATCGATGCGGATGGATTTCATTCGTCCAAACGCCTTTCCCGGATCTCCAGCGCGGCCTCGAAGCAGCCAATCATTTCGGCCACAGTCAGTTTCAGCCGGCCTGTCCATCGGGTGGCCTGACGCACCTGCTGCTCCAGGTGCGCCATGCGGATGTAGTGGGGGGTGCGGTCAAGTCGAAAGTCATCTCCCCCACCGTGCCGCCGATGAAAATCATCGCACCCGACGCCCGGTCGGGATGCGCCGTCCGGCAAGGTCATGATGCTCGGCAAGCCGTGAAGTCGACAGATCATGGGCCGATGGGCATAAAGCAGGCATCGGCCCTCCACGTTCACCGGGCACATGGAACTGAAAACAGCCCCTGTGGCGTCGGCATGCGCCATGGCGTCCGTTACGACCTGCGCCCGCTGGGCCATATGCCTGAACACATCCCGATCCAAGGCCCGGTACCCCTCGAATAGATAGGCGGCCTCGGTCAGGGTGTGGTGATAAAACCGCGTACGGCAGCAATTTTCTTTGCACCCAACGCAATGGAACCCATGGTGCCGTGCCACCGCATCATAGTCGGCGTCCATCCCTGCGAAAACGTCGGCAGCGGCCGTCACCGGCGGCCTCCCGCAGCGCTCATCGGCGAGAATCTCTGACAGGGAAGGCGGTGTCATGGAAAGCCTCAGACCACCGGGCTGGGAAAAAACAGTTTGGAGTATCGATCGAGGGCATACCGGTCGGTCATACTGGCAATGAGATCGCAGACCACCCGTTCTCTGGACTCAGCGCTTTGACCCAACGATGGCAGATCCATGGCGGCCAGCTCCCTCCTGAGATGGTCATCGTTTTCCACGTAAAAATTGTAGAGTTCCAAAAGGATTTTTTTGGCTTTGACAAACTCGTTGTGCACCCTGGCCGAGCGGTAAACGTTCTCGTACATGAAGACGCGCAGGTGGGTCATGGCATCCAGCACCTCGGCGCTGAATTGAAGCTTGAAGGTGCCGTTGTTTGGCCCGCTGTTGAACACCAGGTCGCGCACCATGGTGGTGGCGCGCTGGCTGTGGGAGCGGCCCAGCACCTGCCCGCAGGCATTGGGCATCTGCTGGGCGGTGATCACACCACTGCGGATGGCATCGTCCAGATCATGGTTGAGGTATGCCATGATGTCGGCAACCCGGACGATCTGCCCCTCGACGGTAATGGCTTTTTGCTCCGGGCGATCCGGCAGAATCGTCCCGAATCCTTTGGAATGCTTTAGGATGCCGTCTTTCACCTCGACGGTCAGATTCAGCCCATGACCGGATTTTGCCAGCTTTTCCACGATACGCAGGCTCTGTTCATTGTGGGAAAACGTCGACGAGTAGATCTCTTTGAGCGCTGTCTCACCGCTGTGCCCAAAGGGCGTGTGCCCCAGATCGTGCCCAAGGGCAATGGCTTCGGCCAAGTCCTCATTCAACCGCATGGCGCGGGCGATGGTCCGTGCAATCTGAGCCACTTCAAGGGTATGGGTCAACCGGGTGCGGTATTGGTCTCCCAACGGCGACAGGAAAACCTGGGTTTTGTATTTCAACCGGCGAAATGCGTTGCAATACATGATCCGGTCCCGGTCACGCTGGAATTCAGTGCGGATCAGCGACGGCTTTTCAGGCTTGTCACGCCCTCGTGTCTCGGCACTGGCGCATCCAAATGGCGAAAGAAAACCTTTTTCGCGCTCTTCGAATTCTTCTCTGATATTTAACATGTTGGGACCATCTGGCATCGAATATTTCCACGCCCGCCACGGGCCCGGCAGTGGTATTTCGCTGATTGCACCATGTGGTAGGCCGATTAACCTATCGGCCCTTGCCGGGCCTGTAAAGTATTTTCTGGGTTTACAGCCGAGCCGGCCGCCACTAGCATAGGTAGCCGGCGCCTTGCCAGAAAGCCTCGATTCGGAAACGGCGGCGGGCGGCACGGCTACACACCGTTGAAATTCGGTGGCAATACCCGCTTGCGGTGGGCAACGATCTCATCTAAAGGAGAGCGCTTATGGGTGGACATCATCTCATACTGGGCAGGCTGAAAGACTACCTCACCGGCGCCATCGTGTCGGAAACCCTCGATGAGCGCATCCATCAGAAATTGGCCAGACTGCTCGTTGAGATTAAGGGGTTTTCACCCGCCGATATCCATTCCAGGTATCCGTACACGGTTCGCTGCGGGACGCATCGCGCGGTGATCCCCATCGACTTCATTGTTCACCGGAATGGCCGGGCCGCCATGCTTGTCAAGTACGGCCCGGGGTCCATCGTTACGCGCCACCGGCCGGTGCTGGCCGCAGCGCGCATTGTCTCGGAGCGGCCAATCCCCATTGCCGTCGCCACCAACGGTCGTGATGCCGACGTCTTGGACACCCGGAATGGCACCGTTATTACCGCTGGCATGGCCGCCATACCCGACCGATCGCAGCTCCCAGCCCTGGTCGACAACGTCCACGAAGACGCCTTGGGCGCCGCTGCCATCGAAAGAAATTCAAGGATTCTTTATACTTACGAAGTCGATGGGGCATGCCCGTGTGACGACACCATCTGCCGGCTATAGCGGTCGGCACATCACGACGGAGGGTTCCCATGAACACCCGCTCAGCCGAAAAAAACCATCCGTTTTTCATGAAAGCTGCCTTGGCCCAAGCTGAAGCGGCATTGGCTCGGGGGGAGTTCCCGGTGGGCTGTGTCATCGCCGATGGTCTCCGGATCGTAGCGAAAGGATCACGCCAAGGTTCCACCGGCCCACATCCCAACGAAATCGACCATGCCGAAATGATGGCGCTTCGTCATCTCGGTGAATTGGGTGAGGCGCGGGATCCTGCCGGGCTGGTGCTATACACGACCTTGGAGCCGTGTCTCATGTGTTACGGCGCGGTTTTGCTCAGCGGCATCTCCGAAATCGTCTACGCTTACGAGGATGTCATGGGTGGCAGCACCCGATGCCATCTCGGCGAGTTGCCGCCTCTCTACGCTGATCGCCAAGTGGTTCTCACTCCGGGGGTGCAGCGCCGGGAGAGCCTCGCATTGTTCCAACGGTTTTTTGACAACCCCGACAACGCGTACTGGCGCGGCAGCCCTTTAGCGGACTACACGCTTCACCAAACGTAACCGACGGCACGGCTCCAAGGTGGCAACCCGGGGCATGGCGAATTGCCACTCGTAGCGGCGGCCAAGTCCCATGAGCGACTGCATTTTTTTCTTGCAATTCTTCTGTTGATTATATAATGGACAGAGCACTTCTGAGCGGCATATAACTTTAACTTATTGAAAATCAGAGGAAATCGGCACGGGTTGAATCTCCGGCGCCGCTCTGAGGCAACCCTGACGACAGGAGGTGTAGGATAGCCCCACCGAAAAGATTTTATAATCCGGAAAAGACGGTCGATCGCACACGAATCAACCGGGACATTCGGGCAAAGGAGGTTAGACTGATTGACCCGGAGGGCGCTCAAGTTGGCGTCGTGCCAACATACAAAGCACTGGCATTGGCTGGCGACCATGGGTTGGATCTCGTTGAAGTGTCTCCCAATGCAAGCCCTCCTGTGTGCAAGATCATGGACTACGGTCGCTACAAATACGAGCAGACAAAAAAGAAGCAGGAAGCCAAGAAAAAGCAAACAACCTTTCAGGTGAAAGAGATCAAGGTTCGTCCCAAAACGGGGGATCACGACCTCGAGACCAAGATCGGGCACATCCGGAAGTTCATTGAGAAAAAGGACAAGGTGAAAGTCACCGTGATGTTCCGGGGCCGAGAGATCACCCTGTCCGCGCAGGGCAGGGAGCTACTGAAAAGAATCGCTGAAGCGGTCGAAGATATCACCGTCGTGGAGCAGATGCCGAAGTTCGAGGGCCGCACCATGATCATGATCCTCGCTCCGAAGGCCGCCACGACCTAAGGAAAAGACATCGTAGACGCCCCGAGCCGAGACGGCGGCGAGGCGGCACAAGACCGATGTGGCGCGGGAGACGCACCCCCCGCGCCATCTGCTTTTGAAGTGCCTTGCGCGCCGACAACGGATGATTTCCGAGCGTTAACTGCCGATCATTTGAACACGAATGCCTGATCGCGCCAACCACAAGGAGTCGATTGAAATGCCAAAAATCAAGACCAACCGCGCTGCGGCCAAGCGCTTCAAACTGACCGGCACAGGGAAGTTTAGGTTTGGAAAATCGCATCACAGCCATATATTGACCAAGAAAACGACCAAGCGAAAGCGCCAGTTGCGCCGACCGCAGATCATTGACAAATCTGATCTCAAGGAATTGAGGCTGCTGCTTCCCAACTGCTAACAGGGTGTTGAAGGCCTGGCCCGAAACACCGTTTTTCAACAGCCGGCCCACAGATTTCGGCTGCCGCGATGGTCCTGTAAGACCATCGCATGGGCGCCGGTTTAAGGAGAGCAACGATGAGAGTGAAGAGAGGTTTCAAGGCGCGAAGACGCCGCAACAAAGTGTTGAAACTAGCCAGAGGCTTCCGTGGCGGCCGCAGTAAGCTGTTCCGAACCGCTGCGGACTCCCTCGACAAGGCCTTGATGTACGCCTACCGTGACCGTAAAGCCCGCAAGCGTGATTTCAGGAGACTGTGGATCGCGCGCATCAACGCTGCCGCCCGGCTGAATAATCTGAGCTACAGCCGTTTCATGCATGGTCTGAAATCGGCCAATATTGATCTGGACAGAAAGGTTCTGGCCGACCTGGCCATTTTCGAACCTGCCGGATTTCAGAAAATTGCAGACATGGCCGCATCCCAGAACTAATCCGTGATTTACCGAGGGCGGGCCGGCCTGTTTGAAGGCGGTCCGCCGTGCCCGTCCCGAAGCCATCACACCGTCGTTCTCAGAGAATCATCGTGGACACCGACATCGAAGCATTGGAAAAAGGCGCGCTTGAGGATATTTCCCAGGCCGCTGACCAGAAAGCCCTGGATCAACTGACCGTCAAGTACGTCGGTCGAAAAGGCATGATCACCCAACTGTTGCGCAATGTGTCCGCCCTTCCCCCCGAAGCGCGGCCAATGGCCGGCAAACGCACGAACCAGGCAAAAAAAGCCATCGACGCAGCCGTTGCCGAGAAGGCCGCCGAGCTTGCGGCAGGCGTCGAACGCCGCCGCCGCATCGATGTGTCGCTGCCGGGCCGCAGTGTCCCTGCGGGCTTTCAGCACCCCATCACGACCATCACGGACGACATCTGCGACATTTTCACCCGGATGGGATTCTCTGTCGCCGAAGGCCCCGAGGTGGAAACCGACCACTATAATTTCGAGGCCCTCAACATCCCCAAGGACCATCCCGCCAGAGATATGCAGGACACCTTTTACGTGTCCGAGAACATTGTCTTGCGCACCCATACGTCGCCCACGCAACCCCGTGTGATGGAAAAAACGACGCCGCCGGTGCGCATCATCGCGCCGGGGAAAGTATACCGCTGCGATTCCGACCTCACCCATACGCCCATGTTTCATCAGGTGGAAGGGCTTCTGGTGGATCGAAACGTGTCTTTCGGGGATCTCAAGGGAGTGCTCACCGCCTTTGTCCACCAGATGTTCGATGTGCGCACCAGCCTGAGGTTCCGCCCCAGCTTCTTCCCCTTCACGGAACCCAGTGCCGAAGTCGATATCCTTTGCGTGATGTGCCGCGGCAAGGGTTGTCGGGTCTGTTCCCATACCGGATGGCTGGAGGTCCTGGGGTCCGGGATGGTTCACCCGGCGGTTTTTGAAAACGTCGGGTACGACACAAAGAAGTTCACCGGCTTTGCCTTCGGCATGGGCGTCGAGCGTATCGCCATGCTCAAATACGGCATCGACGACATCCGCAAGTTCTTCGAAAACGATATGCGCTTCCTGGGGCAGTTTTGAAATGAAAGTCAGCACCAGCTGGTTGAGTGAATACATTGACGTGACCCTGCCGACGGACCAGTTGGCCGAGGCCCTGACCATGGTCGGGCTGGAAGTGGATGGCGTGGCCGACCGATATGGTTATCTGGCTTCGGTTCTTGTCGGCGCCGTCCTTGACGTTCGCCCACATCCCAATGCGGACCGGCTTCATCTGTGCACGGTGGATGTCGGTGACCAGCGCCTTCGGATTGTCTGCGGGGCGCCCAACGCCAAGGCCGGCATGCACACCGCGTGCGCGCTTCCGGGGACAGTGCTTCCCAACGGGACCCGCATCGCCGCCGGCGTGATCCGTGGCGAGCCATCCCAGGGGATGTTGTGTAGTGAGGCCGAACTGGGATTGGGAACGGATGGGTCCGGCATCATGGTCATAGACAGGGCCGCCTCCCCGGGCACACCGCTCAGCCAGGCATTGGGGTGCGTCGATCATGTGCTGGAAATCGACCTCACGCCCAACCGGCCGGACTGCCTGAGCATCCTGGGCATTGCCCGCGAAGTGGCCGCGATTCAGGGAACCACCGTCCGCTACCCCAATGACCCCGCTTTTGATGAAACCGATGATATCGCCGCCCACACCGCGGTGGCCATCGAATCAGCGAAACTGTGCCCACGCTACGCCGCCCGGCTGATCAAAGGCGTCACCGTCGGCCCGTCCCCGCAGTGGCTCCAGGACCGTCTGCTCTCCATCGGCCTCAAACCCATCAACAATATCGTCGATGTCACCAACTTCGTCATGATGGAAGTGGGGCAGCCGCTTCACGCCTTCGATTTCAACCACCTTGCCCAGCGACGTATTGTTGTGAGGCCTGCGGTTGCCGACGAATCCTTTACAACGCTTGACGGCAAAGCACACACGCTGGATGAAGGCATGCTCTTGATCTGCGACGGCGAAAAACCCGTCGCCCTTGCCGGCGTCATGGGCGGCCTGAACTCAGAGATCGAACCGGACACCGTGGACGTGCTCATCGAAGGGGCCTGTTTCAACCCGGTATCCATTCGAAAGACGGCAAAAAAACTCGGTCTGAACACAGACGCCTCCCATCGATTCGAGCGCGGCGTCGATCCGCTGGCCACCGTGGCCGCCATCAACCGGGCGGCGCAGCTCATGGTGGAAACGGCGGGCGGCACGGTGATCAGCGGCGTGGTCGATGTGCATCCGCAGCCGTACCATCTTCCCGTCATTTCGCTTTCCGTGCCCGCCGCCAACCGCCGCATCGGAACGCAGCTGAGTGCGGACGAAATGACCGCATTGTTGGAAGGCATTGCCTTTACCGCGCGCCCCGGCCTGGACGATACCCATTTGGATGTGACCCCCCCCTCTTTTCGCGTGGACATTCAGCGATTTGAAGACTTGACCGAGGAAGTGGCCCGACGCTACGGATACAATCGCATTGCCACGACCTTTCCCAAGGTACGCGCCACCGCCGCCGTCGGGGAGACGCGCCGCAATTTCAGGAAACATATCCGCAGACGGATGCTGGGTTTCGGCTTCACGGAATGCATCAGCTACAGCTTCATCTCGGCCCAATCGCCGGACTGGCTGCGACTGGGCCCGAAAGATCGCCGCCGCAACCAGGTGCCCATCCGAAACCCCATTTCCGAAGACCTAGCGGTCATGCGAACATCTTTGGTGCCGGGGCTCCTGGTTGCCATCAAGCGCAATCAGTCCAACCAGAACAACCACTTGATGCTCTTCGAAATCGGCAACATCTTTTTCGCCACGGAAGACGCAGATGCCCAGCCCATCGAAGCAGCAATGCTGGCTGCCGTATGGACCGGCCAGCGCCGCACCCCGTCTTGGCAGGTCAAGACCGAACCATGCGATTTTTATGATCTGAAAGGCGTCGTGGAAGCGTTGTTTGACGGAATCGGCATTCGTAATGTCGTCTTCTCGCGGATGCCTGAAGGTGACGATGGGCACTTGCTGCCCGGCATCGCCGCCGCCATCACCGTTGGCGATGTCCATTTGGGGACCATCGGAGAAATTCACCCTGACGTCGGAGAGGCCTTCGGTTTGAAACAGCCGGCCTTCATATTCGAAATGCCCATCGACAAGCTTCGGACCGCCGCCAGCGGCACCGCCTATCGCCCGGTGCCCCGGTACCCGGCAACCGACCGCGATGTGACGCTGATCATTGGTGATGACACCGAGTCTCAGCAGGTGCTGCGGGCGATTGTCGCACTGGAAGAACCTTGGGTCGAGCACGTCGCCCTCTTCGATGTTTACACGGGCGCGCCCATTCCTGAGGGCCGCAAAAGCATTTCCTTCCGGTTGACATATCGTTCGCCGGAAGGCACCCTGGAAGACGAGGCCGTCAACCAGCTGCACCAGCGGATCTCGGAACGCATTATCAAGGATTTCAAGGCGTCCCTGCCCGCCTAGCCAGTTGTTAAAAAACGTCATGAGCGCAGAAGGCCAAGGCAACTGTCGACGAAAAAACGGCGGAGGGTATCACATGAACATTTTCAGGAGACAGCCAACGCCTTACGGCCAAGCGCAGTCGTTTTTCAGCGACCTGATGGCGCCCACCGGCCCATAAAAGAGCCGCAACATGCCGACCGCATTGGATAACGCCCGAGCAGCCATTCCGGACAAGTTCTATTTCCGGGTGGGTGAAGTCAGTCGCATTGCCGGGGTGCAGGCCCATGTCCTTCGATTTTGGGAGTCTGAGTTCCCGCAGATCCGCCCCAAGCGCACGGCATCCGGGCAACGGCTCTATCGCAGAAAAGACGTTGAAACCATCCTCGATATCAAGGACCTGCTGTACCGCCAAAAATTCACCATTCCCGGTGCGCGCCAGCATCTCCGGCACCGGAAGGACGTGCCCACCCCGATGCGCCTATCGGAGATCCGCGAAGAATTAAGCGCCATCCGCCGCCTGCTCGACAAAACGGAAATTCGGCAATTAGGCAACACCAAAAAGGATTGACAACAGTTGTGGGATGACTTAAGTAGTGCCCTTGGTTGCGGGCATAGCTCAGTTGGTAGAGTACAAGCTTCCCAAGCTTGGTGTCGCGAGTTCGAATCTCGTTGCCCGCTCCA
>CAYUOU010000041.1:0-35470 GCA_964446485.1 uncultured Desulfobacterales bacterium | reverse complement strand
GGCGTTTTCGTAATCAGAATTGACAAATCATCTTAGATTCATTAGAAAAAATGTATTCGGGCGCACACGACCGATCCAATAGGGAGGGATTGACATGGCCGATACGGTAAACTGCCCCAAGTGTGGACATCCCAATCCCGGCGGTGCCACCGACTGCGAGAACTGCGGTATCACCTTCGACATCTATGAGACGGAAAAATCCCGGGCCGAGGCAGACAAAGCCAGAGCCGAGGCCGAGGGGCGGGCGCGCATCGAGGCCGAAGCACAGGAAAAGGCGAGACGCGAAAGCCTCGTCCCTTGCCCGAAATGCGAACATCTCAACGACCCGCTCACCCCCGACTGCCTCAAGTGCGGCATTGTGTTTTCCAAGTACTACGACTCCATGAAGGAAGACCTGGCCGAAAGTGACGACAACGCCGAAGCGCTGGCTTCGCTGGAGGCTGCCATTGCACGTCATGAAGCGATGAAGGTCAAGCGCCAAAAAGACCTCGACAAGGAAGCCAAGCGCAAAGAAGCTGAAGCGCGGCGGCGCATCGAAGAACTTCGAAAAGAGCGCGAGCGGCAGGAGAAACGGCGAAAGGAAAAAGAGGAAAAGGAGCGCCTGGAACGAGAGCGCTTGAAAACATTGAAGCGCGAGCAGGAGGAGAAGGCGCTCCAGGAACGCAAACGCCAGGAGGCCTTGCAGCGCGAGAAAGAAGAACAGGCGCGCCAGGAGCGGGAACGTCTGGAAGCGCTCAAGCGGGAGTCGGAAGCAAAAGAGCGGATCGAGCGCGAACGCCGGGAAGCCCAGGAACGCGAAAAGGCGGAAGCCCTGCGCCGAGAGCAGGAAGAAAAAGAGCGGATCGAACGCGAACGCCGGGATGCCATCCGCCGCGAACAGGAAGAAAAAGAGCGGATCGAGCGCGAGCGCCGTGAAGCCGAGGAAAAGGAAAACGCGGAAAAAGCCCGACAGGAAGCAGCCAAGGAGGCGGCCAAACGGGCAGCCCGGGAGCAAGAAGAAGCAACTCGTCAGCATGAAGTGGAAGAACGGGCCAAAGAGGAGGCGCACCGCATGGAGATACTCAGCCAGTTGGTAAGGCCCAAAGGCACTCTGAAAAAGCTGCTTAAGACATACGCCGATCAACCCATCGGCATGAACCATGACAATCCGACGGTGATCAAGGAAGTTAAATTGGCCAGCGTGAACGACGATCACATCAGCGTCTTGGCAGAGGCAGAAGGGTTGGTTTATACTTTTCCGCTCACTGCCATCCTGTCCATCGTCGAAGGGGTTGATGGTGTCGCCGCCGGGACGGCAAAATCCCCGTCCACATTCCAACTGATCATCCGTGTAAGTCACCGAAGCATTTGAAAACCTACCTCTTTTACGATCTCGAAACCAGCGGTCTGAATCCCGCCTTCGATCAGATCCTGGAGTTTGCCGCCATCCGCACCGACCTGTCCTTTGCGGAAATGGAGCGTCATCACATCATGGTGAACCTGAGGCCGGACGTGGTGCCTT
Source organism: uncultured Desulfobacterales bacterium (assembly GCA_964446485.1). GTDB lineage: Bacteria > Desulfobacterota > Desulfobacteria > Desulfobacterales > JBDRRP01 > JBDRRP01. Next base: position 33,969 of record CAYUOU010000041.1, on the reverse strand, counting down.
CCCCGCAAGCGCTGACAACACAGGGCCGACCGGTGGAAGCTTTCTGCAACGAAACACCGGAGATCCGCGCCGTCACGGCGATCCACGAACTGGTCAACACGCCGGAGACCATCAGCGTGGGCTATAATTCGCTGGGTTTTGACGACGAATTTCTTCGCTTCTCATTTTATCGCAACCTGCTTCCGCCCTACACCCACCAATACGCCGCAGGATGCGGCCGCATGGACATCCTCCCCATCGTGACCGTGTACCATCTCTTTCGGAACGGAATTCTCTCGTGGCCCATCATCGGCGGCAAACCGTCTCTGAAACTGGAGCACCTCAGCGTTGCCAACGATCTGGCCTCCGGGCGGGCCCACATGGCAATGGTGGATGTCGAAGCCACCGTGGCCCTTGCGCGAAGGCTGGAGGCCGAAAGCGGCATCTGGCATTATCTGGTCGCATCTTTTTCGAAAACCATGGACCAGGAGCGCATGGGCCGTCTTCCGGAAGCGCTCAGCGCCGCTTCCGGCAGTCACGCCATGGGCTTGATGGTCGCGCCGGTCTTTGGTGCCGAATCGGGATTCATGGCGCCGGTGCTCGGCCTGGGCCGCTCCATCCCCTACAACAACCAGACGCTGTGGCTGCGACTGGACCGAGCTGAATTGAGCGACACAACGCCTTCCGCCGTTGACGACACCACCTGGGTGATTCGTAAAAAGGCCGGCGAACCCGGCATCTTGCTCCCACCGCTGGCGCGGTACATTGAACGGATGCCCGAAGCGCACCGTCGACTGGCCAACGAAAATCTCAGCTGGTTGAACAGCAACCCGTCGGTGTTTCAGGAAATTCTCCGCTACCATCGCCATTTTCGGTATCCGGACGTGCCTGATGTCGACGTGGACGCCGCCCTGTATCTCAACGGCTTTCCGACCCGGCGCGACCAGGGGTTGTGCCGGGAATTTCACCGTGCCGACGGCCCGTCGCGATGTGCACTGGTGGACAGTTTCGACAGCCCCCACCTGCAGGAGTTGGCCGAACGGGTGATCATTCGAAACTATCCCGAATTAATTTCCGGCGCGATTGCGGATGCGGCGACGGCCTTTGCATTCCGCGTCAATCCCGACACCCGTGACGCGGCCATGGTGGACTACCGCGGAAAAGCACGGTTAACGCCCCGGGCCGCACTCACCGACATCGCCGCGATGCGCGCAGCTGGGGACATGGCGGCGCCCGAAGCGGCGCTGTTGGACTCGTTGGAACACTATCTTCGTGAGCATTTTGGCATTTCCGCCGAGGCTTCCACCGAGCCCCCATGAGGAGACTTATGACCACTGTTGATTTTGACACCGTCATCGACAGGCGCAACACCGACAGTTTGAAATGGGAAAAGTACCGGGGCACCGACATCCTTCCCCTGTGGGTGGCCGACATGGATTTTCCGTCGCCGCCGGCCGTCATTGCCGCTCTCCAAAAGCGGGTCGCCCACGGAGTCTTCGGCTACACCCGCCCTTCCCGCGAACTCACGGAGATCGTCATCTCAAGATTTGCCGAGCACTACCGGTGGTCCATCGAAGCAGACTGGATCGTCTGGTTGCCGGGCCTGGTCACCGGGCTCAATGTGGCCTGCAGGGCCATCGGCGATCCGGGAGACCACGTCATGACCGCAACACCGGTTTACCCGCCCTTCTTGTCGGCCCCCGGGCATAACGGTAAGGAAATCGTCACCGTCTCGCTGAGAAACGATGCCGGTCACTGGCACATGGCCATGGCCGATTTCGAAAAGACCGTCACCGATCGAACCCGCCTCTACATCCTCTGCAACCCCCACAACCCGGTGGGGCGGATGTTTGATCGTCAGGAGCAGTCGGCACTACTGGATTTCTGTTGCGCCCACGATCTGGTGGTCTGCTCGGATGAAATCCACTGCGACCTGATTCTGGACCCTGAAAAATCACACCTCCCCTTTGCCTCCATCTCACCGGAGGCCGCCGAGCGGTGCATTTCTCTCTTTGCGCCCAGCAAGACCTACAACATTCCGGGTTTGGGTTGCGCATTTGCCGTCATCTCCAACCCCCGTTTGAAACACCGCTTCAAAACCGCCATGCAGCACATCGTGCCGGACATCAACTGCTTCGGCTATGTGGGCGCCCTGGCCGCCTATCGCCACAGCGACGCGTGGCTGACCGCTCTGCTCAAGGTGCTGCGCGGCAACTGCCGCCGGGTGGCCGAAGTCGTCGGTTCCCTCCCCAACGTCTCCATGGCGCCGGTGGAGGCGACCTATCTGGCCTGGCTGGATATGCGGACCAACGGCATACCCGATCCGGTGTCCTTTTTCGAAGCTGCCGGCGTAGGGCTCTCCGACGGGGCCGAGTTCGGACTGCCGGGATTTGTCCGCCTCAACTTCGGTTGTCCCCCATCGATTCTCGACACGGCGCTGTCCCGCATGCGGATGGCAATGACACAGGCAGCATCGACAGGTTGACGCTGTCATGACAGTAGGCTATGGTCCGCTCGAATCGGCGGGCTGAAGTCTGCTTCCATCACAACACACAACCTATTTTTCATGTATGGCCACGAAGGCCGCATCCAGAAGGGTGCCCGTCGTGGCTGTTTTGTTTACCACACTCGGTTTTGTGAAAGGAGGCAGTATGTTTATCCAGATTCTCGCATCCATCGCCCTGTCAGCCATGACCTTCATTTGCTTCAGCGGCACTGCCGCGGCCCATTTCGGCATGGTGATCCCCACGGATACCATGGTCATGCAGGAAGACGAGCGCACCATCCGCCTCGACCTATCCTTTTCCCACCCCATGGAAATGGTCGGCATGGACCTCGTTCGCCCCAAGGCGTTCACCGTCTGGGCCAACGGCAGCACTTCCAGTCTGCTCGGAAAGTTGACGCCCACAACGGTGATGGATCACCCGGCCTGGACAATGCGCTATGCTGTCACACGACCCGGGGTTTACATGTTTGCCATGGAACCCGAACCCTACTGGGAGCCGGCTGAAGATGCCTTCATCGTTCACATCACCAAAACCGTCGTCACCGCTTTCGGCGACGACGAGGGGTGGGACGCGGAACTCGGTCTAAAAACGGAAATCGTGCCATTGTCCAAACCTTACGGCCTCTACGCAGGCAATGTCTTTCAAGGCATTGTAAAATTGGACGGCACCCCGATGCCCTATGCGGAAGTGGAGGTTGAATTCTACAACCAGAAGCGAACGGCCCATGCCCCCACCGATTATATGGTGACCCAAACCGTCAAGGCAGACGGCAATGGGGTATTCACCTATGCGCCGCCGGCGCCCGGCTGGTGGGGCTTTGCCGCCTTGAACGGCGCCGATTATAAAATCACCCGCGACGGCGAAGACAAAGACGTGGAACTGGGTGCCGTCATCTGGGTCTATTTCCACCCCTGGAAGTGAAGTCATGCATATTTCCGAAGGTGTTCTCAGCGCCCCGGTGCTCATCACCGGGGCCGCCTTAGCCCTCGGCGGTACAGCGCTAGGCCTGAAAAAATTGGATTTGGACCGCGTTGCACAGGCCGGCATGCTGTCGGCGGCGTTTTTCGTAGCTTCCCTGATTCACGTGCCGGTGGGCCCCGCCAGCGTGCACCTTATCTTGAACGGCATTGTCGGCCTGCTCCTGGGATGGGCGGCGTTTCCGGCCATACTTACGGCACTGCTCCTCCAGGCCGTGCTGTTTCAGTACGGCGGCCTCACGACCCTCGGCGTGAACACCGTCATCATGGCCGCACCGGCGGTGGCCTGCTACCTGATCTTCGGCCCACTGGTTGCAAAGAAACCGCCCGTATCCATCATCGCCGCTTTTTTCTGCGGTGCCGTGGCGGTGCTCCTCGGCGCCCTGATAATGGCCGCCAGCCTGATCTTCACCGAGGAGAGTTTCCTGGAAATCGCCGGCGTGGCTGTGGTTTCCCATCTGCCGGTAATGATCATCGAAGGCGTGGTGACGGCTTTTTGTGTGGTTTTTCTCAATAAGGTGAAACCGGAAATGCTTCCCGGCCGGAGCGTCGCGGCGTCAACTGCGGAACCGGTATACTCGGACAGGAATTCAGCATGAAATTATCTCGCAGCGTCCTGATGATATTGACTGTGATGAGTACCCTGGCCGTTGCCTCTGTTTCCCAGGCGCACAAGGTCACCATTTTCGCCTGGTCCGATGGCGACAGGGTTCACACCGAGAGCAAGTTCAGCGGCGGCAAGCGGGTGAAAGACGGCAAGGTGGAGGTCTTCGACGACAGCGGCACGCTGTTGCTGACAGGCCGTACCGATGAAGACGGCGCCTTCTCGTTCAGCCCCCCCCGCATCACCGATCTCAACATTGTCCTCATCGCCGGCATGGGTCACCAGAATTCCTGGCGACTGTCCGCTGCCGAACTGGGTGCCACCGAAACGGCACCGGCGATTTCGACGCCGGCGGCCCCTGCGGCGAATGAGAACCCCCCGCGGCCAAGCCCAACCCAACCAACGCCACCTCAACACCTCACGGCCGAAGAAATCGAAGCCATCGTCGCCCGGCAGCTGGAAAAAAAGATCCAACCCTTGATGCGAATGGTGGCCGCGAGCCAGGACAACCGGCCAACGCTCACCGATGTCGTCGGCGGCATCGGCTACATCATCGGCCTGGTGGGCCTGGCCGCCTACTTCCGGTACCGCCGAAAGGACCGGCGCTCATGATCCGGGAGCCATTCGCCTTGGGCCGTTCCTGGGTGCACCGCATCGCCCCCCGCCATCGTGTTCTGGGTGCGGTGGCCTTTACCGCCCTCGTGGCCGTATCCCACCATTTTTCGACACTCGCGACAGCGCTGACGCTGGCCCTGGCAACGACGATGCTGGCGCATCTCGACGCCCGGGAAGTCGCCCGTCGGTTAATCGGTCCCGGACTGTTTCTGATGCTTATCTGGCTGGTGCTGCCATGGTCCTTTGAAGGACCGCCCCTGGCCAGGATCGGCCCCATTTCCTTGAGTCGTCCCGGAGTCGCCTTGTGCGCCGAGATCAGCCTCAAAACCATCGGCCTCCTGTTGATCTTCATGGCTCTGGTGGCCACCATGACATTGGACACCCTGGGTCACACATTGAGCCGCCTGCGATTGCCTGACAAATTGGTTTACTTGATGCTCATCACCTACCGCTATCTCTTTGTCATCGAACAGGAGTACCAGCGCCTCATGCGGGCGATCCGGATCCGAAACTTCCGCGCCGGCACCAATCTGCACAGTTACCGAACCTATGCCTATCTGGTGGGCATGATCTTCGTACGGGCGTCCGAACGCGCTCGGCGCGTCCATGGCGCCATGGTCTGCCGGGGATTCTGCGGCCGATTCATCAGCCTGCGGCAATACCCGTCCTCGCCAAATAACCGCTGGTTTGCCGCAGGCGTGGGGGTCTCCATAGGCGTTCTGGCCTACCTGGAATGGATCAATTGAGTTGCCCCGGCCAGACGCGCGTGGTACACGGCGTTTCATGAGCGCCCCCATTATCGATCTGTCACGCATCCGGTATGCCTACCCCGGCGGCCCGCCCATCCTGTCAGACCTCGATTTCCACCTCCATGCCGGTGACCGAATCGGCATTGTGGCCCCCAACGGCAGCGGCAAGACGACACTCTTCCACATCATCATGGGGCTGTTTAGACCCACTGCCGGCACCGTCACCATCTTTGGTCAGGAGCGCAAGGAAGAAAAAGACTTCATCGATGTGCGCCGACGCATTGGCCTGCTGTTTCAGGATGCCGACGACCAGTTGTTTTCACCTACCGTTCTGGAAGATGTGGCCTTCGGCCCTCTGAACCTTGGGAAAAACCATGCGGACGCAGTGGCCGTGGCCCGGCGCACCCTGTCCTTTCTGGGGCTCGAGGGATTCGAGGATCGGGTGACCTACAAGCTTTCGGGGGGAGAAAAACGGTTGGTGTCCCTGGCAACGGTGCTGGCAATGGAACCGGAAGTCCTGCTCCTGGACGAGCCTTCCACAGGACTGGATGCCGCCACCAAAACGGCGCTCATCGACATCCTCAACACCCTCGATCTGAGTTTTGTCCTCATCTCACACGAGTTCGATTTTCTATCGAAGACCGCCCAGCACATTTACACCATGGAGGCCGGTCGAATCCTTCTTGACGAGGAGCTTCACATTCACACCCATCACCACGCCCACACCATGGGACGACAGCCCCATCGCCATGTGTAATCTCTCGTAGTCCCTCTCCAGGAAGGGGGCGGCAATGCCTTCGCCGCTGCGCTTTCGGATTTCAGAGTATCACCAAAAAGACAAAAATTTCTTGGCAATCCAGCGAGTTGAAGCCACTATTCACCTTGACATCGAAGCCCTTGGTTACGTATAGTTTAGCAATTATTACCTTTTCAGAGGCCCATCGATTACCCTCATGGTGATACCCACATTCAGCAAAAACACCGTCACCACGGTCGTCGTCAACGAAACCCTCTACTTCCTCCAGTTCGATTCTAAAAAACGGCATCGCATCGTTCACGAGGCGCCGTTGAATGCCTATATAGACGAGAGCGCGCCAGACGCACCCAGGCCGTCTGCCCTCGACGGCGCCGCCAATTCGCTGCTGATTCTCCCCGACTACTGGGCGGGCACCGTAACCTACCCCTTTCAATCACGGAAAAAATCCCTGGCCCAGGCCTTCATTGGGAGAAAACTGGTGTCAGAGCATCCGGCGGTGCCCGATATCGCCAATTTTTTCGATTTCGAGTTTTCACGCGCCGGTTCTCCGGAGCGGATGGTACACGTGTCGTTCCTGCAGGAACCACGCGCCTATCAGCTATATGAAACACTTGCGGAGCAGAGACTGGCGCCGGATCGGATATTGACGCCGGCAGGGGTCTGGGAGCGGAAACTGTTGAAAAGCATTTCCGATTTCGACATCGGCAGCGGGTGCCTGGTTCACCTGCTGTCCAGGGAGTGCTATTTATACTTCTTCTTCCAGGGGCGATCCCTGTTTTCGAGAAGGATCGTGCTGGCCGCCCCCAAACCAGAACCGTCCGGAGAGACGCTGGCGTTGGCCATGGAGGCACCGGACAAATTCAGCGTGCTGACTTTTGAGATCAACCAATCGCTGTATCTCTTCTCTCAGAAAACCAAAGCCGATCTGGAAAAAATCCACTTGGCGGCGCCCGACCCCGGCGACGCCGAACAACTATCGGCCAAACTGAATCGCGATGTCATCCCCTACGCGGCCGGCGAGGTCAGCGCCGACGACGCCCTGTCGGCATCCGCCGGCATCGAAGCGCTTGGCCCCGTGGGTGTTTTCGGGCCCGAAGATCTCACCCCTGGCCCGAACCAAAGAAACCTGACCCATGCCAAGCGCCGTCAGTTCCTGGAATGGCGACCGGTACAGATGCTTGGCATCGCCGTGGGATTCCTGCTGATACTCCTCATGGCCCTGGAAGGTGTCTACCTCTATGAGCAAAGGGACATCAACCGGGAAGAGATGATGCGTGGGCGAAACATGAGCGGCAACACCCAACGGCAGATTATTCAGGAATACAGCGAGGTGCTCAACCTGCTGCTGGAGGAAGCCGATCGCCCCTCCACACGGCGGGTCATCATCGATGTGGGCCGCGCCCTTCCCGTCAATGCCTGGGTCACGATGTTGGACATTAAAACGGAGAATACCCCTAAAGTGATGATCAGCGGCATCATCAAAGCCGACCGGGTGATCACGCTGAAGGAAACGCTTTCCAAACTGCTGGAGAATTTGGCCATGTACTTTCAGGGGGCCCAATCACTGAGCTTGGAGGACATTAATTTCAACCAGGACCAGAAGCCCTTAAAGACATCGGACACCACCTATTCGTTTAGTTTTGAGTTCGAATTGCCATGAAATCGAAATTGACGAAATATTGGGCTGCCGTTGCCATGGTCTGGGCCGTGGCCGTGGCGCTGTCATTCTGGAATACCAGCCAGGTATCGACCATCTTAAAAGACATCGAATTGAACGAAATCCACCGCATGGACGATCTTTTCTGGCAATTCAATTCGGGGAAAATCTCCAAAGTGCTCCCCCAGCGGGACAGTATGATTCTTCCCATCGAATCGCTGAAGCTCGGCTATCTCGTCATTGAAGACAATCTGCGGGCGCTCATCGAGCAGCACGACTTCGAGGAGGTCCTCCTGGAAATGAGCCCCTCGGAATTCAATGGCCAGGGCGTGCCCATCCGGGTGTATTTCAGAGGGCCGTTCGAACGCATCCTGCCATGGCTGGAAGCCCTGGAAAAGACATTCCCCTACCTGGCCATCAACCAGATGAAAATCTTCACCGACGCCGTCAACCAGATCACGCGGTATCAGATCGACCTGTTTTTCAGATACCGGATTCTAACGGGTGCGGACCGGAACGCAGCCCTGCGGCACAGCCCAATGCCCGGCGCTGCCGCTGCCGCCGCCACAGACGGCGCCGATCAAAGGGGGCATGCATGATCCGTTTGAGCGGACGCATGCGCATGTTTGCGGGCGGGTGGATGCTGGCGGCGCTCATCGTCATCGCCTACAACGGGGCGTCGGTATCGACGCTGTTCAGTCCGCCCATTGTCGGGCTTTCACAAGACGCCAGGCTGGCCAGTCAAAAATGGCTGCGCCTGGAAAACAAGATGACCGCACATGAAAAGCGTGCCGCCGCCCCGGCAGACCTTGAGAAAATCGTTGCCCGCTACAGCCCCAAAATATCGCGGGCGACCGTCAAAACCCCTGCGCCGACGGCGAGCGCTGCCAAAAAGGCGGCTGCCCCGGTGATTCCCCCTGTGCTCACCGGCGTTATCGAGGTGATGGATCGGCAGGGAGTGCGGCAATTGACTGCCGTGATGGAAGGACGCCGCTGGGTGGAAAAAGAGCGCATCCGGGGCTTTTCCATCAAAAAGATTACGCTGGACGGCGTCGAATTGACGCGCAATGGCCGCAACTGGTTCATCCCGGCACCGAAGGTATATTTCGTGCCGGACCGAAGCGGCTAGCGCGGCCGTGCAGAAAAGGCCAGCGCCAACGCCGTTGACGCCCTTGAGTCAGAGCAAACCAATGGCCGTCGAGGGCCCATATCGGGGAAATGCCATGGTGCCAGGGCACTGGCGAAAATTTAATACCCGCGTGTTATGCAAAGGGAAATCATGACTGATCCGCAAGAAACCACCGCCCGTCGATGTTTCGCTCTGTGGTGCTGCCTGCTGTGCGCGGTACTCAGCGGCTGCGCCCTTCCGGAGCCCCGCCCGGTGTCCGGCCAAGCCATCTCCAAAGAAAGCCCGGAAAAGATCATTCAGCGTGAGAAAACCCTCAAACCACCGGGCCCCCCACCGTTTACCGAAAAGCTGGCCCCGGCGGCCACCGGACTGATTCAGGATGACAAACTCTACAGCATGGTGTTTACCGACGCCCCCCTGAGCGCGGTCATCAGCGCCATCACCCTGGATACGGATTTGAATATGTCCGTCGAATCCGGCGTCGACCTTAGCCGGTCCATCAATGTCAAGCTCAACAAAGTTACGCTCCGTGAAGCCCTGGACATGGTGGTGGTCAAAGGCGCTGGCTATGCGTGGAAAATCGACGGCGACAATATCAGCATTAGACGATTCGACGAACGGATCTATCAAATGGATTACCTGGATATGGCGGGGGAAACTTCCGTCCAGGTCGGCGGCGACATGCTGAGCGCCGGGGTCACCAGCGCCGGCGTCACGGGTAAATTTCAGGTCAAAATCGATCGTCCGGCGGAAAACGCCGATGTATGGACCGCAATCAAAGCTGATCTTGAAGGCTTGAAATCAGAAGCGGGCATTCTTCGCATCAACCGCAACGCCGGTGTCATTTATATGGCGGATACGCCCCGAAAGCTGGAAACCATGGTTCAATTTCTTGACTCTCTCACCGAGTCGCTGCACCGCCAGGTGTTCCTGGAAGCCAAAATCATGGAGGTCCGCCTCAGTGACACCTACAAATACGGGATCGACTGGACCAAATTTACGACGTCCTTCAAAGCATCCGGCGACCCTGATTTGCTGAACATCGAATTCAACAGCGGCGGCAGCATTGCCAAGGCCAGCCAGTCCAGTCTGAACCTCGTTGTCGATTTTTTGCGTACCCAGGGAGATGTCACGGTCTTGTCCAACCCGCACATGTCGGTCATGAACGGACGTTCGGCGGTCATGACCGTCGGTTTCCAGTTCCCTTACGGTGATGTGGACGGCGTTGACCGCGACCCTGAAACCGGTGTCATCACCTTTGGCACGACCATCAAGCGCACGGTGCTGGGATTGCAGATGGGCATTACCCCCCAGATTTCACAAGACGGCAACGTAACGCTCTATATCGTCCCCACCATCACCCGAATTCAGGATGAGCAGGCCGTGGAACTGCCCACGTCAGCCACCACGACCCAGACCATTTCCAACCCCATCATCGACCTTCAGGAACTGGCCACCACCGTGAGGGTCCAGGAGGGCCAATCCGTCGTACTGGCCGGCCTGATCAGTCAGCTCCGGTCCCTGGAGCACCAGGGCCTTCCCTGGTTGTCCACAATTCCCGGCATTAAGTATTTTTTCAAAAGCGCTGAAGATACGACGGAGACCCGTGAACTGGTCATCTTCATCACACCCTACATAAAGAATGAATCGCGCCTCCCCCATTAATGATTAATGCAGGCGGGGTGCCGACATAAATGTCGTCAGGATGGCGTGCATGGCCAACCCGGGCATGCTGCACACTGCGATCTAACATTCCTCAAAATTTGGTGATCATCCCACAATAAATTGTAATTAATCGGCTTTTTCGCACTTCACTTTAAAAAAAGAGAATATTTGTATCCATCATCAGCCTGGCACAAAATATGCTTAACTATACAATCAACGAAAACCCATCATTGCGCCACCGGCGCTGCATGAGGGATTGAATCGACAACGAAACACCTCAAATCGCTGGAACACATCTAAAACAGCCCAGGAGGGAAAAATGAACAGCATCAGAAAAGCAATGAAATCCCAGGCAGGATTCACACTGGTGGAAATCGCCATCGTCATGATCATTATCGGCCTTCTCATCGGCGGGATCATCAAAGGGAAGGCCATGATTCAAAATGCCAAGGTCAAGCGGTTGGTCAATGATGTGGACGGTCTGCGCGCCGCCATTCTCACCTACCAGGACAAATTCGGCATGCTTCCCGGCGACGAGAACGACCCCAACGCCCCCACCGGAGACACGTACAACAATGACAACGACGGCCAAATGGGCGATGTCACCGACGGCGAGGAATTCCGGGATATGCGCCTTGCTGAGATCCTGCCGGGAACCGGCACCGCATTTCCCAAGCACGCATTCGGTGGCGACCTGAGGTTTGACGGGGCAAACATCAACGGCAGCGGCAATGCGGCCAACTGGATCATCGCTACCAATGTCCCCGGCGAAATCTGTCAGGAAATCGACTCCAAATATGATGACGGCGTTCGCACCACCGGCGAAATCCAGGGAACGGCCGCCTACACAGCCGGCACCACTGTTCCCATTCTGGCTTGGCGGTTCTAACGGAGATTCGGCAGCCTGACACTGCCTAACCCGGCCGTCGACCAAAACCGGTATCGAATCCGCCGAGCGCGCCGCTGCGTGCGCCATTCGGCGGATTCGTTTCGTTGCGCAAAGAGTTCATCGACAGCGCAACACCGTACCGGCATCACAACCGGAGGCACCGGCCCATGAGGAGACACAACGACAACCGGGGCTTTACCCTCATTGAGATGGCGGTGGTACTCACCATCGTGGGTCTTCTCGTCGGGTTTGCCGCCTCCATGGTGCGCCCGCTCCTGGAGCGGGCAAAACGTAACGAAACCCAGGACGCCATTAACGCGGCAGTGGCGGCGATCGTCGGCTACGCCACAGCAAACAACAGTCGCCTCCCCGACGCGGCCCTTTTTCCCGCCACCATCAAGCGCCAGGTGGATTCCTGGAAAAAGCCCATCGCCTACGTCTATGACAGCAACCTCGATATCAACACCCTCGGCAGCAACATCTGCGGACGCAGAACGACCGCCATCACCGTGCGCCGCTGCGCGGACGGCGCCTGCACCACCTTTTCCGATGTACCCAACGTGGCGTTCTTGATCGTCAGCGGCGGCGCCAACGTCAACAATCAAACCGCCGGTAGCCAGGCCGTGACGGCCCCGGCAACCATCAATGTCTACAATGTCGGCGTCAGCGCCGACGCCTATAACGGCGATATGGCTCGGGTTGAGGAATACGAGGACATCGTCGAGTGGGTCACCCTCAATGAACTACGAAGCAAGATCGGCTGTCAGGGCCCCCAGATGGCCATCATCAACAACGAGGTACCCTTCGGAAAGGCCGGCAGCGCCTACGATATCCGGTTTTATGCCGACCGGGGGGTACCGTTTACCGCGGGCGGTGCTTACAAATGGTGCGTTAAGGGCACGCTGCCGCCCGGCGTGAGCACCACGCCGGCGACCCCGGACTGCCTTTTGAGCACCGACTGCGCCGCATTGGGGTCGGAAGCCGCCGCCCAGTGGTCACAGGCCAATGACCTTCAACTCAGCGGCACCCCTACCACCGCCGGCACCTATTACTTCACCGTACTATCCCGGGACAACAACGACGGCAATACGGGGACGGCCATGGACAACTGCGCCGAAAAAAGCTTTGTCATCACCATCAATCCATAGCCCCTGGCAGGGTTGCCGCCCGACGCGCTCCGCCCGCCGACGATTATCCGCCGACGGCTTTGCCCTCATGCCGCTGATATTGACCCTTCTCATCGTCGGCGCGCTGATCGGTGCGGGAACCGCCCTCATCGCCCCCCGGTTGAAACAGGCCAAATACAACGCCGCGACAAAGACCCTATCCGCCGCTGCCGACGCGGTCATCAGTTGGTCGGCGACCCACGGCAGACTGCCCGACATCGTGCTGTTTCCATCGGTGGTCCGCAATACCGACGACCCATGGCGCAAACCATTGGTCTATGCCTACGACACAGCTCTGACCGCGGCAGCAACGGGAGGCATCTGCGGCCGCCAGACCACCGTCGTGTCCCTCGGCGGGACACCGGACGTCGCCTTTGTCATCATCAGCGGCGGCGACGACTATACGGTGGGCTCAACGCCCAATACCGGCGGTGCATTCAGCGGCGCCATTTCCGCCGCCGCTGAAGACGTCGTCCGCCACGTCACCCTCGCCGATCTGAAAGCCAGGGCCGGTTGCTACGGCGGCACGGCCGGCCGCCTGCGGCTCATTAACCAGGAGTTGCCCGCGGCCTGCACCGGTGCGGCATATACCGCCGCCATCCACGCCGAAGGCGGTGCACCGTTTGCATCCGGCGGCGATTACAAATGGTGCGTCAAAGGCGGACTCCCTGCGGGCCTTACACCGACGCCGGCGACCCCGTCGTGCCCGGACACCTCGACCTGCAACAGCCTGGGCTCAGAAGCGTCTTCCCAATGGTCCCAGGCCACAAGCCTTCAGATCTCCGGCGCGCCGATTACTCCCGGCACCGCATCGGTGACCGTATTGGCCAGAGACAACAACGATAACAACCCCTTTACCGCCGTAGACAACTGCGTGGAAGGCACTTTTCTCATCGCGGTGCAATCCTGTGGCGGCGGGCCGGCGCCCGTTTCCAAGTGGGATTTTGACGAGGGTGTCGGGAACACGGCCGGCGACGGCGCTGGGGGACACGACGGCACTCTGGTGGGTGATACGGCCTGGTCCAGCGATACCCCGGACGGGTCCGGCGCAGCGTTGAGCTTTGACGGGGACGGTGACACGGTGCGGGTTGCCCACGACGACGACTTTCGCATCACCGGGGAGTTGACCGTGGCCGCCTGGGCCAAGGCCGCGGCCGACCGAACCTTTGCCAAGGTGTTGTCCCGTCGCTCCGGCAACTATTTTTATTTTTTGGGCGTCGACAATGGCCGCCCCTACGGCGGCGTGGGAGACGGCACCGCCTTTGAGGTTACCGGCAAATCCCTGCTCATGTCACTGCAGGCATGGAATCACCTGGCCTTTGTCTACAACGACGTCGAGGACACCATGTTCATCCACTTCGACGGCACTGAGCGGGAAACGGCAACGGCCCTGGTGCTTCCCGCCCAGCCGGGCGTCGATGTTTCCATCGGCGCTGATTCCGCAGGGACGGCCGCCTTTTTCACCGGCGCCGTCGACGACGTGGCGGTCTATCCGCGTGCCCTCAGCGCCGCCGACATCAGGGAAATCGTTCGCGGCACGCGCATTGAACCCAGTGCGGCCCTTTACACCTTTTCCGGGGATGCCACGGACAGCAGTGGAAACGGCCATGACGGGGTTATAAACAGCGCGACGTTCACCCAAGACCGGTTTGGCACCAACAACGCCGCCATGGCCTTCGACGGCAATGACCATGTGCGCATCACTGACCATGCGGATTTCCAGATCACCGGCCAGCTCACTGTGATGGCCTGGATCAAGGAAAGCGTCCGCGGCACGTATGCCAAGGTGCTTTCACGCCGTTCCGGCAACTATTTCTACTTCCTCGGCGTAGACAACGGCCGCCCCTACGGCGGCATTGGTGACGGCACGACGCCGGACGTCACGCGAAAATCCATCGACATGCCCCTGGACGCCTGGCACCATGTCGCCTTCGTCTACAATCAGACCGCCGGAGCAATCCAGATCTACTACGACGGCATTGTCGACGAGACTGCCGTGAGCATCATCTTGCCGGACATGAACAATATCGATGTGACCATCGGGGGAGACGCTGAGGGCAGCAGCAACTTCTTTGAAGGGCTCATCGACGACGTCAATGTGTTCGACCAGGCGCTTACCGCCGACGAAATCCGCCAGACCTATTGAAAACGGCCGCCTCGAGACGCCATCTCGGGGTGGCCGTTTTTATTTGAACTCACTGATCACATCGTACAGGGGCAGCATGATGGAGAGCACGATGAGTGCGAACACTCCGCCCAGCATCAGCGTCGTCAATGGTTCCATGGCATTGACCAGCGCCTGGACGGTGCGCTTGACTTCTCCGTCGTAGTAGTCTCCCAGGCGATGGAACGAGGCGTCCAATGTGCCCGTCTTCTCGCCATTTCGAATGGCCCCCAGCAACAGGGGCGGAAACGTCTTCGCCGACTCGAAACCGGCGGCGATAGACTGTCCGCGCTCGATTTGCTGGTAGGCCTTTTCCACCTGTACCTCCAGAAACCGGTTGCCCAGCACATTGTCCGAAAGGATGTCGAAAATGGCATGAATGGTGATGCCGGATTCGTACATGGTAGCAAAATTGTGGCTAAGCCGGGCAATGGCGATGTTCCGGGCAACGTCCCCGATGATGGGGATTTTGAGAAACAGCCGGTGCACCAGGATCCCCCCCCGCGCCGTCTTCTGAAATAAATAGAGAGCGCCCCCCGCCAGAATAACCGCAGTGAGCATGACCGGCCAATACTGCTGAGCAAACCTGCTGGTCGATAGTACGGCCAGGGTCACACCCGGCAGCGCTACGCCCATTTCGGTCAGCAACACCGCCATCTGCGGCAGCACATACCCCACCCACACACCGATCACCGCAACGATGACGAGCATCACGAAACTGGGGTAGATGGTCGCCCGCTTGACCGTGGACCGGATGTCCTCTTTCCATTCGAGAAAATCGGCCAGGTCTTTCATCGACTTTGGCAATACGCCCGTCTGCTCCCCCATGCGTATGATGGAAAGTTCCAATTTATCAAAAACTTTGGGATAACGGCGCATGGATTCGTGAAGTGTTCGACCGCCTTCGATGGCGATCTTGACTTCGGTGATGACCCGGCTGAAGTATTTGGAGGGGAGTATCTTGGCGTTTTCCTCCAGCGCGGCGATCAGCGGCAATCCCATCTCCAGCGTTTGGGAAAGGCGGTAATAGAATTCGATGAGCAGCCTCGGTTTGATTCGACCGGCAGATTCGATCCGGCTGCGAACCCCTTCCTTAACGGGCTTACTCCAGATCATTGTCAGTTGCTTATCGGCCAGCGTGCTTTCCACATCCGCTGCGGTGAGGGTGACGACGGATCCCCGACGGATTTTTCCGGCGGCGTCGATGGCTTTGTACTGGTACTTAGGCATCGATGGCCACCACCCGTAGGACTTCTTCCATGGATGTCTGTGACAGGCATGCCTTTTTCAGTGCTTGCGTGAGAAGCAGGCTGGTGCCCGAGGCGACCGCCGCCGCTTCGATGGTCCTGTGCAGAGCCCCTGAGAAGATGAGTTCCTCCATCGCCTTGTCGATTTTGATCACTTCGTAGATGCCGGCACGCCCCGAATAGCCTGTCTTGTTGCAGTGTTCACAGCCCGTGGGATGCGGCAGTGTTGGCGGGAACGCGACGCCGTTTCGATCAAACACCGCTTTTTCGTCGTCGGTGATCGGTATCATCGTCGTACAGTGGGGGCAGATTTTCCGAATGAGCCGCTGGGCCACGACCAGCACGAGGGCAGCGGCGAGCATGCTGGCATTGACGCCAAGATCCAGCAGCCGGTTAATAGCCGCGGCCGCATCGTTGGTGTGAAGCGTCGAGAGGACCAGATGTCCGGTAATGGAGGCCCGCATGGCCAGTTCCGCGGTTTCCTGGTCTCTGATCTCGCCAACGAGGATGACGTCCGGGTCCTGGCGCATCGCCGCCCGCAGGGCGTTGGAAAATGTCAGGCCCGCCTTCGGGTTGATGGCGGTCTGCCGAATGGTGGGGATCACATATTCAATGGGGTCCTCAATGGTCATGACATTGATGTGGGGGCTGTTGATGGTCATGAGCGCCGAATACAGCGAGGTGGTCTTACCGGACCCGGTGGGGCCTGTCGTAAGGATCAGCCCATAGGGGCGCCGGATGACCCGCACGAACGTCTCCAGGTCTTCCGGTTCGAACCCGAGCCGTTTGAGATCGCCCACAACCTCCTGGTATACTAGCAGCCGCATGACCAGCGTCTCCCCCAGTTGGGTGGGGAAACTGGAGACCCGCAGGTTGAGTTCGCCGAAACTCCCGAGGAATTTGATCCTTCCGTCGTGAGGGATATTCGGGTTGGAGATATCCATGTCTCCCATGACTTTGAACCGGGTGGTCAGGCTTTGGTGGAAAGACTTGGGAAACAGGTAGGTCTGATTCAGCACACCGTCAATCCGGTAATAGACCCGCGTGAGATTGACATCGGCCACGATGTGAATATCGCTGGACCCAAGAACGTTGCCCTTCTCGATGAGGAGGTCCGCCAACTTGATGATTTCATCCTCTTCGGAGGCTTCGCCCGTCAGTCCCGCCGAGACGATCCGCTCGATATTTTCATCGATGGATTTGGCAAGCTTGTAATAGCGTTCGATGGCATTGCTGATCCATTCCCTGGGGGCGATGTAGGTTTCCACCGTAAAACCGGTCAATCGTGACAGTTCGTCCCTGGAAATGACATCGAAGGGGTTGGTCGTGGCCATTTTGATGATGCCGCCGGTCATCTCGAATGGGAACACACCGTGGCTGGTGACAAAGCTCAAGGGGACGTTGTCGATGACACCAAGGTCCACCGTGGTGGTTTTTGTGTCCAGAATCTTGGCGCCGCTTTGAACGGCAAGGCACATCTGCAGTTGTTCGTCGGTAATCCAGTCCAGCCGTAATAAGACTTCTCCAAGCAGGGTCCCGGTTTTCTTGGATTCCATCAGTGCCATGTTGAGCTGATCGCCGTCGATAAACCCCATGTCGACCAATAAGTCGCCGATTCGTTGCTTCATCAGAGATCCTCGTCAATTGTGCCGGCCCGCTATGGTTGCTGGCTGGCCAGGAAGGCGCTCAGCGCCTCAATGCGTGATTGGACATGCGTCTTGTCTTCAGCAGACGCACCCTCGTGATCCAAAAACAGGGTATAGTAACGCACCGCTGCGGAAAACGCCTGCAATTTGTCATAGGCCAGGGCCATGTTGAAGATCAGGCGTGCATCATCGAAGTTCAGTGCTTCAGCTTTTCGATAGTCTTCGATGGCCTCCTCAAAGCGCCCAAGCTGGCTCAAGGCGACGCCGCGGTGGAAATGGATGTCAAATGGCGGCGCGCCTCCAGCCGCCCCAGCCGCGTCTATTTCTTCCAGGGCGCGTTCGTTTCGACCCAGGCCGATCGCGGCGATGCCACGGTTGAGCGGCACCCGATAGTCGTCTGTTGCCAGTTTTGCCAGATCATCTAGAATGCCCATGGCTTTGTTAAATTCTGAATCGACTATGTAGACGGCCGCCAAATTCACCATGGCATCGGTGTGCTGCGGCGCTTTGGCGAGGACGTCTTGATACATGCGGATGGCGTCTTTATAACGACCGGTGCGGTGGTAGGAAAGCCCCTTGGCGTAAAAGGTTTCGGCCGTGCGCAAATCCGCAGGGGTCGTCAAGCGGCGCTGGGGAGGGTTGCCGATCACAGGGGTTTTCCGAGGCGTTGTTGCCGGCGGCGTCGCAACGGGTTTTGGCATCGGCGGCGGGCGGTTCGAAACGGAGGCGGACGTTTCAACCGGTGCAAGGCTGTTTTCAGCGGTCAGCGCCGCCACGACGGGCGGCGGGGGTAATGGGGCCGCTTCTTCCGTGGCATCCTGAGATGGCATCGACGGCGCATCCGTGGTCGTGGGCGGCGCAGCAGATGGTTGTGCCACGGGGGCAAGCGTCGACACCGGCGGGGTGAGATAAAGCCGGTCAAGGACGTATAGGCCGCCCAAAGTGATCACGGCCACGATAAGAACCCCTTTGAAAAGCGGTTTAAGCCTTTCGCCGGAAGCGGACGGAGATCGGTCCCCCGAAAGCATGGGAGCATCCGTAGAGGCGTCTTCTCGGGCTTTTTTTCTCAAGGCCTCGTTAAGCATGCTCATCCACATCACCCCTGAATTTAATCATCCCTTGCGCCGAAGCCGTCATCGTCTGACTACGGTCGCATCATATCCCAAGACCGCCAACTCGCGGGCAAGGCGCCATGCACCCTCATGGGTGACGAAAGCACCCGACATGACGCGAAACCGCCCATCATCTTCGAGCGCGGTGTAAAGGTCGATCTGATGGCGGCCCACAGTGTTTTGCACCGCGGCGACGTCGTCAGTGGAAAGGCCTTCCGAAATAAGGACCGTCCAGGGCGCCCTAACTACCATCGCCTCGTCGAGGCCTTGTGCCTTTTTGAATGCCAAGGCTGCCGACTTGGATTCAAAGCGGCCGGTGAACAGCCGAAACCAGACCCCTTGGTCACCCAAGTCGACACTGTTCCAGTGCGCTTCGATGCCGGCCTTCAGGTATTGCGCTGCGGCGCGTTGGGTGCGCCCCAGGGTGCGATAGGATCCGAACTGGAGTACAAAGGCAGCCGGCCGTGCATCGACATCACCAACCGGACGGGCCGCGGGCGCCGTTTTCTCCTCTTCGAGCGCGCTGGGCGCCGTTGCCGGGGTCAACACCACTGCGGCCCCGGTCGGCACCGGTGACTTCAAATGGTCCTCAGCCATCGTGGCCATCAACGCTGTTTCGCGACGGGCGACATCCTGGGCGGGTGCCGAAGCCGCGGCAAGCGTTGACCGCGCCGGGGGCATCGAGGCCGCCGGGGCGTCGTCCGCATTTGAGGCTTTCGGCGGCAGCGGCAATGATGAAGCGTCGGCGACCGGCGCAGCCGACCGGGGTGCTGTGTCGGGGGGGGAGGTGACGATCAGCGTCGCCGTCAGAGCCCCGATCAGCAGCAGGGCGATGGCGGCCACCACCGTCAGCGGCGCGGAGCGCCATGGACCGGATGCCGCTGGAGATACAGGCCTTTCACCGGCCGCCCGAACATCCAACCTGCCGATCTCGGTCTCAGCGCGCTTCACGTGCTGGTGGCGAATCGTGAAGCTGTTGTCGATATAGGCGGCGGTCAATGCGTAGTCGCACAGGGTATTGATGAGACGTGGTATCCCCCCCGCCGATTCGGCGACCTGTTGCTTGGCGCGACGGGTGAATCGGACGTGGCCTTTGTTTCCGGCGACAAACAGACGCCGGTCGATATATCCTTCGACCTCATCACTCACGAGCAGGTCGAGGCGGCAGTTGATGACGACGCGTTGGCGCAGTTGCCGGATCTCTGGCCGCGAGAGCAGATCGAGAAGCTCCGGTTGACCCACCAGCACCATTTGAAGCAGTTTTTCCTTGTCGGTTTCCAGATTGGATAGGAGGCGCAGGTCCTCCAGGGCGTCAATGGACATGGTCTGGGCATCATCGATAATGATGACCACGGGTCGTGTCTGCGCCGCTGCCATGGCAAAACGATTCAGATGGTCGAAGAGGTCCTTCTTGGTAGCATCTTTCGGGATATCGATCCCAAGATCATCGAGTATCCCCCTGAGGAGTTCAGTTCCGGACAGGGTGGGGTTGATGATGTAGACCATATCCGCCTGGCCATCAAGGCGGTCCAGGATGGAGCGGCACAACGTTGTCTTCCCCGATCCGACTTCTCCGGTGAGAAGAATGAAACCGCTGCGGTTGTTGATGCCGTAAAGCGCTTTGTCGAAAACGCTCTGGTGAGTCGTTGAAAAATAGAGAAACTCCGGATCCGGGGTAATGGAAAAGGGAGCCTCCCGCAGATCGAAGAAGTCGAGATACAGACGCTCCTTGCCGGAGTTCACGGGTTCGTGGTGGCTGCACGCTAAGTTCACAGTTGACTTCCCATGTTCTTGTCACTGCCGCTGACGGTTGACCGCGGCGTGCTCAAATGGAATCCACCAACTGGCGGATCAAGCCCTCCTGCTCAGACGTCAGATTTTTGAACTGGACGCCGATCCCGCCCGGACAAATTCGCTTGATTTCCCCATTGATCTCGACGGCGTCGTTCACTCCAGCCGCCGAGAACAGCAGTGAAATCTCTACGCCCAGGCGCACCGGATCTCCGGTTTCCACGAAAATACCGCTGTAGCTGATGTCATGGGCGGTGCCCTGAAAACGGGTGTCCTGAGTGAGCAGACCAAGCCGAATGAGGCAGATTTTTCTGAGATCTTTGCGGTTGCCTTTCAATGGCAGTGCTTCCGCCGCACTGAGCAACTCGAGCAGGCTGTCATCGGAAAGGTTGTCGATCAACGCCATCAACCGTGTTTTGACATAATGGGTATCCACAACTCTGTTGGCGACCATTATCCTCCCCCCCCTGGAGATCGGTTTTCGTGCCACATGGTAGTTGATCACCGCGCATTGGTCAATATAGGGCACTTGGAAAGCGCCGGTGGGCCGCGTGCGCGACAACAAAAGCAGCGTCGATTGGCAGTGATACTCGATCTACTTAAAGGCACCCGATGACGCGAGCCCTTAGCGCAGGGTGCTGCAAAGCGTCATGAGCACAGCCAACACAATGCTACCATCGACGCTTCCACAGAAAACGTTGGGATAAACAAAGACGTGAAAATCGGCGGTATGGATAAAAAAAACGCCCCCCTGTCGCCGTTGGGGGATGACATTCATACATGGTGTGATATAGTGCCGCCGTTCGATGACGATATCGATGATCGAAGCGCCCTCTGGGCCCTGACCTTTAACCATCTGGAGGCATACCATGAAGATCGAGCGAATCCTGTACCCAACGGATTTTTCTGAGAATGCTGCCGCCGCGCTGCCCTGCGTGACCTCGGTGGCCGAGAAATACGGCGCTGAAATCCATATTCTCTACGTGATGAAGGATTACCCGGCCTTCGGCGCCCGCTACGGCGACTACGATCCTGAAGAAGTGAATAAAATGCAGGAGATGGAGCAGGAAATGGCCAATCGGCGGTTGGACGACGTCTGCGAAAAATTTCTCAATGCCTGCCCGTTGTTTTTTCGCCACACCGCTGTGGGCGACCCTTCCAAAGAGATTTTAACCCTTGTTCAGAAGGAAAAGATTGACATTGTGATCATGGCCAACCGCGGCAGCGAGAGCCACTTTGACTTCGGCAGCGTGGCAGAGCGGGTGCTGAAGTGCACATCGGTGCCGGTGCTGATGGTGCCGGCATGATCAATGCGCGTTGATCATTGCGTGTGGCGGTTATACAGAATGCTCCAATTCTTCCCTTGGCAGGGCTTCGCGCCGATGCGCCGCAACCGGATGTTATGATTCGAGTCATGACCCTGAATTTGCGGTTTGGGCTTGCCAACGACGGCCCCAACGCGTGGCCGCACCGGGCAAAAGCGTTTCCGCTCCTGTTTGCCGCCTTTCCGGCGGATCTATACTGTTTTCAGGAAGCCAACGATTTCCAGTTGGCAGACCTGAGCGCGTGGCTCCCCGGTCATCGCCCCATCGGCGTCCGGGATCCTGCACCGAAATTCTGGCAGCATAATCCTATTTATGCGCCGGAATCATGGCGCCTGGTAAACGGGGAACGGATATATCTCAGCCCAACGCCGGAAATCCCCAGCAGACAGCGCACCAGCAAATGGCCTCGCCAATGCACCATCGGGCATTTTTCCCATGACGGCGGCGACATCATTTGCATTAACTCACATTTTGACTTTGCTCCCGAAACCCAGAAAGAGAACGCACGCATCATCGCCCGCCGCCTGGAGCGTTACCCGATCGCGACGCCTTGCCTCCTCGTCGGCGATTTCAACGCCGTTCCCGGCGGCGCGTGCCACCGGCTGCTGACCGGCGGCCATTGGATGCCGGGGCGGCGGCTGCGATCTGTATTCGGCGCAAAACCGCCCGGCTCGTTCCATGGATTCAGCGGCAGGACATCGGGAAAACACATCGATTGGATGCTCGTCGACAGAGGCCTGCGTGTGATTTCCGCCAGGGCCGTCACCCAAGCCGTCGAAGGCATCTACCCTTCAGACCATTTCCCCATAGTGGCCGCCGTTGAGCACTGCGGCAGGCACACCACGGCAGCGGAAGCGACTGGCTGAGGTTCTGTGGCGACCCATCGCAGTGCCCATCCGTGGGAAGACTCATGCGCCATCTACCTTGATATGAAAGGGGAAGCCCTCCGGCTTTTGCAACGCTGGGGTTTATGGATGAACGCTATTATAGGTTGGAGATGTCTGCATTCAGCACCCCACCCGCTTCAACCATGAATTTATTGCACATGACCGCCCCCGAACAATTGCCCGTCGACAGCACGATGAGTAGTTGGGTAACCGTCAACTGCCCTTCAAAATACCCGCCGATGGTCATGTGAGCCGCCTTCACGTCGGCGAAGACCCGTCCCT
Source organism: uncultured Desulfobacterales bacterium (assembly GCA_964446485.1). GTDB lineage: Bacteria > Desulfobacterota > Desulfobacteria > Desulfobacterales > JBDRRP01 > JBDRRP01. Next base: position 10,821 of record CAYUOU010000041.1, on the reverse strand, counting down.
CCCGAGCAATGATCAGGGTCTCTGCGGTTACCGTACCCCGCACTTCACCTTTGACCACCAGACGCCCCCGGGTGTCCAGGTTCCCGTCGACATGCAACTGAGAATCGATGATGGAAACGTCGGGTTCTATTCTCTGACTCACGAGGCAATTCCTTTTGCGAGGACACAACCGATCGCGACCGTTAACGGGTCAGGCAACCACAGACCGGCGGTTAAGCGGGATCCAGTTTCAATTGAATGTCAAAATGCTTTTCCAGCAGCAGTTCGCCCTTGAGAGAATACACCAGCACCGATGCCCTGCTGATCGTATCGCTTTGCATGTTCAGCGCGGTGTTGAATTGGACAATATTGAACCGGGCGATGGAAAAAAACCGCCCGCTGCGAACCCTGCCGGGCCGGCCGTTTTCCAGCGAGACGGATGGCATGACCAGCCACTGGTGGCCGGCGGCCGACTCCCCACGCAAAATGACAAAGGTTCTGCCTGTAGTCGATTCACCATCGACATTCACCTTCTTCAGAGTGAACCGGGCATGAATGGTCCGGTCGCTGCGGTCGATGGTGACTTTCAAGTTCTCCACATCAACCGGCGGCGCTTTGACGGCTTCGGTTGTCGCCGCTTCGGTGTCCGGCGGGTCCATGGATGCCTGGAGCTTCTCCTGGGGCGGTGAATCTGCAGCGGCGGCTGGCGCCGCTGGAGCGGGGGGCGGGACCGGTTCGCTCCTCGCCGCCGGGGCTCTTAGGGCGGGTGATGCTGTCGGCGCTGAGGGTTCGGTGCCGGCATCACGGTGAATGGCGGCGGTCACCACCATGCGGGCCATCATGAGTTCTTTTTCGGTCTTTACTGCCGTCAACTGTTTTTCCAGCGTCGCCAATTCACGCCGCAAGCGCCGGTTTTCCGCTAATGAATCTCGGGACAGAAACCAGAATGTTCCGGCAGCGGCAGCCGCTCCGGCCAATAGGGTCATGTAAAAGAACAGCCACACTTTGTACCGGCGAAACGTGACCACCTCCCCGGTTGCACCGACGAACATCAGCGTCCATTGCCGCCGACGTTTCGGCATGGGAGTCTTCTGGATACGGGCTACGTCCCGCTGAATATCTCTCGGTATATCTTCCATTGACCGTTTTCCCGGCGGAGGTGAAGGGTCTTTTGCCCCTCGGAGCGATATCGATCGGAAGCGTATTGCTGTGTAAAGGTAACCTTGGCTGCGTCTCCGGTCACACGGTATGACAGGTCACGCGCTGAGACCGCAATGCGGGCGTACTTCCGGTTGAGCGACGCCTTGTACTTCACCCACTGGTTTTTGCTCATATTCTTTGAGGAAAAGGTGTCGGCATAGCATGCCCTGTAGGCCTCGATATCCTTGGATGACCAAGCCGCCAGCCACCGATCGACGAATAATGCGACACGGGTCTCGGCACGCTCTGACCGCCGGAATTGGGTGACTGCAGCCAGCAGCGGCGCCTGCGTCTCTTTGAGCGCAATGCCGATACGGTGGTGGTCATCCCCAATAATGCGCAAAGATCCGTTGTCTTCGCGGATGAACAACGTTCGACGACCCGCCGGCAATTGATGCGATCCGATGGTCAGCCGCTGCCCAAAGGCAACCACATAGGTCTCTTGGAACCGATAAAAAGATAAGCCTTCCAGGCTGACGCCGATGGCGCCGAGGCCATCGGCTGAATCGCGTCGAAACGTCTGCCAATCCCCCCACCAGTCCAGGGGGGGAAGATAATCCGGATGATACAATTCCAGATACTGGTGATAGGTACCAAAGCTGATCCGCTGGCGCCAGGCTTCCGTGAAATCGGTGAGCCGCGCGCGCTCCTGCGCCATGGCGCCGACATCCGCGTAGCGCACGATGTCGGTTACCAAAATGGGGGTCTCTTCCAGATCGATGAGGTCGGCCAGCGCATCGATATCCGCATTTCGCATGGCAACGCAGCCGTTTGAATCGTATGGCACCAAAGGCCGATCCGTGCCGTGCAGCCAGATGGCAAAACCATCTTTGCCCTGCGCGCGATCCACCACGTTCGGATAGTTCATGGGGAACGCACGGGATCCGTAAACCGGCGCCAAATCCCTGTCCTTGTGGTGATCCGTGAAAAAATAGACGCCCTCTGGGGTTTTCATATCTCCCGAGACCCATTTGTCGCCCACGGCCTTTCCCGTGGAGCATGGATAATCGGCGATCTTCGAGAATGCCCCGTCATAACGGTAGACCGACAGGGTCTGCCTGGATTTTTCCACAATGACGGCATGGGCCGGATCGCCTTCGGAAAACGGCATGGCGATGAGCATGTCCGGCACCATCGACGACCCCACCGCGCCGGGGCAGGTTGCCGTCGCCAAGCAAATAAAGAAAAATACGTGTACAACAGCAGATACCGCCGGCGTGCGTGCAGCAAGGCCGGATCGGCATGGGAATGAATCGTGGCGTTTAGACATGGTCGTTTTAAAATATCCGCCGCTGGACACTGAAGCCGAGGTGACGGTAGGCGCTCTCGGTGGCCTTCCGTCCTTGAGAGGTGCGAACCATCAGGCCGGTTTTCAGCAAGTACGGTTCCACCACATCGACCAGCGTGTCGGTTTCTTCCTGAAGGGTCGCCGCAATGGCTTCGATGCCCACCGGCCCGCCGTGGTAATATTCGATGATGGTGCTGAGATACCGCCGGTCCAGCGGGGTCAACCCGCATTCGTCGACGCCCTCTAAGGCAAGGGCCTCTACCACGACCGGCTGCGTGACCTTGCCGTCGGCGCGCACCTGGGCAAAATCCCGAACCCGTTTGAGCAGTCGGTTGACAATCCGCGGCGTCCCCCGAGAACGTTTGGCCAGTTCCTCGGCGCCGCCGGCGTCGATGGGAATGTCCAGTAGGCCGGCAGATCGAAGGGTGATGTGGATCAAATCTTCGAGTCGATAAAAATCGAGCGTTCTGAAGATGCCGAAGCGATCCCGCAGCGGCGCGGACAACAGTCCGACACGGGTGGTGGCGCCGACCAGGGTGAACCGTTTTAAGCGAAACCGATGGCTCCGGGCATTGATGCCCTTATCGAAGACAAAATCCACCGCAAAATCTTCCATGGCCGGATACAGGAACTCCTCGACGGCTTTGGGCGTTCGGTGGATCTCATCGACAAACAGGATATCACCCTCTTCGAGATGGGTCAGAATCCCCAACAGGTCTCCACCCTTTTCCAGCGCCGGTCCTGAAGAAACCGTCAGATGGCTGCCCATCTCATTGGCGATGATATGAGACAGGGTGGTTTTTCCCAGCCCCGGCGGCCCGTGAAACAGGATGTGGTCCAGCGGTTCGCCGCGAATGCTGGCGGCATCGATGGCAATCTTCAACGTCTCGGAAACATCCGGCTGGCCGATATAATCCGCAAGCAACTGGGGACGCAGCGAAAGCAGCTCCGATACTTCGTCTTCGGCAGTTGCGTGGCCGGAGATGATGCCGGGTGACGAGCCCCGATGCGTGAGGATGTCGTCTGTCATTGTGTCTTCTTATGCAGATAGATGGCGTCAAACAGCTGTTCCGCCGTTGCGATGTCAGGTTGGCGCTTCAATGCATCGGCCACCAGTTGGCGCGCCTCGCCGGGGCGATGCCCCAACTGCTCCACCAGCACCCGGTGTACCTGTTGCCGTGCCGCGGCAGACAATCCGGCGGCATCAGGGCCGGCCTCCGGCAAGGCGGCAAAATGCGTGACCTTGCCCTCCAATGTCGCAACGATCTTTTGTGCGGTACGCTTGCCGATGCCGTTCAATGTGGAAAGCGTACCAACGTCCTTGTTTTCAATAGCCGTCGCCACCTCGGCGATGGGCCGCGTCATCGCTTTGACCGCTTTCATGGGACCGATGGCCTCGACGGTGATGAACAGCTGGAAAAAAGCCTTGTCGGCGGCATCGCGAAAACCGATGAGCACCGGCTTGGGTTGCCGCTCGGTCTGGTGATAGAAAATGTGGAGTGCAATCGGATCGCCGACGGATTTCGCAGCCAATGCAGCGCAGTCCGACGCGGGCAGCATCACCTCATAGCCCACCTGATTGGAGAGCAATACCAGGCGGTCATCTTCCAGGCTGAGAATGGTGCCTTCAAGATAGGCAATCACCGTTTTGAGCCCCCACGCAACACCCGGCCCATGTCATCGGGATGTTTCCGGTAAAGTCCGATGAGCGCCAACCCCAACGCATCGGCCGCATGCGTGGGGCGCACCGGCTCGGTGGCACCGATGAGCCGGCGCACACTGAGTTCAAGCTGCCTTTTGCCGGCATTGCCGTTGCCGGTAAGTACCTGTTTGGCCTCCCGCACAGGCACCTCGACCGTAGGCACCCTCGACTGCCGACCCGCCAAAAGAATCACACCGCTCACCTTGCCCAGTGTGATACCGGAGTGCGGATAGACATTCAGAGAGAAAATATCTTCGATCACGATCAGATCCGGCCGTTCGGTGTCGATGAGAGTGCAAAGTCGACGGTAAATCCGCTCCAGACGGTCCCCGGTTTCCGTATTGCTGCGCGTCTGTATGCATCCGTAAGAGTAGCCCTGGGGGCGCATCCCTGTGCCCCACACCAGTCCCACGCCCGTGGCAGCCAGCCCGGGATCGATACCCAGCACCTTCATGCATCCGCCTCGGCGGCTTCTTGGTTGGAATGACGCACGGTTGACCTCGATAACCGTCTGTGTCAAACGCGGCGGTCGGTTGTGTGATTCCTCAAACGGCGGGCCTGCCGGGTGATCCCGCCGTTGGGGGTTATTGCAATCGATCCAACTTTTTTTTGGCGATGGCGGCTTCGTTGGAACCCGGATATTTTTTTACCAGTTCGCTGAGCACGAGTCGGGCATTGGTATTGTCTTTTAACTGGCTGAAGGCAAAGCCCTGTTTCAACAGCGCCGCCGGCACCTTGTTCCCCTTGGGGTAATTCTTGATGACCTTATGGTATTCAAGAATAGCCTTTTCAAACCACTTCTCCCGGTAATAGGTCTCTCCGACCCAGAACTGTGCGTTGTCGGCCTGGGGGGCGTCCGGATAGGCCTTAATCAACGCTTCGAACCCCTGTCGAGCGGTCCCGAGGCTGTTGTTGTCATAAGCCTGCTTGGCCAGCGCATACATATCATTGGCTGACAGGGCGGTCTTTTGCTCTTTTTCTTCCATCTCCGCCACCGGGGGGATGTCCGGACCGTCGGCCGCTTCCTCGGCGCTCAAATTGAGATACTCTTCGATACGAAGGGTCTGGGCCCGCAACGCCGCCAGCGCCTCGTCCTGACCAGCATCCAGGCTTTGTCCGGCCCGCTCGGCACTTTCGAGAGCGCTCAATTTTTCATTGAAGCGGTGTTCCATCTCATCGAGACTCCCTCGAAGCCGTGTAAGATCCTCGGCAAATTGCTCCTGGGACGCCCGCAGCCGGGCTGCTTGCTGTCTGATTTCCTGTTCCCGCGTCACCATGTTTTTTTCCAGCGCGTCAATCCGTGACGCGATGTTGCGCGTGGTTTGCTGGGTTTTCTGCGCCACGACCTGGACACGGCTGTCCAGTGTGGTCACATCTCCCTGGGATGCGCATCCCACGGCAACCGCAGCAAGCAAGCATGCAGCAGCGGCAAATCGGAAGACTTTCATGGTCAATACCCCCGGAAGATCCATCTGATGAAAAAAACTTGCCCGCCGGTTAAGGCGGGCAAGCGGTATTCAACGGAATCGTCACCACCAATACAGCAGTGAGCATGGCAGGGATGGGTTACTTACTGGATGACGAATGCAGCACGCCGGTTTTTGGCCCATGCCTCTTCGTTGTCGCCCATGTCCACCGGGCGCTCTTCACCATAGCTGATCGTCGACAGGCGCATGCCGGAAATACCCAGATCAACCAGAAAATTCATCGCCGCCATGGCCCGGCGCTCGCCAAGCGCGAGGTTGTACTCAGCCGTTCCACGCTCGTCGCAATGCCCTTCGATAATCACCGCTGTCATGGCATTGTCGCGCAGCCACTCGGCTTTGCGTACGAGGACGTCTTGAGCCAACGGCGTCAGTTCGGCACTGTCGAAGGCAAAGTAGACATTCTCGCTCTGGAATGCCGTGCGCTGCATCTGGGCTTCGCGGGCCTGCGCCTCTTCCTGAATCGCCTGCATGGCGGCGGCTTTCTCCGCTTCGGACATCACCGCCTCTTCTTTCATCATTTGCTCTTGGCTGGCAGCAGTGTCACCAGCATCGACAGCGGCTTGCTGCTGCTGCACCGATGCGGCGCTCGAATCGTCCGAAACGACCTGTTTCTTCGCACAAGAGGCGGTAAACAGCAGCCCTGGGATCACCACCAACAAAGCTATGTGTATCCACAACTTCTTCCGCATGTCTCCTCCTTTTCAAGAACCCGATAACGCTTTAGATTTCAAACTGCTTGGGGACCATTCGGGGTCGGACTGCTGCCCCGGAAGAACCAGCAATCGTCGCTGATCCGTACCAAATGCTGTCATGACATAAATTCGGGAAGGGCCTTCGCGGGTGGAACTGAAGGCAATCAGGCTGCCATCGGGTGACCAAGTGGGCCCTTCATTGTCTCCAGCATCGCGCGTCAACTGCATCGCCCCCTGGCCGTCAACCCCAATGACCCAGATGTTTAACCGGCCGTCTGCCATCGCGCTGAACGCGATCTTATCCCCTCTGGGCGACCAAGCCGGTTGGGTATTGTAGCGGCCATCATAGGTCAGACGCTGCACCTGACCACGATCCACATCCATGATAAAGATCTGGGGGGTACCCGCCCGTTTGGACACGAATGCCATTTTTTGGCCATCGGGTGACCACGACGGATGGATGTCAATTCCCCTTGTATGGGTCAACCTTTTAATAATTTTCCCAGTTCCGGTCAATAGATAAATTTCCTGGTCTCCCGAAAAGCTTAAGGTTGCAGCCAGTTCAAATCGGCCGGGAACCCATGCCGGTTTGACGTTGATCCCTTTTTTGGCCACCACATAACCCTGAGGTTGCGTGAGGTTTTTGATAAAGAGATCGGGACGGCCCTGGCTGTAGGAGGTGTAGGCCATCCACTGTCGATCGGATGACCATGCCGGAAACAGGGTGATGGCCTTGTTGTTGGTCAGTTTCCGGGAATCGGCACCGTCAAAATCGCAGGTGTAGATTTCCTTGTTTCCGGTGCCATTGGAAATGAACGCGATCTGGGTATCGAAATATCCGGCACTGCCGGTGAGGACCAGGAGCACTTCGCTGCAGAAACGGCGAATGATCTTCTTCAGATCCCCGACCTGCGCGGTGTATTTTTTCCCCACCAGGAGCTTTTCTTTGAACGTATCGAAAAGCCGTAACTCGGCCTCGACGACTCCTTCTTTGGCAACCAAGCCTCCGGTGATCATCAATTCGGCGCCGATTCCCGTCCAGTTGGCAAAATCGATATTCGGGCGGATCACCGGTGGGTTGTCTGCGTCGTAGAGATATGAAGCGGCGTCGAGTATTTTGAAGTAGCCTGTAAAATCAAGGCTTTGGGAAAGGACCTCGACGGCGCTTCGAAAGGTTTCAGGGCCGTCATCTTCGGCGCTGTACACCTTGAACTGAGGGATGGCCAAAGGGATTTTTCGAAGAAAGGGGTTGGTGATGTCGATGTATTCGTAGTCGGCCACTGCAGCCGAGACCGCGGTCAGCCAAAAAACCGCTGTCATCATGATACTGAAAAAGCGTTTTCTCATGGGTCACTTTCAATAATGGGTTGAATTGTCGCTATACCCTGGGCGCGGCGTCCCGTTCCATCCGACAACCGCCGCAGGGTTGTCGCCGAGGGTCGGCCATGCGATCCATCGGCGAAGCCGGTGAATGTTGATTATCGGACACCTTGGGGCGTGAATCTCAGCCCGACGGTCACTGCCGGGCGGATCACCCCGGCAGGATGCGCCGGGAACGGCACCGACTTGATGATTGCCCTTCGGGCAGATTCGTCCAGATACCCATTGCCGCTGCGCTTGTCGAACCAGACGTCACGGATGGTACCATCCGGCAGGACATCGAAAGCGATTTCGGTGACAAGGTCCTTGGCGTCACCTGCCAGGGATTCTGAGAATGCCCAGTTCTTTTGGACGATGAACGCGATGTCCACCCGATAGAAATCAATGAGTTCAAGCGCCTTGGCATTCTGTTCCCGGGCGGCGGCGTCCACATTCAGCTGTCTGACGGCCTCCTGTGAGTCGGGTTCGGGCTCGGGTTTCTCCTTCACCTGTTCCTGCAAGCGCTCGATGGCGGCATCGATTTGATCGGGCCGACGCTCATCCACATCCTTTTCCAGGCGCTCGATGGCCTGCGCCACCACTTTTTCGGTTTTGAACGTCTTGCGCTTTAGGGACGTCTTCTCTTTGACGACGGGGGCCGCCTCGACCGGCTGGTTCGCCGGGGCAATGCTGACGGCATCCGGTGCTGGGGCCTTTCGCACCGGCGCTGGGGCACGCTGACGCACCGGCGCCGTCTTCCGAATCGCGGTTGGCGGCGCTGACTTGACGGCGGCCTCCGGCAGCGCCACCATTCGCACATGAATGGCCGGCGGCATTGCCGCCGGGCGCGGGGCCAGCGCCGGCGAATACAGCATTATCGCCAGGGCCACCAAATGGCACAACCCCGATACCATGAAGGGGATCGCCACTTCTCGGGTTTCCACTACGGATCCTCTGGCCGCTCCGGGCATCAAGGTCATGGTGCTATCCACTCGCCCGCTAATTTCTTTCCATTTCTTCCAAGGGAATCGTCACCATGCCGAGTTTTTCCACGCCGGCATCCTTGATGGCGGCCATGACGCGAACGACGTTTCCGTATGGGATCGTTTTGTCGGCGCGCAGATATACCTCACGATCACCGCGCCCTTTCAATATGCTGCTGAGCTTCTGCTTCAGGGACTCAATCGTCACCGGATAGGTGTTGATGTACACCTGCCCGTCGGAATCGATGGTGACGATGAGATTCTCCTTCTGGGCCGGCAGGGCCTCCGCAGTCGTTTCCGGCAGCGCCACATCCACCCCCTGAATCATCATTGGAGCGGTCACCATGAATATGATGAGTAACACCAGCATGACGTCGACAAAAGGCGTGACGTTGATATCGGACATGAGTCGGTCACCGCTGCCACCGATCATACTCACCTCCTGGCAGGCGCAAGGATATCGCGCTCAACGATGTTGAGAAAATCGGCCGAGAAATTCTGCAACTCAGCGTCCATGATGCGGATCCGGTTCATGAAATGATTGAATGCGATAACGGCCGGTATCGCCGCTGCCAGTCCTGCAGCGGTTGCCACCAGCGCTTCCGAAATCCCGGGCGCCACCACGGCAAGACTTGCCGACCCTCTCAGGCCAATGCCGTGAAAGGAGTTCATGATGCCCCACACCGTACCGAAAAGACCGATAAAGGGCGTGGTATTGCCGGTCGTGGCAAGAAACGGCACCAGCTGGGACATGCGGGACATTTCCGTATTGATCGCCCGACGCAGCGCCCGTTTAAGGTTGTCCACGCCCACCAGCCGCAACCCCATTCCGGAGGTGGACTCTTCTGCAGGCGGTTTGCCGCCGCTGCGCGGCGCGTTGCGCTGAATTTTATTGAGTTCGACATACCCCACCCGGAATATACGGGCGGTGGGACTGCCAGCCAGCTGTTTGGCCTTGGCGTAGGCCTCAGACAGGTCCCGGCTCTTCCAGAAATAATCGGTGAAATCAAGTGTCTCTCTGTGAGCACGCCGTAGATAGCGAAATTTGATGATAATTATCGCCCATGACGTGATGGAAAAAAACAGCAGGGTCAGCAGCACGAGCTGCACCACCAACCCGGCACTGCTGATCATCTGAATCAGGTCAATATCTGCGCTCATCGGCACGATCTCCGTAACAGTGGGTGGACGTGGTACGCCGGGTGGGGGCGTGATGAAAAATCTAATGATTCAAATATATTAAGTTCGACATTGTATCTGAAGGCCATGGGGTTGTCAAGCTGGGCCCGAGAATCATTTGCCTGCCCATCAGAGGGGCGCCGCTTTACTTTTTTTGGAGTGGTTTTACCATTGAAAAATCAGTTCATGGCGGGTACACGTGTTTCCTTATCGCCCTGACCGGCGGAACACTGGAGGCGCCATCTCATGAAGCGACTTGCGGATTTCCTGTTTGAAGGGCACCTGCTCAAGCGCCTGCACCGCACCGGATATCCGTATTTGGGTGTCGGCAGGGAGTCGGTGGCGGAACACTCCTTCATGACGGCTTTCATTGCCTGGGTGCTCTCCCACATGGTACCGGAGGTTGACACGGAACGGCTCATCACCTTGTGCCTGGTTCACGACCTGCCCGAAGCCAGAATCGGTGATTTGAATGCCTTGCAAAAACGCTATGTCCACGCCGACGAGGAAGCCGCCGTGGCCGACACCGCGAACAACCTGCCTTTCGGCGACACCTACCAATCGCTCATCGAGGAATTCAACGCCGGCGAAACACTTGCCGCCAAGCTGGCGCGGGACGCCGATCAATTGGCATTGGTGGTTGACCTCAAGGCGCTCTCCGACTGCGGCCACCGTACCCCTGAGAAGTGGCGCTCCCGTGTCATGAAAAGACTTCAAACCGAACCCGCAAAGGCCTTGGCAAAGGCCGTCGCCAGCCGAGAATTCGACGGGTGGTGGCTGGATTCGTTTCAGGCACCCGAAGGGAGCGCAAAGAAGCGTTGATGATCCTTTGGCACGGTTCAGCACCTTACTGATAATTGAATACCCGTGCCCCATGAGCTTTAACCAATGATGGCAAGGAGGTCAGCATGAATTGGGTGTTCGGCACCGTGGGAACCTCGATCGGCAAGAA
>CAYUOU010000040.1:0-36011 GCA_964446485.1 uncultured Desulfobacterales bacterium | reverse complement strand
CAGTACGCCGCAATGACGAAGGATGACGCGTAACGCAGATATCGGACTTTTTACGAAATCGTCAATATTGTTTGCGGTTTCAACCGAACAAGCCGGTATGCTGTAGACGACATTCACGGCTGATCATTGTAGGGACAGAACGATGCCAATCTTCACACCCGCTCGGACATTGCGCGACAGCGGCATCCGGTTTTCCAGCGATGCCCCGCAGAATATCGTCTGGCCGGTGCTCACTGCACTGGCCCTATTCATTACCACCTATTTCTAGTTGCTGCTCCCGGGCGTGGAAGGTCATCTGATGGACCGGAAACGAGAAATGATTCGTGCGCTCACGGATGCCGCCTGGAGTACGGTTGATTTTTATTCCGCGCAGGCAGACACCGGGGTCATCAGCGTCGAAACGGCAAAAAAGAACGCCATTGAGAATTTGCGGCGCCTCCGGTATGGGCCTGACGGGAAAGACTACTTCTGGATCAACGACATGCAGCCGCGCATCATCATGCACCCCTATCGCCCGGAACTGGAAGGACGCGACACGAGTACCCTCACCGATCCGGCGGGAAAGCCCCTTTTCGTTGCGTTTGCCGATAAAGTCCGCACCGACGGCGCCGGCTATGTCGACTACCAGTGGCAATGGCAGGACGATCCGAGCCGGATCGTGGACAAGATCTCTTACGTCAAGGGGTTTGCACCGTGGGGATGGGTAATCGGATCCGGGGTCTACGTGGAAGACGTCCGCGCGCAGATCGAAACCATCACTCGGCACATGACGGTGATTTTCATCGGCATTACCATCGTGATGTGCCTGCTCTCCATTTACATCATCCGGCAGGGTGCCATTTCGGAGAACAAACGCCACCACAGCGAAGTCTCGTTGAGAGAAAGCGAAGCGAAATACCGGCTCCTTGCCGAAACCGCCCGGGAAATTATCATCACCTTCGATTCGGACCACCGCATCACCTATGCCAATCCGGCATGGCGAAAGATATACAAAACCGAAGACATTCCCATTGAAGGGCAGTCGCTGCTGGATTTCATCGCGCCCGAATACGTGCAGGCTTTCAAAGAGAATGTCCGGCAAGCGACACTCGCCGTAAAGGAAGACCACCTGCTGGATAGTGCATTTCATATGGGCGACGCCGGTTTACCGGTCCCCATCGAGGCGACTCTGACGGCGATGCCCGGCACCGACGGCAAGGCCAACTACCTGCTGGCGGCTCGAGATGTCACGGAAAGAAGAAAAGCTGCGGAACGCGCGCAAATGCAGCAGGAACAGCTTTATCAGAGCGCAAAAATGGCGTCCCTGGGGACATTGGTGGCCGGCGTCGCCCACGAAATCAACAATCCCATTTCCACCGTCGTGCTCAATGTCCAGGTGTTCGAACGGTTTTGGCGAAACGTAAAACCCATCCTTGACGAATACCATGACGGCGGCGGCAGCCTGCAGGTGAGCGGTATGGGTTATGACGATTTCTCCCGGAGGATGCCGCAATTGATCGATTACGGCGTCGAACGCGTTAAGCGCATCGTCGGCGACTTGAAGAATTTTTCCGGGCAAAGCTCAAGTGATGTCAACGAGGCGGTCAACCTCAACGAGGTCGTTACCAAATCCGTGGGCCTCGTCGGCAGCTCGATCAAACAGGCAACAATGGATTTCAAGGCCATCTACGCTGAGGGGCTGCCGCCGGAGATCGTCAACCGCATCACCGATCCGTTTTTCACCACCAAGCGAGACCGCCGAGGCACCGGTCTTGGGCTTTCCATTTCAGATACGATCATTCGAGACCACAGGGGAAGGCTTGAATTCGATTCACTGCCCGGTAAAGGGACTACCGTCACAGTGTGGATTCCTTATGGGCACGCCGCACCGGTGAAGGAGGTAACGACATGACCCAGGCAACCGATCCCTATCAGAGCGTCGTTGTCATCGACGATGAGCCCGCTATTCTGCTCGCCGTGGACACCACGTTGCGCATGTCGGGACTCAAGCGTGTGGTTACCTGTTCCGACAGTCGGCAAGCCCTGGCCATCCTCGACCGGCACAGCACCGGGGTGATCCTTCTCGATCTCAACATGCCGCACATCGACGGGCACACCTTGATGCCCATGATTATAGAACGCTATCCCGACGTACCGATCATTATCATCACCGGCGCCATCGATGTGGGCAAAGAGCTGGCCGCCCGTGCAATTCATCGCCTCAGCGGCCGAACCGGCGATTTTGTTGCCATTAATGTCGCCGGGCTGGATGACAACATTTTTTCAGACACCCTGTTTGGACATGTCAAAGGCGCTTTCACCGGCGCCGATTCGCACCGTAGCGGATCGATTGAAAAGGCATCCGGCGGCACTCTTTTCCTGGACGAGATCGGCGACCTCAATCAAGGGGCTCAAGTGAAGCTGCTTCGATTGCTGCAGGAAAATGAGTACATGCCGCTGGGAAAGGATTCCAGTCAGAAAAGCGACGCCCGGGTGATCGCCTCGACCCATGCCGACCTGTGGGTCATGCAAGAGCAAAAACTGTTTCGCAAAGATCTGCACTATCGGCTGCGCACACACAGGGTGTGGATCCCCCCTTTGCGCGAACGAAACGAGGATTTGCCGTTGCTGTGCGCACATTTTCTCCGTCAGGCATCCGAGGCATTGGGCAAACCCGTGCCCGAACTGTCCCCGGACCTGCTTCCGCTGCTGGGCATCTATCCTTTCCCCGGCAATGTCCGTGAGCTAAAGGCCATGCTGTTTGACGCCCTGGCGCAACACCAGGGCGGCATGCTGCCGGCCGAAACACTCAAGGGCCATATGTCCAGGGCACAAGCCGCCGCTCCAGTGCCCACCACCATTCCGCAAACCGACGGACAGGCAATCGCATTCGGTGAAACGCTGCCCACCCTCAAGGAGGCCGGTTGGAAACTGGTGGATGAGGCCATGCGACGATGCGGCAGCAACCAGTCTCAAGCAGCTGCCCTTTTGGGCATCTCGCAGCAGGCGCTGAGCAAGCGGCTCAAAAATATGCAACAGTAGGCAGTGCAGTCTTCAAACAGGCGTCATTTACATGCGCTATGTAGGGGATTCGTTCAAGAAGCTTTGGGAAAACGCCAGGGAGATCTTCGTTTAACCCCGCTTATTCGGTGTTTTTGTGGGATTTCTTTCTCGGCACTTTCAGTCCACAAGGACACACTGCTGAACAAATTCCGCAATTGTGACCTTTCTATACCGAAAGTAATTATTCATTTTCCAGTTTTTCGATGAGCAGAAACGACAGCGCCAAAATTATCAAGATACCGAATAAAATCGCCGGAATTTTCATCAAATATCAGAACCCCGGCATGAATCCGTCGAAGATATCGTGATCCAGCTTTTTTTTGGGTGCGGGCGCGATGAGCCTGGACCGGAGCCGCTCCAGGTAGGCTGTGTCGAATTCCGCGGGGCGGACCTGATCCGGATGTTTTTCGACGACGCGGATCAGGGCCGACACCACAGCGGGGTCGAAGCTGGTTCCGGCTTCTCTGCGCAGCGCCGCAAGGGCGTCCGGCAACGCCTGTTTCGGCATTCGGGGCCGCCCTGAGATCATGGTGTCGAAGGCATCGCAGGCCTTCAAGATGCGGGCCTCCAGCGGAATTTTCTCTCCGGCGAGCCCTTCGGGGTAGCCACTGCCGTCGAAGCATTCGTGATGGTAGAGGATCATGGGGGCGATGTCGGCCATGAATGACAGGCGTCGAACGATCCGGTCCCCAATCACCGGGTGCAGCTTGATGGTCTCGTACTCCTTGGTGTTCAGCCGACCCAGCCGGTTGAGGGTCCTGCCGGCGATGCCGATCTTTCCGATGTCATGTAGAAGCCCCGCCTGATGCACCCGATCGGCTTCCGTACCGGTGAGCCCCATCTCTAGCGCTGTCTGCCGAGCATATTCGGCCACCTTCATGGAGTGCCCGTGAGTGGTGGTGTCCTTGGCCTCGATGGCCAACACCAGGGTCTCCACGGTCTCCCTGAAGGCTTGAAGCATGTTCTTGTCGTAGGTGAGGGCCTTTTGGAGGGCGATGGCCCCCTGCTCCCCCAGGGCCATGAGAAAATCCACCTCGCTGTGCACCAGCCGGCGCTGACTGCCGAAGTAGACAGCCAGGACACCGGCATAAGGGGGAACGATGTCGAAGGGGATACCGGTGACGGAGGCGACGCGGCGCTTTCCCAGCCGCTCGAGGTCCGGGATCCGCGCGTCGGTGCGGACATCCGAGACATGCACCATGTCCCGCTCGCCAATGCGAAACAACCGGTCCAGTGTTTCGAAATCGGCCCCGGCGAGGCTACGATAATTGAAGCCATGGGCGACGGATGTCTGAATGCGCCGCTGCTCCTCGTTGACGATCCAATAGATGCATCCCTTGGCCCCCATGATCTCGGTGATATGGCCGGCGATGCTTTCCAGGATTTCCGCCACCCCCTGACCCGAGTGGATGGCGGTGCTCACACTCCGGAAGGTTTCGAAGTACTGCCGGTGCAGCAGGGAATGCCGGATCGCGACGGCAGCCTGACACGCCAATGCGTTGATCATGGCAATTTCGTCGTCTTCCAGGGAGACGGGAGACGCAAAATAAAGCCTCAGTTCCATCTGCACATCGCCGAGAATTTCCACTGGAAACACCATGAAGGTGCGGATGCCCTCCCGGCGGGTTTCCTCGGGATATTGCACCCGGGAATCGTTCCAAGCATCGGTGATGACGATGGGGCCGTCGGAAATGCCATTGACGCCCGGCCCTTGAGACCACACGGCACCCTTTTCCAGGAATTCACGGCTCAACCCCGACGCGGCACGTAGCACGAGTTCATGGGTTGCCGGATCCCGCACGCGGAGGGCGCAGCCCCTGGCGGAAAAAGCGTCTCGAATGTGGCGGACAATGCGCTTCAAAACGTCATCGGTGTCCGCCGTCCGATGGGTGGCCTTGAGGATATCGGATAGGATATTGAAGTATTGCTGGCTGGTGAGTCGCATGGGGTGTCGCCGACGGGAACCCGTTTTCCATCCGCCGCCGTCGAGCGAACCGGCGGCGCCTGATCCTCACGACAAGGGCAAGGGATTCATGTTGCTGTTTTCGTCACTACCGATTGTTCTTACACCAGATCCTCAGGTAAATAAAGCCGCCCAGGCAAACCCCGGCAATTACCGCTGAATGAGATGCACCCATTTCCGATGGCCGTTGACATCCTTTCGAGCGCCTTTCGCAAATCCCGCTTGACAGGGATAACCGGTGCCGGTATAAAGACTGAGCGCTCGCTCGGATTTTCTCGGCCGGCACATCCGCCTACCCTCAACGACGTCAATCAGGACGCGCCATGAGCACTCGCGCCGCCGCCAGACCACCGATGGACATCCCCACCCAGGTGAAAAACCCCGACCTCATCGAACGCCGTCGCCGCCAGATCATCGACGCCGCGGTTCAGCTGTTTATCGACAAGGGATTCCATAAGACCACCACCCGGCAGATCGCCAGGGCCGCAGGGATATCCATCGGCTCGCTCTATGAGTACATTGCCTCCAAAGAGGACGTTCTCTACTTGGTCTGCGACGCCATTCACGCGGAAATTCAGCGCGGCGTGTCATCCGCGCTGGGCAGGGCCGCCGACGGCCAGCGCTCATTGGCGGAAGTCATTCGAGAATACTTTTTGGTATGTGACCGGATGAACGACCACGTCCTGCTGATCTATCAGGAAACCCAGTCCCTGCCGACCCAGTGGCGACGCCGGGTACTGGAGAACGAGGTCCGCATCACCGGCATTTTCATGGGGGTGCTGGCCCGCCTCATCAACGACGGGGCGCTGCCCCCCATGAGCGATGCGAAGGTGGAACTGCTGGCGCATAACATCACCGTCTTGGGCCACATGTGGACCTTCAGGCGGTGGTTTCTGGCACGCCATTACAGCATCGACGACTATATCGACATACAAACCGGCTTTATTCTGGGTCTTTGTCGAAGTTGACAAAAGCCCGCCGAAGCCGTTCGACAACCACAAAAAGAGGAAACTTTGATCACCCGGGGCGGGGCGGCATGCCCCGGTCGGAGGAGGAGATCAGTATGGAAGTCGAGGTATACGCGCCACAGAACAGCATCCGGGTGGTCACCGCCACATCCTTGTTTGACGGCCACGACGCGTCCATCAACATCTTCAGAAGAATTCTGCAGGCCAGCGGCGCGGAAGTCATTCACTTGGGGCACAACCGATCCGTTCAGGAAATCGTGGATGCCGCCGTCGAAGAGGATGCCAACGGCATCGCCGTGTCCAGCTACCAGGGCGGGCATGTCGAGTTCTTCAAGTACATGATCGACCTCCTGAAAACGGCAGGCGCCGAACACATCAAGGTATTCGGCGGCGGCGGAGGGGTCATCGTTCCGGAAGAGATCCGAGAGCTCGAGGATTACGGCGTAACCAAGATCTACTCTCCCGAAGACGGCGCCCGTTGGGGGTTGCAAGGCATCATCAACCACATGCTCAAGACCATGGACACAGCCCCGTCACCCCTCGACGGCGTGGATATCGGCGACCTCACTGCCGAAAACAAGCCGTTGGTGGCGGCGCTCATTACTGCCGTTGAGCATGCCAAGATGCGTGAAAACGGCGATTTGGCGGCACTGCGTGCGAAATTGGAGAAGAAGACTGCAGCCAAAAGGGTGCCGGTGATCGGCATCACCGGCACCGGCGGTGCCGGCAAGTCTTCGCTCACCGATGAGTTGATCCAGCGCATGCTGCTGGATCTCAAAGATCTCCGGGTGGCCATCATCAGCGCAGACCCTTCCCGCAGAAAAACCGGCGGCGCCCTGTTGGGCGACCGGATTCGGATGAACGCCATCGACAGCCCCCGGGTGTATATGCGGTCGTTGGCAACGCGGCGATCGAACACCGAAATTCCCCTATCGCTTCCCGATGCCATCTCTGTAGCCAAAGCCGCCGGCTACGATCTCGTCATTGCCGAAACCGCCGGCATCGGCCAGGGGGATTCCAACATCATCGACATGGTGGATCTGTCCATCTACGTCATGACCAGCGAATTTGGCGCCGCTTCCCAGTTGGAGAAAATTGACATGCTCGATTTCGCCGACCTGGTGGTGGTCAATAAGTACGAGAAACGCGGCGGAGAGGACGCCGTGCGGGACGTCAGAAAGCAGGTGCAGCGCAATCGGAGCGCCTTTGACAAGGACGTCGACGACATGCCGGTCTTCGGCACCATCGCCTCCAAGTTCAACGACGACGGGGTGACGGCCCTCTACCACGCCCTGCTGGACACCATCGCCAAAAAAACCGGCGTCGCCTTCACCTCCGGCCTGCCGCGACCGGAGACGAAGGAGAGCACGTCAAAGACCATCATCATTCCACCGGAGCGCACGCGCTACCTGTCGGAAATCTCCGAGACCGTCCGCGGATATCACCGCGATACCAACCTCCAGGCAGACCGACTGCGGCATTACTGGCATCTCACGAAATCCTGCGATGCCATCTCCCAAAGCGACCTTGACGGTGACACCCAGGCCCTGCTGGCGCGCCTCACAGCGGAAGCAGCCAAGGCGAAGAAAGCCATCAGCCCGCAGGCACAAGAACTTGTTGGTCAATGGTCCACTGTCAGAGATGCCTACTCGGGCGACACGCTGGCCTACCATGTCCGGGGAAAGGAGATCCGTGTCCCCCTGACCACCGAGTCGCTGTCTCGCCAGCAGATCCCCAAAATCGCGCTCCCCAAATTCACCGACCCCGGAGAGATCTACCGGTGGCTGCGGCGGGAAAACCTGCCTGGCTACTTTCCCTACACGGCCGGTGTTTTTCCCATGAAGCGCGTGGGGGAGGACCCCACGCGCATGTTCGCCGGCGAAGGCGATCCGGCGCGCACCAATCGCCGTTTCAAGCTGCTCTCGGCGTCCAGCGATGCCAAGCGGCTCTCGACGGCCTTCGACTCGGTAACCCTCTACGGATACGACCCGGACCGACGACCCGATATCTACGGCAAGGTCGGCAACTCCGGCGTCAGCGTCTGCACCCTCGAAGACGTGAAAGTGCTCTACGGCGGATTCGAACTTTGCGCGCCCAACACATCCGTCTCCATGACCATCAACGGCCCGGCTCCCATTATGCTGGCCATGTTCTTGAACACCGCCGTCGATCAGCAGGTAGACAAATATCGCACCGAAATCGGAACGGATCCACCACCCGAGGTCTATGCTGACATCCGTGCCAAGGTGCTCTCCAACGTGCGCGGCACCGTCCAGGCGGACATCCTCAAAGAGGACCAGGGCCAGAACACCTGCATCTTCTCCATCGATTTCGCCCTCAAAATGATGGGCGACATTCAGCAGTACTTCATCGACAATGACATTCGAAACTTTTACTCGGTATCCATCTCCGGCTACCACATTGCCGAGGCAGGCGCGAACCCCGTCAGCCAGCTCGCCTTCACGCTGGCCAACGGTTTCACCTACTTGGAATACTACCTCTCCCGGGGGATGCCCCTGGACAAGTTCGGCCCTAATCTGAGCTTTTTCTTCTCCAATGGCATGGACCCGGAATATACCGTCATCGGACGGGTGGCGCGACGCATCTGGGCCGTGGCACTGCGGGAGAAATACGGCGCCTCGGAACGGGCCCAAAAGCTCAAGTACCACATTCAAACGTCGGGCCGCTCGTTACACAGCCAGGACATCCAGTTCAACGATATTCGCACCTCGCTTCAGGGATTGTGCGCCATCTACGACAACTGCAACAGTCTGCACACCAATGCTTTCGACGAGGCCATCACAACACCCACGGAGGAGTCGGTGCGCCGGGCCCTGGCCATCCAGCTCATCATCAACCGCGAGTGGGGCCTGGCCAAGAACGAAAACCCGCTTCAGGGGAGTTTCATCGTCGATGAACTCACCGATCTGGTGGAGGAAGCGGTGCTGACGCTGTTTGACCAGATGACCGAGCGGGGCGGGGTCCTCGGCTCCATGGAGACCGGCTTCCAGCGCGGGCGGATCCAGGAGGAGTCCATTTATTACGAGGTGCGCAAGCACACCGGCGATCTTCCCATCGTGGGGGTCAACACCTTCCGCGACCCTCATGCCGACGGTGATGACCTGAGTGAAATGGGAACCACCTGCATCGACCTGGCCAGGGCTACGCCGGAAGAAAAGGAATCCCAACTCCAGCGTCTGGCGGATTTTCACAAACGCCACGAAGGCGAGGCGCCGGCAGCATTGGAAAGACTCCAGCGGGTGGCCCTCTCGGGTGAAAACATCTTCGCCGAATTGATGGACACCGTCCGTGTCTGCTCGCTGGGGCAAATTACCACCGCGCTCTATGACGTGGGCGGGAAGTACAGGAGGAACATGTAGCTCGCCGCCTCCGGCCCCAAGCAGCGCTATTTTTGGCTCATCTCCCAAACAGCTGGTCTATGGATAGGGTTCAAGGGTCCAAGGGCGCGAGTGAAATTCGTGGTTACTGCATTCTGGTTTAGATCACCAACTGGTGCATTTTGCATAACCGGATAACACATAAAATCTAACACGCTATTTTTAAGGATGTGATCATGAACGAAGCAGTCGTTGTCAGTGCGGTAAGAACCCCCCTTGGCAGTTTCAACGGCTGCCTGGCGGGCATCGGGGCCACCGATCTCGGTGCCATTGTCATTGAGGCCGCGGTGTCCCGAGCCGGCATACCAAAATCTGAGGTCAACGAAGTCATTATGGGTCAGGTGCTTCCATTGGGGTACGGTCAGAATCCCGCCAAACAGGCCGCTCTCAAGGCGGGTCTGCCTTTCGAGATCGAAGCCTTCACCGTCAACAAGGTGTGCGGGTCTGCGCTTAAGACGGTCATGCTGGCCACCCAGGCCATCCAGGTCGGCGACGCCGACGTGGTCGTGGCCGGCGGCATGGAGAACATGAGCATGGCCCCTTACTATCTGGAGAAGGCCCGATGGGGATACCGGATGGGGCCGGGCCAGTTGCAGGATTCGATGATTCACGATGGCCTGTGGGACATCGTCAACGATTTTCACATGGGCATGTCCAACGAATTGTGTTCCGAAAAATACGGTGTCACCCGTGAAGACCAGGACCGTTACGCCGCCCAATCCTATGCACGCGCGCGGGCGGCCATGGCCGACGGCCGGTTCAAGGATGAAATCGTACCGGTCTCGATCCCCCAGCGGAAAGGGGCGCCGACGGTGTTCGACACGGATGAATGCCCTCAGGACACGCCTTACGAGGTGATGGCGAAAATGCGGCCGGCGTTTAAAAAAGACGGCGTGGGCACCGCCGGCAATGCCAGCATCATCAGTGACGGCGCGGCGGCCGTGGTGGTCATGAGTCGGAAAAAAGCCGAAACACTTGGGTGCACCATACTGGCCGGCATCGGTGCCCAAGCCTCTTACGGCATCGACCTCAAATACGTCCTCGTCGCCCCCATCTGGGCCGTACCCAAGTGCCTGGCCAAGGAGGGTATCGGCATCGACGATGTGGATCTGTTCGAAATCAACGAAGCCTTTTCAGGATCCACCTGCTGTGTTCTCAAAGAGCTGGGGCTGGATCCGGCCATCACCAACGTCAATGGCGGCGCGGTGGCCCTGGGCCACCCCATCGGGGCCAGCGGCTGCCGGGTGCTGGTGACACTGCTCCATGAAATGAAGCGCCGCGATGCCAAGACCGGCCTGGCCTCCTTGTGCCTGGGCGGCGGCGAAGCGGTGGCGATGGTGGTGAAAAGGTAAAGGGCAGGGTTACGGATCCAAGGGGTCGGGGGATCGGGTGAAAAGCAAAATCAAGAGCATCTAAAACCCCACTGGGAATGCTGTTGAAGTTGTCGTTCACTTGGCCCCTTGAGCACTTGAATCCTTGAATCCTTTTTTCCAGAATCTGAACTTAGAGAAAGCGAACTCGAAAAAGGAGACTTTTCCAAATGACTACAGAAGTTAACACTTTCGGCGTTATCGGCGCCGGTCAAATGGGCAACGGCATCGCACAGGTGGCCGCCGCCGCAGGCTGCAGCGTCATCATGAACGACATCAAGGCCGAATTCGTTGATCGTGGAATGGCCACCATCGACAAAAACCTGACCCGGGCCGTCGACAAAGGCAAACTGAACGCCGCTGACAAAGACGCCCTGTTGAGCCGCATCCAAGCCAGCACTGACATCGCCGACATGGCCGGCGCGGACTTCGTAGTGGAAGCCGCCACGGAAAACGAAGCGCTCAAATTTCAAATCTTCCAGAACCTCGATGCCGTCTGCCCGGGCCACGCCATCTTGAGCACCAACACGTCCTCCATCCCCATCGGCCGCATCGCCGCCCAAATCGGTCGCCCGGAAAAGGTCATCGGGATGCATTTCATGAACCCGGTGCCGGTGATGAAACTCGTAGAGATAATCAGGGGATTGGCCACCAGCCAGGAGACCTTTCAGACCACCTGGGATCTCTCCATCGCCTTTGGCAAGACGCCGGCCGAAGCCAATGATTTTCCGGGGTTCATCGCCAACCGCATCTTGATGCCCATGATCAACGAGGCCGTGTATTGCCGCTATCATGGGGTCGGCACCGCCGAAGCCATCGACACCGTCATGAAACTTGGCATGAACCATCCCATGGGACCGCTGGCCCTTGCCGACCTCATCGGATTGGACACCTGTCTGGCCATCATGGAAACGCTCTTTGACGGTTTCAAAGACTCCAAGTACCGCCCCTGTCCCCTGCTGAGAAAATACGTGGAAGCCGGATGGCTCGGCCGCAAAACGGGGCGGGGATTTTATACCTATTAACCCGTGTCTTTCCAGAAATGGGCAGATTTGCCTGAGATCAAGGCGCGCGAAAAATTTAACCGCAGGCATATGGCTGATATTCCGAGGATTGAATTTTGAGCGCAACGCAGATATCGGGCAAAGGGGTCATTTCTGGATGGGCACTCAGCTGGAGGCCGCCACATGCCACGCAAAAAAAAGACCGGCCTGACACCGGTGGGGAAGAAAATCAGGGCTGCGCGCCTGGGGAAGAAGATGACCCTGGCCGATCTTGCCAATGAAACGGGGTTCTCGACCGACACCATTAAACGTTTCGAAGCCGGCGACGAAATACCGCCGGTGGGTGCCCTGCTTCAAATATCACGCGCCCTGCAAATAGACTCGGCACTGTTTCTGCGGGAAGAAGAGGAGTCAAAACTCAGCGACCGGATCAACGCCTACACGAAACGCACGGATAACTACGCCTACACGACATTGACGCCCGGCGCGGAAAACAAGCACCTCAAAGCCTTCAAGGTCACCATCGATCCCATGAGCGACCACAAGGGTGTGGGCTACCAGCACGAAGGCGAGGAGTTCGTCTACGTCCTGACGGGGCAGATCGAAGTGACGGTGGGCGATCATGTCAACAATCTCAAGGCCGGCGATTCCCTTCATTTCAACTCCGCCATCCACCACAACCTGAAGAATGTGGGCAGCATCACGGCGGAGATGCTCGTGGTGGTCTACGGCCCGTGAGTAAACACAGCCCCACCAGGAAGCCGCATTGGTCGCAGCCCTTCACCGCTGGACCCCGGCGCGTAGCGAAAGCATTCCAACGCAAAACGGGTGGATCCGGTAAAGCGAAGGACCGGCGCCCCCCCTGTCGGCGGCTTTTAGACCCGTTGCTTGCCGGTGCGCCCACCGGCGGCTGACCCGAACCCATGGAGCGATCGAGATGGTTAAACTCACCGAGGAACAACTGATGATTCAAAGCATGGTCCGGGAATTCGCCCGAAAGGTGGTGATGCCCATGGCAGCCGAACGTGACAGGACCAAGGAATTCCCTGCGGATAATTTTCGCCAAATGGGTGAACTCGGTCTCATGGGCATGATGGTTCCCCTTGAATATGAAGGCGCCGGCGCCGACTGCGTCAGTTATGTGCTGGCGCTCATGGAAGTGGCCTATGCCTGTGCATCCACCTCCGTGGTCATGAGCGTCCAAAATTCCATTGTCTGTGAGAGTCTTTTCAAATTCGGCAATGACGCCCAGAAGGAAAAATACCTCAAACCGCTGGCCGCCGGCGAAATCATCGGCGCCTTCGCCCTCACTGAACCCCATGCCGGCAGCGATCCGGTAAGTCAATCCACCACGGCCGTAAAAGACGGCGATTATTATATCATCAACGGTACCAAGCGATTCATCACCTCCGGAAAGCACTCCCAGGTGGTCATCGTCACAGCCAAAACCGACGACGCGGCCAAACACAAGGGGATCAGCGTCTTCATCGTGGACAAGGGCACATCGGGGCTGACCGTGGGGCACGTGGAGGATAAAATGGGGCTACGCGCCTCGGACACCACCGATCTCATCTTTGAAAACTGCCGGGTGCCGGCCGAGAACCTGCTGGGCAAGGAAGGTGCGGGCTTCAAAATTGCCATGAGCGGACTGGACGGGGGCCGCATCGGTATCGCCGCCCAATCGGTGGGCGTGGCGCGGGCCGCCCTGGATGCCGCCATCAAATACGCCAAGGGGCGGGAACAGTTCGGCCAACCCATCTCAAAGTTTCAAGGTATCCGATGGATCATCGCCGACATGGCGACAGAGGTGGAGGCCGCCAGACAGTTAGTGCTCAGCGCTGCAGCCATGAAAGACCGGGGTGAGAAGGTGGCAAGTCAGGCATCCATGGCCAAGCTTTTTGCCTCGGAAATGGTGAACCGCATCACCGGCCAAGCACTTCAGATTCACGGCGGTTACGGGTTTACCAAAGACTACCCCGTGGAGCGCTTCTACCGGGATGCCCGCGTATTCACCATTTACGAGGGGACCTCGGAGATCCAGCGCATCGTCATCTCCAACAACATTTTCAAGGATAAGCGCCGGCCCCAGACAGGTTAACGCCCATCACCGATCGGCAGCGCGCGTCGGCATCTTTTAGGGCGGATGCCGGCGTTTTTTTATTGCATGCGGCATTCAGGCTCGTGACGATTATTCGCCAGCGAAGACGCGGGTCGCCAGATCGATGTCCTCAGGGCAGAAGACAAAGAGGCACTTGGCATCCGGGGAAGAGACGGAGCCGTAGACATAATTGATATTGATCCCTTCTTCACCGAGTTTGGAAGCCAACTCGGCGAGGGTGCCAGGCCGGTTGTCCAACTGCACGGCGATGACTGGCATGATGTCGAAGACATACTCGGCCTGGGACAGCAAATCGATGGCGGCATCGGTTTTGTCGACAACGAGGCGGATCAGCGCGAACTCCACCGAATCCTTGCGCATGGAGTTGTAGCTGGCGACAGAAGCAATGCGCTTGAGGGACTTCCCTCGGGCCTTGAAGAGTCCCTTGACATAATCCGAGGCATCCTGAATCGTCATGGCATCAATGTTGATGCCGTTATCGGAAATGAGGGAAGCCAATTTGCCCAGCTCCCCAGGTGCATTTTTCAAAAACAGTGAAATCTCGGTTCTGACCATAATATCGCTCCTGAAACTGTTGGCAGGCCGGCCATCCGGCTGCCGACCGAAAGGATTTCATAACTTGAAGAGGCGTCGACGCCTTTTATAATTGGAACGTCGGAGGGCGTCAACTCGATTGAATGTCTTCCCAAGAAGGCGTCTCTTGAGGTGGGACCTCATCGGCTTCCCCGGAGAGCGGGCCGCTCATGCCATCGGGGTTTGAAACATTATACCGGAGGATATTCTTCAGATGATAATAACTGTCAAGATCGATGGTGTTGAAAACGATGCCGATACCGTTGGCATCTTCGCGAACGACGCGGCCATCGATATGAAGGGTCAATTCGCTGGAGGCTCCGCTCAACTCCAGTTCCAGACCGCAATGTGCACCGATGCCGGGACGCTCGTCAGTGTGGACAAACATACCTTTCAGGCTGATGTTGCGCGTGTCGGCGTCACTGTCAATCCGTTTTCCCTTGAAGAAAACGCTGACGCGCGCGTTGAAGGGTACGCGCTCATGGGTTCGTTTTTCCGTCATGGCGACCTCTTTGCTGCGCGGTATTGGCGCCGGTACCCCTCATCCAAAGATGCCTCGGCCCGCGCTTGCCTGTTTCCTAATCGTTTCCCCTACCTCTGTCAATGGAAGGGCGCCCGTCTCGACAACACTTTGTGAGCGCGCATCCAATGTGCCCCGCGGTGGGCGTCGACGGCGGATGGTCGATTGACAACCCGCTGATAACAACCCTATATTTTTTCGGGATGTATATAAGGGAGCCCGAGACATGGTCAAACCGCCCACCATTATCCCCATTGCCGGCGGAAAAGGCGGCGTCGGCAAATCACTGCTGACCGCCAATCTTGCTGTCTGTCTGTCCCGCATGGGGCGCCGCACCATCGCCGTAGACCTGGATCTGGGAGGCTCCAATCTTCATCATTTTCTGGGGGTCTCCAACAAATACGGGGGCATTGGTGATTTTTTGGTCGCCAAGCAGGGCGAACTGACCGACCTGTTGGTGCCGGCGGACAATGAGCGCCTGCAATTCATTCCCGGAGACGGCAAAACACCCTTCATGGCCAATGTGGGGCATGCCCGAAAGATGAAGCTCATCAACCGCATCCTCAAACTTCCGGCCGACGTGGTACTCCTCGATCTTGGCGCCGGCGCGGCGTTCAACACCTTGGATTTCTTTGGTCTCTCTGACAAAGGGATCGTGGTCACCACCCCCGAATACCCAGCCGTGGTGAGCATGCTCGGTTTCCTGAAGCAGGCCGTGCTCAGGTCCATGGAGAGAAGTGTGGCGAGCGACCGGTCGGCACATCTGCGGGTCAAGGCGGCGCTGAGCCGCCCCATGGCGGATCAGGTACCCACCATCGCCCGGCTCCACGACATCATTGCCGAAGAGAGCCCCACAGCCGCCCGGGCCGCCCGTGAACGGCACCAGCGGTGGCGACCGCGCATCGTCTTCAATCGCGGGAAAACGCCGAAAGACGCGTTGATGGCTGAACAGATCAGCCAAAGCCTCGACGGCATCCTGCAAGTGGACGCCGACTACTTCGGGTTTATTTTCGAAGATCCCGCCGTCGAGACCGCCACGAGGAAAAGGGGGTCGCTGATGAGCCTCTACCCCGACAGCATGGCGGCCCGGAATATTACCCGTATCGCCGAACGGATCGTGAATTACTGGGACCGCCGGGTCCCGAAAAGCGCCGAGCTGATCTACGCCCACATTTCAGAGGTGTTCCAGAAACAGTGAAGCCGGCGCTTCATACCGAACGCCGGCCCAATGACATGGCTCCCCGCTCACGTCGACTGTCAAAATTGACAAGCCCGTATAAACCCCTCAGATGTCATCCCGAGCGTAGCGAGGGATCTGTGTTTTAATCATAATATCTATAGACAACGGAGTGTTGAGATTCCTCGTCGCGAGTTCCTCGGAATGACAACTTGGAGAATTTTAACTCTCTATGGCTTTATCAAAATTTAAGGTTTTAACTAAAAACGACCATCTTCCCCCTAACTCCCTCCATATTGAGCCTTCACTGCGGCCCGGTCCGGTTTTCCGTTGCCCAGCAGCGGCATCGATTCGACAAACTCGACATACTGGGGTTTCTTGTAGCGGGCGATGCGATCGCCGACGAAAGCGATGAGTTCTTCACCGGAGAGGTGACTTCCCGCCTCGAGCGTGCAGACCGCCTTGATGCCCTCCTTCCACTTGGAATCGGGAACACCAAAGACAACGGTGGCGGTGACATCCGGGTGTTCCAGAATCGCGGCTTCCACCTCTGCCGGATAGACATTCTCCCCGCCGGGCTTGATAAGTTCTTTGTCCGGTTTGCGGCCGGCATAAAATAGATAGCCGTCATCGTCGAACTTGCCCATGTCTCCGGTGTGGTGCCAACCGTTGCGGAAAGCGGCCGCCGTGTCCGCCTCCAGGTTCCAGTATCCTTTGAACACGGTGGGTCCTTTAACGACAATCTCGCCCACCTCCCCGGTCGACACATCGTTGTCTTTTTCATCCACCAGCCGCAACGCGGCCATGGCGACGGCCTTTCCCGCCGAGCCCGGCCGGTCCCGATAGGGTGCTATGGTGGATATGCAGGAAGTTTCCGTCTGGCCGTACATACAGTAGAAGGTACCGCCGATGGCCGTTTGATAGCGCTCGATGGTCTCCGGCGCTTCGAGGCCGATGACTTTTTGAACCGAATCGACAGGTGTGCCGGAAGCATCGGCGGCGTTCAGGATTTCCCCCAGGATCGGTGTGAAATCAAAGAACAGTGAAACGCGCTTGTCACAGATCAGCGCCACCGCGCCAGCCGCATCGAACTTGCGCATGTTGACGTTCAGGGCACCGGCGTGAAAGGCGGTCGTGACCATGAACAAGCCGCCCACGTGGAACATCGGCAGCAGATTCAAATGCACATCGGCGGGCGTAATGGTCAGCCCGCATCCGATGTTAATATCTGCCGTGAGGACGTTGGCGTGGCTGAGCAGTGCGCCGCGGGGCCGGCCGGCCACCGCGGCCGTATGAATGATGACAAAACCATCGTCTGAAAAAACATCCGTTCTTCGAAACGCGCCGTCATTGTCCAGCAGCGCGGAAAAATCACCAAATGAACCGCCCAACAGATTTCTGCAAATCTCCACAGAAGGCAGCCTGTCGAGAATACCGTGAATCATCCCTTGGTATTCTTCGTCGACGAATAGGACCTTCGGCTCGCAGTCAGTGAGATTGAAGACCACTTCGTCTTCGGAAAGGCGCCAGTTAATCGGCAGCACAATGGCGCCCAGCGCCGCTGCAGCCCCATAAACGAGGAAGTACTCCAGGCTGTTCTTTCCCAGCACGCCGAGGCGATCCCCTTTGGAAACGCCGATCTGCTGCAGCCCCACCGCGAGCCTGTCGACCGCTTCTCTGACCTCGGTAAAGGATCGTTCGCGGCCGTCCTCGGCCTCGAACCATGCCGGTGCCGTACCGTAGAGCGCGGCATTCCGACAGATCACATCGTAGCAGGTAAAATCATGTAGTCCCATCTATGAACAAAGCCTCCTTCCCGGAATGCGGGCACCCATTCATTGGCGCCGTCCTGCGACGGCTATCCCCATTTGAGGTAAATCAGGGCTTTACGGTGGTCACGGGGCAGTGCGCTTTGAGAATAATGTACTGGGCCGTGGACCCCAGCAGCAGCTTACCCAGACGGGAGGTTTTTTCTATACCCAGGAAAATGTGGTCAATGTTGTTGTCCTTGGCAAAATAAACCAGGTCTTCCCCGGGTGACATGCCGCGCACGAGTTGGCTGAGTTCGAACGGCACACCCTCGGATGCGACAAGATCCTTTGCCTCCTTGAGCAGCGCCTCGGCCCGGCTGATGTCTTCAGGCTTCTCGGTGCTTCCCCCCTCCATGGAAGTGATGATGTAGAGTGTGGCGCTGAAGGCTCTGGCATATGTTACCGCCTCTTGCAGTGCCAGGCGGGACGGCTTGGATCCATTATAACCAACGAGGACTTTCATCGGGTTCCCCTTTCAGCATCCTGAAGTGTCGGCCTCTGCGCAGGGCTCTCGGCCATCCGGTTGGGCGATTACATCCACCGTTTTCGTCGTTTGTAGGATTTGACCTCCCGAAACGACTTGCGCCCGCCGCCTTCGGTAATGCCCATGTAGAATTCCTTGACGTCCGGGTTCTTCTTCAATTCATCAGAAACGCCTTCGAGGACGATCTTGCCCGACTCCATAATGTAGGCGTAGTCGGACACCTCGAGCGCAATCTTGGCGTTTTGTTCCACCACCAGGATGGTGGTCTGAAGCTCCTTGTTAATGGTCCGGACGTTGTCGAAAATTTCCTGCACCAGCAGCGGGGCCAACCCCAGGGAGGGCTCGTCGAGCATGAGCATGCTCGGTGAAGCCATGAGGGCTCTGGCGATGGCGATCATCTGTTGCTCACCGCCGGAGCAGTATCCCGCCAGACGATTGGGAATATTGGCCAGACGCGGAAAGTGGTCATACATTTTCTTATGGTCGCGGCGGATGCTCTGGGCACCGTCCTTGCGGGTGATGGATCCCACCCGAATGTTTTCATCGACGCTGAGATGTTTGAACACCCGCCGCCCCTCCGGGACCATCACGGCGCCGATCTTGACGACCTCGGTCCCCAGGACATTGGTGATGTCGCGCCCGTCGAACTTGATGTAGCCGTCCTTGATAAAACCGTTTTCCGGCTTTAAAAGGCCACTGATGGCTCGAAGCGTCGTTGTCTTCCCAGCCCCGTTGGTGCCCAGCAGCGCAACGATGCCGCCCTTGGCCACCACCAGACTGACACCCCGCAAGACCTGCACGATGTCGTTGTAGACCACCTCGATGTTGTTGACTTCCAGCAGGTTGCTATCCTTGGATTCCATGTATTCCGCTCTGTTGAATGCCCGGGCCGGCCGGGCGGAAAGAGGCCCTTCGCCTGCGGCGTGTCTGCCCGCCCAGGAAGGGGCGGGCAGACGCCGGCGATAGGGACGAATAACGCGGCGCACCGGGAAAAACCCCCGGAGCGGTTGCACCGCAATGGATGCGCTTAGTCGATCTTGCTCATGTACTCTGAGATTATGGGAAGCCCGACGGCCTTGAATACGCCGTTTTGCGCCCGATAGATCTGCAGTGTGTCGACGCCGGCCTTGTCGGTCTTGGAGTAGGTCACCGGACCGACGGTGGTCACCGGATAAAATGCATCGATGCCGTTCATGTTCAACAACTGGTCGTACAGACTGGCACGAGTGATTTTCTGACCGGCGGCCTTGGCCCGACGAATGGTCTCAAAGGCCACCTGGGCCACCATGACGCCATTGGCGTAATTGTGGCTGTTGGCGGTCTTGTCATCACGACCGTAGCGCTTGGCCAGGGCAAGCTGTGCATCGGCGCCCGGGCCCGGCTCTGAAGTCAGTGTGTAGGAGGTGGTCCAGAAGAAATTCTCGGCCGCATCGCCGGCAAGGGCAATAAGGTCCGTGCCGCCGGTGTAGTGGCAGCCCGTAAAGGTGATCTTGCCCTTCTCACCGAATTCAGAAGCGACCAGGTTAAGCCGCTTGGCATCCTTCAGGAATGTGGCCACAGGGCTTTGAACCGTCTGGCTGATGACGTACTGGACGCCCTTGCTGGACAACCGCTGAAGCGTACCCGTGCTGTCCAAGTCCTTTCCGTGCTCGACCACTTCGACAAGCTCGATTTTGAGACCGGCTGCAATGGCCTTTTGAACGTCCGCCAGCGGCCCGCGGCCGAATGCCGAAGGATGCAGGTACATGGCGACCTTGGGCACTCCTGAACCCGTGTGATTGTTGGCGATGTATTCAGCCAGAGTCACAGCCTGCTGAGAGTAGGAGGCAATGGGCAGAAAAATGTAAGTGGAGCCATCAAGGTTCCCCCGGTGGAAAGAGGCCGGAATCGTAGCAATCTTCTCCTCGTCAAAATCGCGCTTGAGGGCCATGGTGCTGCCGGTGGAATAGTTGAGGTACAGAACGATTCCCATGTCGAGGAACTCTTCGAAATTGCGCTTGGTCACGTCGGTCTTGTATTGATCGTCGCGAATGGTGCAATCGATCGTGTCAGCGCCCAGAAGTTTGTTGTCGTTCACGAACTTGAAAAAGTCTTCAACGCCCATGGCATACGGCTGGCCGGCGTCAGAGGTGGGCCCTGACTGGGCCAGTGAGAGGGCCAGCTTGTAGACCTTTGCCTGAGACGGCGCCGCAGCACCGCCGATCACCAGCATCACAGCAGCCATTACTACCAAAGCCAATCGGATGTGTCTCATGTTTCGTCCCCCTTTTGATGGTATTGCCGGACGGCGTCCGACAGTTTGGGACCCCGCGCCGGCTGACGCGGGCCCTGAAATTATTTGCCTCCGGTCACTGGACCAAAGGGCCTCACCGGAAAACCTGCCGGGCGATCAATACCGGAACGGCCACAGCTTGACATAGGAGCGCACAATGCGCCACCAGTTGGCGATACCTCGCGGCTCGAACATCAAAAACAGCACGATGACCAGACCGAAGGTCAACGGTCGGAGGGCCGTAGCCAGATTGGTTGACGAAGTAAATACTTCTCCGGCATGCTCGGCAAGCGTCTCCACCTGAAGATCGAGAAACCGGATGGCCGCGGGCCCCCAGAAGCTTCCATTTAAGGTGCCCAACCCCCCCACGATGGCCATGGCCAGGTAGGTGATCGAATGGTGGAGCGTGAAGGATTCGATGCCTGCGCCCCGGAAAAGGTAGGCGTGGAGCGCCCCCGCCACCCCGGCCATGAATCCGGCCAAAGCGAAGGCGTAAACTTTGGTAAGCCCCGGGTGCATGCCCATGGCATCGGCGGCCCGGTCGTTGTCCCGAACAGCGATGAGGCTGCGCCCGTAACGGGTGCGAAGCAGGTTGCGGGCGCCGAAACCGCAAAGGACCACCGACACCAACGCCACGTAATACCAGAATTCGTAGTGGTCTTTGCGGCCGACCTCCCCGGTCAGCCAATAGACCCGACCGACATAAATGGTCTGGCCCTGGTTGAAGAAAGTCATCACCTGGATGGCCCACTCGAAAATCATTTGAAACGAAAGGGTGGCAATGGCGAGATACAAGTGCTTGAGCCGCAGCGCCGGCAGCCCCACGAAGGCGCCGAAGGCCGCGCCCATCAACCCGGAGAGCACAATCATCAGCGGCCAGGCCCGTGTGATCAGCATATGGCTGTCACCCAGAACGGTACAAAAGCCCGCAAGGGTGTATGCCCCCACACCGACGAAGGCGGCATGGCCGATGGAGATGAGCCCCGCAAACCCGGTGACCAGATTCAATCCGATGATGGCCACCATGGCGATGAGAATATTGTCCAAGACCAGCATGTACTTGTTGCTGAGTTCAAAAAAAACCGGCCACAGGAAGAGAATTGCCAGGAAAAAGATGAAGATCGAGCGGTCCAGGTGTGTAGTGAAAAGCCGCTGTTCTTCTTTATAGGTGGCGAAGAAGTTCCCTGTGTTCAACCAACGATTCGCTGACATACGTTACACCCGTTCGATTTCGTGAGTTCCAAATAGCCCGTGAGGTTTAAACAGCAGGATCACCAGTAGGATGATGTAGGGGAGCACATTGGCCGTGCCCGATAACCCCCAGTTGCCGTCGAGGTATCCGCTGGCCATCTGCTGTATCAGCCCCATGATGATCCCCGCCACCACAGCGCCGATGATGCTGTCGAGCCCGCCGAGGATGACCACGGGAAAGACCGTGATCCCGAAGGCGTGGAGGGTGTCGAAATTGAGTCCGGTGATGTTTCCGATGATCGCACCGGCGGCTGCCGCACTCAACCCCGCCATGGCCCAGGCCAGACCGAACACCCGTGGCACGGAGATGCCGATGGACATCGAGGCGAGTTGATCGTCACTCACCGCCCGCATACTGATACCGATGGTGGATCGCTTGAAAAACCACGAAAATCCACCGATAAGAATGGCCGTGACGATGACCCCCACCAACTGGGTCCATGAAATGGACACGCCGCCCACAGAGAGTGGCGTTGTGGGGAGAAAGGGCGGAAAGGACATGTTCACCGAACCGAATGGCGTCAGGTAAATCACCCCGTCGAGAATCGACATCAATCCGATGGTGACCATGATCACCGAAATGATGGGCTCACCGATAAGTCGCCGGAGAAACACCCGCTCCACGCTCATTGCCAAAAAGAAGGTGACGATCATGCTCAGCATGAACGAGAGTAAAATGGGAATCCCCACCCATACGGTCAGGGCGTAGGTGATGAAGCATCCGCCGGCGATGATCTGGCCATGGGCGATGTTGAGCACCCGACTCGATTTGTAGATGAGCACGAATCCGAGCGCGGACAGGGCATAGATCGATCCCACGACGATGCCGCTGACAATGAGCTGAAAAAAATAAGTCATGATCTCGTTTCCATGGTGTAAAAGGGCATTCGCATCGTAACCGTTGTACTCTGGCCGTCCTGGTACTGGAAGACCGCCTCCACTTCCTTTTCAGATACACGCTCATCGTAGAGCGCTTCGTAGAGATCGCTGTATTTCTCCCGGACGTGCTTTCTGCGGATTTTGCCGGTCTTGGTCAGTTCCCCGTCGTCGGTATCCAGCAGCTTGTAGAGAACGGCGAAGCGGTGGATATGAAAGTGGGGCTGCTCGATGGTGCGGTTGAATTCAGCCACCTGCTTGCGCATGAGATCGGCGACCTGGGGCTTCAGGGACAGGTCCATGAAGGTCGTAAAAGAGATGCCCCGGTCCTCGGCCCATTTGCCGACGATAATGGGGTCTATGTTGATCAGGACGCCGATGTAGTCCCGCTGGTCACCAAAGACGACGGCTTCCTTGATGTAGGGGCTGAATTTGAGCTTGTTCTCGAGGAACATGGGGCTGAACATCTCTCCGTTGCTGTTGTGCATCACGTCGGAGATGCGATCGATAATGACCAGGTGGCCGTCGTCGTCGATATAGCCAGCGTCGCCGGAATGGAGCCACCCGTCCGCTTCCAGAAGTTCTTCGGTCTTCTCCGGCAGCTTGTAATATCCGGAGCATACGGACGGCGATCTGGAGAGCACTTCGCCTTCCTCTGAAATGCGGCACTCAGTCTCCGGCAGCGGCTTGCCCACCGTGTCCGGTTTGATGTCGCCGTCGACATGCATGTAAGCGATGCCGGTGATTTCCGTCTGGCCGTAGATCTGTTTCAGATTGACACCCATGGCCTGATAGAAGGTGAACAATTCAGGACCCAGGGCCGCTCCGCCGGTGTAGGCCCGCCGGAGTCTCAGAAAACCGATTTGGTTGATCAGGGGTCGGAAGACGATCTGTGTGCCCAGCCAGGAAAGGAGCCCCAGCATGAAGGGCATGGATTTGCCGGACATCCGGTAATGGGCCGCCTTCTCGCCAATCCTCATGAAAGAGGCGTGAATCATTCGGTTGAACCAGTAGCTGTCGTCCATCTTGAGCCAGATCTGGGACCGAATGGTCTCGTAGATCCGCGGTGCGCCGAACATGAAATGGGGTCCGATCTCCTTTAGATCTTCCATGGCGGTCTCCACCGACTCCGGGAAATTCAAGGTGATCCCGGTGGCCAGGGCCACGCCGAAGGAATTCATCTGCTCACCGATCCAGGCGAACGGGAGAAAACTGAGATACTCGTCGGTCTGTTCCAGAGGGTCGACCTTGGTGATTTGCACCCCCATGTTGATGTAATTCCGGTGGGTCATCATGGCGCCCTTGGGCAGGCCCGTCGTGCCGGAAGTCAAACAGAGAAAACACACATCATCGGGCCGCCCCTTGCCCACCATGGCCTGAAAGGACTCCGGTGAGCGCTCACGGGCCTTTTTGCCCAGATCACACAGATCCCTGAAGTCCATGAACCAGTCATCGGCGCGGTAGCTGCGCATGCCGCGGGGATCCTCGAAAATGACCCGAATGACCCCGGGTACCCGATCGCGGATTTCGACCATCTTGTCGACCTGCTCCTGGTCGTCGCAAAACACGACACTCACTTCCAGGTATTGCAGAATCTGCGCAATCTCATCGGGTAGGCTGGACTGGTAGATGCCGGCGGCGATACCGCCCACCGACATGGCTCCGATCGCGGTAAACAGCATTTCGGGAATGTTGTCGCCGACCAGCGCCAGTTTCTCCCCTTTTTTGAAGCCGATCTCATCCAGCCCCAGGGCCACATTGGAGACAAACTCCTGGTATGTCTCCCAGGTGTAACCGCGCCAAATGCCGAAATCCTTTTCCCTCAGTGCCACCCCGTGCGGCCGTTTTTCCGCACGCCAAGAGAGCAACTGGGGGATGGTAAGATCCGTCAGTTTGATGTTGTCTTCCACAGTCACTAGCTCTCTTCTTCCCCGATATAGGCCTCGATGACCTTTCTGTTAGCTGCGATTTCCTTGGGAGTACCGGACCCGATCACCTCGCCGAAATCGAGCACGTACACACGGTCGGAAATATCCATCACCACACCGAGGTCATGCTCCACGAGCACGACCGTGATATTGCGCTCCTTTTGAATATCGAGAATGAAACGCACGATATCTTCCTTCTCTTCGATGTTCATGCCGGCCATGGGTTCATCCAGCAGCAGCAGTTCCGGGCCCAGCGTCAGGGCGCGCGCCACCTCGATGCGCTTTTGGATGCCGTAGCTGAGACCGCCCACAGTGCTTTTACGGTAGGGCTCCAGCTCCATGAAATCGATGACGTCCTCGACATGCTCGCGATTGAGGGCCTCAATGCGGGAGGCCTTGCCGTAATAGAACAAGGCGCTCAAAAAACCGTATTGGAGATGCCGGTGCCTGGCGAGCATGAGGTTATCCAAAACGGTCATGCCCCTGAAAAGTTCAAGATTCTGAAAGGCCCGGGCAATGCCGTACTTGGTAATGCTGTGGGGGGACGCTTTGGTGAGGCGGTGTTCCCCGTACTGAATTTCGCCCCGGGTGGGATGGTAGAATCCTGAAACGCAGTTGAGCAGGCTGGTTTTTCCGGCCCCGTTAGGCCCGATAATCGAGGTAATCAGGCCGGGCTCGATGAGGATATTGGCATCCAACAGTGCGTTGATTCCGCCGAATGTGAGGGTGACATCGGTAACGGTTAACTGCTTCATAAGGCGGTATCCTGTAATGAAAGCGCTGGCCTTCGCGGCAGATCCGGCGCAAACCAATAAATGAGATTCATTAAAAAATTATGTGTAAGCGTTTAGTCTCAATTCACCGATGCGCCGTCAAGAAGAAATCCTCAGACCGGGCGAGCCTCAACCCGCAGGAGCCACTAGTAGGATCTGGGATGGCTGGGTTGTGGCCCTGCGCCAGTTTGTCTGTCGCCCGTAAAATGCCGGTGGCGCATGACGCACCCTCACCTCGCACAGGTGGCAGACGATGCGTCATTAGTAAGCTTTTCCATTAATTTCCAAATATTTAAAGCTCTTATCCGAGTCAAAGAGAAGGATATATTGGGATGGGTAACCCCCCAAAAAACACGCACCTGAGTGCTCCGACGTGATGCCCGGGCGCGCCGATGGCGACATCACCGCGAAACGGGCCGGCCGCTGTCTGACTGTAATAATAGTTGGATAATAGTGGCTAAATACCACTATTCATCAAAGGAAAGCAAATGGGTGGCGAGGTTGGTTTTGGTGTTGAGCAGCCCCAGCTTGCGCCGGATGTTGTACCGGTGAAACAAGACGGTGTTCTTGGAGACGTACAACAAATCGGCAATCTCCTGGCTGCTGCGGCCCGCCTTGATGAGGTTGGCGACCTTTATTTCCATGGGGGTCAATTTGTAATGTTTGGCCGACAGGCGGCTGATGAACGGGGAGACGATGTGGTCCAGATTGCTTTCCAAAATGTGCACCAGCGAGGCCTGATCCATGTTGATGCGTGTTTTTTTGAGCCGCTTCAGATAGGGAGAAACCAATTCCCGGACATTGGAAATGAGGTTTTCCTCCAACTCCCCCTTGTCCGACTCGCGCTGCTTGAGCAACACCTTGAGCGCCGTGTTCACCTCTTCGAGATGCGCCGACTGAGCAGCCAGTTCCGCCCGGCTGCGGTGCTGCGCCTTTTCTGCCCGGCGGCGCTCTTCAACCTCCCGCGCCAGCCGGCGGTTGCTTTTTTCCAACTCGGCGGTGCGCGCCTCCACCAGTTTTTCCAACCGCTCATGGTAGCGATGCAGCTCCCGCTCGGCACGCTTTTGGGCGGTGATGTCCCTTAGGGTCACGATGTTACCCACCGGCTGGCCGCTGTGGTCCTCATAAAGGGTGGAGCTGATCTGTATGTCCAGCACGCGGCCGTCACGGGTAATGCGTCGTGTTTCGAAGAGCTGAATCTTTTCACCGCTCAGCATACACTGTATCGCATCCCGCGTTTCCTGCCGGTTTTCCTCAGGCACGTAATCGATCTGCCCACCCAGGAGCTCCTCCCGCTGCCAGCCCAAGGTCTGCTCGAAGGCCGGATTGACGTAAACGGCCTTGCCCTCCATGTTGTATACGACGATGGGGTCCGGAGAATACTCCAGCAGCCGGCGGTAGCGCTCCTCACTCTCCCGCAAGCTCGTCTCGGTCTTGCGGTGCTGGGCCAATTCCCGGCGCAAATCCTCGTAAAGCCGGACATTGTCCAGGGCAATGGTGGCCAGTTCGGCAAATCTTCCGAGGATGCTGATCATCTCCTCGCCGAATTGTCGCTCGCCTTCCACACTGGCCAGGCCGATCACGCCCAGAACGCGGTCTTCGGCCTTCAGTGGAATGCCCGCCACCGACCGGAGGCTGTCCAGGGGCTTTCCGGGCAGGCGCCCTTCCCATTCGTGGTAGTCGTTCACCACCAGGGCGGCCCCGCTCTCCCAGACCTTGCCGCCCAAACCCTCGCCCGGATTCACCCGCAGTCCGAGCTGGTGGCTGAAAAGCCCCATTCCCACCCGCATCTGCATCTGGGTCTGACCGCTCTCCAGCAGGTAGAAAAAGCCATGCTCGGTGCCTGTGAGCATGGCGGCACGATCGAGAATGGCTTCAAGCAGCTCATTTCGCTCCCGCCGATTGATGAGCCCCAGCGTGGTTTCGTGGAGGGCCGACAAATACGCATTCTGCCGACGAAGAATCCGCTCTGCCTCGCGTCGGCGGCGTGTCTCCGCGTCGTGATCACGGACCTTCTTTTCCAGCTCCGCATAGGATGGCTTCGCAGCAGAGGTCGCCATGAATGGGTCCCGTTCTACAGAACACTGTCGCGGTTTAAAGGATCACCTTATCGGTGACGAATTTCACCACCTCATCGGGATCGTCCAAAACCTTAAGGATATCGATGTCCCCGGGGGAAATACGCCCCTGGCCGACCAGTTTGTCCCGTATCCAGTCGATAAGCCCGCCCCAGAACGCCGAACCCACAAGCACCACGGGAAAGGGTTTGATGCGGCGGGTCTGAATGAGGGTAATGGCCTCGAACATCTCGTCCAGAGTACCGAACCCTCCGGGCATGATGATATAGGCGGAGGCGTATTTTACCAGCATTACCTTACGCACAAAGAAATAGTTGAAATCGACCTGAATTTCCGCGTAGGGATTGGGTTTCTGCTCGAAGGGAAGTCGGATGTTGAGCCCCACCGAAGTACCCCGGGCGTCGGCGGCCCCCTTGTTTCCCGCTTCCATGATTCCCGGGCCGCCACCGGTCATGACACCAAACCCGGCGTTGACGAATCCGCCGGCAATGGTCTCGGCGACCCGATAGAGCGGATCGTCCGGAGTGATTCGAGCGGAGCCGAAAATGCTGATGGCAGGACCGATTTGATGCAGGGCCTCCACCCCTTCCACAAACTCGCCGAGGATCTTGAACAGCCGCCAGGATTCCCCGAACCGAATGTCGTCGATGAGAAATTGTTTTTCCATGAGTGTCCTCAGTGAAAGAGAATCAGCCGGATGGTCGGCGCGATGCGAGCGATGCCGACCGACGGCCGGCATCAAACCCGTCAGGTCCCACCGTCAAAGCCGATCATTACGGAATCACCATCCACAATTACGGGAATCCGCCGAACACCCTCTGAAATGGCCAGCATACGCGCCAAGTGGCGGGGGTCGGAGAACACGTTGACGTAGTCGCATTTACACCCCGCCGTGCGGTAGGCTTCACGAGCCTTGACCGTGTGCGGTCAGGTGTCTTTCCCGTATATGACGATGATATCGGCCATTATCACTCCACGGCTGAATCGGTTTGACAAAGCCAGAGCAGGCTGTTAGGGGTTTTCGTTTCAAATGCAGCGGCATTGCGATGACGCCCATGACAACACCGACCCGCACCCTATCCCGAACCGTCACCATCGTCAACGCTCTCGGTCTCCATGCACGCGCTGCTGCCCGCATCGCCATAATCGCTGGCAGGGGCCTCGGCAGCATATGGATCGAAAGGGGAGAGGATCGTGTAAATGCCACCAGTGTCATTGACATCCTGACGCTGGGCTGCCCCCAGGGGAACCGCGTCACTGTCATTGCCGACAAGGCTGACGACAGTGATGTCCTCACGGAAATCGTTGCCTTGATTCAAAGCGGATTTGGAGAACCGGAGTGAAAGCAGACGAACAACACCCCCCCGAGATTCGGCTGACCGGCATCAGCGCCTCTCCCGGAATATGCATCGGAAAAGCCTATATGGTCGATACCGGTGGCGTGGAGGTTTTATACACTTACCGGTTGTCCTCGTCGGAGGTGGACAGCCAGAAAAAACGCTTCCAATCAGCGGTAAAAAAAGCCCGCGACCAGTTGGATTCGATCATCGACAATACTCCGGAAGCCTATCGCCAGCAGAGCCATATTCTCGAAACGCACAAGGTGTTGCTCCGAGACAAGATGCTCTATGACCGGACATTGGACTGCATTGCCACCGAGCAGATCAACGCCGAATGGGCATTAAAAAAAATCGTCGCCGATATCAAGATCACCTTCAACGGCATGAAAAACAGCTACATCCGTGAACGGGCCAATGACATCGTTCAGGTTTCCGAGCGGATCTTCAGGAATCTCAGTGGTGTTGAAGACGTTCGAATCGCCGATATCCGCAAGCGGGTTGTTCTGGTGGCCCAGGACCTGTCTCCCGCGGAAACCAGCCAGATCGACCTCGAACGGATCAAAGGCTTCATCACCGATCGCGGCGGCAAAGCCTCGCACACCAGCATCATTGCCCGGACACTGGAACTCCCTGCCGTGCAGGGGCTTGAAAACGCGACGCGCGTGATCCGCAATGACGACCTCATCATTGTCGATGGATCGGCCGGCCGGGTCATCGTCAACCCTTCCGAAACCACCTTGGTGGCGTACGAAGAAAAATTGATCGCCTTCGAAACGCGCAAGGCCTTCATCGGCAGAAACAGCCATCTGCCTGCGAAAACTTTAGACGGCCGTCGCATTCACGTCATGGCCAACATCGAACTGCCCGAAGAAGTCGTGTCGGCGCATAGCTATGGCGGTGACGGTATCGGCCTGTATCGAACCGAATTCCAGTACCTGAGCCGCAGCGGTTTTCCATCGGAAGATGAACTCTTCGAAAAATATAAAGACGTGGTGGATGTCATGGGCGACAAACCCGTGACGATACGCACTCTGGATATCAACGGCGACAAGGCCGTGAACAATGGCACCGGTACCATCGAAGAAAACCCGGCGCTGGGGTTGCGCGCCATCCGCTACTGCCTGAAAAAAACCGATGTCTTCCGTGCGCAACTGAGGGCGATCCTGCGGGCGGCCGTCTTCGGCAACGTCAGAATCCTGTTTCCGATGATCGCCAGCTGGGAAGAAATCCAGGCCGCCATTGAGATGATGGATGCCGCGGCAGAAGTACTGGAAAGCGAAGGCAAGGCGTATCAGCGCGACATCCCCGTTGGGGCTATGATCGAAGTGCCTTCAGCCGTGATCATGGCCGACGCTCTGGCCGATCGGGTGGACTTCTTCAGCCTGGGAACCAACGATCTCATCCAGTACACCTTGGCCATTGACCGGGGCAATACAGAGGTGGCGCACCTGTTCCAGCCGTTGCACCCGGCCATTCTCCGAATGGTCAGGCATGTCACCACCGTGGCGCGGGAAAAGGGGATACGCACCTATATCTGCGGAGAAATGGCCAGCGACCCGCTCAACATACCGATTTTAATCGGTCTGGGCCTGGATGAATTGAGCATGAACCCGCAGGCCATCCCTGCTGTAAAAAGCATGATCCGCGAAATCGACGCCGCGTCCAGTGCAGCCTTTCTGGACAAAGTGATGCAAATAGACAATGTCAAAAAGATCAACGACCTTGTGGAATCCACTTACGGTCCCATCCTTCAAGAACGGATTTACGGCGCCTGATCCAGCACTCTTTTTTGAAAGCCCGTGTCTTTGCAACCGCTGTGGCGCGGCCGCCCTATCCTCCACACCATATCAATCGGATGTACTGAGCACCCCATGGCCGAGAATGCAAAAGACAAGTTGGTGGCGGAAAACCGCAAGGCACGCCACAATTATTTCATCGAAGACACCTTCGAGGCCGGCATGGTGCTCACTGGCACGGAAGTGAAATCCCTCCGCCAGGGACGGGCCAACCTCAAGGACAGCTACGCCCGCATCAAAAACGGCGAAGTGTACGTTTACCAACTGCACATAAGCCCCTACCCCTTTGCCTACTACGGGAACCACGACCCGTTGCGCCCCCGGAAACTCCTTCTGCACAAGTACGAAATCCAAAAGCTCTACGGCAAGATCAATGAAATGGGTCATTCGCTCATACCGTTGAGAATCTATTTCAAAAGCGGCAAGGCCAAAATCCTCCTCGGGCTGGCAAAGGGAAAGCGAAAATACGACAAAAGAGAAACCATCCGCCGCAGAGACGAGCAGCGGGACATGGATCGCGCCATCAAACAGTATAAGTAGATGCCCACCGGCACGGCGGTATATCAGTTCACCTTGTTAACCATCAACATCTCAGCTATGGCAACCCTTAACCGGCTGAGCCGTTAACCATACCAAACCTCTGGAGGACCTTATGGAAAACGCGGAACAACAGATTTCAGAAATCCAGGCCCAGATCGATGCGCTACGCAACGGGCAGCCAGAAAACAAGCTGTCCATGGTGGTCTTCAGTGGTGACATGGACAAAGTGCTTGCCGCTCTGATCATCGCCACCGGGGCGGTGGCCATGGGAATGGAAGTGGTCATGTTCTTCACCTTTTGGGGGACGCCCGTGCTCAGAGACAAGAATAAGAATGTCGGCGGCAAAGACACCATGGGAAAAATGTTCGGCGCCATGTTGCCCAAGGGGACCGGCCAGGTGAAGCTGTCGAAAATGAATATGGGCGGCATGGGCACCATGATGATGAAAAACCTTATGAAGCAGAAGA
Source organism: uncultured Desulfobacterales bacterium (assembly GCA_964446485.1). Taxonomy (GTDB): domain Bacteria; phylum Desulfobacterota; class Desulfobacteria; order Desulfobacterales; family JBDRRP01; genus JBDRRP01. Next base: position 4,261 of record CAYUOU010000040.1, on the reverse strand, counting down.
ATGTGGCCTCCCTGGAGGAAATGATGGCACTGGCCGAGGAACTCGGCGTGCGCATCATCATCTGCGAAATGAGCATGGATCTCATGGGGTTCAAGCGAGAGGAAATGATCAAATACGAGCACATGGATTTCGGCGGTGTGGCCAAATTTATCGCCGAGGCCGGAACCAGCAAGATACAGTTATTCATTTAGCGATGACAACAGACGCAGCACTTTCAATTCATTCAAAGGAGGACAAAATGAGCGACGACTTCAAGGTAAGCAAAACACTCGATCTCAAAGGTCTGGCCTGCCCTATGCCGGTTGTCAAAATGAGCAAGGGCATCAAGGAGGTGGCCGTCGGCGAAATCGTGGAAGCCATCACCACGGATCCCGGATCTCTGACTGATTTTCCCGCCTGGGCCAAAACCAGCGGCAACGAGATCGTCAAGACCGATCAGGGCGGCGACGTAATTAAGTTTTACATCAAGCGGATTGCCTGACACCCGCCGTTTCGGCCGCGGCGGACTCATGCGACCGAGGCCGAAACGACCGCCATACGAATCAGCGTTGCAGCCACTCCGCTACCAGTCACATCCGTCCTGCCTTTTCCCAATCGGCGGTAGCGATAACGGCACCGCAAGAGGGCAAAATTGGATACGCTCATCTATTACATATTGGTACCGATGGTCTACGTCGCCTTCAGCGTGTTCGTCCTTGGATTCGCCTACCAGCTGAATTCTATATTTTGTCAGCCGAGAAACCCTTCAACTCTATTGCTGATGGTCTTTCCTCTCATCCATGGTGGCGGACGCGCTGGTTCACCCCTAACACTTGGCTTGATGCACCTCATTTACGCCAACTCATAAGGAGGAGAACGGTCATGAGTAAACGCTATTTCAAACTGGTGCTGGCCCTGGCCCTGGCCGTCAGCACACCGGCATGGGCGACAAACGGAACCAACCTCATCGGCGTCGGCCCGGTGTCCAGGGGTATGGGTGGCACCGGCGTCGCAGCGCCCCAGGACGCCATCAGTGCCATTTTTGCCAACCCGGCGGCCATGTGCTTCGGTTCCTTCTGCCCTGGATCTGAGGCGACATTCGGCGGAACCATTTTCTCGCCAAAGGTAAACAGCAGCGTCAAAGGTTTGTATCCAGCGGCGTTGTCCGGGTCCGCAGACAGCCAGATGAATCCTTTCATCGTTCCGGCCCTGGGTATCAGCACCCCCATCACGCCCAAAATTCGATTCGGTTTCGGCGCATATGGCGTTTCCGGTCTGGGGGTCGACTATCGGGGTGCTGCCCCGGCTTATGGCGACATTTTCACCCAGCTTCAGGTGATGAAATTCGCCCCGAGCTTGGCCTTTCAGGTCAACAATCAATTCTCCATCGGCGGGAACCTTCCCGTGGTCTACCAAGGCCTTGATTTAGGGGAAGGGACGTCTCACGATTATGCGTTGGGGTTGCAACTGGGCTTGGTATATAAAGTCGGGATGTTTTCTTTCGGCGCTTCCTACACTGCGCCGCAAAGCGTAACACATGAAAAAGTCACAACATTTGGAACCGCTGCCGGGGCCAATCCAAATTATGCGTCGAAAACTTGGTTTGATTTAAAGCTTGAAAGCCCGCCGATCTACGCCGGGGGCATTGCATGGACGCCGACCGACCCATGGCTGCTGGCGTTCGACGTCAAGTACCTTCCCTGGGGAGACGCAGCCGGTTACCAGGATTTCGATTGGAAAAACCAAACCGTTTTCAGTCTCGGCGCACAATACCGTGTGACGAACGCTATCGCCCTGCGTGCCGGCTACAATTATGGCAAGAATCCCGTCAATACGCACAACGGCTACAATCCAGCCGAAAACGTCAATATCCAGGGAGCCGCCGTTCCGAGAGCGATGTACGAGCAATTCCGTATCCTTGGTTTTCCGGCCGTGGTCGAACAGCACCTGACGCTGGGCCTGGGATGGCAGCTGGCAGAAAACTTCATTCTTGATTTTTCTCTAATGCATGCCTTCAAGAACAGTATCAGCCAAACAGATCTCAGCGGCAATTTTTCCCAGGAATCTTCCATGGAGCAAACGTCGACCTCGTTCGGCATGACCTGGCGCTTCTAAACCGTCGCATCAGCACATGAAACCGGCGGGGTCCGTCACGAACCCGCCTGTTTTTTTCCGCTGCAATGCGACTCCCGCCCCAAAAACCCCTCGGTGGAGGGATGCGCGCTGTCGCGTGCGTAGGACCCCAAAAGACTGCCAAAAAAAGCCCCTCGGTGGAGGGGGATGCGCTCTGTCGCGTCCGCAAGCCATCCCGTATTGAGTGCTCTTATACGATCCTCACCCGACCCGGCCACGATGATCCATGGCCCTCCAGACAGCCGACATAACGCCCGTCAGAGGATCCGGCTTGATTGACTATTTCCCCTTAGTGCCTTAGAATGTTTCTCAATTGTTTGCTCTTTCACAAACACCTCGACGCACGTCGACATCCGCAGCCTGGCGCTCGGCAGTGGATGGTCCCACCCCAATGGGGGCGAAATGGGTTCGACGGGGGTAATGAAGCAAAGGTTGCATGCCGAGCTCTCGCTGACTCGTTAAACCGGCGGGGACTAAACATAATCGCAGACGATTATAACTACGCCGTAGCCGCTTAGTCGGCTACCGTTCCTTCGGGGAATGCCTGCGCCCCCGTATGGAGCGTCGACTAGCAGGACCGCCGATGCCGGGTGCCTGTACCGATATCGGTTAAACTCACAGGATACGCGTTTGAAAATCCTGCCAAGAAGAGTTTTAAACGCCGACAATTAAAATCCTGGATAAGCATGTAGACGCCTCTGTGGAATACTTCCGGACGGGGGTTCAACTCCCCCCGCCTCCACCATTTTTATTAATCATATCAATGTTTTACAAGGTTTTCAGAACAGGCAGGGGTTTACAAGGATTGATCTAAATTTTACATAAGTTATCAGTAGGTTACAGACCGTCATTTTCATAAAAAAAGCTTTGCCAATATTTTGCCACAGTATACACTTAAACTTTATTAGCTTTTGCATTAGTTTTCTTTGAAATTTTAGTAAGTGCGTAGTATTTTCTTAGCATGTCGGGTTTTATCTGAAAATATCTTTCAAAAGCTTTGTTTGTTTTCGTTCCTGTAGCTGCTTTTATTTGTTCGGGTGATAAATCATTACCCAATGAAATAGCTGAACTGTGACGGGTTCCTCCATATAAGTCTACGTTTGCAATTCCTACGTTCGTACAGGCTTTTTTCCACCATTTCCATAAGTAACGTTGACCGAATCTTTCTCCTGCTGTAGCACCCTTCACGCCGTTTAAGTGCCTAAAGAAATATAACTCCCCGTTGATTGCTTTAGGAAATTCTTTCAATCGTTCTACATCATCATCTAACAGCATTATAAACTTAGGTGTCTTTTCCTTTGGGTTCGGAATATAGATCAATCCTTGTACTAAATCTATGTGCTTTTCCTGTATGTTTATCAACTCAGTAGGTCTTACATTGATATAAGTTCTGAGAAAATCAATTGCTAAGTATATTTTTGGGTTTATATGGTTAGTTATTCTGTAGATTTCATCTAAGATTGTTTCCTGAGTATCTTTATCAATAGTTGTCCTGTATTCTAACGTAAAACTTGTTTCTGGGAATTCAGGAATATATGGGATTGCTTTTTCTTTTTTGTAGCACCATTTTAAGAACTGGTGCAAACAAGACATATAATTATGGATGGTTTTGTCGGATAAATCTAACGATAAAACGAATGAATCTAAATCAGATTCGTTTATTTCTTTTACGTCTATATCGCCAAAGTATTCATTAGCAACAAACAGATAATTACAATATTTTATATAAGTTCCGTATGTTAATTTTTTAGATTTATTCCTTTTGGTTTGCAATTCCTTAAAGTTTAACCATTTCTTTGAAAGTGTTTTGAAAGATAACGGCCTATCTTTATGATATTCCCTTGCATCAAAGCTACCTTTTTTAAATTCTGCTCGTAAAGTTATAAGGAAATCGCGTGCATCATTGTAGTTGGAAAAACGTTTTGTTACACCTTTCCAAACAACTTTGTATTTCATTGGCTGTTGATTACAGTTCTTACAAAACAAGCCTTTGTCAAAGATATGGTTATAGCTTGAACCACATTTACACTTTCCATTTCCTGAATAGATACCGGGCATTGTTTTTTCCTTTTCATGGTTATGATTTCCCGGTATTAGGAGGTGGACCCCAAAGCTTGGACAGCCTGATGGGGGCGTTAAGCTAAGAGTC
>CAYUOU010000039.1:0-36402 GCA_964446485.1 uncultured Desulfobacterales bacterium | reverse complement strand
TGAACCACCGCCAGCCCCATCCCCGATCCCTTGTCTTGGGACTTGGTGGTGAAATAGGGGTCAAAAATCTTATCAATGACTTCAGGGGAGATGCCGCTGCCCGTGTCCTGAACCGAGATCACGACGTAATTGCCGGGGCGAAGATTCTTGAGACGCCGGCTGGCGGTCTTTCCCACGGTCTTGTGGGAAACGTCGATGGAAAGAACGCCGCCCTCGGCTTCCATGGCATGGGCCGCGTTGGTGCACAGGTTCATGAGCACCTGATGGATTTGTGATGGATCGGCGTTTACCGTGCAGGCCTCGGAACGGGGCGTGAAATCGATGGTGATGGACGTAGGCAAAGAGGCCCTGAGCAGTTTGAGTACCTCGTCAACCACTTCGCAGATGCTGATCAGCCGCTTCTCTGGTTCGATTTTTCGACTGAAGGCCAGAATCTGCGTCACCAGGTCCTTGGCCCGCAACGATGCCTTCACGATCTGCTCCAGGGCATGACTTGTCAGGTCGCTTTCGTGGCCCTCCAACTGCGCCAATTGAGCATAGCCCAGCACGGCGGCAAGGATGTTGTTGAAGTCGTGGGCGATGCCCCCGGCGAGGGTCCCCACCGCCTCCATTTTCTGGGAGTGCTTCAGTGCATTTTCCAGGTCCCTGAATTCAGAGACGTCCCTGGCGTTGATCACATACCCGGCGACTTCCCCATTGTCTTCGCGGTAGGGGTAGTAGGCCACATCCATATGGCGCTCGCCAAGGTCCGGAAAGCGGCTCGTGGTCTGAAACCGAACCACCTCCCCGGTCAGGCAGCGGTCGATGTGGGGTTTCAGTTTGTTGTAGAATAGTTTTTTTCCCAGAATGTCAGGAACGGTATTTCCGACGATATCCTCTCGGGAGCGTCCGGTAATGTTGAGAAAGGCGTCGTTTACCGTTTGGTAGACATAATTCTTGTCCACAACGGCCATCATGTCCCGGGATACCGACACGATGCGGGCGTGCTGGCGAAGTTGACGCTCAGCCTCTTGGCGTTCCTGAATTTCGTGGCGCAGCCGGTGGTTGGAGCGCTGAAGTTCTCGGGTCTGGTTTTCCTCCTGGGCCACCAGGGCCAGGAGAATCTTTTGTACGGACACCAGACCTGAAAAGCGGCCACCATCGGCCACAAGGATGTGGTCGTATATTTTGGTGGGATCCCGGCTCATGGCCTGACCGGCCACGGTCTCCAGCGGTGTCAGGCTGTCCACCACCAGTGGCGCGTCGTCCATCACTTCCCAGACCGGCCGGCGCTCGAACAAGGAAACGCCGTAGCGCTGGCTGAGAATGCGGTCCAAGTGGATGCTCATGATGAGACCCACCGGTGCCTGATCCTCAACGACGGCAATGGCCGCGACCGGTCCGCGCCGGGCGAGAATCCGTTTGACATCCCGCACCAGGACGTCGGCGGCGACCTGAGTGGCCGACTCGATGAGGGTACCGACAAGTGTTCCCGCCACACCGGGGACGAAAGGCGAAGTCATCCGCCGTGCGTCCGGCCATGCAACCGTCTGACTGTCAAGCGCGTTTGGCGATGGGGTCATCAATGGGTAACATCCCGTGGCAAATAGAAAAAAATATAACGTGTCTAATCAATTATCGACCAGGAAACAATTGAATTTAGGTTAGAATTTTGTTTGCAACAGCCATTTCAAACAACCCGCTGCAACGGATTGACAAGAGGCGCGCCGGCATTGGACACTGCCCTCAGTGATTCTCGGAACTGGTGCCGGAGCCGGTTGACACCACCGAGGGATTCCCATAAAGTCCGCCTGCCTCGTCAATCCCCCAACGCCCGGGAGTCCACTTCATGGAAATCACGTTTCTTGGCGCCGCCCGCGAAGTCACCGGGTCCATGCACCTCATTGCCAACGACTCCGATCGTTTTCTCCTGGACTGCGGCATGTTTCAGGGGCGACGGAAGGAATCCAAGGAAAAAAACGTCAATCTGGCAGTGAACCCGGCAAAAATCACCAATGTCCTCCTTTCCCACGCCCACATCGATCATTCGGGCCGCATCCCGCTGCTGGTGAAAAGTGGATTTGCCGGCCGCATTTTCAGCACGCGGGTCACGGTGGATGCATGTGAGTATCTTTTAAGGGACTCGGCCCATATACAGGAATCCGATGCCCTATACCTGAACTACAAGCTCGTGAGAAATGCCTTGCGCGACAACCCCAACGGCGCCGGCTCCAAACGTAAAGGAGAAGATCTGCTCAAACAACTCAAGGGCAACGGTCACCGCATCAGCCCCGGGGTGGTGGCTGAGGCGGCGCAGCGCCTCCGATTGGAGGCCATCGCGCCGCTATACGGCATGCAGGATGCCGAAGCGGCGCTCCAGCAGTTCGAGGGCTACCCTTACCGGCACAAGATCCGCATCGGCAAAAACGCCACCGCCCGTTTTTACGAAGCCGGACACATCCTCGGCTCAGCCATGGTGGCACTCAAGATCCCCTCGGGGGGGCGCACGCTGACGGTGCTGTATACCGGCGACATCGGCCGCTATGGCAAGCCCATCCTGAGGGATCCGGTGGCACAGCTCGAACCGGAAGACAGAGACATCGATCTGCTCATCATGGAGAGCACCTACGGAAACCGGTTCCACGATCCGGTGGTCAATATGAAGGGGCAACTTCGAGACGTGATCAATGCCGCGCTGGAAAGGGGCGGTGCCATCATCATCCCTGCTTTCGCCTACGGCCGCACCCAGGAGCTGCTTTACGTACTCCACGAGCTGTACGATGAAGGCAGTGTCCAGCGGGTGCCGGTCTATGTGGACAGCCCCCTGGCCACCAACATCACCAAGGTGTTCGGCGAACACCCCGAAGTCTACGACACCGAAACCCACGAGACCTTCCTCAACAAGGGGAAAAACCCCTTCTCCTTCAGCCAGATCGAGTTCGTCGGGTCTGTGGAGGCATCCATGGCCCTCAACCGGGACCAGAATCCGCACATCGTCATCAGCGCCTCGGGCATGTGCGAGGCCGGGCGGGTGCTTCACCATCTCCGCCACAAGATCCACAACCCCCGGCACACCATTCTCGTGGTGGGTTTCATGGCCCAGCACACCCTGGGACGGCGTATTCTGGAAAAAGGCGAGGCCTACGCCGCCGGCGGCCGAAAGGGCGATCCTCCGCTGGTTAAACTGCTCAACAAAGAATACCCTTTGAAGGCCCATGTGACGCGCATCGGCGGTTTCAGCGCCCACGGCGACCGTGACGATATGATGCGGTTTCTGAAGTCCTCGGGCATCCAGGTGAAAAAAGTGGCCCTCGTGCACGGTGAAGAAGACCAGGCCACTGCCTTCGCGGACCATTTACGTGAAAACGGTTATGACGCGGTGGTGCCGCAACCGGGTGAAAGACTGACGGTGACCTGAATCAGCCATGGCGGAAGAAACGACCCTCAGAGGGCATTTGGCCGCCACAGTCGCAGCGTGGCAGGCATGCCCCCCCACGCGATCCGAGATAATGGCGCAGACCGACGCCCTCATGGCGTGGCGCGCCCACACCGGCGCCGCCGGCCTCTGGGACCACCCGCCAAAAATGGTGACCGCCACCCTCGACGATGCCATGGGTCACGGGCTCGAAGTAATTCATCACGTCGCCCGAGTGGCCGGTATCGAACTTCATGCCCTGGGATTGTTGGTTTCGGCCGACGCCATCGTCGCAGCCTGCCGTCGCCTGGCTCCGTCGTGGCTGGGCATGACGATCCTGCAATTTGATTCCGAGCCGATCATCGCCGGCATCCGCAAGTCGCTGCCGACGTCCACCCGGCTCATCGCCGGCGGTCCTCTGTTCAGGGCGGACCCTGAATTGGCCGCCCGCTGCGGCATAGACACGGTGCTGGCCGATGCCGTCACATTTGCCGCCTATCTGCTGGATCAACGCCCGTGACCATCGCCCCCCACATACCGGCGCCCAGCCCGGGCAACCCGCCCCTGACACCGCGCGCCGCTGTGGCCATTGCCGTCATCTGCATGATCTTCGGGGCCAATACCGTGGCCATCAAGGTGAGCCTCGGCGGTCTGGGGGTATTCACCACGGCGCTCATCCGTTTTACCATTGCCGCGGCGGCCATCAGCCTGTGGGCACTGGCCACCGGCCGCCCCTTCAGGCTGGGACGCGGCCGCATCCGAGAAATGGTACTCATTTCGATAATCTTTTCGGCCCAGGTATCGCTGATGTATTGGGGCATCAGCCGCACCCTGGCTTCCCGGGCCACCCTCCTGGTGAATCTCCAGCCGTTTCTCGTGCTGATTTGGGCTCACTTCTTTCTGCCCGACGACCGATTCACCTGGCGAAAAACCTGGGGCCTGCTGCTGGCTTTCTGCGGCGTGGCTGCCATCATCCGCGACCCGGAAGCCCTCAGGGCCGGCGTCACCTCGGGGGACGTGATCATGATCGGAGCGACGCTGCTCTGGTCGTTCAATGCGATTGTAGTCAAGAAAGTCATTGCCCGCTATGAGGCGTTTCACATCGTGCTCTATCCCATGCTCGCCGCCATTGCCGTGTTTGCCGTGGAAGCCGCCCTGTGGGAGTCCGTCCCCATCGGCCGCATAGACGGTGCCGTGGTCGTGGCCGTGCTTTACCAAAGCCTGGTGACCGCCGCTTTTGGCTTCGTTGCATGGAACCACCTGCTGCAGCGATATGGAGCGGTGGCCGTTCACTCGTTTCTTTTCATCCTGCCAGTAACGGGTGTCCTATTCAGTGGAATCATTCTCGATGAGCCCATCACCCCGCGCATCCTTCTTTCCATGGGGCTCATCATGGCAGGCCTTTTCATCATCCACTTCCGCCAGCGAAAAGCGGTTGAGACCGTGCCGCTGAGTCGAAACCTGTAGCAAAAACGATTGATGGCTGACAGAAATATCTGTTCGGCTAGTTGTTTCGGGGGGTCTCATCGGGAGGTGGGGATTCAGGCGGGGTCGCGCCGATCGCCTCGATGGCGGCGTTGGCGCGCTGATCTGCTTCGCGAGCCTTGAGTTCTGCTTGTTTGTATTCGTTCAACAGCCGGCGGTATTCGCTGAAAGCCGCCTTGGCCGTTTCGTCCAGTTCGATGACCGTCTGGCGTGGTGCCCGCCGCCGCTTGGCGCTGTAAGCGTATTTGGCTTGTTCGGCTTCCACCGCTTCAACGGCCGCTTCATAAGCCGTCTGGGCCTCGCTGACCTTCTCCGCCATTTCCTGGAGGTTCACCAGCGCGGCGTCGCTCTCCTTGATCTTTTCGGCAGCCGTGGATGCGGCCGGCGTCGGTCGCCTCTCGGAAGTGAATGTTTCCACAACCGGGCGCTTGTCCTTGTCCACCGCCTTGACCTGGACGCCCGGCGGCGGCGGCCGATCGGTGATGTGTACCATGCCCTGGGCATCCGTCCATGTGTACACCTCGGCGGACCAGGCGCCCCCGCCGGAGAGCACCGTCACGAGCAACAAAATAATTGACCGGGTGTGTTTCATGGCTAGCCTCAGGGTGAACACGTCCGCAGCGATGGACTGGGTTGCCGGGCATTCCAGCCGCGATTACCATAGACAAAAACCGCCGGTGAGGTCAACGTGGGGTGCTACGGGGAATGCACTCGACGATCGGCTCAACAGGTCAGATGAAACGCGGCGGCACAACTAGAATCCGCCGGCATCTTGTTGAAGCGTGTTGCCGCATCGGCCGTTGGCGCCGCAATGAGTCGAATGCCCAAATCCCCAAGCTCGGCTTCAAGTGAGGGCTCGGGACGCATCCTCCCGCTGGCCCCGGTGCCGAGGATCAGTAATTCCGGTCGGCTACTCAGAATGGACCCGAGATCGGCGGTGCCCACGACATGGCCGCGCCGGCGCCACCATTCATCGTGAACCTCCCCATTGGGCAGAATCATCAAATCGCTGGTGTAGACACGGCCGTTGACGGTCATGCGGCCAAACGCGTAATGTTCGATAATCATGGCGCCCTCCCGGTGGCTGCCTCCCCGCCGTTCGACGCTGGCGGCGGGGGTCGTCACTGCGCGGCGAAAATCAAAAAACACGCGCGCTGGCGGGTTCAGCCCAATAGTGCAGCATCGACCCAGGAAAGGCAATGGCCCAGCACCTTGGTACGAACGCGGTCACCACCGCGTTGTGGATATTCTCGGCCCTGTGCGCCGCCGGCATCGGGTTCTCCATGCTTCGCGGCCGGCTTCGCGAGAGTGCCCCATGAGCCTGCCACGACTGCTCATTACCGGTGCCGGCGGACTGCTGGGCCATGCCCTTTGCGAGGCGGCCGCCAATCGGTGGGCGGTTTTCGCCCTGGGTCGTCAAGCGGTGCCGGCGGTATCGGGAATCCGATGGGTACCCGCCGGCATCACCGACGACAGCCGCCTGGACGAGGTCTTCGACGTGGTGCGCCCCGAGGCGGTGATCCACGTGGCCGCCATGTCCCAACCCAACGCCTGCGAACAGTCGCCGGAAGCTTCCGCGGCCGTGAATGTGGAGGCATCCATACGCATTGGCGCCCGCTGCGCGGCCGTTGGCCTACCCATGGTGTTCGCCTCCAGCGATCTTGTCTTTGACGGCACGCAACCGCCCTATGGGGAGACGGACCCGGTAAGTCCCATCAGCGTATACGGTCGCCACAAAGCGGCGGCGGAAAGGCAACTCGCGGCCGTGTATCCAGAAGCCACCATCTGCCGACTCCCCCTCCTGTTCGGTTATGCGCCCACCGGCGGCGGGTTTCTGGGCGAGTTGCTGCGTACCTTGTCGGCCGGGGGGCGCCCCACCCTGTTCACCGATGAAGTGCGTACCCCGGTGTCCACCCAAACAGCGGCACAGGGCCTGCTGTCCATGCTTCGTGAGCCAGGGCGCACCCTCCACCTGGGTGGCCGCGAAGCGATGTCACGTTACCAGTTCGGCCTTCACGTAGCGGCGATCATGAAACTGCCCCCGGCGGTAATCGTTCCCATTCACCTCGGCGACCTGACCATGCCGGCGCCCCGTTCTCCGAACGTCTCCCTGGACAGCACATTGGCCGAATGCCTCGGATTCGATGCCGGTGACTTTATCGAGACGCTCCAGGATGCTGTTGCCCAATACCGTGGTAATCTCCGCGGGCAATCGTCTCCCCAAACGATGGGGTCTATACAACGTCAGACCGCGCCTTGAAGTAAACCTCAACGTTGGAGTAAACCCGGTGGCGGGATGGACAGCACTGTCCCGGTGATTACAATAGTCGCGTATGAGTGACCATGGACAGATGGGAAGAACGCCGCCCGCCCCCGGGTTGCAGCGCAAAGGAGTACGCCGACATGTGGCGATCGAAACGCTATACAGCGATTTCCCTGTGCATCTGGGTTGCGACCGTGGCAGCGGCGTTGTCCGCACCCGCCATAGCCTCGTCTTCAGCGGTTGCGTCCCTGACCGCTTCCACAGACTTCGACGCGGCGGTTCACTCCCGTGACGGAAAGCTTACCATGGTGGAGTTCACAGCGGACTGGTGCGCCCCCTGCCGCAAGGTGGCGCCAATCATTGCCGCCATGCCTTACACCGAGGCGGCCGGAACAAGCTACACGGAAGTCTCGGCCGCCGAAGCCAACCGGTTAATTGCTGAAAAAAACCCCGTCATCCTGGATGTCCGCACGCCCAGGGAATATCGCAGCGGGCACATTTCCGGCGCGGTGCTGATCCCTGTGCAGCAACTTGCCGACAGGATTGCTGAGATTACCCAGCACCGGCATCGCGACGTGTTCATCTACTGCCGCTCGGGCAACCGAAGTACCGTGGCAGCGGAGATCCTCCACAAGGCGGGTTTCAAGTCCGTATACAACCTGCGCCACGGCATCGTAGAGTGGCGGGCCGCCGGTTATAAGGTGATCACGCCGGGATAATCAGCGGACCCGCGCATTCCGCGGCGCCTGCGCAGCAGGAGGTGTGCTTACGCCGAGCCCGTATCCTTACCCCATCGTTGCACAAAAAAAATGGCATGTCGCGGCACCCGGTATGAATGGACACAGACAACACCCCAGTGACGGCAAGGCGCCGCTGATCTTCCTTGACCGTGTCACCGTCCGGGTGCGGGACCGACACCTGCTGGCCGGTACGACGTGGCGCATCCACCCCGGCGAACAGTGGGCAGTGGTGGGACCCAACGGCGCGGGAAAATCCACTCTGGTCAAAGCGGCGGCCGGCCTGGCACCGGTGGTGGCCGGTACGGCCTATCGCAACGGCGCCGTGGGCGGGCGCATTCCGACCGGATTTCTCTCCTTCGAACGACATCGGGACATCATCGCCCGGGAGGAAGGAATGGACCACGCCCGTCACTTCAGCGGGCAATTGGACGACGCCACCTCGGTGGCGGAATGGCTGGGCAAGCGGCTGACCGGCACCGCAGGAGGCCAAAAGGCCCTGGATATCTCACACCTTGCCGCTCGTCCCATCCGCCATCTTTCCACGGGCGAAATGCGAAAGGTGCTGCTCGTCGAGGCCATGCAGCAGGGCTACCGGCTGCTGATCCTCGATGAGCCCTTCGACGGCCTGGACCCAACCAGCCGTGAGGCACTGCGCAGCGCCATCGAAGCCCTCATGGTTCGCGGCCAGCAGGTCATCGTGGTGACCCACCGGACGGCAGATCTTCCCAATGGCATCACGCACCTTCTGGAATTACGGGACGGGGCGGTTCTTCAACAAAGGCCCATCGCGGACATTGTTCAAGCGGAAGACCCGGGCACCCCACCCGAACATCCTGCGCAGTCAATAGACGCACCCTTTCGGCGAAGCTTACCGCGGGCGTATTCGCCCATCCCCCTGATTGAAATGCACCGGACAACGGTGTCCTACGGCGCACATATTATCCTCAGGGATGTGAACTGGTGCGTGATGCGCGGGGAGAATTGGGCCGTGTCCGGACCCAATGGGGCCGGCAAATCCACATTGCTCAGCCTGGTGACTGCGGACAACCCCCAGGCCTACGCCAACGACATCCGCCTCTTTGGACGCCGTCGTGGCTCCGGGGAAAGCATTTGGGATATCAAGTCCCGCATGGGGCACGTCTCTAGCGGGGTTCAGGTCGGCCACCGCACCGACATCGCGGCTGAAAATGTCGTCGTATCGGGCTTTTTCGACAGCATCGGATTGTTCCGGCAGGCCACGAAGGACCAGTGGCGGTCCGCCGAAACGTGGATGTCACGGCTGGGCATTCACCACTTGTCGACCCGCCCCTTCATTCAACTCTCCCACGGGGAGCAGCGCATGGTGCTGTTGACCCGGGCGATGATCAAAAACCCGGAACTGCTCATTCTCGATGAGCCCTGCCAGGGTCTGGATCCGCAAAACCGGATGCGGGTACTCGACCTCATCGAACGCATCGGCACGCGCACGGCCACCAGCCTCATCTTCGTGACCCACTACACCGAAGAGATCATGCCCTGCATCACCCACGAGCTGGTCTTCGAGACCCTGCCCGCCGGCGGGTACGGCATTGTGGCCCGCCGGCGATAACCATCCTAAGCTGACGCTTGACAAGCCGCCGTGGCCGCCCGATGATACGCTCGCCGTTAACACGAGGACCAACACAATGGATGGGATAATGGACTCTCAGACAGAGAAAATCATCGATTTGTTCGGACAGATCAACGCGGTCCCACGATGCTCCAAGAACGAAGCGGCCATCTGCGGGTGGCTGGAACGGTGGGCCGGCGATCACGGGTTTCCCGTGAGACGGGACCCCGAAAACAACCTCGTCATCGATGTTCCGGCAACGTCCGGTTATGAATCGGCCCCCCGGGTGGTCTTTCAGGCCCACGTGGACATGGTCTGTGAAAAGCGGCCCGACGTGGATCACGATTTCGAAAAAGACCCCATCACACTGGTCATCGACGGCGACTGGCTCAAGGCTGAGGGCACCTCCCTCGGCGCCGACAACGGCATCGCCGTAGCCATGGCACTGGCACTGGCCACGGACGACACCATCGCCCGCCCGCCCATGGAACTGCTCATGACCGTGGATGAGGAGACTGGTCTCACCGGCGCCATGGCATTGAAGCCCGGCTTCGTTGAGGGGCGCATCCTGCTTAACGTGGACTCCGAAAACGAAGGGGTGTTCACCGTGGGCTGCGCCGGGGGCAAGGACGCCACCATCTCACTCGCCCTTGATTCATCTCCCGCTGACGGCGGCAGCGCGTGTTTCACCATCGCCGCGAAGGGCCTTCAGGGCGGTCATTCTGGCATCGACATCGGCAAACAGCGGGCCAATGCTAACGCCATTTTGGCGCGCGTCCTGGATCACATCGGACAGCATCACGACATCCGCCTGGTGTCGATCAACGGCGGGACGGTCCACAACGCCATCCCCAGAGATGCCGAAGCCGTCATCGCCTGCCCGGCCGATAAAGAGACGCTGACGCGGCACATTGCCGAACTGGAAAAAGCGTTGCGCAGCGAGTTTGAGAAAACGGAACCCGGGTTGAAGTTGTTGCTGACCGAGACCCATAAAGAAAACGAAGTGGTGCCGTTTGACCGGAGCCGGGCCATCATCCAACTGCTCATGGCCATGCCCACCGGGGTGTGGGAGATGTCTTCGGACGTGGACGGACTGGTGGAAACATCCAACAACCTGGCGGTGGTCAAGACAACGGAAGGTAAACTGGAGGTGCTGGTGAGCCAGCGCAGCTCGGTGCCCTCACGCCTCGCCGCCATCTGCCGTCGCGTGGAAAGCATCGCCGCCCTGGCCGGCGCCGATGTCACCTGGAACAGCGGCTACCCCTCCTGGCCGCCGGATCTTGACTCGCCGCTGCTGGCGCGCTGCCAGTCGGTCTACGAAGAAGTATTCGGCAAGCAGGCTCAAGTGGAGATCATCCATGCCGGCCTCGAGTGCGCGGTCATCGGATCCGTCTACCCGGGGATGGACATGATCTCCTTCGGTCCCACCATGGAAAACCCCCACTCCCCCGACGAGCGCCTCTTTCTGCCCTCCGTGGGCAGCATCTGGACATTCCTGGTGGCGCTTCTGGCATCGTTCAAGGTGTGAGCCGCGATAGCGCGCTCATGGCCGCCGTGACACGCCGAAGTTTGTTGAGCGAACCCCGACGTTCCGGTAGTATTTTTTACCGAGGGGGTGGCGGCACTCAATTGAAGCACCGTCAGATACATTTCTCCACTGTGGAAATCGCGTAGACATCCGCCGATTCGGCCACATTCTTCAGAACCTTTTTCCCCAGATGGGTTGCGGAACAGCGATTCGATATGCGTCGGTAGGTTTCCTCGCCGCAGTATAGGTCGCCCCCACTGGACAGCGCGGCGATACGGGCGGCCAATACGGTGACCAGCCCCGAGGCCGTATAGGTGTACCGATCCCCCGCCGGGCTGACAATGCGGGTGCACCCCACCAGGGCTTTTCCGGAATTCACCCCGAGGTGCAGTTTCACGCCGCCCCAAGGGTAGTGCGCTTCACGGTTCAACCGGTGGTTCTCCTCCACGATGGCCCGGCCCGCCCGCAACGCGGCAAACGCGTGTTCCTTGACCGTGTTGCTGTCGAAAATCACCATGAGGCCGTCACCGGCCGTTTCGTTGACTTCTCCCCCGACAGCCTGGATGCAGTCAAGGTAGGCGCTGAAATACCGCTCCACCATGTCGTTGACCAGCCGGTGATCGTATCGTTCGGTAAGGGAAGCAAAGCCGGCGATGTCGATGAAGAGGACACTCACCTCCCGGGCCTCTTTCTCAAGGGGAATGCCTTCGGGTCGATCTTCTATCAGTTTTTGAACGCTGTGAGGAACAAATTTGGTCAGCTCGGACTTCACCCGATTGAGGGTCTCTATCCTCACCAATGTCTCTTCAAGCTGTTTGGAATACTGTTTAACGTCTCGGTAGAGGGCCGCATTTTCAAGGGCGATGGCCATGTAATGGGAAAGTGCATGAAGCACCTGGATGTCCTGGTCGATGAAGGCGCCCTTTACTTTGTTGAGGGCCTGAATGACCCCGACGCGTTGGCCTTTCCGGTTCTGGATCGGAATACAGAGGATGTTCCGTGTAAGAAAACCGGAAATGCGGTCGTAGGCATCACTGAAACGCGCATCCGTGTAGGCGTCGTTCACATGGACAACGGTCCGGTGCTGAAAGGTCCAACCGGCGATTCCCTGATCGGAGCGGATGCGAATCTCGCCTTTTTCCACGCCGGTGGCCACCAGTGACCAGAGGGTGTCGCTCTCTTTGTCGTAGAGAAACAGGGTGCTGCGCTCGGTGCCGAGTATGTGATTGGTCTGTGCGATGATGACCTCGAAGAGCTCTTCGAGGTTCATCTCTGAAATGATGAGCTGTCCCACCGCCATCAACTTCTGGTAATTTTGATAAGCCGCCCAGAGTTCCCGGTCCTCTTTTCGTCTTCCCAGACGACTCACGTCGAATTCAGGATGCTGGTAGATTTCCATGCGGGCCTTGTCGGTGTTTGCTGGTGGTGGAAGGCGCGTTGGCCGCAGCCGGGACATGGTTTCCGCTCATGCGATGCCGACGCTAAAAAATGACGCGTCCCATGTTAAGTGCCGGCACCATCATAGAGCATAGGCCGCGGCTATGGCAACAGTCTGGATTGCATTGCCGGCCTGGATGGGGATGTGGAATCTGGCCGGCGGTGTCGGCTGCTTTAACGCCTGTTCAGATGATCATTGAGAAAACGCCCCGTGTGAGAGCGCCGCTTGGCCCTGATCATCCCGGGTGATCCGGTGGCCACGAGCCTCCCGCCGGCCTCGCCCCCCTCGGGGCCCAGATCGATGATCCAGTCCGCCGCCGCAATGACGTCCAGATTGTGTTCGATGACCACCACGGTATTGTTGTCGTCCACCAGCCGCTGGAGAACATCCAGAAGCCGCTGCACGTCGACCGCATGAAGCCCGGTGGTCGGTTCATCGAGGATGAACAGGCAATGCCCACGGAGCGGTTTGAACAGTTTTTTCGCCAGTTTGATGCGCTGCGCTTCCCCGCCGGAAACGGTGGGGCTGGGCTGGCCCAGGCGCAGGTAGCCCAATCCGATATCGCAAACGAATTGCACCGCCTGACGTATGGTCGGCACCGCAGAAAAAAATCGGGCGGCCTCGGCAAATGTCATGTCGAGCACATCGGCAATGGTTTTCCCCTTGTAGCGCACGGCCAGCGTGTCGGTGTTGAACCGCCTGCCGCCGCATCGCTCACAGCGCACATAGACGTCCGGCAGGAAGCTCATTTCCACCCGCGGGTGCCCCTGCCCCTTGCAGTCTTCGCATCTGCCGCCAGCCACGTTGAAGCTGAACCGACCGGGTTGGTAGCCCCTGGCCCGCGCATCGGGCGTGGCAGCAAAAAGCCGCCGAATGTCATCGAGGAATCCGACATAACTCGCCGGCACAGATCGCGGGGTGCGACCAATGGGGCTATGGTCTACTTCGCGCACGTGCTGTATGGCCCCCCAGCCGTCAATGGCGGAAAACCCCGCCTCATCGTGCCGGTGTCCCAGCAGGCGGTTCTGGAGTCCTCGTAGCAAGGCGCCTTTCACCAGGCTGGATTTCCCCGACCCGGAAACCCCGGTGACCGCCACCAGCGCCGTGAGGGGAAAATCCACAGAGATGGATTTCAGGTTGTTGACGGTGGCGCCCTTTACGATAATCCGTGGGTGCGTTACGGCATCCCGATGGCGGGCCCCATTGGCGTTGGCGGGCGCGCCGATAAACGTGCCGGTCATTGAGGCAGGGTTTTTCCGAATGTCTTTAAGGGTGCCCGTGGCCACCACTCGACCGCCTTGCTTGCCGGCGCCCGGCCCCAAGTCCACGATCGTGTCGGCGGCCCGGATGGTTTCTTCATCATGCTCCACCACCAAGACGCTGTTGCCCCTGTCACGGAGTTCCTTGAGGGCGTCCACCAGCAATCGGTTGTCCCGGGGGTGGAGGCCGATGGTGGGTTCGTCCAGAATATAGCAAACCCCCGTGAGATTGGAGCCCAGTTGAGCGGCCAGCCGCACGCGCTGGGCTTCGCCGCCGGACAGGGTCTCACCGCTGCGGCTCAGGCTGAGATACCCCAACCCCAGCCGCTCCAGCAGACGCAATCGAGAGAGGATCTCACTGACGATGGGGGCCGAGACGGCGGCAAGCCGCTTGTCAAAGGGTAGCGACGCCACCGCCTGGGAAAGGGACCCGGCGCTCAGCGCGACCAGGTCCCAGATGTTTCGTCCGTCGACGCGAACGGCGAGTGCCTCGGGCCGCAGCCGGCTGCCGCCGCAGGCAGTGCACACCGCGGGCAGTGCCGCCTCCCCAACAATGCCGAGCCCGTTGCACGCCGGACAGGCGCCCTGTGGGCTGTTGAAGGAAAACAGCCGTGGATCCGGCGTTTCGACCCCCACACCACAGTCGGGACAGGTGCCGGCCAGACTGAAGCGTTCTTCACGACCGGTGGCATCGACGATGATGAGGCTGCCGCCGCCCTCCTTCAGGGCCAGGTCCACCAGCCCCGAAGGGTCCTTGCGCGGCAGGTTGCCGACCACGGCATCGATGTCGTGAAGATGCCACCGACTCAAGGCCATCCCCTCGGTGATAGGGGTGAAGGCGCCGTCGATACGGGCTTCGTCGATCCCCAATCGGTGCAGCCGGGCGAGGACATCTTTGTGAAACCCTTTTCTGCCGGACACCTTGGTAGCCAGCACCCGCGCGGTTCGGCGCTCGAAGCGCTGACGGATCTGGTCGATCATTTCGTCCCGGGTTTGGCGGATGACCGTGCGGCCGCAACGGGTGCAGTGGGGCGTTCCCAGTTTGGCGAACATCAGCCGCAGGAAGTGGTAAATCTCGGTGAGGGTGGCCACTGTCGAGCGCCGGCTGGCATGACTCACGCGCTGCTCGATGGCCACCGTGGGGCTCAGGCCGCTCACCACATCCACGTCCGGACGTTCCAGGATTTTCATGTATTGCCGGACATAAGGGGCCAGGCTTTCCAGATACCGGCGCTGGCCTTCCTCGAAGAGAATGTCGAAGGCCAGGGTGGATTTGCCGGAACCGGAGACCCCGGTGAAGACGACGAGTTCGTTGCGGGGGATCTTCAGGTGGATGTTCTTGAGGTTGTGTTCCCGGGCGCCCCGAACCATAATCCCGCCGGTATAGGGTGCCGTCGATTCGGCGATGTGGGTGGGAGCGGGGCGCTGAGCCACAACGGGGCCGCCGCCGTTGAGGGCGGCCTTGAGAAACACGCCGGTGTAAGAACCGGCGGTAGCGGCTATAGATTCCGGGGTGCCGGCAGCCACGAGACACCCGCCTTCGTCGCCGCCTTCGGGGCCAAGGTCGATCACCCAATCCGCCGCCTTGACGACGTCCATATTGTGCTCCACCACGATGACGCTGTGGCCGTCGTCCACCAGGCGGCTGAGGCATTCCAGAAGGATGCGGATGTCTTCGAAATGAAGGCCCGTGGTGGGTTCGTCGAAGATGAAGAGCTGCCGCCCCTGACGCCCTGCGGCGAGGTAGCGGGAGAGCTTCAGCCGCTGGGCCTCGCCCCCGGACAGCGTGCTGAGGGGCTGTCCCAGGCGCAGGTATCCCATTCCGACGGCTTTCAGCGGGGCAAGTCGCCCCGTGATGGCCGGCTGGTCGGCAAACAGTGCCAGCGCGCCGTCGACGGTCATCTCCAGGATGTCGCGGATGTTGGCGCCGCGGTAGCGGATATCCAGAACATCGTCCTTGTAACGGTTGCCGTTGCAGACCGGGCAGGAGACATAGACATCGGAAAGAAACTGCATTTCCACTTTTTCATACCCGTCGCCGTTGCAGTGTTCGCAGCGTCCGCCGGGAGTGTTGAAAGAAAAGTACCCCGGGGTGAGGCCCGCGGCGGCGGCATTGGGTGTCGCGGCCAAAAGCTTTCGAACGGAATCCATGGCGCGGGTGTAGGTGAGGGCGTTGGCCCGCGGGGTGCGGCCGATCGCCCGCTGGTCCACCAGTACCACGTCGTCCACCGTGTCGACACCGGAGATGCGCTTGAAGGCGCCGGGGTGCCCCTGAGGGTCCCCCTTCAGGCGCTTTAGACCGCGGTAGAGCACATCCTCCACCAGTGTGGATTTCCCTGAGCCGGAAACGCCGGTGACGCAGACCAGCGCCCCCAGTGGGAACGGCACGTCGAGATCTTTCAGGTTGTGGGCCGAGGCGCCGAGAACGGTGAGCATGCGCTTGGGGTCGGGGCGACGGCGGGTCGCGGGAATGGGCACGGCTCGCTTGCCGCTGAGGTACTGCCCGGTGAGGCTGCCGTTCACCTGCGCGGTGGGGCCGAAATACATGATCTCTCCACCGGCCGCTCCGGCACGCGGGCCCATATCCAGCAGCAGATCTCCCTGGCGGATGATTTCGGGGTCATGCTCCACCACGACGATGGTGTTGGACAGGTCCCGCAACCGCTTGAGTATGGTCATGAGCCGGTCGCTGTCCCGCGGGTGCAGCCCAATGCTGGGCTCGTCCAGAACGTAAAGGGTGTTCACCAGCGACGCCCCCAGGCTGGATGCCAGCGCCACCCGTTGCACCTCGCCACCGGACAAGGTTCTGGACTGACGGTCAAGGGTCAGATAGCCCAGCCCCACATCCTTGAGATACTGAAGCCGTCCGGTGATTTCCTGCAGCACCATGCGGCTGGCCTCGTCGCGCGCGGCAACCCTCACCGACTGAAACAAGGTTTCGGCACGATCCACGTCCAAGGCGTAGATCTCGGCGATGGTGCGGCCGCCGATGCGATAGTCGAGGGCGTCGGGTGTGAAGCGCGTGCCGTCGCAGGTGGTGCACACGTTGTAGCTGCGATAGCGTGAGAGAAACACGCGCACGTGCATTTTGTACGTCCTGCCCTCCAGCCAACGAAAAAATCCTCTGATGCCGTAGTAGTCGGCGGTACCGTCAATGATGGCCGTCCGGTGGGCCCTCTTGAGTTTCTCGAAAGGAACATCCATGTCGATGCCGGCATCCCGGCAAAACGCTCTCAGCTCCTGGAACTCCACTCGCTGGTCCGAGGCCGGCCCCCAGGGTTTGACGGCCCCCTGATTGAGGCTGAGACCGGAGTCGGGAATGATGAGGTCAAGGTCGATGTCGATGATGCGGCCGAATCCCCGGCAGGTCTCGCAGGCGCCGATGGGGCTGTTGAAGCTGAACAGGTTCGGCAATGGCACGGGATAGGTCAGCCGGCAGGCGGGGCAGTTGAGTCCGTCCGAAAAGGCTATGGCGTGGGTTCCGTCGATCCAGAGATCCATTCGTCCGCCGCCCAGACGAAACGCCTGCTCCGCCGAATCCACCGCCCGCTTTCTCGCATTCAGACGCAATTTGAATCGATCGGCCAAGACATCCATCCGCACTGGTGGCGACACCGCGGCATCAATGTCCACCACTTGCCCATCGTCCACCTGTCGATCATAGCCCATGCGGAGCATCGTCTGGGCATCCCCCTGCCAAGGGAAGGTAATGGCCGCGGCGGTCTTCTCCGGCAGTGTTTTCAAGGCGCGCCATACGTCTGCCGGTGTCTGGGGTGTCACGGGCTGCCCGCATCCATGGCAGGTGAGCCGGCCGATGCGGGCGAAAAGGAGTTTAACGTAGTCGGTGATCTCCGTCATGGTGCCCACAGTGGAGCGTGAGGTCTTCACCGGGTCCTTCTGGTCGATGGCAATGGCCGGTGGAATGTCATCGATGCGGTCCACCCGGGGGCGGTCCATGCGATCCATGAACTGGCGTGCGTAAGGGGAAAAGGTCTCCACATAACGGCGCTGGCCCTCGGCGTAGAGGGTGTCGAAGGCCAGGGACGACTTGCCCGAGCCGCTAACCCCGGTAACAACGGTGATCTGGTTCAAGGGGATATCGAGATCGAGATGCTTGAGGTTGTTCTGGCGGGCGCCGCGGATGCGGATGGCCGGTGTCGGTGGCGTCATGTCGGTTCCGTCCTCGAATGCAGATGGTGGTATATGGGTGCACAAAGTAAAGAGCCAACTATAAGCACCCCCCCATCACCGTAAACAGCCGCCACGACCGCCCAAGGTCTTTTTTTCCCTCCACGGAGAACCCACCTGGAGTTACCTGTATCGAAAAATGATCCCGGTATTTACGGCTGCCGGTCACCGTTACCGGAGGGGGGGGGGGGTAACGCTATATGGCTGGTTGGGCGCCCCGATCGGCGCCGTTCTCCATTGCCATTTCATTTGATAGCGTGTCGACTTCGCCGGGAGAAAGGTCGCTCATGATGGGAAGAAATACCGAGAATGTGCTGCCGACGCCGGGCTGACTCTCGACACTGATGCGGCCGTCATGGGCGTCCACGATGCTTTTCACGATGGAAAGGCCCAGCCCGGTCCCTTGAATGAAGCGGGTCTGTTCGTTCTTCACGCGGAAGAACCGATTGAAAAGATATTTGCGGTCTTCTTCATCAATCCCAAAACCGGTATCGCTCACCTTGATGCAGACGCTGTCGGCGACGGTTGTGATGGATACTTCCACACGGCCGCCATCCGGCGTGTATTTGATCGCGTTGGTCATCAAGTTGGAGAGGACTTGTTCCATATTCCTACTGTTGGCCAGCACGGAAGGCAGGGTTTCAGGTACGACCGCCGACAAGTCGATGGATCGGGCCGCCGCCTGAGGGCTGAGGAGCGCGATCTGCTCCATGACGATGTCTCCAAGAAAAACCGTTCCTTTCTGTGGAACCAGCAACCCCGATTCGATGCTGGCGAGATCCAGCAGTTCCGACGTCATCTGGGTCAAATTGTCTATCTTGTTGGCGGCCCGCTCGAGGATTTCCTGCTGTTTTTCGGTGATCGACCCCACCAGACCGTCCAGCACCACCTGAAGCTGCATGAGGACCGAGTTCATGGGCCCCCGGATTTCGTGGCTGACCATTGAGACGAAATTTGATTTCATCCGGTCCATGTGCCGGAGCGCCGTAATATCATGAAGAACGGTGATCACGCCGATGGTGCTGCCGGTGCGATCTCGGAACGGCACGCAGCGTGCGCTGAGAATACGCGCCTCGGTGCCGTCGTCACCGGTGATTACAAGCTCTTCAACCCGTTCTGCCGTTTCCCCCAGCGGCAGTTTCAGCGTTTCAAAGATCATCTCTCTCAAGGGGGCGCTGGTGACGATCTTGTCCGCCGCACCTCCCACCGCATCTTCATATTTTCCCCCAAGCAGTCTGAGAAAAGCCGGATTCGCCAGCACCACGGTGTTGTCTCGATTGGAGCACATGACCCCGTCAGACAACCGGTTGACCATGGTCCGCAACCGAGACCGGGTGTTGGCGATATCCCGCAATGCCAGTATGTGACCAATGGCTTTGGCCACCACCAGCTTGAGATGATCCGGGGTGAAGGGTTTGGGAATGAAGTCGAACGCCCCCTGCTTCATGGCTTCCACGGAATGATCAAGAGTGGCGTATCCGGTGATGATGATGACCACGGTTTCCGGGTGCTTGGCTTTGACCTGCGCCAGCACATCGAAACCCGACATGGTCGGCATCATTAAATCAAGCAAAATCACATCATAGTGATGCTCCGTGATCTGGCGCATGCCGGCTTTACCGTCTGCAGCGGTACTGACCGCGTAATTCTCCTCCTCCAAGATCAAGCGGCAGGCCTCCCGGATCCGTTGCTCGTCATCCACAACGAGGATTTTCGGCGTATAATCGTCGCTGGTGCTCAGTTCGGTCGCTGGGTTCATCGACGTCTCCTTTCCCTGCAGCACGCCCCGTCGGCGGTTGTCACGCCCACAGGCATCGGCCCTAGCGCCATGTCACGCGGTTTTCGGGAGGGCACGGCATCGGCGCATGTCAGCCATAGACGCGTCAACCGATGGATTCCGGCATGCCGGAGCAGAAATCGACGGCCACCGGCAGCGTGATCAAAAAGGTGGTGCCCTTCTCGCCCGAGGCGGGCACCGATATTACCCCCCCGTTTTCTTTGACGATGCCGTAGGCAGTACTCAACCCTAAGCCGGTGCCTTGCCCCGGCGCTTTTGTGGTGAAAAAAGGTTCGAAAATGCGAGACCGGTCTTCGTCCGAAATCCCACAGCCGGTATCGATGACTTCGAGACACGCGGATCTGCCCTCGTTGCTGCCATAGGTGCGCAGCGTCAGTGTCCCTTTGCGATCCATGGCATCGATGGCATTCATCACGAGGTTGATGACGACCTGGCGCATCTGGTTGCGATCGACGAATACCGGTAGGGGTCGTGTCGACAAGTCACGGCGGGCGTTGACATTGAGAAACAGCTTTTGATCCCTGATGAGGCCAAGACTCTCCGAGACCAATTGATTGATCTGGCAGTATTCCCGCTTTGAGCTGGACTGACGGCTGTAGGCCAGCAAGTGCTGGACGATGTCCTTGCAGCGCTCGGCATCTTCCAGGATGTATTCCAAATGGCCTCGCAGGGGATTGGCGGCATCGAGTTTATCCAGGGCCATGTTCCCGTAGAGCACAATCCCGGTCAGCGGATTGTTGATTTCGTGCGCCACCCCGGCAGCGAGGCGCCCCAGGGATGCCATCTTCTCGGATTGAATCACCAGGCGTTCGGCTGCTTTGAGCTTTTCACCGAGGGCGATCCGTTCTCTTAGATCGTTGTAGATGCCCATAGTGGCCAACTCTTCGTCGTTCTCGTAGATAATGGCGCCGCTCATTTCCACGGGAACCTGTTCACCGGCGGAAGTCCTGATATTGACCTCGGTAACGGTCAGTTTACCCCGCCCGCCGTAGTCGTCACTGCGAAGGCGCGCCATGATGTCGCTGGCCCCCTTTTCCGGATAAAGATCGCACGTCGTCAGGCGGTGGGTTTCACCGAAGGTGTAGCCAAAGAGTTTTTCGGCCGCCGGATTCATCAGAAGAATGCGCCCCTCATTATCGGCGGCGACAATGGCGCTGGCCGAACTCTGGATCAGCCGGTCCAACAGCTGGCGAATGCCGAAAAAAGCGCTCTCGATACGCTTGGACTTGGTTACGTCTCTGAAAGACTCGATCACGTAAATCACACGCCCCGCGTCGTCTTTGATAGGCGAAAAGACGCGGTCTTCCCAGCGGACACCGCCGTCTTCGTCTTTGAGTCGCCGCAGGATGGAGTGCCCGGTGCCGTCCTTCACGGTCCGGTCCAGGGGGCAGGATGACAGAGCACACAGTTCATGGTCTTCGGTGATATCGTGTTTGATGATGTGCTGACAGGTCTTGCCGATGATCTCGGTTTCGGTGACGCCGATGCGTTCGAGAAACTTGCGGTTGGCAGACACGATCATGCGATCCGGGCGCAGCACGAGCGTCGGAAACGACAGCGAATCGAACACGCGCCACCGCCAGTCATTATCCGGGGGGCAGTCTGGAGTCATTTCGCGATCCCACTTTCCCGCTCCGGCACCACAAATGCCGTCGACAGGGCCATCCGTGCATCTTCCGAACGGTTCTCCGACACCACGATGTAAACAGATGCCCCGCTGCAAGCCATGGACAGGGCCGTGACGCCATGCTCGGCCAGTGCCTTCAGGGCGGCCACGGCGATGCCGTAGCGATCGCCGTAGTGGGGTCCATGAAAATAAACCAGTGCGACCCCATGTGTGACCCGGACACCCGGGGCCATGCCGGCCGCACCATCGCCATCAGGGGGTACCCCCCCCGCGCTTGTCACACAATGAATCCGCATTCGGCCGTCGGCATGCGGCGTCGCCGATACCATCATGACCTTGCCTGCCGGCTGAATGAACGAGAGTACGCCGTCTCTGGTTGCCAGGTCGCCGATGGCAGCAGTGGCGGAAAGCAGGCACAACCCCATTTCCACGTCAATCGCGTAGGTTTTGATCTGGGGCTCCCAATAAATGGCAATGGTTTCCATCACAATTGCCTGATGCGCCAGGGGTTGTCGAAGGGGGCATGGTTCTCCGGCAACCGGGCCACGTCCCGAATGGCCCCCACCGCCTCATCCAAACGCCGATAGTCCGTTGCGAAGGTCAGTGATGCCAACGAGGAGGCAATGTCGTAAACGGGCAGCTGCGCTTTTTCAAAGGCACTCAGCACACACGCCAGCAGATCCGGCCGCCACCGGTGGGGGAAAAGGGTCAGCGTGCCCACCGGGGAGATGATCTCCACCGCCGGTGCGGCAGCGCCGACCAGGGGCTCTACGACCGGCCAACTTTCCGCCGCCACGGCGACGGCGCAGTGGACGCCGTCGTGGTCCGAGACCATCGTCAAAAAGGCCAGATTGACGCGGCAATCGGCCAGTTGCGCCAGCAGGTCGGCGATTGGCGGGCTCGCACCCGCCGACAGGTTGAGTTGGATCAGAGCCGTGCTGCGTTTGAGCCCGCTAATGGGCAGTCTCGAAGCCATGTCAGCAACTACTGTCTTAGATGATCCGAAACGATCTCCATCAGTTTGTCCAACTTGATGGGCTTGGGAAGGTAATCGTCGGCCAGGGTGTTCTTGCCGTCCAGATGCGTATAGTTGGTGGAGCTGACAGCGTCGGCCACAGCGGTCAATAGCACCACGATTATGCCCTTGGTGTCTTCTGACTGCTTGAGTTCGTCGCAGAGCTGATAGCCGTTTTTCCGGGGCATCATGACATCCAGGATCACCAGGTCCGGCCGCTGGGCCGTGATCCGGTCCATGGCCTCCACACCGTCATAGGCCTTGTCCACGGCATAACCTTCGCTCTCCAGTTTCATGGCAACCGATTCGACCAAATCCGGATCGTCGTCCACCACGAGAATCGTTCGCTTATCTGTCATTTTTCTTCTCCTTTTCGGGTTGTCGCAAAATTGTCAACTTGAATCCAAATCGCTTTTCTTCACTGATGCGCAACGCGCGGGTCCTGATAGCCGCGATGGCGCCATCAGGTCGGGTCGTCCGCCACGACCGGCCGTGGATACAAGCCGGATCGTTCAACAATCTCAGGCACTTTTTGCTCCCATTCGATGGCCATGATGTGGAATCCGGCCACCCCTTCGACCTCCTTGAGCCGCTGGATGGTCTCAACGCAGATATCGATGCCTTCCTGCGCCTGCTTATCCTTGGGGACACCGGCCATACGATCCACCATTTCCTGGGGAACGTCCATGCCCGGCACCTTGTTTTTCATATACCGCGCCATACCTGCCGATTTCATGGGCGTCACACCAGCCATGATGGCGCATTTCTTGTGCAACCCGCGCTCCCGTGCGCCCGCCACCCATTGTTCGAATTTATCGATATTGTAAATGCACTGGGTTTGAACGAAATCGACACCTGCCGCGACCTTTTTGGCCAACCGTGACACCCGCAGTTCGAAGGGGTCGCCAAAGGGGTTGGCCGCCGCGCCGATGAACATTTTGGGGGCATCTTGAATATCCGCCCCCCCCTGGAACTTGCCCTCGTCTCGCATCTTTCGGACCATCTGAACGAATTGGACCGAATCGATATCGTGGACATTGGCCGCCATGGGATGGTCACCGAATCGGGGATGGTCACCGGACAGGCAAAGCATGGTATCGATGCCGAGGGCGTATGCGCCGAGGATGTCTGCCTGCATGGCCAGGCGGTTGCGATCCCGGGTCACCATCTGAAGCACCGGGTGAAGCCCCATCTGCCGAATGATCACGCTGGCGGCAAAGCTCGACATCCGCACCATGGCGGTTTGGTTGTCGGTCACGTTGACGGCGTCGACATACCCCTTGAGATACGCGGCCTTCTGTTTCACATGTTCCGCGTTCGTGCCGCGCGGGGGGCCGCATTCGGAGGTAACGACCAGGTTGCCGGAACTGAGCACTTTTTCTATCACACTGTGGGTCTTCATTCTGCCAAATCCTCTCTGATAATTTTTCGGGGGCCGCCGCCGCGCCCGGTTCGCCAATCCTTTGCCGGCATGATCTGCTCGTAGCGGTCCATATTGCCCAGCGCCTTGAGCCGATCCCAGATCAGTTGCCACGCACAATCCGTATCGGGACTGATCTCACACTTTCCCGCCGTGGATCCGCCACAGGGGCCGTTCATCAGGCGCTTTGCGCAGCGGGCGATGGGGCAAATGCCGCCGGTGATACCCAGAACGCAGTCGCCGCATCCCTGGCAGCGCTCGGCCCATACGCCTTGGCGTTCAGAGGCGCCCATGAACTTGGTATTGACCGCCGGAAAGACCGGAACGTTCTTGAAGCGGCGCGCCACTTCCTGAACGCCACACCCGCAAGCCATTGACAGCACGGCGTCGACACCGTCGATCATGGACGCCAGTTCCTCGACGTATTCCGGATCGCACTGTCGCTCCAGCGTGTGTTCTTTGATTTGAAGGTTCCGCCCGTTCTTGAGCATGGCCATTTGAAGGGCCGTCGACAGGATGCCCACCTCCTTGCGGCCGCCGGCGGCGCACACGGTAACGCACTCGTTGCAGCCTACCAGCAGGATCCGATCGAAAGGGCGCACGGTGCCGATAATTTCTTCGAGGGGTTTTCGTTCTGCAGTGATCATATCGTCTTCATCTCCTTGGCTGTCGCTTGAGGGCTCACGGCTAGGCGGCGGATTGCTTCGCGGCCGCGATGGGGTTGGGCCCCAGTTGCCGTATTTTTTCAGTGAACTGCGTGGCGATCTGAGCAAAGCGATCTCCCATGCCGGCCGACATGTTGACCATCTCCACCCGCTCGCCTTCGATGCCGATTTCTTCCAGCAGACCCCGCACGGCCTCGACCCGCCGGGCTGCCCGCACGTTGCCGTTCTTGAAATGGCAGTCACCGTCCAGGCAGCCGGCCACATACACGCCGTCGGCGCCCTTGCGAAAGGCCGTCAGTATGTGGATGACATCCACCTTGCCCGAGCAAGGGACCCGCACGATCTTGATGTTGGCCGGGTAGCAGCGTCTCTGGCTACCGGCCATATCGGCAGCCGTGTAAGCGCAATAGTGGCAGCAAAAAGCCACAATGACCGGTTCAAAAGATTCCATCAGGCTACCTTCCTTTCCAGTAAACCGATGAGTGTTCCCAAAATTTGATCGTCTTCAAAGCGCATGATTTGAATGGCCTTGGCCGGACACTCGGCGGCACAGACACCGCAGCCATGGCATTTGGATGCGTCGATTTCAGAATAACCGTCGGCGTTGATAAACGGCACGCCGAAGGGGCAGGCGCGCACACAGACTAAACAGGCCGCACATTTTTTCCCGTCCACACGGGCCACCGCCGCACCCATGTTGATGGATTCCTTGGCCAGCAGCGTCTTTGCCCGGGCCGCCGCAGCCTCTGCCTGAGCGACGGCCTCGCGGATCGACTTGGGGGAATGGGCGGTGCCAGCCACATAAAATCCCGGCGTCGGCAGGTCCACCGGTCTGAGCTTGACGTGGTCCTCGAGAAAATACCCGTCCGAAGTCCTCGGAATCCTGAAAATAGCGGCCAGGTCCTCGGTGGATTCGTCGTCGCTGACAAACCCGGTGCTCAACAGCAGTGCGTCGGTGGCCACCGCCACCCGCCGATTGAGAATCGGGTCGGTGAAGGTCACCGTCACCTGCGCACCGGCATCGACCACTTCTGGGGGCGCCTCGAGCGCGTATTTAACAAAGATCACTCCTTTTTTGCGGGCCTCCAGGTAGTAATCCTCCAGGAACCCATAGGTGCGCATGTCCCGATACAGAATGAAGATCTGTGCTTCCGGGTGCTTCTCAAGGATGTGCAGGGCGTTCTTCACGGCGGCCTGGCAGCAAACACGAGAGCAGTTGGGGTTCTCAGGGGTGCGCGACCCCACGCACTGGATCATCACCACGGTATCCCACTGGGCAACGCGCTCCGGCGCGGTTTCAAGGAGCGAACCGGCATCGAGCTGCGTCATGACCGCGTCGTGGGCGTCGAGGAGGTATTGCTGCGGGCGGTTGGGCAGCGCGCCCGTTGCCATAATGGTCACCCCGTGAGTGATCTGGCGGTAAAACATTTGGGGGCCGACCTGCATGCCGGTCTTGAACAACCCCGGCATGCCGGTGTGGTCGACGATGACCGCGCTCGTAATCACCTGGATGTTGTCATGGGAAGTCGTTCGCTGAACCAAATCTTGGATGAACGCCTGGACATCTCCGCCGTCGATGGTGCGCTGAACCAGCTTCGCCACTCCGCCCAGGGCCGACATGCGCTCCACCAAAAATACCCTGCTGCCCTGGTCGGCCAGCCGCAGCGCCGCCGTCATCCCCGAAACCCCGCCGCCCACCACGAGAACGTCCCGGTTGATGGGCAAGTGATAATCCTGCAGGGGCCGGGTCTGCTTCACGGCCGAGACGGCCCCCGACAACATTTCCCGGGCCTTTGCATTGGCTTGCACCGGCTGGTCCAGGTGCACCCAGGTGTCCTGGTCCCTGAGGTTAGCGATTTCCAGCAAATACTTGTTCAATCCGGCGCGGCGAAGCGTATCCTGAAAGCGGATTTCATGCGTGCGGGGCGAACACCCCCCAAGGACCACCCGGTTGACACCTCGATCGGTGATGACCGCGACGATCCGGTCCATGGCCTCTCGGCTGCAGCCGTGCCCCACCACCTCTGAGACGGCCACGCCGGGCAGCGCCGCCGCGTACTTGGCCAGGCCGGCCACATCGACAAGGCCGCCGATGTTCTCTCCGCAGTCACAAATGAATACGCCGACACTTGGAGATTCCCCGCTCACGTCCCGCTCCGGAGGGTACTCATCAGAGAGGCTGTCGCCAGTCGTGTCCTGAATATGCATGCCGGCTCTGCAGGCCGCAGCACTGGCCTGGGCCATGGTTTCGGGTATGTCCTTGGGGCTTTCAAAGGTGCCGCAGACATACACCCCCGGCCGTGACGTGGCCACCATATCGAAGCTGGTGGTCTGGGCAAACCCGTAGTGGTTGAGGTCGACGCCCAAGTGACGGGCCGTCTCCTGAACGGCCTCGGAAATACGAAACCCCGTGGCCAGCACCACCATGTCGAAGCTTTCTTCCTGCATCTGGTCCGAATCATGAGGCAGGTAGGCGATGGTGAGCCGATCGTCGCCGACTTTTTGGACAACGCTGTGGGGACGGCTGCGCACAAAACGCACACCGTATTCGTCGCGGCTGCGGGTGTAGTACCCCTCGTAGTCCTTGCCGCAGGTTCGCATGTCCATGTAAAAAATGGTGGTATCGATGCTGTCTTTGAAGCGTTCCTTGGTGACAACGGCCTCTTTGATGGCGAACATGCAGCACGCGCTGGAGCAATAGGCCGCGGCACCCTTTTGGAGCCCCCGGGAACCGACACACTGAATCCAGGCAACCCGCTGCGGTTCCCTGCCGTCGGAGGGACGTTTTAGGAGCCCGCCGGTGGGGCCTGAAGCCGACATGATGCGCTCGTATTCCAGGCTGGTGACCACATCGGGCGCTGTGCTGTATGAGAAGAAATCCAACTCGGTCGGGTCGAAGACGGCGGCGCCGGGAGCCAGCACCACCGCGCCGCACCGCATCTGCACCCGCCGTTCGGCATCATCGGCCACAATGGCCCCGGCCGGACAGCAGGCCGTCAGTGCATCGACATCCTTGCAGGCCGATATGTTAATGGAGAACGCCTGGGGCGTGGCCTGGGGATAGCGCATGCAGGTGGGCGCCCGGTGATCCAGACCCGGATTGAAATCCACGCACTCGGGAAACCGTTTGTGGCACTCACCGCAGGCCGTACACCGATCAAGATCGATATAACGGGGTGACACCGACAAGGTGGCGTTGAAGTCGCCGACGGCGCCGTCGAGCGCATCGAGCCGAGTGAAGCTCATCACCTCGATGTTGCGTGACCGGTTCCCCTCGGACATGTTGGGAGAAATGGTGCACAAATCGCAATTGTTGGTGGGAAAGGTCCGGTCGAGCTGGGTCATGAGGCCGCCGATGGCACTGGCCGTATCGATGAGCACGACTTTCTTTCCGGCATCGGCCAAATCCAGGGATGCGCGGATGCCCGCGATGCCGCCGCCGACGACCAGCACTTTATCTGGGGTTTGAAATCGGTCTATGGTTTCCATAATATCCTTTCCGGTAGTTGTCGGGACCGGGCAACGAGAATGGGACGTGAACCGCCAGGAACCGTTGCGAGGCCGGCTCAGATCCCGGCGATGTCGAGGATGACCGGCAGCCGGTGCTCCCACCCCATGGTCTGAATGACAACCCCTCCGGCCATTTCCCGAAGCCGCCCCACCAGCTCACCAGCGATTTTGACGCCTTCCATCTCCCGGTCAGCCGCCTTTCGCATCCGCCGGATCATGTCCTCGGAAAGGTGGGACTCTGGCTCATGGGTGGCGATGTATCGGGCGACAGCCACTGACTTGATCAAAAACACCGTTGGAATGATCGGCACCTCGAGACGTGAAGCACTGAGCAGAAACTGCGCAAAGCGATCCGCGTCGAACACCGGCGGGGTGATGACAAAGCGGGCGCCGGCTGACACTTTTTCCTCGACTGCCGCCAGTTCCGCTTCAACAGTGTCCGGGTCGGCCCAGGAGGCCATACTGCAGCCCACGGTGAAATCGGGGCGGCCGTCCAGATCGAACCCGCCCAGGTCCTGCCCCTTTTGGAGGCTGTCGATGGCCCCCAGGAGGCCCAGTTCATCAAGGTCGTCCACCGGAAGGGCCGTCTGGTGATCGCTGCGGTCCATTTCCTCCCCCTGGACCACCACGATATTCTGGATGCCAAGCACGTGTGCGGCCAGCAAGTCGCCCTGGAGTGCCATCCGGTTACGGTCTCTCCCGTAGCAGTGAATCATGGGCTCGAGCCCTTGCTGAAGGGCCAGCACGCCGCCGGCCAGGGCGCTCATACGCATTACACCATTGTCCATGTCCGGGATGAGGACGGCATCGATCCGGCCTTTGATGCGCCGGGCATCGGTGACAAAGCGGCTGATATCCACGCCTTTCGGGGTGTTTAGTTCAGCAATGACAAGGAATTCTCCAGATCGCAGTCGTTCACGGAAACTCATGGGTGTCCCTTCCCTTTTTACTGGATAGCGGTTACTTGGTTCTTTTTTTGAGTCGGACCTTTTGTATTTCCGGCGCCGCAGCACCGATTCCGGCGTCCACCGCCTCACAAGAAGCATTCGGCAGCAGTTTTAGCAGATCTCGCTGCATCTCCGTGTCGCAGCCCACAATCTCCAACGTCTCACTGGGCTGCATCTGCTGGAACACCAGCGACACCTTCAGCAGGGAAAACGGGGTGATGGCGCCCCGCACGTCCACCGTATAGTCAGGACCGCACTTCAAAGGACCAATTCTCCTCAGTCTGTATTAGGGAATTTCAGGACAGCAGGAACCGGGCCAAAATCGGGACGCTCGGGGTTAAGACAATAATAACGCATGATTCCTATTGGTTAAGCGAGACCGTGCGAGGCGTGGGACAAAGCGCTTGCCTTCAAAGTGCTAAACTGTTAAGCATTTCCACTTTTGCAGGTGTAAAGGTTTAACAGAGGCCGTTTTACATGTTTAATCAGGAGCTCGATCTTTACTGGAAGACGGTGGTGAACACCATCCAAGACGGCATCATGATCGTGAACCCGCAGGGTGCCATCGTTTCGGTGAACCGGGCACTGGAATCCATGACCGGCTACCGTCGCGAGGATCTCATCGGCCAGACCTGCAGCCTGTTGGACTGCGATGCCTGCCAGCGAAACCAGAACCCCTCCGCACCCCACTGGTGCAATCTTTTCAGGGACGGGCATATGGACACCCACCGCTGCCGCATCAGAAAACAGGACGGCAGCTATGTGCATGCCATCCGCAATGCGTCTCTGCTCAAAGACGGCACAGGCGGCATCATCGGCGCTGTCGGTACGCTCACCAACATCACCGAACTCATCGAAAAAGACCTCCAACTGGAAGCCTATCAGCGGGAATTAAGATCCCAAGACGGGTTTCACGGCATTGTCGGCAATTCGGCGGTCATGCTGCAGGTGTACGATCTCATCGAGAATGCGGCCCACTCGGATGCACCGGTGATTGTTTACGGTGAAAGCGGCACCGGAAAGGAACTGGTTGCCAAAGCCGTTCATGAGATTAGTGAGCGTAGCGCCGGCCCCTACGTCAAAGTGAACTGTGCCGGACTTTCGGACGCCCTCTTGGAAAGCGAGTTGTTCGGCCACGTGAGGGGGGCCTATACCGGCGCCATTCGCGACCGTGCCGGCCGCTTTGAAAAAGCCTCCGGCGGCAGTATCTTCCTGGACGAAATCGGCGACATGCCCATGGCCACCCAGGTAAAGATGCTGCGGGCCCTGGAAGAAAAAGTCATCGAGCGGGTGGGCGCCAGCTCCCCCATACAAGTCGACGTTCGCATCATATCGGCCACCAACCGGGACCTCCCGAAGCGGGTGGCGCAAGAAAAATTCCGGCAGGATCTTTTCTTTCGGGTCAACGTCATCCCCATCTACCTGCCGCCCCTGAGAGAGCGCACCGAAGACATTCCACTGCTGGCGAGCGCCTTTTTCAGAAAAATCCGCCTCAAAAGTGAAAAGGACCTGAAGGGCATCAGCAACGAGGCCATGGATTGCCTGATCAGCTACCCATGGCCGGGCAACGTCCGAGAACTCAAGAGTGCCTTGGAATACGCATTCGTGGCCTGCCATAATTCACTGATCCAGCCCCACCACCTGCCCCATAACATTCACCGGAGCCCACATCGGCCGGCGGCTTCGAGGCGACGGATTCTGGACACGCGGGGCATCGAGAAACAGGAACTCATCGAAGCCCTTGAGAAGACCCGCGGCAACCAATCCCAGGCTGCTCACTTGTTGGGGGTCACCCGAGTGACCATTTACAACCGGATGAAGCGATATGGGGTCAGTGCGCGGAAAAAAGTGCGCGTTGAGTAATCCGAGATTCTGTCATGTTCACGGGCGTGCAAAAAGGCGCGAGGTTATCCATTGGGCCGGATGTCGAGCCCCCGGTAAAGAATGTCAAAGGCGGTGTGCAGGGTTTCCCGGAGGGTGTAGCGCTCGGGATTGATCGTCTTTTTAGTTTCCTCCCATAGCACGGCACCGGTGAACATGGACCAGAAGATATCGGCCACGGCGGTGGGATGGTACGGGTGGATGACCCCTTCATCCATACCGCTGGAGAAGACGGCGGTAATCCTCCGCAGCGCTTTGCGGGACAAGGCGTTGATCTCTTCTAAAATGTCATCGCTGAGCTCCTTGAGGGTTTCACTGCTCTGCAGATGGAACATGTTGTTCAGGATGACGGCGTCGAAGTCGTAAATGTCGAACATGGCTGCGAGCAAGGCGCTTTTTTGGTCCGCATAGGATTTGGAGCCATCCTCCAGGGCATGCCCCAGGCGAACGGTCATGTATTGGAGCACCCGCAGCGACAACGAGGCGTAGAGTGCGTCCTTGTTCTTGAAATACAGATAGAGCGTGCCGGGGCTCAATTCGGCCTCTTTGGCGATGTCCTCCATGGTGCTGCGCTCGTACCCTTTGGCGGTGAACACCCGCTTGGCGGCCAGCATGATCCCTTGTCTGCGGCGTTCGCGCTCCCGTTCTTTTCTTTCCTGGATTCCCATTCACCGCATCTCCCGCACTGAGGCATAGCACGTTAAGAAAGTCAGATAAATGAATATTTACAGATAATTATACGATTTTAAAAAGAATTAGTATCGCCACCGACGCCACCTGTCAAGGCTTGTCCTGTCAAACTCGTGGCATTGTCGCCCTGTCCGGAAGCGGTTTACCCGTCGGGGAAGGTTTCATCGAGGGCACAGCGAGTGGCATCCGTGGAGAACCCACGGGCATACAAAAACCGATAGACCTTTTCCCGCGACCCCCGGTCGGTCCCGCACATACCGAGGCTTTTTTGTTTCTTGAACGCCATCCTCAACGCAGCCGCAGCCTCTTCATCAGGCAAATACTGCGCTGAGATCGCGTCTTCAACGAGGGCACCGTCAAATCCTTTTTTCCGCATGGCATACCGGACATACCGGTAGCCGTACCCCTTGGTCTTCAGCTCATTGACATACGCGCGAGCGGCTTCGGCGTCGTTGAGGTAGCCGAGTCTTTGGCACGCGGCAATGACCTCGGCGGCGGTATCGCCGTCGATACCGCGGCCGCCCAGTTTGCGTGTCAGCTCCACGCAGGTATGCTGCCGTCGGGTGAGGAGACGGAGGGCCGTATTCATGGCGTTTCGATATCTCATTTCCGATTCAGGCGTACGGCCGGGGGGCATGGGTTTCATGATGCCTTTCTGAACCTCATCATTGCACTCTCGGACTGTCCTGATAACACACTCCGAGACACAGATAAAATCGCTCCCGACAGGTTTTAAATCCATTGGATTGGTGGTAAGCACCCTCACCCCGATAGCGTACCGGAAGGAGTCGGCCGTGTCGCCCCGCGTTTACCAATGGTTGCCATTCTTGAGTCTGCTCATGGCCTGCCTGCTATGGGCCAGCAGTTTTATCGCCTTGAAGGTGGCGTTTGCGGCCTACGACCCCATGTTCGTCATCTTCGCCCGCATGGCACTGGGCAGCCTTTGCTTTATTTGCTTTCTGGGACGGTTTGCACCCATCGACTACCGCCCGGGCGATGTAAAATTCCTCGCCCTCATGGCCTTTTGCGAACCCTGCTTGTACTTTCTGTTCGAAGCCAAGGCGCTGGAACTCACCACGGCCTCCCAGGCCGGGATGATCACGGCCATGCTGCCGCTCATGGTGGCCATTACGGCACGCCTATTTCTCAGCGAGCGGATTTCGCGCCAAACGGTCACGGGGTTCGTCCTAGCCATTGCCGGGACCATTTGGCTGAGCGCCGCCGGTGAGCCCACCGCAGGGGCCCCCAATCCAGCCCTGGGGAATTTTCTGGAATTCATGGCCATGGTATGTGCCGCCGGCTACATCACGACCTTGAAGCACCTGACCAGCCGGTATTCGCCATTCTTTCTCACGGCCGTGCAAGCCTTCGTAGGCGCCATGTTCTTCTTCCCCATACTGTTTTTGCCCCAGGTAACCGTGCCCCGCGTCCTGGTACCGGATGCCATTGCCGCCGTGGTATATCTGGGCACCGTCATCACGCTGGGCGCTTACGGGGCATACAACTACGGCGTCAGCCAAATACCCGCCAGCCAGGCCTCGGCCTTCGTCAACCTCATCCCGGTGTTCACCGTCATCATGGGCTGGCTCATTCTTGGAGAAACCTTTACCGCCGTGCAATATGTGGCCGCCGGCGTCGTCCTGTTTGGCGTGTTTTACAGCCAGGACCGACAGAAGCCGGTAGGCGTGCCGGTGATTGCCGAGTCACCACCGTTGCAAAGATGACAACCGACGCCACGGTCTTTCTACGGCGCTGCCATGAGCACTGCGATTTGAGCGGCTTCAGGTATCGTCCGACTGGCCCTGTCATAAAGGATATGTTACGGTCCCGCCGTTTTGTACGGCCATCACCTTGGCAATGGCATTTCGGAACGACAACCCGCGGAGATCACAAAATGACCATGCCACCCGACACACAGGATCTTAAGGAAGTTTTTAATTTCGACGACGCCAGGGACTGTTTCGCCTGCGGAACGGACAATCCGGCCGGCCTTCACATGCGATTCTTCAGAAAAGAGGAGAAAATCCTGTCCTGTCTGCGGGTCGCCCGGCATCACTGTGGATGGTCCACTATTCTCCACGGCGGCATCATCACCACGATATTGGATGAGACCATGAGCTGGACCGCCCATCATTTGCTCAAGAAGCTCATCCTCACCAAATCGATCCACATCGATTTCCATCGTCCCGTTCACGTCGAGCACGACATCCGCTGCGAGGGCAGAATCAAAGACGTGACCACCCCCCGAGAGGCTGTTCTTGAAGCAGTCATCTATGACGCCTCCAGAAAACCCTGCGCCACGGGCACGGGCACCTTCGCCCTGCTCACTCCCGCCCTGGCGCGGCGGCTTGGCGTCATCGACGAACGGGTCGTGAAAAACTTCGAGGTGTTTGCGAGTCAGGATGCATGACGGAAAGGATTCCCGTTGAAATTCAAACACATCGCCGCGCCGACGCGCATTGAGGCGGTCGGCAATAAGCCCAAACTCATCGACGAGTTCATCGGCCGGGTGAATACCGGCACCGCCGGCGTGAGTATCGCCCGCATGACCAGTCCAGAGGGGTGGATCGAACCTGGGCAGACACCCGAATTCGATGAATATACCCTGGTCCTGGAAGGGTGCCTCCACGTCACCACCCAAGACGAGACGATCCGGGTGGGTGCCGGTGAAGCCGTTATTGCGCCGGCCGGTCACTGGGTGCAATACAGCACGCCGTCACCGGGCGGCGCCCGCTACATCGCGGTCTGCCTCCCCGCGTTTTCGCCCGACACCGTGCATCGCGACGAATAAGGAAAAGGAATTTACCATGAGCCGATCCATCCTCATCACCGGGGCCTCCTCGGGTATCGGCAAGGCGCTGGCACTGGAAATGGCCGGCAGGGGATATCACCTGGGACTGGCGGCACGAAACCTGGCAGCCCTGAGAACCCTTGAGCAATCCATTGGCGACCGGTTTCCCCACGTGAAGATCGCCGTCACCGAGTGCGACGTCACCGACAGCGCCGGTGCGCCGGCGCTGATCCGAAGCACCGCCGACGCCCTGGGGGGCCTGGACATTCTTTTTGCCAACGCCGGCATCGGTCTCGGGGAAAAAATCGGCAGCGGCAATTTTCAAAAATCACGCCAGACAATCATGGTAAACCTCATCGGGGCCATGGCCACAATCGATGCCGCGGTGGCGCACTTCTTGGAGCAGGGTCACGGCCACGTGGTGGGCGTCAGTTCGGTGGCCGCAGTCCGGGGCATGCCACGCAGCGCCGCTTACAATTCCTCCAAGGCGGGGCTGGCGACCTACATGGAAGCCCTTCGGGCGGAGACCCTGCGAAAGGGGATCGACGTAACGGTCCTCTACCCGGGCTATATCGACACCCCGCTCAACCAGATGCTCAAAAGCCGCCCCTTCGTGATACCGGTAGAGAAAGGCGTGGCCATCATCGCCGACCTCATCGAGAAGAAAAAGAAGCGTGCGTTTGTGCCGGCGTTCCCGTGGCGGTTCGTGGCGCCGCTGCTGAGGATGCTGCCGACGAGCGTGATCGCACGCATGTGAAAGTGTCTGCCATGTTCAGCAGCAATCTCTACGCGGACATTCCCTGGGACCTGCCCAAGGAGCACTTCGACGCGATCCTTGAAACAAAGGGCCTGCGCCTTGAGCGCATCGTCTCCCGCGGTCACGCCACCCCGCCAGGCGAGTGGTACGACCAGGACCGGGACGAGTGGGTGGCGCTCCTCCGCGGCCGCGCCGCCATCCTCATCGAAGGGGACCCGAACCCCATCGAATTGGGCCCGGGCGACCACCTGCTGCTACGCGCCCACTGCCGCCACCGGGTGGCCTGGACCGACCCCGACCAGGACACCATCTGGCTGGCAGTGCATTACCCATCCGTTTAGTGTTCCCTGACCCAATAACTGCGCGTTGATGCGTTTTCGAAGATACAAGGAGGCATCATGCCCGATCGCATTCGCTCCATTAAAAAAAGCATCACCCCCAAGCCCGTCACCGAAGGCGCCGGCGTCCGACTGAAGCGCAGCATCGCCCTGCCCGAGTTGGACCA
Organism: uncultured Desulfobacterales bacterium; assembly: GCA_964446485.1. GTDB lineage: Bacteria > Desulfobacterota > Desulfobacteria > Desulfobacterales > JBDRRP01 > JBDRRP01. The sequence goes on along the minus strand of CAYUOU010000039.1, from coordinate 913 downwards.
CGTCGACCCGTTTTTGCTCTTCGATCACTTCGGCTCCGACGACCCAGCGGACTATCTGAAGGGGTTTCCGCTGCACCCCCACCGGGGCATCGAGACCGTGACCTACATGATGGCAGGAAAAGTCGATCACAAGGACAGTATCGGCAACGCAGGGAGCATTTATGCCGGCGCCGTCCAGTGGATGACGTCCGGCAGCGGGATCATGCACGAAGAGATGCCCCAACCCGTGGACGGCCGCATGGAAGGGTTTCAGCTATGGGTGAACCTGCCGGCGCGCCTTAAAATGAGCGACCCCAATTATCAGGAATACACCGCCGGCACACTGCCGGTGGTAATGCGGGATGACGGCACGCGGATCACGGTGGTGGCAGGGGTGGTGAACGGGGTGCAGGGCCCGGTGACGGAGATCGCCATTTCCCCGGTCTACATCGATGTATCCCTCCCCCCCGGAGTCGTGTTCTCCCACCCCGTGGAGGCCGGTCATGCGGCACTGGCCTACGTTTTCGGAGGCGGCGGGCAATTTGGTGAAACGCCCGAAGGCATCGACGTCCACGCGCCGTCCATGGTGATTTTTGATGACGGCGATGTGGTTAAAGCCCGCGCATCGTCATCGGGGATGCGGTTTCTATTGATATCGGGCAGCCCTCTGAACGAGCCCATCGCCCGATACGGCCCCTTTGTCATGAACACCCGGGCTGAGATCGAGACCGCCCTTCAGGAGCTGCGAAACGGCACGTTCGTCAAAAAAGGCGCCGCTGTCCAAAGCTGACCGCCCCTGCCGCCGTGGCGCCGTTGTTGCCTTTCAAGCCGCAAACTTCGCGTCGGGCGATAGGCTAACCCCCTCGCTGCTGACGCAATAAAGTTGATGAAACGGTAAAAAGTAGCAAAAAGGACGATTTCGTAAAATGTTCGA
>CAYUOU010000038.1:0-37006 GCA_964446485.1 uncultured Desulfobacterales bacterium | reverse complement strand
GCCTCCGCAAGTATTTTACTTCTCTTTTTCTTTCTTTTTTATGCAACTATAGGGTGAAGTCAACGCCCGGAGCAAAAATCCAATCACTTATTCCATCGGCAATAAATACCAGCGGCAGGATGACTTTATACTGACCGGCCCCGGATTGCCACTGCGGTTTTCCCGCTACTATAACAGCCGGAAAGAGGAACATGGCACGATGGGTTACGGGTGGTCGCACAGCTACAACGAAAGAATCCGCCCGATGGAAAATATCGTTCAACTATTTCAGATGGATGGCAAACGGGTTGATTTTCTCTCAGACGGCAACGTAAACTTTATCGCGGAATCCGGTGACCGCCGGGTCATTACAGCCACCGCTGAAGGCGGATACCGGCTTGTCTTGCAGGACGGCACTGAAAAGTACTTTGACGACGATGGATTGTTGATACGGATCGTCGACCGAAACGACAATTCACAGGATATTCTGTGGGATGCTAGCATGCTGGCCACTATCAGCGATAATTTCGGCCGCCAGATCCAGCTCAGTTACAATGAAAATGGCAAACTCGAAACCATTGCAACCCCGGTGGGAACGTTCTCCTATCAATACGACACCCTGGGAAACCTCATCCGAGTGGAAAAACCCGACCAAACTTTTGTCACTTACATTTACGATGATCCTATCGACAGCCACAACCTCACCGGGATCGTAGATGAAATCGGCACCCGAACGCTGACGGTAACCTACGATGATCAGGATCGGGCACTCACCTCCGAACTGGGAGGCGGCAAGGGGCGTATCACGGTTAAATATTTCCCAACTGTAACCCGTGAGATCACAGACTCTCTGGGCAACACAACCAATTTCACGATTTTCGAGGCCGAAACGGGAGAGGCGCGGGTAAAAACCTCTGAGGGAGCAGGGTGCACCAACTGCCTGGCGTCACTTGGAAATTCGTATGATTTCACCGATCGGCTCAAAATCGAGAGCAAGACTGATGCCGAAGGTAATTTGACCAGGTTTATATACGACGACCGAGGCAACATTCTCTCCAAAATCGAAGCAGTTGGTACTTCGGAAGAGCGAACCACTACATATACTTGGAATGCTGACTACGACTTGCCGCTTACTATTGCCCGCCAAAGTGTTGCCAATTCTGGGCAAACGGCTGTGACGACATTTCATTATGACGCCTCCGGCAACCTGGATTACCGAACCGAATCCGGCTTTGATACTGTCGAAACGATCAGTTCCACAACATCCTTCGCTTACAACAGCTTTGGACAGATCACCAGCATTGACGGCCCCAGGACCGATGTCAACGATATCATGACCATTGAATACTATCCGAATTCTTCAGAGCAGGGAGACAACCGCGGTCAGATCTGGAAGATCATTGATCCACTGGGCCATGAAACTGTATTCGGCCAGTATAACGCCCACGGCAGGCCTGGGTCTGTAGTGGATCAAAACTGTATCGAAACCGCCTATACCTACGACACAATGGGCAGGCCGACCCATCAACTTACCGCCGGCGCACAGTCGGTTATGGATTATGACGGCGCTGGCCGTCTGACGGACCTTCACCTTCCAAACGGCGCGACACTCACTTACGAATACACACCGGCCGGGTTGCTGAAGTCCATCACTGACAATCTCGGGAACACCATCACTTACGCTTATGACAGTGAAGGGAACCGCGTCAGGGAAGAAATTGCAGACGCCAGCGGCGCCCTTCGGAAATATGCCGATTATGCCTACGATGCGAACAATCGTCTGGAAACGGTTATTCAACCCGGCGGGTTTGAAGAAAACCACCGCTACGACCTGAATGACAACCTCACCGAATTCACCGATGCTGCCGGTCATTCGACCATCAACGCCTACGACGCTCTGAAGCGCCTCATCTCGGTTACCCAAGCAGGTAGCGCGGTCACCGATTTTGGCTACGATGCCCACGACAATCTGGTCGCCGTGACCGACGCGGAGGAACACGAAACCCGCTACGCGTTCGACGACCTCGATCGCGTGCTGGAAGAAATCTCTCCGGACGCCGGAACGACCCGCTATGCTTATGATACGGCGGGCAACATGACCGAGAGGACCGATGCTGTCGGCGTTACGACCATCTACACTTACGACGCATTGAACCGGCTTGCCGGCATCCACTATCCCGATGCGTCCCAGGATATCATTTACACCTACGATGAGGGCGTGAACGGTATCGGCAGGCTAACCGGCATGAGCGATCCGTCAGGAAGCGCGACCTACCGTTACGACGCACTGGGACGACTCACGGCGGAGCATCGCACCATTGAGGAGAAGACATATACAACCGCCTATGGATACGATGCGGCCGGTGTACTCACGTCAATGATCTATCCCGACGGCAGGAAAATCAGCTACGCTGTGGATGGCGCCGGCCGCATCGTGGCGGTGGCCACAACCGTGGATGGCGTGACGACGACCCTTGCCGACGATATCGCCTATCTGCCCTTCGGCCCACTGCGTCAAATGCGGCTCGGCAACGGCACGGTTGTCGATCACGTTTTCGATCTGCGATACCGGCTCGCGCAGCTCTCAGCCGGCGCCTACTTAGAGCGATCCTACGAGACCGATCCTGTGGGCAACATCACCGCCATCACCGATGCGCTCGATCCCGCCCGCAGCCAAGTTTTTGCCTATGACGAGTTCTACCGGCTCACCGGCGCCGAAGGCATTTATGGCGCCATCGACTACACCTACGACAAAGTGGGCAACCGCCTTACACGCACTGAAAACGGGGCGCTCGACATCTACGGATACCTTCCAGGCACAAACCGGCTCGACAGCGTGACCGGCGCCGACCCCATGCAGTTCGCTTACGATGCCAACGGCAGCACCACCACGATGGGAGACAAAAGCCTCATCTACAACCAGAACAACCGCCTCATCCAGGTAGTGGAAAACGCTGCCACGCTGGGAGAGTACGTCTACAATGGCCAGGGCCAGCGCATCAAAAAGACGGCCGGCGGTGAAACCACCGTCTTTCATTGGGACCAGTTCGGCAATGTGATCGGCGAGTCCGATACCGAGGGCAATTTCTCGGCGACCTATGTGTATCTCGGCATGACCCGTCTGGCGGCCCTGAAAACCGGCGCCACGCAAAATGAAATTACGGTCCACGTCACCACGGATGAAGGCCGCACCCTCGCTGGCATCAAGGTCTATGCGTTCACCGATAGTGGCGCATACACGGGCAAATATGCCGTCACGGGACCGGATGGCACTGCGGTTTTCACTAGTGCTGAGTTCGCCGACGGCACCTACAAATTCCGCGCCGACGTCCTCACCGATCGGTTCTGGTCACCGGTCATCACCATTCCGGGCATGTACAGCGCATCTGTAGATATTCCGGAAGCGCTCACCACGGTCGTCGTGACCCAGGCCGGTGCGCCGGTATCCGGCGTGAAAGTCTACCTGTTCAATGAAACCGGGGCCTACCTCGGTCAATACCAGACCACTGACGGCGACGGTCAGGTCGCCTTTATGCTTCCCGAAAACCAGGGATACCAATTCAGAGCCGATCTGCTGGGGAGCCGGTATTATTCCGAAACCGTCACCGTTGCCGCAGATCAGATCTTGCCCGTCATCGTGGATACCGGCGGCGGCATCCTGTCGTTTACCCTCCAAATAGCCGAAAATGCGCCCATATCCGGGGTAAAAACCTATCTGTTCACCGAAACTGAAAGCTACTTGGGAATATCGGTCACGACCGATATGAGCGGCCTGGCCCAGTACCCGGTGTCTTCAGGCAGCTACAAGATCCGCTGCGACTACCTGGGAAAACAGTTCTGGTCCGAAACAATTGTTTTGGCAGACGACACGTCAGTGGCGCTGACCCTGCCCCATGAGGATGTCACCATCACCGTGGCCGGCGACAACGCCGACGACATTACCCCTCTGGCCGGAGTGAAAACGTATCTTTTCACCGCCGCCGGCAGTTATCAGGGCATCAGCGCCACCACCGACAGCAATGGCCAGGTGGTATTCAGTTTGCCGGCATCCGAATACAAGGTGCGGGTGGATTATTTGGGGCAGCAGTTCTGGTCGGCGTCGCTCAACCAAAACGATGCTTCAGTCATCATCCCTGAAGGCGCTACCGACATCTGGGTGACGCGCCTGGATGCGCCATTGGACGATGTGCCGGTGTATGTATTCAGTGGCAGCGGTGCCTACCTGGGGCTGAACGGCCGCAGTTCAGACGTTGCGGCGCTTACATTCAGGCTCCCCTCAGGCGAATACAACTTCAGGGCCGACTACCTGGGCAGTCAGTATTTCAGCGGCAATACCGTCCTCATCGAGGGGCAATCGAATCCCGTCACTGTATCCACGGGCGGAGGCAATTTCACGCTTACCGTTCGTGAAGATGTCGGAGTGCCGATTACCGGTGTGAAGTGTTATCTGTTTTCGGCAACCGGCAACTACCTCGGGCATCAAACGGCTACCAATGCTGAGGGCCAGGCGCCTTTCGATCTGGCAGACGGCGATTACCAAATCCGTATCGACTACCTGGGTTATCAAAACTGGACACCGGTGTTCACAGCGCCTGCCGACCCTGAAATGGTCTTCGACATCCCTCATCAGGATATCGAAATCGCCGTTCAGTCGGACGATGGGACGCAGTCAATTCCCATCGGGGGCGTGAAGACCTATCTGTTCACAGAAGCCGGGAGTTATCAGGGCATAATCGTCAGCACGGATATTGAAGGTCGGGCCGCATACCACCTGCCCGCAAACGCCTACAAGATCCGTGCGGACTATCTGTCTCAGCAATACTGGTCCGAGGTGACCCTTCAGGAGGATAAATCCATCACCATCCCCCAGGGCACCGCCCGTGTGCAGGTAAGCCGGGGGGTGGCACCCATCCAAAATGTGAAGATCTATCTGTTTACCATCACCGGGGCCTATCTTGGTCAAAATGCCACGACCGACGCCAACGGTGAGGCCGTATTTACCCTGCCCGAGGGCAGCTATAAGTTCAGGGCCGATTACCAGGGCAGCCAGTATTGGGCGACCGCCAATGTGACTGCTGGTGTCGACAATCCCATCATCCTTTCGACAGGCGGTGGCTTATTTGCGCTAACGGTCCAGTCTGACTCCGGAGCGCCCATCATCGACATCCCGGTTTACGTATTCTCCACCAGTGGCAGCTACCTCGGCATCAATGCCAGAAGCGATGAAAACGGTATCGTTCGATTCGATCTATCCGACGGCGGCTACCAGTTCCGCATTGATTACTTGGGCTACCAGCATTGGAGCAATATTTGCTCTGTCCCAGATATGCATTCTGACATATTGATTCTGCCCCACACCAACACGACAATTTCAGTAAACGAAGTCTACAATTTCGAGAGCGACCCGATCGACGGAGTCAAAGTCTACCTGTTCACTGCTTCCGGCGCGTACCAGGGCATCAACGCGATCACTGTCAATGGGCAGGTGTTGCTCACATTGCCCGACCGGGACTACAAAGTGCGGGTAGATTACCTTGGACAGCAATTCTGGTCTGATGAGTTCAACGGGGCGGCAGAAGTTGCCGTGAATATCGATCACGGCTACGCCGACATCCACGTTACCGATCTCGGTGCCGATGTGGCTGGCGCGACTGTCTACCTGTTCACCGAGTCAGGATCATATCTCGGCAGAATGAAGACCACCGGCAGCACCGGTGAAGCGTCATTCCTGGTCCCGACCGGCGCCTACAAGTTCCGTGTCGACTATGGCGGCGCCCTCCACTGGTCGGATGTGATAAACATGATATCGAACCAAGCGACACCGGTCCCGATAGCCCTGGATCTATTGGCACTCGACCAGACCCTCAACCCGCACCCCCAAAGATTCGATGGCATAGCCCCTGAATTCAGCCCCGATCCGGTCTATTTGGCATCTCTACTGGACATTTCCGGCATTTTAGTAAATACAATTGTTGGCGCTTCACCGGATGATGCGGTATACTATTTCATCAACGACCACCTGGGCACACCCCAAAAAATGATAGACACACAGGGCGACATCGTTTGGGAGGCTGACTATAAACCGTTTGGCGAGGTGGATGTTGGTAATGAGACGGTGCAGAATCGGTTCAGATTTCCGGGGCAGTACTTTGATAGTGAGACTGGGCTGTATTACAACTACCACCGATATTATGACCCGGAAAACGGCGTTTACCTTTCTGCAGATCCTGTCGGGTGGACTGGTAGTATTAATCTATATCAGTATGCTTTCAACAATCCGATCCTTGAGATTGACCCTGAGGGTCTGGAAGTCTGGTACAAATATGGGGTTTCGGCACCAACAGATCCTGACACAGTAGAAATTCTAAAACAGATAGATACTGCCTATCCAGAATATAATGTACGAGTTTCAGATGGTTTGAGACCGTCTTCTCACAAAACCTGTCAAGGAAACTACAAGAGCCAGCATTGTTATGGTAAAGCTGCCGATATAAAAGTCACCAAAGGAACAAAAGAATGTTTTGATCCTAACTCTAAGGAAAAAGACTATTTCATTGATCCTGGGGAGGTGGCTGAGCTGGCGAAGGAAAAGGGAGCCACCGGTACAATTTACAAACCTTACTTAAAAACTTTTCGGCATATCCACATAGACACAAGAACTGGTACGCCCTATCATCCAAGGTAGATATTTGAAAGATCGAGGAATTATGAAAACGAAAATGAGGCAACTGATTGTTTGTCTGTTTTTAATAAATGCTTGCCAGGGAATTGCTCAAGAAAAAGGATTAGATACATTGTCTTATTATCCTTACATACAGGCCATTTACAATGGCCCAATTCTTTGGCATAAAGACTCATCAAATCCCTATGACTTAGGGGTAATGCATAGGGCAGTATTAATAGAGCAAGAAAGATATTATGGAATTATTATTGAATCGTACAAGGTAGCCGATGAAGGGGGGCGGGAACTGGCCAAAAGTGAACTCGTACCATTTGAAATGAACAGCGACAAAATGCCAACTATTTCATGGGTCTCCCCAAATATTATTAAAATAGAACACGGAGGCGAGCCATACGAACTTGTAATATCTGAGGGTGGAATAATAAAAAGGCGCCCTTGAGGGATGAATTCTGGCTCCTCGCCGTTTTTGGTGGGTGAGCCCATGTTGAGTTTTTTTAGTATGCAATAGTCTTGGTTCTTGCCGCTGCATCTTCTGGATAAACAGATGTAATTGCCGCAAACACCGACCAGCTTGCTGCTGTGGATCACATCGGAAAACAAACCGCAGCGCGCATCAAATGGGCTGTCGAAGAACGCGTATATGGCTTTGGCAACACTCGGTGAGGCAGGTTAGCCTGGTGCGTTTTGTTCAGCACTCTGTATGAAATTCGGCGGCAAGCTTTTTTGAGGGCTAACCCGCTGAGACGTTTTATCCCGCCAAAAGGGATCGAGCATGCATGTCTCGATCCCTTTGCCTTTTAGCTCAACAGCATTAACGATTTTAGCGCCCAAGGTTCCGCAACCAAGATGGTGAAAATTTAAGGTTGTTTGTGTCTTCCAGAATTGGTTTAATGCCATCAGGATGATCAACAGCGTTTTGCTGGGTTAACCGGTGCCAAAATCTCCTCAACAAGAGAATGTTCCGTTTCATTGCATCACTGCGAATCGGTTCTACTTTTAGACCTAAGTCGGCAGTTATCCATTAAGCCAATCAATGAGATCTGACAGTCATGTAAAAAGTCACTTGGTTGTCATGCCGGACCCTGAATCGCGTCCGGTGCATCCAACGATCCGGCATCCAGAAATCGTAGTCATCACTGGATTGTCTTGGAAACCCAATGCACCACATTGGGTTCCAGACGAAAAGCGCCGGATCTCGCTACGCTCGTCCTGGATGACGGAATTGCCAAAATTTCGACTTTTTACAGCATTGTCAGATCTGAGCCTTCAACCAGGGGAGGTGTAGCGTGATTCATCAATTTGATGCGGTAATCGTCGGCTCCGGCGGCTCCGGTTTATATGCCGCCTTGGAAGCCAGCCAGCACGCCAACACGGCAGTGCTTTCCAAGCTCTACCCCATTCGCAGTCACACCGGCGCTGCACAGGGAGGCATCAGCGCGGCGCTGGGCAATGTGGAAGAAGACAAGCCCGAGTGGCACGCCTTCGACACGGTAAAAGGTGGGGACTACCTGGTCGACCAACAGGCGGCCCATATCTTAGCCGAAGAGGCCATTCAGGCCGTCTACGATCTTGAAAATCGCGGACTCCCCTTCAACCGAACGCCCGAGGGGCGCATCGACCAGCGGCGTTTCGGCGGTCACACCCGGAATTTCGGGGAAGGGCCCGTGCGGCGCGCCTGCTATGCCGCAGACCGCACCGGCCACATGATCCTTCAGACCCTCTACCAGCAATGCATTAAAAACAACGTGTCCTTCTTTGACGAATTCCAAGTCGTGGATCTGATTCTCGACGGCACCGTGTGCAAAGGCGTTGTGGCCGTAGAACTCGCCACCGGCGAAATGCACGTGATTGCCGCGAAATCCGTCCTATTTGCCACCGGCGGGTTCGGCCGCATTTTCAAAATCACCTCCAATGCCTATGCCAATACCGGCGACGGGCCCGCCATTTGCGCAAGGCGGGGCATACCCCTGGAAGACATGGAGTTTTTCCAATTTCATCCGACCGGCATCATGGGGCTTGGCATCCTAATAACGGAGGGCGTGCGTGGAGAAGGCGGCATCTTGCGAAACCGCGATGGCGAGCGGTTCATGGAACGCTACTCGCCCACGCTGCTGGACCTGGCACCGCGTGATATCGTGTCTCGGTCCATTTTAACTGAAATCCGGGCCGGCATGGGAATCCGTGGAGACAAAAAAATCGACGACTATGTCCATTTGGATGCCACCCATTTGGGCAAGGAACTGCTCATGAGCAAACTGCCGGACATCACCGGCTTCTGCAAAACCTACCTGGGCATCGATCCGGCCGAGGCGCCCATTCCGGTACTGCCCACGGCGCATTATGCCATGGGCGGTATCCCCACCGATATCCATGGCCGCGTGGTGTTCGACAACAAGGGCACCATCGTCGACGGTTTGTATGCCGCCGGCGAATGCGCCTGCGTGTCGGTACACGGTGCCAATCGCCTGGGAACCAACAGTCTATTGGATCTGGTGGTATTCGGTCGTCGGGCGGGCCAACACATCGGCAATTACGTCAAACAGATAGACGCCCCGACATTGGGAGAAGACGTGGCTGACGACGCCCGCGCGTGGATCGCCAAACTCACCGACGGCCGAAGCGGCCCCCACGGGGGTCACATCACAGACGAAATGCAGACAGTGATGATGGAAAAAGTCGGCATCTATCGAAATGCCGCGGACATGCAGGCTGCCGTGGAAACGGTGCAGGCGCTACGTGAGCGCTATCGATCCGTGCGCGTTCAAGACACCGGAAGCCGTTTCAATACCGATCTTCTGGAAGTTATCGAACTGGGCAATCTCTTGGACTTGTCGCTAATCACGGCCACCTCGGCCCTCAACCGCCGGGAAAGCCGCGGCGCGCACAGCAGGGAGGATTATCCGGAGCGGGATGATGACAAGTGGCTGAAACACTCACTGGCCTACCTGGAAGGGGACGCCGTGCGCATCGACACCAAGGCGGTGGATACGTCTATCTGGGAGCCCAAGCCGCGTACTTATTGATGGAGGAGGAGCCAATCATGAAAATCATCCTCAAGATTCAAAGATATAATCCGGAATCAGACAGCGCCCCATACTACCAGGAATACGAGGTGCCGACACAGCCCAACGAGCGCCTTCTGGATGCGTTGATGCAAATCAAACGCTTCCAAGATGGCAGTTTAGGGTTTCGAAAAAGTTGCGCACACGGCGTATGCGGTTCTGACGCCATGCGCATCAACGGCAAGGACGGTTTGGCGTGTAAAACATTGATCAAGGATGTGGCCAAACAGGACGGCGAAACGATCACCATCGAACCGTTGCGCTATCTTCCGGTGCTTCGAGACCTGATTGTCGATCAAGCGGAATTTTTCAAAAAATACCGGTCGGTCAAACCGTTTCTCATCAACGACACACCGGCGGCCGAAAAGGAGCGCATCCAATCCCAGGAAGAGCGCATGGTCTTTGACGACACCACGAACTGCATTCTCTGCGCGTCGTGCTATTCGGCATGCCCGATATTGGATGGGAACAGGGCGTTTCTGGGGCCGGCGGCCATCTCTCAGGCCTACCGCTTCAACGCCGATACGCGGGATAACGGCTTTGAAGAGCGATTACCGGCGCTGGACAATCCTGATGGCGTGTGGCCCTGCGAGAACCATTTTCAGTGCACCAAGACCTGCCCGAGAGGCATTCTCATCACCAAACGCATCAACCAGACCAAAAAGATGATCGAGAAGCACAAGGTGCAAGCCGGGGGCACGTCGTCAGAATAAGCGAAGTGCCACGGCGGCAGTACGTTAATGAGGTTCTTCATAGGGATCCAGCAGCATCTCATTACTGCTGTTGTCGCCCGGCTTGACATTGGGGTCGCCGTTGATGATTCGGGCGCAGGAATTCCATCGGAGAACGGCATCCTGATTGTCAGGGTCGCAGCTGTCGAGCGCTTTCCCGAAGGCGTTCAGGGCTTTGGCGAACCAGTCGTAGGCAACCTCTCCGGATCCGGGACCGCCCTGCTGCAAATGATATTTAGCCCGTTTCTCGTACACGATGCCGGAATAGTAGGCCTTGCAGTATTGGTCATCGAGAATTCCAACAATGGCCATGGCTTTGTCATAGGCAGGGCTTAGCCCAGTGCTTGAAAACATGTCGGTCAGCGCTAAAAGCATCGTTGTGTGGGCACCCTGATGCTTTGGATCCACCGATAGGATATCCATGCAAATGCTCTCTGCATCCTGAGGCTCGTTAAGCAGTCGGTATGCTTTGGCCATATCCAGCGCGGATGACAGGGCTTCGAGCTTGAGTGTTTTGAGTTCCACCATGACGACCTCCAGATATTGTTAACCGTGTTCGATCACTATACCTTGTATGTTTTTTGTTAAGAATAGCCAGTTCCGCTCGATTTTCAAGGGTCAGCGGCCCGGCTTCGGTCGGCGGCAACCCCAAAACCATTCATCGGTAACAGATGTCACCATGCAAGGCAGGTTTCTTCATTCACCGGTTCATCCTTCGGAAATGCACGTTGCCGGCAAAAACAGGTGTCAGTCAGACGCTATACAACCCTGGCCCTCTGAGTAAGGAGCATCAATGACTGCCCCAGACCTCATTCAAATCGCGTTGGACCTGGAAAGCCTCGAAGAGACCATTATCGCCAGATTTATCGACCGGGCTCAGTACCGCCGCAATGAGCCGGCCTACCTTCCGGGGAAAAGCGGCTTTCGCGGGGAGCCCATACTGAGCCTGCTGACATTGCGGCTGAAGTATCAGGAGGAAATGGATGCCCGGTTCGGCCGGTTTTGCGTACCTGAGGAGCGACCATTCAGCCACGCACTTCCCCCAACCTGTCGAAACGTCACCCTGCCGGCAAACTGCCTGAATCTGCCGGATTACGACATGGTCAATCTCACCGAAGACATTCTGGAGAGTTACCTGCTCCTGCTGCCGCAGATCTGCCGCCCCGGCGATGACGCCCAGTACGGCTCCAGTGTGGAAAATGACGTTTACGCCATTCAGGCCATTTCCCGCCGCATCCACTATGGTGCAATGTACGTAGCCGAGAGCAAATACCGAAAATCTCCGGAGATCTATCGCGAAGCCATCGATGGGGGCGACCACGACCGCCTTCTGTCGCTGCTGACCCGGCCAGAAGTGGAGCAACAGATCCTGAACCGGGTGGCTGAAAAGGCCGAAACAATGCAGGCATCCACCAAATCCACCATCCGCCACACCATCGACCCCGCCGTGGTCCGTGAATACTACGCCGACCGCGTGATCCCCCTGACCAAAGAAGGGGAAATCCGCTATCTGCTGAATCGCAAATCATCTGGCCCGTCATAGCCCCGCCGGTTGAGTCAGTATGCCAACGTCGTCCCGGCAAAGTCCGCTTAGCGAGACGCGAGCCAAAATCCAGAAGTTCACGCTCTGGATCCCGGATCTCGCTCCGCTCGTCCGGGATGACGGCTCTGGTCGTTTTTCCACCGTCCCGATGGTAAATGGGCTTGGATGATTAATCTCAACTTTCCGTTATCTATAGATATTCTGATTGAGCACACAGATCCCTCGCTACGCTCGGGATGACATCTGGTAGAGGACAGGATTGTAAAGCTTACAGGACACCCCACTCGGCCAATACCTCCGCCATGGAGGACTGTTTGAGGCGAATGCGGATAAACTCGGAAATGGTGGGTTGGTTGGGTTTGAGGCGCAATCGCATACGCGCCTCGGAGGGTGTTCGGTTACCTTTTCTGCAGTTGCAGGGGAAGCAACAGGCCACACAATTATCCCAATCCGTTCGGCCGCCACGGGAACGGGGCCGAATGTGATCGATGGTCATCCGTGTATCGCTGCACCCACAATACGCGCAAGTCTGGCCGTCGCGCACGATGACATTCTTTTTGCTGAACGGCACCCGGCCTTTAAAGATCGTGCGCACGACTTTGATCAGTACCAGCACTTCCGGGACAAGGTAGCTGCCATTGACAGTGCGGACCTGCCGACTTGAATATCTCAGTGCTTTGGCTTTTCTCGCGAATTCCAACTGAATGGCGCGCTTCCAATCGATGAGGCCAAGAAACGTGTAATTCCCGTTGAGCAGGACACAGGTTGCGCTCATATCCCCCCTCTTAATAAGCAGAACTCATAGTGAACCGCTGCAGCGGCCGGCGACGGATCGGGCTGCTCGAAGTTGTCGCCTCAGGAGCCCACCGTTCACCCTCCGGCGGCGTCATGCCTGATCAAAGCTCTTACAATAGGAATGTTAATGTCATATTATACACAGAAAAAAACTGACTCGCAATTGAAGGATGATGGCCCGTGCTTTTGCAATGTTGGGATTGGGTCACCTGATCGGCACAGGATGTCTGCACCCATGGTGACCTGCTGCAATCCCCTGCTGCAATCCATGGAAACGCTTCACCGAAAGGACCGTGTGTGACCACGAAGACCACGACCATTATCGTCATTCGTCATGGCGAAACCCTTTGGAACGTTCAATCCCGCTATCAACGGCATCTTCTACGACACGATGAGATGGGTCATAGCATTGTGGGGAGACACGACGCACCTGGCCGGCATTGGAAGCCGCTCGGACTATTGAATATCCACCACAGGCAGTGTAGCATGGATGCACGCAGCTAAGGGCTCGCGGCAGACCGCCCGGCGGCGACAGATCACAAAAGGAAAGCCCGGAGGCTCAGTATCCCGGGATGCTGCCGCCGAAAAAAGGAAAGCAGTGCCGCTATGGCTGCGAACCATCAACCGGAGGGAGGCGTTATGGACAGTGCAAAGGATATCATGACGACCGATGTGTTTTTTGCCACGCCGGAAATGGAAATCGTTCAGGCTGCCAAAGTGATGCTCGATAAGGGCATCAACGGCATGCCGGTCATCGACGCAGATGAAAAACTGGTGGGCATTCTTTGCCAAAGCGATCTGGTGGCCCAGCAGAAAAAGCTGCCGATACCCACCCTGTTTACCTTCCTTGACGGCATCTTCCAACTCACCTCAGGTCCGCAGATGGAAAAGGAAGTGAAAAAAATTGCGGCCCTGTGCGTGGGGGATGCCATGACCTCGGACCCCGTCACCGTGACGCCGGATACCGGCATCGAAACCGTTGCCGCCCTCATGGTGGACAACCGCTTTCACACCATTCCAGTGGTGGCGGGGGACCGTGTGGTAGGGATCATCGGGAAAGCGGATGTGCTGAGAACACTGCTGCCGAACGGCGGAGAAATTGAAGATTGATCGCGAAGCATATCAACAGAGGGGCACAAGGCACCCGAAGAACATCAACAGGCGGGTTTAATGTAGATCTAATTTGCTACTTTTTACCGTTTCATCAAGGTTGATTCTCACACCCGCTGATGGGCAACGAGTTCCAAAACCGCATTGAGACCGCCATCGATGCGGTTTTCCATTTCCGGCAGAGATTCTTCGATGTCCATTTTGACAAAATCCCATCCGAACACATCAACCGCGGCCGGAACGCCTTCGGCCTCGTTGCAGCGGGCATCGACCAACTCGCCATCGCGGAAAAACAAAACGCCGCGCTCCTGTGTGATTTTCTCAGTTACTCGGAGCGTACAGGATTTATGTGCCATTTCAATGAGTTGAGCCATGGTCTCCAAAGGAACCGCCTGAAATGCACCGCCTTCGGTCTGGGCGTCCAGCGTCTCCACGATAACACCCATGAGGCCGGCTACCTCAAAGGGCTTTTCAATAAAGCCCACCGCGCCTTCAGAGAGGCCCCGCTGGCGCATCTCGGAAGAACCGAATGCCGTAACGATCATCACCGGGACCTCGGGATACTGGATGGACATCCGCGCCAACAACTCGAAACCGTCCATCTCGGGCATCTGGAGATCGGTGATCACCAGCGCGACCGGCTGCCGGGACAGGATCTCTATGGCTTCAGCGCCGTTCTGGGCGGTAATCACCATGAGGCGATCACTTTGTTTGAGTGAATGATGCTGCACGCTGCGGCACAACACGGCATCATCGTCGACAAAGAGCACCGTTTTCTTCATATTTTCACCTGTATCAACCCGTCAGCCATTCACGCCATTGCGCGTCAGGCGCAGGGTTCGCGGAAATGTTCGTCGGTGGGCGCGCCGCCATGCTCGGCTTTCATTTTGAGGCAAATTGAACCAGCTTGGTGGAAACGTCCTCCAGGCGGTCTGCCAAGGTGGACAACAGTTTGCGAAGCATTGGTGACAATTTCCCCAACTCCTTGCCGATCCTGTTGGCGTCGAGAATTCCCACGGTTACCGGTCCATTGGCTATGACGGAAGCGGTACGCTGACCCGTTTTATTCTGAAGAAACATGAACTCGCCGAACACTGCACCGGCTTTCAGGGTGGCGATGGTCAACTGCCCTTTTGATGTTTTCCTGCGAACCTTAACCCGTCCTTCAAGAACGACATAAATCCAATCACCGTGCGCCCCTTCTTTGATGATGACAGCCTTGTCGGGGTAGTATTCCTCATTTGACACATAGCTATAAATGCGCGGATCGAGTGGCATAATAGTACCGTTTCTCTGCTATCCGACGGATTCGCGGCCGACCAGTGAGGCGATGATGCGTTTCTGGTTTTCCGACAATCCTACGAAAATGCATCCGAAGGACAGCGTCCGGTTGTCGGGCTGCACCATGGAATTGACAACGGCCACCCGAAAAGTGAACCGTTTGCCGTTGGGCAGGAAGAAGCTGCCGATAAACATGCTCCCTTTGTTGTGGGGAATTTCGTCGGCATTGCTTTTATTGACCTCCATCCGCAGCCCCTCGTGACTGATATTCTTCAACTTGGACCAAAGCTTTGTGGAGGCGGCGCTTCCAGCGGGTAAATACAGGCAATCTATGTCAACCGCTTTTCGAAAGGCGCGCGGCGGCCCCTTTTCCGAGGCCGTCTTCGGCCTCCGCGCTTGCTTTGACTGCTGTTCGGTCAACTCGGTCAGGATCCGATTCATCTGTTTGAGATGCGCCACCGTCTGGTTGGCGATGGTCCGGATCACGAAGGGCATTTCATCGTATTCCTGCTGGATTCTCGATGGATGCCAGGCTTCGAGCACCACCTCCGAAGCGGCTCTGGCACTCGCCGAGCGCTGAACACGATCCCCCGACAAGAACAGCATCTCCCCAATGATTTCTCCCGGCCCCAGCGCTGCCAGCACAACCTCCTGTTTGCCGACGCCGGTATATATGGTCACATCCCCCTCGATGATCTGATATATGGAGATCCCGTAGTCGCCCTCTTTGACAATGGTCTCCCCAGGGGAGAACGTGAGTTGGGCCACGGGCAGAAGATCGCTCTGCGGGTTGCTCATCATAACCACCCATCTCGTTTTTCAAACCGGTGAAAAACCATCGGTTTAGCGCTGTTGCATCTGGCTGGCGGCGCACTCGTTCTTACCCAGGTCCATGATATCCTGCTGCTCCTCGTCAACCGTCACAAGGCCGGCATTGATTTCACGAATCTTTGCATACTCCTCGGGCTGCTTTCGCATGTTGGATTTAACAAATGAAAAAAACTGCTTTTCATCGGTGATGCCGTAAATGCCGGCGTTGATCTCCCGGATGCGACCCATGGTTTCGGTGAAGGCCAGGCTCTCGTTGGCTTCTTTCCAATCCATGTAATGTCCGGGAAGCACCTGGACGTCAGCATTCATTGGGTTCAGGATCTCTGTCATGGTTTTGAACAGCATCTGGGACCACGCCTCGGCCATGCCGCCTAAATCGGGTCGACCGATGGAATAGATGAACACGGTATCACCGGACACCAAGTAACGGTCATCGATCAGGTAGCAGGTGCTGCCAGGCGTGTGCCCCGGTGTGTGGGTCGATTTTACGATCGGCCCGCCGCCGGTGAACCGATAGATTTCGCCGTCTCCGGCAGGCGTGTAAGTGAACGCGGCGCCTTGAAAATCGGGCTTCGGCGCGATGATCTGGGCCCCCGTGGCCCGGTTGAGGCCTTGGCTGCCGGAAATGTAGTCAGCCTGCCGGTGCGTTTCGAAGGTGTATATGATGGCACACCCCTTCTCCTCGGCAAATGACTGATATGCAGCAATGTTCTTGGCGGGGTCGAAAACCATCATTTCCTTGCCATGGACTAAACCATAACTGCAGGAGGCTTTTCCGGGGCGCCGGAACTGATACAACTCGTAATCCGCACCATCGTTTAGGAGAACGGGGGAAAGCAGGTTTCCCCAGGACTTTATCCCCTTCTCGAGGTAACTTACGTCTGTAAAACCGCTGCCTTCTAAGATCTCGCCCACATATTTGGCTGAGCCCTCTTTGGCACAGACGATGCGCAGCTTGTCGGCCTTGGGGACACGCGCCACACTCTCAGGCTCGTGTTCAATGAATTCCATATAGGGTACGTTGAGCATATTGATAGGATAAGGGCCTTCAACCTTAAACCGTCCGAATTCCTCTTCATTTCGGACATCCAGCAGCAGGAAGTCCTCCTTCTGCGTCAGCGAATTAAAAAGATCTTCTGCGGTGTAGGGGCTGACGGCCATGACGCCTCCTTTCGCGTCCCATGTCATCGGCACGGGGTCAAGTGGGGGAAATGGTGAACAACAACCGCCATGATATCCGATCCACGATGTGGATCCGACGGGGCGGCAGTGCATTGGAATGATCGCTTTCGGGTTTCGATTATGAACCAAAAAGCGGTGAAAATGCAACCATTTGCTGCTGATCGCACGCGGTAAACGCCCCGGCGGCAATGCACATTTCAAAACAACTGTCCGAATCGCGTAAAGGGCGCGGTGAGGTCTCTCGCGGCCACCGGGTTTTAGACTGTCCTCGGTTATTTCAAAAAACACACTAATCCTTGATCCCCGCCGCGGTTGCCGCTAAAAAGAACCCTGGTGATGCACTATTCGCCATTGAAGGGGCAATCGTTGTTTTGACATAAAAGCATCCTTCGCCGCAACGAAATGTCCATCGCGGCGGTCCTCATGCGCACCCGGACCACAAACTCGTTTAGGAGCGGGGTTTATCCCCGCCCGTGGTCGATGAACACGAACAGTAGGGGGGCATCATTGCCGATTGCGGGCGGGGATAAACCCCGCTCCCACAAAACCGCCAGCACCCCTAGTGGAGAGAGGGCATCACCATAAAAAACGTCACCACATCTAAGAGAGGCTCACCGATGATTGTCCCCGTCATCCTTGCAGGCGGTTCGGGTACCCGACTGTGGCCGCTGTCACGCTCGCTCCATCCCAAGCAGCTCCTCCGGCTCGTAGACGCGCAGACCATGCTTCAAAATACGGTGATGCGCCTTCAGGATCTGCCGGCGCTTCATCCCCCCATCGTCATCTGCAACGAAACGCACCGGTTCATGGTGGCTGAACAACTTCGAAGTATCGGAATGCCGCCGGCGATGATCATTCTCGAACCGGTGGGGCGGAACACAGCACCGGCGGTGGCGGTCGCGGCGTTGGCGGCACAAACCCTCGCGGCAGACCCGCTGCTGCTGGTCCTGCCGGCCGATCATCACATCGAAAACATTCCATTGTTTCACGAAGCCGTCAACGCCGGCGCAATACTGGCCCTCAACGAGCGATTGGTGACATTCGGCATCGCCCCCACAATGCCGGAAACCGGCTACGGATATATTCAGAAAGGCGCGTTGATCGGCGATGAGGCCAACGGAACAGCAGCGGCCGCCATCCAACGCTTTGTGGAAAAACCCGATCTCGAAACCGCCAAGGCATATCTCAACTCTGGAGAATACCTGTGGAACAGCGGCATGTTTATGTTCACCGCCCATCGGTATCTCGAAGAATTGGGGGTTTTTGCGCCGGATATGGCAGCCGCCTGCGAAACCGCCTTCGCCGACGGCCGCGCCGATCTGGATTTTTTCCGACTGGGCGCATCAGCCTTTGGAGGTTGCCCATCGGACTCCATCGACTACGCCGTGATGGAGAAAACGGCCGCAGGCGCAATGATCACCTTCACTGCCGGCTGGAACGATGTGGGATCATGGGAGGCGCTTTGGCAAATCGGCCAAAAGGATGCCGCCAAAAACATCGCGCACGGAGACGTTATCATCCATGACGTCAACAACTCCTACATCAATGCCACCTCCCGCCTGGTGGCAGCGGTGGGCCTTTCCCACCACGTGGTCGTGGAAACACCGGATGCCGTCATGATCGCCCCGCGCGGCCGGGTTCAGGATGTCAAAGCCCTTGTCGACGCCTTGAAAAAAATGGATCGCCCCGAGACCAACGCACATCGGAAAACCTATCGCCCTTGGGGATGGACGGACCGCCTCGTGGACACACCCAACTACCGCGTCAACCACGTGCGCATCAACCCCGGCATGCGCATGTCCCTTCAAAAGCATTTCAAGCGCGCCGAACACTGGGTCATCGTAAAAGGACGGGCCCGGGTCACCCACAATGGCGAATCGTTCGACCTCAGGGAGGATGAATCCACTTACATCCGCCGTGGCACCGTTCACCGGCTGGAAAACCCCGGACCGGACGACTTGGAGATGATCGAAGTCCAGACCGGCCGGGGCATCGATGACACCGATATCGAGCGGTTGGAAGACATTTAAAGGGAGTTGGACAAAGCGATATGGAGAGGCAGGGTATAAAAATTTTTTGATGGCCTTTAACCGGCCACCTGCAACCAAAACGAGAACGTCAGCGCCGAAGCCAGCGTGCACACTGAGATGATCCCCACGGCCAGGTTCTCGTCCCCGCCGATCTCCCTGGCCATGACATAAGCGAGGGTCGCCGTGGGCGAGGCCAGAAGGATCAGCGCCGGCAAATAGTCCGTTGGCGGCAACCCTAATCCGTGAAATAAGCCAAAGCCGATACCGGGAAGCACCAGTAGTTTGGCTACCGATGCGCCGGCCATACCGGAAAGCGTTGCCTTCAGTTGTCCGAAATCGAGAGATGCGCCGATAATCACCAAGGCGAGGGGCAGTGCCATGCTGCTGAGGATTGTCAGGGTCCTGGAAATAACGAGGGGAAGCGGCACCGCCATCACCGAGAAACCCATCCCAGCCACCGCCGACAGGATCACGGGATTCATCCCGATGTGCAATAGCGTCCTTCTCACGGATCGGCCCCGCCCGGCCCGCTCCGGCGCATACCATTGAAGCACCGTCACCGCCAATAGGTTCTGGAGGATCATGATGAAGCCGGCCAGAATCCCTGCCTGAGCGAATCCACCTTCTCCAAGATAGTAAAAAGACACGGCCAAGCCGATGTAACCCAAATTGCCGTGAAACGCGCACTGGACGAAAGTACCGATCTGAGAGCGCCGAAGGGGCAGCCGCAAAGCGGCAAGCCAGGTCAAGGCAAAACTCAGCACAATGCTCGCCAAGGTCACGACGAGTACGATGGGATCGAACCGATCGCTAAAGTCTGCCCTTGAAATGGCGGTGAAAATCATGGCCGGAATGGCCAAGTGATAAACGAGCCGGTTTGCCGGCGCCAGAAATTCAGGGGGAACGAGCCCCCATCGCCGCACCACCCAGCCCATGAAGATGATGGTGAATATGGGAACGATGGTAGAAATGACGGCCGGCATGTGTGGGAGGATTCCTCTATCTATGGCTGGATGCAGGCTGGACGACGGCTTGACACCCTCCGGGTGAGCCCCTATACCATGTGATACCAGACAGAACGATTTCTTACCATAGGATCGAAAGACATAAAACCGATGTCCACCACCGTTGAGCTGAAGCTTTACGCCACATTGAAACGGCCCATGCCAGGCGATGGCAACGCCGTGCCCATTGTGCCGGGGATCACGGTGGCGGCGCTGCTGAATTCCCTGAATCTCGATCCTGCAACCGCCAAGCTGGTGTTTATCAACGGCCGAAAGGCGAGCATCGATACGCCGCTGTCGGGCGGCGAACGCATCGGCGTTTTTCCGCCGGTCGGTGGTGGATAAGACAATCTCCCGCAAGCCCTATTCGGTGTCACACCGGCCGGTCTCGGCGTGAATCCACAATAATGCAGGGACACCTCCGCACCCACCACTTAGGCCGCCGATGACAGAGGACAACGATCCCAGTAAAACACTCAAATCGCTGCTGCTTCGCCGCGCCGAAACGGCGCGGCGCCCCGATGGACGGTCATACCGGCGGCTCGACGTCAATACCGCTCACGCCATCGCCCGATCTCAGGAAGTCGACCTGCAGAAGGTTGAGATGACCGCCATTGAAGAGGATATCATCCCCGAAAGATACAGCCGAAACAACGACGCCATGTCACGCCAAGACCAGCTGCGGCTGCTGTCGGCGACAGTCGTCATTGTCGGCATGGGGGGGCTTGGCGGGACGGTGGGAGAGATTCTCGCCCGCGCCGGTGTGGGACGGTTGTTCCTCGTCGACGGAGATGCGTTCGAAACCAGCAATCTCAACCGCCAATTGAACTGCACCACGGCAAACATCGGTGCCGCCAAGGCGACTGCGGCGGCAACTCGAATCGGCTTAGTGAATCCGTCCACCCGAACGACGGTGCAAAAAATATTCTTGAATGACGATAACGCCGCCGGGGTCATCCAGGGCGCTGATGTGGCGGTGGACTGCCTGGATTCCCTGCCGGCCCGGTTTGCTCTCGAAAGGGCCGCCCGCGCCCACGGCATCCCGATGGTGACCGCGGCCGTGGCCGGGACCACCGGCCAGGTTTCGGTGATCGTACCAGGTGGATCCGACCTCGCCCGAATCTATGGCGATCCGAACGAAGTCCCTGAAAAAGGTGTAGAAACCACGACGGGCAATCTGCCTCAAACGGTGTGGGCCGTTGCCGCCATCGAAGCGGCTGAGGCCATCAAAACGCTTCTGGGGCGCACCACTCTGGCCGGACGGCTATTGATCCTCGATCTCGATGAGCCGGTATTTGACATCTTCGATCTTTCCTGAGCCTCACTTGGCGGCAATGAGCGCTGCACCGATAGCTCCGTTGACCTGGGCATAGGGGGAAACGACAATGGTGCGGCCGCATTTATTTTCCAAGGCCTTTACCACACCGGCATTTTTGGCCACCCCGCCGGTCATCATGATGGGCTCCCGCAGCCCCACCCGGTTGGCCATAGCCATGACCCTCGCACCGATGGATGCGTGGATGCCCGCAATGATGTTCTCCCGCGACGCCCCTCTCGATATCAATGAAATTACTTCGGACTCGGCGAAGACGGTGCAAAGACTGCTGATGGTGGACGGCTGTTCAGCCTTCGCGGAAAGGTCCCCGAAAGCGTCCAAATCCACCTCCAGGGCCCTGGCCATTACCTCCAAAAAACGCCCGGTACCGGCGGCGCACTTGTCGTTCATGGCAAAGTCGATGACACGCCCGCCGGTATCCATGGCGATGGCCTTACTGTCCTGCCCGCCGATGTCAATCACGAACCGCACCTCTGGATTGAGAAGATGGGCACCGGCGGCATGACAAGTGATTTCAGTGACCGTCTTGTCGGCGACGGTGACGGAGTTGCGGCCATAGCCGGTGGCGACAATCCGTGAGATGTCTTCCCGAGAAACGCCGGCGCCGTCCAAAACCCACTGCAGCACGGTCTCTCCGGCCTTGCTGGCGTTATACCCGGTCAGTATCACTTCAGTGGCAATGATATTCCCATTATTCACCAACGCGGCCTTGGCGCTGATGGATCCCACGTCGATGCCTGCGGTAATTGCCATTGTATGGTCCTAGATCTATAGATGAACCAGATCCCCACCTGCCTCAGGCTTTCAATAGTTCCATGAAAGCATCGATGCGGGTCTCCACCTGGCCTTCCGAAAAACTGCGGGCGTCGGTCATATTGGCCTCGATGATGAGTGTGGGCAGGCCGCGCTGTTCCTGAACAATGCGGGCGATGTCGTACTGCCCCAGCGAGTATGGTTTGCAACTTCGGTTGGAGTGCATGATAAGTCCGTGGACCTCATATTTGTCGATCATCTCGACAACCATTTGCGCCATCTGGTCGGTGCCGATATTGAGGTAAATCCGCGAGTACCCTTCGGCCATGGAATTGAGAAAATCGTTTTCGTCCATGTAGCGCAGCGACCCGCACCACGCCGAGGTGTAGGTATCGGCCACCAGGCAGGCATCGTGGGCGGCGAACTTCTCTGAGAGCCATCGGGTGCGATACCATATGGGCAAGTTATCCCAGAGCAACCGGTAGCGCTCGTTGGGCACTGCGCTGATCCCTTCGGCCACACGGACGTTCATCTCGTCAAGCAGTTCCGTATAGTAGTTCACCACCGTTTCGGTGCCGCGCAGGGTCACGATGAGCGCCAGGTGAAAGAAGGCGTCGAAAGCGCTCATGGGTGCCGGTTTGTTCGTGGTGGTATCGAGCACGGCCTGCCACCGTCGTTGCCCCTCCATGGACAGACGGCCCACTTCCTGGAGCCGGTCTTGATCGATGCTTTTGCCGCAGGCGGTTTCCAGGAAAGCCAGATATTCGTCGAACTGCCGACGAACGTACCGCCTCGCCGCATCAGAAAACGTGGTGTGACACACCGGCGTGTCGAGGATGAACAGCGGCACGTTGAAGTGGCGGGCTTGCACCTCGTACCATTTGAGCACGGTGCCGCAGATATTGTTGCAGCAAACCAGCATGTCCGGTTTCGGCAACCCGCCGATGGGGCCCCCATTCGCCGGCGCGCAGGCAATATCTGCCAGCGCATAGGTGCACAGATCGCTGGAGTAGCCCATGCTCTCGGCCTTTTCGCAGAGATCGGTCCCCATCTTGGCGGCGCCGATCATTGCACCGTGGTTTTCAGGATAAACCGGAATCACGTCCATGGCGATCAGCGGTTCCACCGGCCCGCCGCTCGTGATCCATGCTACTTTCTTGCCCGTCTGATCGGCGGTCTTGGCCTCGATGTAGTAAGTGGTCATAATGTCTTTCATCTTCTTGACGCACTTGATACGACGACGCGCTTTCTCAGGGTCGATGGTATTTTGGCCATCGCTCATGCCAGCTCCTTGGTTCGACGTCGGCCGGATGATGAACGTCACGGCGCGGCAGGTGAAGATTAAATCATCTCGATAAAGGCTTCGATGCGCGTGCGCAGTTGTTCGTCGGCGCGTCCCCCTTCTTCCAGTTCCAGGAGAAGGCTGGGGATGCCGGCGCCCTCGAGTATCCCCTTGAGATAGGGCAAATCAAAGCCGTGTGGATCGCAGAATTTAAGCATCACGAAGATAACCCCGCGCGCGTCATGGATACGCACCTGTTCCAGTAACTCGCCGCCGCGCTTGTGGATTCCTGCATGCTTGGCAGGACACACCCGTCGCTCGACGTAGCGGTTGGCAATCTGGGTCAGCAGGTTTCCTTCCGTGGCGATGACACCCCCGAATCCGCGGACACCGGTGCATAAGTCGTCCCACACAACGGTGCCGCCGGCAGACTCGACGGCGCCGTAAAGATCCGGCAGGTTGCACACCCCACCACTGAGAATGATTGGTACCGGGATGCTGATATCGCCCTCCGATGGATCTACTGCCGAGAGCAGTGATGTCAGCGCCTCCAGGTAGGCCTCTCGATCCATCACCATACCGGCCTTGATAATCGCATGAAGATCGCTGCCGGGAAGCGCGGCGGGGCGAGCGCGACGGACCGCGTACAACCGGCGCACGGCCGCACGGATGCCGTTGGCCACCTGAACGGCACCCTTTAAGCGTTCTTGGGTAATCTCTGTATTAACGGCAGCGGCCAGTTCGGCGGCAAAATCTTGAAAGAGGTCCGACGTATATTCACGAGCGCTCTCGGTGTTGAGTTTTACCGGCATGACAACGTCAGCGTGAAACCGCAGCCCCGCGTTGAGACGCCAGATATCCGATAGGCGCTGAATAGAATCGCACGTATGGGGAAACACCGCACCATCGAGAAAATCCAGCCGTCCGGTCAGAACATCTTCCAGTGCGCCGCGGACCAGTGAGCAGCTGTAAGCCTGCAAATGGGCGTCCGCCTTTTCAATGGCGGCACCAGATCCAAACAGCCGCACCCCCAAGGCACCGGCGGCGTGAATGATCTCTTCGGGTGTGTAGCTGCAGAAGAATCCGATGACCGGGCGCCCCTTCTCAGCCTTCCACTTCCGGGCGTAAGCATATGGATCTGCAGCGATGCCTTTCAACCGATCGATTACCGCCATACTCACTCCCTTTCATCCCGCCGGCGTGGGCGAAATCAGTCCCTGATGGCGCCCTTTGTTGTCTTGCCGGACAGCCTGATCTGTGCAAGGGTCATACTGAACACCGGTTTGGAAATCAACCGCTGGTTTTTCTCCCCAACTCAGTACTTTAAAAATTGTATGCCATTTTGTTTACGCAACGATGGGTTTAAAAAAAAAGGAAAAGGGATCAATATGAAAGAAGATGAACTGAAGCAACGCACGAGGGAAACGGCTGCACTGTACTTTGACGGTGTATCCGGCGAAACGCCATACACGCTGTGGAAAGCCTTTGCCCCCGACCTCGCAAAAGAGCTCTCACTGTTTATCACCGGCGCCATGTACGCCCGCCATAAACTTTCTCACCCTACCCGACAACTGGTAACCGTTGCAGCGCTCACGGTGCTTGGCAAAATCGACGAGTTGAAGCTGCACCTTCAGGCAGCGCTCAATGTCGGATGCCGCCCGGAGGAGTTGGCCGAAACCATATTTCAGTCCATGGTATACGGAGGGGTGCCGGCAGGGAATGCTGCATTGAAGGCGCTTCGCGAAGTACTTCAGGAGAAAAAGATGTGGCCTTTGGTAACTTCTGATTGACCACCGACACATCACCTGTGCACCGGATCCGCGCCGAGTGTCGCTCAAGCGCTAAACGGGTTGCTTGCCGACACCAGGGCAGCCGCTCGAGCCACATGAACACCGTGATGACGCGCCGCTTCAAGACTTTCATCGGCGACGCCGGTCTGCTCCAGATTCACGCCGGCTGAACGCCCGTAAGGCCCCCACTGAAGTCCACCGACCGAATACCCCGGCGTGCTCTTCGGCAGTGGAACAAAAACCATTCCCAATTCCACGAAGTTGTTGACCATTGACAGCAAGGTCAATTCCGCACCGCCGCCGGCGTTGCCGAACCCGCTGCCCGTGGCAAATACCGCCGCCACTTTGCCCTCCATTTTATTCTCCATCCACAGGCCGCCACAGACCGTGTCGATAAACTTTTTGACGCGCCAGTCCATGCTGCCCATGTGAACCGGAGTTCCAGCGATAACCGCATCGGCGGCCAACATGTCCTCTGCCGTCACCTCCTCAGCGGGTTTCATGGTCACCCGAGTCCCCTGTACAGATGCAGCACCGGATGTAATGGTTTCAGCCATTTTCTTGGTATTACCGTAGTCACTTGCATAGATAATCAGTACGTTCGCCATAATGCCTCCTCGGATGCTTCGCGTTCGCCGCATTGGCTGGAGGTGTGCCCGTCCGCGGAAAGGTACCCGCGGCGTCGAGCGGTCACGGCCTGAGAGCACCGCATCAGCTTCATACAGGGGTTCCGTCCGCCTAGCTACTCGCCGTAAAGAACCTTCACCACGCCAGCAGGTGGATGTTAAACTAATAGGACCACGATAATGGTGTTTGAGGCGGTGTCAATAGGGGTCAAGGTGCCTTGATCCCCGCTTGCATCATCGCCAGAAAGCGCAAATCGTTCTTTTTGGCCACCTCAGCCTCGTCCTCATTTTCGGCAATGGCACTGAGTGTGGCGCTGCAATGCACGCCCCGCTGCTCTTTGTAAAGGCCTTTTCGTGCCAGCGGATTGACAATGAGCGGATTGCCGATGTGGGGGATGAACTTAGGGTCAAATTGGCGCCGATGGGGTCAACACAAAAAGGGCCACGATTGGATGGATCGTGGCCCTTTACACCAATGACGACTACGCGTGAACGGACGCGCTATTTTTTCTCGGTGGTATCTTCATTCGGTGCTACCGGTTCGGTCTCTTCAACGGCGGGCGCCGGCTCAGAGTCGCTTTGAGAAGTTGCAGCGACGGCGGCTTGAGACTCCTCAGACACTGCGGTGTCAGCCGTTTCGTCACCGACTTCCGATTCAGCAACCAGCGCCTCAGCGGTCTCGGTATCAGGCGCCTCGGTCGGGGCGGCAGGCTCGCGAACAGCCGCCGTTTCGGCAACACTCACATCAGTCGCGGTGGCAGCCTGTGGCGTCTGCACCTTTTCCTTGCCCGCTTTCTTTTTCTTTGAGGATTTCTTCTGGGTCGTGGTGCCCGGCGTCACCAATTCAATAATTGCCATTCTGGCGGCATCCCCCGGACGGAAACCGGCTTTTACGACCCGCGTATAGCCCCCTGAAATCGCACCAAAACGCTCGTTGGCGGTTTCAAAAAGCTGGTGAACCACATTTTTTTCACGGACGATCGACATGGCCTGGCGACGGGCGTGCAAATCGCCCCGTTTGGCAAGGGTGATCAAGCGGTCGGCCATGCCGCGAAGGGCTTTGGCTTTGGTGTCGGTGGTCGTGATGCGATCATGCTTTATCAGCGACGTCACCATATTGCGGAACATGGCACTCCGGTGACTGCTGTTTCGGTTGAGTTTTAAGCCGGCCTTGCGATGTCTCATCGGTCAATTACTCCTCTTCCTCATATTCTTCCTCTGGTGGTACAAAGCCGTCAAGTTTCATACCCAACGCCAGATCCATGTCGGTCAGCACTTCTTTAATCTCATTCAACGATTTTCGGCCAAAATTCTTGGTACGCAGCATCTCCGCTTCGGTTCTTGAAACCAACTGGAATATTTTATGAATCTCGGCATTCTTAAGGCAGTTGGCGCTGCGAACGGACAATTCCAATTCATCGACGCTGCGATACAAATTTTCGTTGAACCGCGGACGATTCTTGTCGGAGGCCGTGGATTTCCTGCTGGGTTCCGATTCTTCGTCAAAGTTGATAAAGATGGATATCTGTTCCTTCATAATCTTGCCGGCATAAGCCACCGCGTCTTCCGGCTTGATGCTGCCGTCGGTCCACACCTCAAGCGTCAGTTTGTCATAGTCGGTGCGTTGACCGACGCGGGCATTTCCTACGACATAAACGACCCGTTTGATCGGGGAAAAAACCGCGTCAATGGGAATCGTGCCGATGGGAGCCTCTTCGTCTTTATTGGCCTCGGCCAGCGCATAGCCTTTTCCAAACTTGACCACCATCTCCATTTTCAACTGCGCTTTGGGCGTCGTCAGGGTGGCAATGTGCTGGGCCGGATTGAGCACCTGGCATTTTCCGTCACCGCTGATGATGTCGGCGGCAGTAACAGCGCGGTCACCGGTGACATCAATATTGATCACCTTCGGGTCGGGATCGTCGACACTGAACCTGACTTCCTTCAAGTTCAAGATGATCTCCGACACATCCTCCAGCACGTCCGGTACGACGCTGAATTCGTGCATCACACCGTCGATACGGACCGATGTCACGGCCGCACCGTATAGTGAGGAGAGAATGATGCGCCGAAGGGAATTGCCGATCGTGATACCGAAACCCCTTTCAAGGGGTTCGCAAACGAACTTGCCATAAGCGTCGGTACTGTCGACCTCAATCTGTTTCGGCTTGATCATTTCACGCCAGTTCATGAACATAAGTTCGTCAGATGACATTTTCTCTCTCCAATACTTTGGATAATTCGGAGGAATGAAACCCTCTGTATGGCAGGAGCACTTGCCGGGAAAACAGTGTTACTTGGAGTAGAGTTCTACAATCAACTGCTCCTGAATCGGCATCGTCAAGTCTTCTCTCACCGGGTACCCTTTGATGGTGCCTTTTAGGACGTTCTTTTCGAGCTCAAGCCACTGGGGCACCCCCCTGCGGACAACGGCGTCCATGGAATCGGCGATGTTCTGTATGTTGCGGCTCTTCTCTTTAACTTCAACCACGTCACCGGTCTTTACCAGATAAGACGGGATATTGACCTTCTTACCATTGATGAGGAAATGGTTGTGTCTGACGAAATGCCTCGCCTGATTCCTCGAGTTGGAGAACCCGAGGCGGTAGACGACATTATCGAGCCGGCGCTCCAGGGAAACCAGCAGATTCGTGCCCGTGATACCTTTCTGCTTGTCGGCGCGCTTGAAAAACAGGCGAAATTGTTTTTCGGTGAGACCATACATCCGTTTGACCTTCTGTTTCTCCCGAAGCTGAATGCCGTAGTCGGAGACTTTTCTCCCTCTTCGCTGACCATGTTCTCCCGGGACATAACCGCGCCGGTCAAAAGCACATTTATCCGAATAACATCGGTCACCCTTCAGAAAAAGCTTCATATTTTCACGCCGGCACAGCCGGCAAGCGGATCCTGTATATCGAGCCAAGATTTCCTCCTTCGGTTAACCCTGAACAGTAACTTCGGCAAGACCCGTCGGTAAGATCGACGGTCTTGCCGATACGGCGATTGATTACACCCGGCGCCGCTTGGGTGGCCGGCACCCGTTGTGGGGGACCGGTGTCACATCCTTGATCGAAGTAACGGTAAAACCGGCGGCATGGAGTGCGCGCAGCGCCGACTCGCGTCCGGCACCCGGCCCTTTGACGAAAACCTCGACCGTCTTCATACCGTGCTCCATCGCTTTTTTAGCAGCGTCTTCTGCGGCGAGTTGGGCCGCAAAAGGGGTGCTCTTTCTGGAGCCTTTGAACCCATGCATCCCAGAACTCGACCAGGAAACGACGTTTCCGCCTGCATCGGTCACCGTTACAATCGTATTATTGAAAGTCGACTGTATATGAACAACACCCGTTGAGATGTTCTTCTTCTCTTTCCGTTTGGTTCGGACCTTTTTCTTCGCCATTTAACCATTTCCTGAATCGTAGTGATTATTTCCCGACCTTGGTCTTTTTCTTGACTGCCGCGCGTTTGGGCCCTTTGCGCGTTCGCGCATTGGTTTTTGTACGCTGTCCGTTTGCCGGCAGTCCGCGTCGATGTCGAAGCCCGCGGTAGCATCCGAGGTCCATCAGCCGCTTGATGTTCATCGATACCTGCGTGCGCAGCTCCCCTTCCACCTTGGCGGTGCTGTCGATGGCTTTGCGGATATCGTTGACTTCAGTCTCAGACAGATCATCGGTCTTCGTATTCGGATCGATGCCCAATTTATCGAGGATATTTCTGGAAGTCGTACGGCCGATACCGTAAATATAGGTCAGACCAATCTCGACCCGTTTTCTTCTCGGTAGGTCAACGCCTGCAATTCTGGCCAAAACTGCCTCCTATTTATCCCTGTCGTTGTTTATGACGCTTGTTTTCACAGATAACGCGTACCACGCCCTTTCTGCGAACGATTTTGCACTTGCTACAAATTTTCTTGACAGAAGCCCTGACTTTCATTTCTCCGCTCCTTGCATCGATGCCAGATGTCCCGGCATCGTGCGCCCACCGCTATTTGGATCGATAGGTGATTCTTCCGCGCGTCAAATCATAGGGTGATAACTCGACCGTCACTTTATCGCCGGGCAAAATTTTAATAAAATGCATCCGCATTTTTCCAGAGATATGGGCAAGGACCTGGTGCTTGTTTTCAAGTTCAACCTTGAACATCGCGTTCGGCAACGTCTCCAAGACAATGCCTTCCACTTTAATCGCTTCTTCTTTCGGCATACATCCTCGCTCTGGGAAAACCGGATCGCACACGGCTGGCGGCCGCACACGCCTGCGGGTTCTAACGGCGGCCTTTCACCCGTCCGCCGCTCTTTTTCAAGAATCCTTCATAATGCCGGCTGAGCATGTGAGATTCTATTTGAGATATGGTGTCGATGGATACGCCCACGATAATCAGCAGCGCCGTACCACCGAAATAAAACGGTACGTTGAATTTGGTAATCAAAATGGACGGCAGCACGCAGATGGCGGACACATAGACCGCGCCGCCTAAAGTGATGCGCGTGAGCACCTTGTCGATATATTCCGCCGTCCGCTTGCCCGGCCGAATCCCGGGGATGTACCCGCCCTGCTTTTTCATATTATCGGCCACATCGGCCGGGTTGAAGGTCACGGCGGTGTAGAAATAACAAAAGAAAACGATGAGGGCGATGAACAGCAATTCGTATACAGCATTGCCGGGCCTTAGGGCGGACACCACGTTCTGAATCCATGGAATGGTGATAAAACCGCCAATGGTCGCCGGAAACATCATGATTGAGGAGGCGAAAATCGGTGGGATCACGCCGGAGGTGTTGATCTTCAGCGGCAAATGGGTGCTTTGACCGCCGTACATCCTGCGCCCCACGACGCGTTTGGCGTATTGGACAGGAATGCGACGCTGCCCTTGTTCGACAAACACGATGAACCCGATCGTCGCCACCATAAAAACGCCCAAAATCAGAATCAGGAAAATTTGCATCTCACCAGTGGACAACAAGCGAAACGTGTTGGCCATGGCCGCCGGAATGCCGCAGACAATACCGGCGAAAATGATCAAAGAGATGCCGTTTCCGATGCCGCGCTCGGTAATCTGTTCGCCAAGCCACATAATAAATGCGGTCCCGGCCGTCAGCGTGAGCACCGTCATGAACCGGAAACTCCAGCCGGGATCGATGACAATAAGCGCACCGCCGGGCGATGTCATTTTTTCCAACCCAACGCTGATGGCGAACCCTTGGATGATGCTGAGAACGACCGTCCCGTAACGGGTGTACTGGGTGATTTTTTTACGCCCCTGCTCGCCCTCCTTGGACAGCCGCTCGAGATGAGGGATGGTCACCGTCAGCAGTTGCAGGATGATCGAGGCACTGATGTAGGGCATAATTCCTAAGGCGAAAACGGATAGACGCTCCAGCGCCCCCCCCGAAAACATGTTAAAAAGGCCGAGCAGCCCCTCTTGCGCTTTGGCGAAAAAGGAGGCCAGCGCCACCGGGTCGATTCCCGGTGTCGGCACCTGAACACCGATTCGATAGACGACGAGCAGCGATAACGTCACAAGAATGCGACGTTTCAGCTCGGGGATCTTGAAGATGTTCTGGAACCCGCCACCGATCATAATTAAATCACCTCTACGGTCCCGCCGGCCGCCTCGATTTTTTCTTTGGCACTTTTACTCACCGCATTGATACGAATGGTCAGCGGGTAGCTGATATCGCCGTCGCCCAGCAGTTTGATGCCGTCACGCGGGCCTTTCACGAGACCGGCGCCGACCAGTTCTTTCTCGTCGACGACAGTGCCGCTCTCGAAGCGGTTGAGATCTCTAATGTTGATCGCGATCATCTGCTTGCGGAATATGTTGGTGAAGCCGCGCTTGGGCAATCGCCGGTGGATCGGCATCTGGCCGCCTTCAAATCCAGGCCTGACACCGCCGCCGGAACGGGCGTTATGCCCTTTATGACCCCGCCCGGACGTTTTGCCAAGCCCTGAGCCCGGTCCGCGTCCGACCCGCCGCTTCTCCTTGCGGGCGCCTTTGGCCGGCGCCAATTCATTCAGTTTCATCAATCCATCTCCTCGGCAGAAACTAGGTGCGACACCTTCTGAACCATCCCTTTAATCGATGGTGATGCCTCCAGTTCAACCGTCTTGTTGAGCTTTGTCAGCCCCATACCGCGAAGCACTTTTCGGTGCTTTTCCGGTTTGCCGATGAAACTTTTCACCAGCGTGATTTTTAATTTTCCAGCCATTGATATATTCCCTGCTAAATGTCTTGGACCCGTTTACCGCGTCTGGCCGCGACCTGCTCCTTGCTTTGCAGTTGAGAAAGCCCGGCGATGGTCGCTTTGACAACGTTATGGGGGTTGTGGGATCCCATGCACTTGGTCAGGATGTTCTGCACCCCGGCGGCTTCGAGCACCGCACGCACCGCGCCGCCGGCAATCAGGCCCGTTCCTTCAGCAGCCGGTTTCAACAACACTCGGCCGGCACCGAATTTGCCGATGATTTCGTAAGGGATCGTACCATTTGTCAGGGGAACGGCAATCATGCTTTTCTTCGCTTTTTCGACGCCCTTTCGAATGGCTTCCGGAACCTCACCGGCCTTGCCGAGACCGAATCCGATGTTGCCGTCGCCATCACCGACCACCACGATGGCGCTGAAGCTGAACCGACGCCCGCCTTTCACGACTTTGGCGACGCGGTTAATATGAACGACCTTGTCGATTAATTGTGTTTCACCTGGATCTTGGTTAAACAAGGCATTGCCTCCTTCGTGTGATAACTCCCGCTAGAAATCCAGCCCGGCTTCGCGTGCCCCGTCGGACACGGCCTTGATGCGACCATGATAGAGAAACCCGTTGCGATCGAACACGACCGTCCGGATCCCTTTTTCCTTGGCGCGCGCACCGATCAGTTTGCCGATAAACGTGGCCTGGGCGATTTTGCTTTCGAATTTTTCGATTGCCTTGAAAGATTTCTCCATGCTGGAGGCGGAAGCCAGCGTGACGCCCTGATCGTCATCAATGACCTGTGCATAAATGTGCACGGCACTGCGAAATACGCATAGCCTGGGTCTGTTCTGCGATCCGGTGACTTTCTTTCGGATACGTCGCTGCCGCTTTAGCCTGGCGACCATTCTTGAATATGATGAACCCATTGTTACCTCACTCAGTGAAACCCCTCAGGAGGGATTGCGCTATTTGGTGCCGGTCTTGCCGGCCTTTCGCTGAACGTACTCCTCGGCGTATTTGACCCCCTTACCCTTATACGGTTCTGGGGGACGGATCTTACGAATCGAGGCCGCCGTCTGTCCGAGCAGCTCTTTATCGATGCCGGAGAGTTTAATCGAGTTGTTTTTTTCCACTACGGCGGAAATCCCCTCCGGTAAGGGAAAATTCACCGGATGGCTGAATCCCAGATTCAGGACCAAAGAATTTCCCTCCAGTGTGGCCCGGTAGCCGATGCCGTTGATCTCCAGGACTCTCTCGAATCCTTTGTCGACGCCGTGCACCATATTGGCCACGAGGCTTCTGGTGAGCCCCTTAAGAGCCTGGCTCTTTTTGTCTCCCCCGTTGACCTCAACCCGAATCACATTGTCCTTGAGGATAAGTTTCGTGTCCGGATGGATGGTTCTCTGGAGCGTCCCTTTGGCGCCCTTCACAGTGACCATGGATTCCGCGATTGTGACCGTGGTCTTGTCGGGGACTTGGATCGGTTTTTTACCAACACGTGACATGCGTTACCCCTTTGCTACCATACATTGCAGAGCAATTCGCCGCCGATGCGTTTTTCTCTGGCGCTTTTGTCTGTCATGATGCCTTCTGATGTCGACAAAATAGCAACCCCCATGCCGTTGAGGACCGGTGCGATGTCATTGGCGCCGACATACACCCGCCGGCTGGGCTTGCTCACCCGCTCCAGGCCGTAAATGACATTGGAATGCGTGTTCTCGTATTTGAGATAGACTTTGAGCATCCCCTGCTTTCCGTCTTCCACAAATTTATAGTTGCGGATGTACCCTTCTTCCTTGAGGACCCGCGCAATCTCGATCTTGATTTTTGAGCCGGGTATCTCGACGCTCTTGAATTTCGCTTTGGCAGCGTTGCGAATTCGCGTTAACATATCCGCGATGGGGTCAGTCATTGCCATGTTACTCTCCGTGTTCTATGGGGAAGGGCCGGGCAACTGTTGCGAAAGGAGTTTCTCCGTCCGCTACCCGCCCCGTCGAATGCGTTGTCAACCGCAGTAAAAAACCTACCAGCTCGATTTTGTCACGCCGGGAAGCTTACCCTCGGAAGCCATGTTGCGAAAACAGATACGGCAGATGCCGAATTTGCGGAGGTACCCTCTGGACCGTCCGCAAATGGGGCAGCGATTGTAAGCCCTCACACTGAATTTAGGACTTCTCAACGCTTTTGCCATCAGCGATTTTTTAGCCAAAACAACCTCCTTGGATCCGAATGCTCAGCCGTCAGATTACGACGCTAATTGCGAAACGGCATGCCGAGCAGTTTCAACAGTGCGCGGCCCTCGTTGTCAGTATCGGCCGTGGTAACGATGGAAATGTTCATCCCCTTGATGCGATCAATCTTGTCATAGTCGATTTCGGGGAAGATGATCTGCTCCTTGATACCGAGGCTGTAATTGCCGCGACCGTCCATGCCGCGTGGCGTTACGCCTTTGAAGTCTCTGACACGCGGCAGGGCAACGTTCACCAGTTTGTTCAAAAAATCGTACATGCGGTCTCGCCGAAGCGTGACCATGCAGCCGATGGGCATGCCTGTTCTGAGTTTGAAAGCGGCGATGGATCTACGCGCCTTTGTGATCACAGGCTTCTGGCCGGCAATCATTTTCAATTCTTCCACTGCCGATTCCAGCAATTTGATATTCTGAATGGCTTCACCCATGCCGATGTTCAGGACGATCTTTTCGAGCTTCGGCACCTGCATTTTATTGGTGTAGTTGAACTGCTCCACCAGTTGAGGGACGATCTCTGTTTCGTATTTCTCTTTTAAGCTTGGCATGCCAAATCTCCCAAACGAGGCAGTTATGCGTCGAGTATTTCGTTGCAGCGCTTGCACACACGGACCTTCTTGCCGTCTTCCAATACCTTGGCCCCGACGCGAGCCGCCTCCAAACATTTGCCGCACATCAACATCACATTTGAAATGTGAACAGAGGCCTCTCGCTCAACGATGCCGCCTTGACGGTTCTGGGCGCTGGGGCGGGAGTGCCGCTTGACAATATTGATGTTTTCAACAAGCACCCGGCTTCGCTGGCGATCGATCTTGAGCACCTTGCCGATCTTGCCCTTGTCTTTACCAGTGACGACTTTAACTTTATCGTCCTTTTTGAGTTTTATCTTGCTCGGTATCATTGTTTGTCTCTCCAAAGACAATTGGACTACAGTACTTCAGGAGCCAGCGATATTATCTTCATAAAGCCTTTTGCGCGCAACTCCCTGGCGACAGGGCCGAAAATACGGGTACCAATCGGTTCGCGATTGCCGCCAATGAGCACGGCGGAGTTTTCGTCGAACCTTATGAAGGAGCCGTCCGGCCGCTTCAGCTCTTTTTTTGTCCTGACAATAACCGCCTTGTGGACGTCGCCTTTTTTAACCTTCGCATTGGGTATCGCCTCTTTGACGGAAACGACGATAATATCTCCGACGCTGGCGTAGCGTCTCTTGGAGCCCCCCAAAACCTTGATGCAATAAAGCGTCTTCGCTCCGGAGTTGTCTGCAACCGTCAATCGCGTTTCTGACTGAATCATCGGTCTTCAATCCTTTTGATGTCACACCGCTTTTTCAACAACCTTCGCGACACGCCATTTTTTCGTCTTGCTCAGGGGGCGGGATTCGGTGATCACCACCGTGTCGCCCACTTGACAGACATTCTGCGAATCGTGTGCCGTGAATTTGGCGCGTCTACGGATATATTTGTGATAGAGCTGGTGTTTGACCAGCCGCTCGACCAGGACGGTCACCGTCTTATCCATCTTGTCGCTGACCACCGTTCCAACCAATTGTCGTTTGTTTCCACGTTCGTTCATGGCATTCATTATTCTTTTTCAGCTGAAGGTTTCAGGGAGAACTCCTCGATGATGGTTTTGACCCTGGCGATGTCGCGTTTGACCAGCTTCATCCGAGCCGTGTTCTCCAACTGACCCGCGCCATGTTGGAATCTAAGATTGAACAGCTCCTCGGTCAGATCGCTGACTTTACGGTCCCTCTCCTCAGCACTGAGTTCGCGAATCTCGCTCGTTTTCATTACAGCGCACTCCTCTCCACGAAACGAGTCTTGACACCCAGCTTATGGGATGCCAGTCGCAGCGCCTCTTTTGCCAACTCGCGCGGAACGCCTTCCATTTCATAGAGAATGCGTCCCGGCTTGATGACGGCTACCCAGCCCTCAGGCGCGCCCTTGCCTTTACCCATGCGCACTTCAGCCGGCTTCTTGGTGAACGGTTTGTCCGGGAAAATACGGATCCACATCTTGCCGCCGCGCTTGACCTTGCGAGTCATGGCGATACGGGCCGCCTCGATTTGCTTTGAACTGATCCATCCGCATTCGACGGCCTGCAGTCCATAGTCCCCGAAATTGAGATTGCAGCCACGGCGGGCCATGCCGCGCATCTTGCCCTTTTGCTGCTTCCGAAATTTGACTTTCTTGGGACTTAACATCCTTTATCTCCTCACCAATTTCTATCTTGCCGCTTCGGCAGCGGCGATGGGGTCTTTCCCAAGTATTTCACCTTTGAAAATAAACACCTTGACGCCGATAATCCCATAGGTCGTTTTAGCCTGAGCGAATCCATAGTCGATGTCGGCCCGCAGCGTATGCAGGGGGACGCGACCTTCCCGGTACTGCTCGGTGCGGGCCATTTCCGCGCCGCCAAGTCGCCCGGCGCAAATCACCTTGACGCCTTCAGCCCCGAACCGCATGGCGGACTGCATGCCACGTTTCATGGCACGGCGGAACGCCACGCGACGTTCTATCTGCATGGCAATGTTTTCAGCCACCAACTGGGCAT